>UBXM01000079.1 GCA_900469445.1 Hyphomicrobiales bacterium
TCGGGCTTCTGCCGCTCGCCACCGCCATTTTCGGTGTGATCCGCGGCGGTGAGCGCCCCAAGCTCGCCTTCTGGGTCTTTGCCGTTCTCGGCAGCATGCTGGTCACGGGTTTTGCGCTGGTTCAGGGAGGAACGGCGGCATCGCTCGGCCTTTCCTTCGGCGACTGGCTGATGCTGGCGGCCGTCATCGTCTGCGGTCTCGGTTATGCCGAAGGAGCGGCCTTGTCGAAACGGCTTGGCGGCTGGCAGGTCATCTGCTGGGCGCTGGTCATCTCGCTGCCGGTGATGGCCGTCGGTGTCCTGGCGCTGATGCCGGAAAGTTTTGCAGGCGTCGGCGCGCCGGCCTTTGCGGGCCTGGCTTACGTCTCGCTTTTTTCGATGCTGATCGGCTTCATCTTCTGGTATCGCGGCCTGGCCCAAGGCGGCACGGCGACGGTCGGCCAGCTGCAGCTGCTGCAGCCCTTCTTCGGCCTGGCGCTCGCCGCAACCCTTCTCGGCGAAGCCGNNGACGCCAGCCATGTTCGCCGTCACATTGGGCGTCATCCTCTGCGTCGCTGCGGCGAGGAAGTTTGCAAGATAGGCCTCAAGATAGTCTCTGGGTCAGGATTTCGTCGCTGATGTTTTGTCCGCGGCGAAACACGCCGACAATCACGACGTCATCGCCATTTATGACGAATGCGACGCTGACCCTGTGTCGGTGACCGATGATCCTCAGTCCGGGAATATTGCTGTCTCGTATCGTACCCCGTGCCGGAAATGTTTCCAGAGCTTCCACGAAGGTGATGATGCCATCGACGAAGTCGCCGGCAACGCGTGTTCCGGCTGCTGCCGCGATATGGTCGTATATCGTATCGAGTTCGGCTTCCGCTTCCGGCGTGTAGATGATGCGGTAACTCAAGTGCTACTTGCTTTCCGCTGCGTGACGCTTTCTTTTCGCCTCGAACCGGGCGCGCACATCCTCTGCGGAAATTCCAATGGAAGGATCCTTCAGATAGGCGTCATATCGCGCGGGCAGTTCTTCATCGATCCAGCGCTCCAGCGCGCCTTCATCCTCGAGCAGCTTCAGGCCTGCGCGCACCACATCGGCGGCATCGGTGTATTGTCCGGTTTCCAGCTGTTTGCGGACGAATTCCTCGTCCTCTTTTCCGAGCGCGACGTTCAGCATGGCTCTACCCTTTCGTTGCCGTCAATATGGTCCAGCTTGGGGGAGACAGCAAGAAAAACGGCGCGCTCCAACCGGAGCCGCGCCTGCTTCTGGCCAGTCATATAGGCTCTGTTCGCGACGGCCTGATCAAGGTTGTCGCGGGCAGAAGATAAGACAGCTTGAAAAATGGGGGTTTCAAGGACGGCCAGCGTGATCTCGCGGCAGCGACGTGACGTCAATCTATCGCCCGACCCCGTTCTAAAGTTAACGGCAGTCGCGCCCTTGGCCGGGCTTTTGGCAGACCGGGGCCGATAAGTCCAATCGAAAGATAGTGGCGGGAAAAGGCTGGAGGCATTTTCCCGCCTATTTGCCGGCGGCCTCCAGCATTGCGACGATCTCGCCGTAACCGCGCGCTTTTGCATGCTGCAGCGGCGTCACGCCGTCCTTGTCGGCAATGTCGATCCTTGCGCCGCCATCGATGAGCAGTTTGACGATCGCCTGATGGCGCGGGCCGCCGTCGGAAAGGATGATCGCTTCGATCAGCGCCGTCCAGCCGAGATTGTTGACGTGGTTCACGTCGACCCCGGCCTTGATCAGCGTGTCGACGGTCTCGACATGGCCGCGCTCGGAGGCCGGGATCAGCGCCGTTCCGCCGTAGCGGTTGGTGCTCTTGAGGTCTGCGCCATGCGACAGCGTCAGCCGCAGGATCTCCAGATGCCCGCGGGCGCCGGCATAAAGATAGGGGCTGTCCTGAATGGCGTCCTTGGCGTTCACATCCGCGCCGGCCTCGATCAGCAGCCGTGCCGCCTCGACATGATCGGCATGGGTGGCGATCAGAAGCGGGGTCCGCCGCTGGGCGTCACGCGGATCGACCGCCTCGCCCTGCTGGATGAGAGAGGCGATCGCTTGCGTGTCGCCGGTTCTGGCTGCTTCGAGCAGCGGGTCGCCATTCGTTTCGGACATCGCATTCTCCATCAAAACAGGCAGCAGGCTGGCCGCAAACAGCACCCGCAGCAGGGTTGCGCGGGTCAGGTGGCGCAAGGATGATCTCGCTGTCTCTGGCATCTCGGTTCCGGCCTCATGCGGGTGTCTGTGAGGATGTGCTTTACCACGAACCGATCATGTCGCGTGTCAACAAGCCGTCATTTCAGTCCCGCGACGATGCCGGGTTGGAAATCCTTGCAGTGTCCACTGTGCGGCAGGAAAGAGACGGAGGCGCGAAGTTTTGCCGATTTAAATCGGCATCCCTTGAATGGGGTATGACGTCTGGCAAAGATACGATAGAGTTAATCTCCGGTTAACTCTTGGGGGAGCGCATGGAAAGTCTTTTTCGCCATCTTCGGCTGCCCTGCGGTTTTCTGAAAATGCTGCTCATGTCGGCGATCGTTACTTGCGTCAGTCTTGTCGCAGGCGATGGTGTCTGGTGGGCCATCGGCATTGGCGTGGCCTCTCTTGTCCTCATGCAGGTCGGTTATTTCGGTGCGATCCTCGCCTTGGCGGCGGCGGAAAAGAACCGCCGCTGACGCCGTTTATCTCAGATCAGCGACCACACGAGCGCAAAAAGACCTGTGAGCCACGCAACGGTCAGGACTGCTGCACAGGCCAGGAATAGTTTTATCGGCATGCTTTCTCCTCCAGATGGAAAGATAGGCCATGGGCCGAGATCGGCAATCGCGTTTTAGCATTCGCTTTCATTCTTTTTCGTCACGGTTAACGCTCGCGGTTCTGGTGGCGCAACGTCTTCAAGCCTGAGCGCACGAGCAAGCCAGGCGACGGCATGGCGTGTCAAAATATGATCTGAAATTAAGCATTCGAAATATTGATGATAAAATGTGCAAATCCCACTTGCGCGCGTGTCCGTTTGTCGCTTTTTATGGGGCAATAACAACCAGCAGGGGAACATAATGCTGACGCGTCGATATCTCACCAAATTTGCCGCCGCCGCGACGGTGGCGCTCACCGCCGGTCTCTCGGCCCCGGCATTCGCCGAAACCGCCATCAAGTTCACGCTCGACTGGAAATTCGAGGGCCCGGCCGCCGGCTTCCTGCTTGCCGTCGACAAGGGATATTTTAAGGAAGAGGGGCTCAACGTCACGATCGACACCGGCAATGGTTCGGTCGAGGCGATCCCGCGGGTTGCCACCGGCACCTACCAGATGGGTTTCGGCGACATCAACTCGCTGATCAAGTTCCTCGACGAGGACCCGTCGCAGAAGGTCAAGGCGGCGATGATGATCTACGAGCGCCCGACCTTTGCGGTCGTCGGCCGCAAGTCGCTCGGCGTCACCGGTGATCCGAAGTCGCTGGAAGGCAAGAAGCTCGGCGCACCGCCGCCGGATGGCGCATTCGCCCAGTGGAAGGCCTTCAAGGAAGTGGCCAAGATCGACGACAGCAAGATCACGGTGGAATCGATCGGTTTCCCGGTGCGCGAGCCGATGCTGGCCAAGGGCGATGTCGATGCCGTCTTCGGTTTCGCCTTCTCCGTCATCCTCAATTTGAAGGCGCAAGGCATCGCCGATGACGATATCGCCACCATCCTGATGGCCGAACACGGCTTGAATCTTTACGGCAACTCGGTGCTGGTCAATACCGATTTTGCCACGGAAAACCCTGAAGCCGTGAAGGGGTTCATGAAGGCGCTGGCCAAGGGTTTCGCCGCAGCCGTCGCCAATCCGCAGGAGGGCGTCGATGCCGTATTGAAGCGCAACGAGACGCTCAACCCGGAGATCGAACTTGAGCGCCTGACCATGGCCAATGCGATGAACATCAGGACGCCCTACGTGGTCGAAAACGGTTTCGGCGGCGTCGACATGGCACGGCTAGCGGCCTCCATCGACACGTTGAAGATCTCCATGGGGCTCAAGGGTGCGGTGAAGGCCGATCAGGTCTTCGACGCCAGCTTCCTGCCGGAAAAGGCGGAGCGGATGCTGCCGTAAAGTAGCCCTCGCAATTCTCGGTTTTGCCCCTCACCCTAACCC
>UBXM01000005.1 GCA_900469445.1 Hyphomicrobiales bacterium
CCCTCCCCACAAGGGGGAGGGCTTAACCCGACCTGACCGCCGAGGCTCAATCAAGGTCGGCGTTTGCCACGGATTGTCTCCCCCTTGCGGGAGAGATGGCCAGCGAGCCAGAGGAGGACTTTGCAATGCGAAGTCCTCATCATCCCAAAAATCAGGACGTGATTTCCTTCGAAGAGATAGAATAGGCAAAGGTCTTCGGGCTCAGGCAATCCACTTCGCCGCGCGAGGTGAATGCTGCCGGATACATGAAGAAGTTCTGGCGGATCTCGTTGCCCGGCAGGGTAAGGTCACGGGCCGTGTTGTAGCCGATCCAGTTCATTTCCCAGTTGCCGAAAGCCTTGGCGCGGAAGGCCTGGACGGCGTCGTTGTCGAGTGGCAGTTTTTCCTCCAGGACGACCTTGCGAACGTCGGCCGGATCGACAGGAACCCAGCCCTGGCCCTCAAGATAGACTTCGGCGCGACAGTGCTGCGCACCGGTGATGTCGCCTGCACGGCCAAGCGTCTTGAAATCTGCCGAATTGGCGACACGGATGCCGAAGACGTCACGGGCCGGCAGGCCGGCGGCGCGGGCGAGCGTCGTATAGAGGCTGTTGATATCGGCGCATTTGCCGCCGAAGTAGCCGCTTTCCAGCATGTCCTTGACATTGCCGACGCCACAGCCGGCGACATTGGCATCACGGAAGGTGTTTTCGACGACCCAATCATAGAGGGCGCGAGCCTTGTCCTCGTCCTTCTCGCGGGTGCCGATGATGTTCATTGCCGTGTCCTTGACGATACCGTCGATCGGCGCGCTGGGTGTGCCGATCAGAGCGGCGTCGCGTTCGGCCTGCGGAACGGCAATGCCATCGGCCTTGCGGTTACGGGTCTGGATCGTCTGGGTAAATTCGACCATGCGCTTGCCGTCAGCCTGCCACTCGACCGATAGGATGTCCGCGCCGGAGGTGGTGTCCTTCTTCATCTCGATCTGCTTGGCTTCCGAGGTCCAGTGCGGAGCAGATGCTTTCTGGTATTCGCCAGCGGACTGGGCGACCGGCAGCCATAATTTGGCCGGGCCGGTTATATCAGTCAGATCGACCTTGGTGGTGACTTCGAACGTGCGCCATGCGGATGTGTCGGAGGGCTTATCAGAGGCGAAAACCGGGCTTGCGCCGCGAGAAAAGAAAGCGGTTGCAACGGATGCTGTTGCGGCATGGCTGAGAAAACGGCGGCGGTTCAACATGACGTTTCAACTCCCGTGGGCAGCGCATCGACCCGAAAACCGGACGGTTTTCAAATGGACGGATCCGTAGTGCTAATTGCGATATAATGTCGCCTTATTTACCCTTTTCGCGGCGACCGGGGAAACAGGAATTGCAATCTTCAAGCTTTTTTGAGCAGTTTTGAGCCGAAATCAGCAACCTTGGCCGGATTCGGTCCTGGCTGCTGCCGGCGGGTCGCTCGGTGCGGCCATGGCAAGGTCGAGGCCGCGTGCGGTCGGCGGTTGCCATGTCTTGGATTCCGGCAAGGCACCCTGCGGATTGGTGCCGACATGCGCACCGCCCGTGCCGCCGGTCCAGCCGGTCGAACCGCTATTGCCGGGTGCCGTGCCATCGGCGCTTTGACGATCCGGCGGCGTTGCGGACTCGGCCTTGTTGGCGGAATTGCACGCGCCCTCGCCTTCGAGGCTTTGGGCCGACGGCGGGGTCCCGGTATTTTGGGTTTGCGCGGTTGCGGGGACGCTGGCCAGCATCAGAGCCGATGCGGCAAAACAGGTGATAAATGTCGGCAATTTAGTTGGGAAAACGGACATCGGGGAGCTCCTTCGATCTCCCCCACAACGCCCGTGCCAAAGGCTAGTTCCCGGTACTGGGACCAGAGAGGGCCGGTCAACCGTTGACGATGATGCCCTGCGCGCCGTCTTCGACCGAACCGACAATGGTCGCCAGCGGATAACCGGCGTCACGCACCTGCTTTACCAGCGCACCGGCCTTGTCGGCGGAAACCGCCACAAGCAGCCCGCCGGAGGTCTGCGGGTCGGCCAGCAACATGCGCTGCCATTCCGGCATATCGACCGGAAGCGTGATCGCTTCACCGTAGCTTGCCCAGTTGCGGACGGAAGCGCCGGTGATGAAACCCTGCTGCGCCAGTTCTTCCGCCCTGGTCAGGAAAGGGATGTCGGCAAGATTCAGTCGCAGCGTCAGGCCGGAGGCGCGCGCCATTTCCAGCCCGTGACCCAGAATGCCGAACCCGGTGACATCGGTGATGGCATGCACTTGCGGATCGGCGGCAAGCACCGTGCCGACCTTATTGAGCAGCGTCGTCGAGGCGATCATCTCGTCATAGGCTTCGCTCGACAGCGCGTTTTTCTTGATCGCCGAGGAATAGATGCCGATGCCGATGCCCTTGGTGAGGATCAGCTTGTCGCCCGCCTTGGCGCCGCCATTGCGACGTACCTGGCTCGGATGACAGATGCCGATCACCGCAAGGCCATAGATCGGCTCGACGCTATCGATGGAATGGCCGCCGGCAACCGGAATGCCCGCTTCCCCACAGATCGCCGCACCGCCTTCGAGGACCCTTGCGATCTTTTCAGGCTCCAGCTTGTTGATCGGCATGCCGAGGATTGCGAGCGCCATGATCGGCTTGCCGCCCATGGCATAGACATCGGAAATCGCATTGGTCGCAGCGATACGGCCGAATTCGTAAGGGTCATCCACCATAGGCATGAAAAAGTCCGTGGTGGCGATTACGCAGGTGTTTTCGTCGATTTGCCAGACGGCCGCATCATCGGACATTTCATTGCCGACCAGAAGCTGGGCGAAGGGTTGCGCGGCCGGCTGTCCCGCCAGCAATTTCTGCAGAACGGCGGGAGCGAGCTTGCAGCCGCAGCCGCCGCCATGGGCAAGTTCGGTCAGACGGGGAGAAGACATGTCCATGGTGGTTCCTCCTTCGGATCGTGCCGCATGCCGCGGTTCTTGCTGGGGCAAAGTATAAAGGTGATACCGTCTCGATACCTGCGCGTCCATCACGTTCGACCGGGAAAGGGACGCATGACGGCGGATTAGAGATCACTAAGGCGTGCGGTCGCGCGGTCCACAACCGATCAGAAAGGGACGTAGGGGAGAGTGTTTCTCCCGGCCTGCTCTATTGGCTATTATGACGGCAACGATTCTGAGATCGGTTGAATGAATGCGCTACAATTTCTCGGATTTGCCGTTGCATCGGCTGATGGAACCGGTTTGCCGAGCGACTGCGGCCATCACGCGTCTTGACGAGCGCGTCTTGCGGTCGCAGGTCGGGCAGGGATGGGCCGAACGCGGCCATTTCGTTGATGCGGTTGCTTCTCTCTGGATCGATGGTGAGCTCGTTCATCTGGAAGATCTGGTTCTCCACGATGCAGCGATGGGCAATCGTGCGCCGACGCATGAACTGACGATCGCCTACGACATCTTGCGAACGCGGCGACGCATCGCCGAACATGAGCCGGACTGGGCGCTCAGCCGGGATGGACTGAGCCAGCTGCGCGGCAGGGCGGCTGATCCGCATTCGGCGATTTCAGGCGAAATGCCGCTGGAGACGAAATCAATCGAGCAGCAGGAGGATGAGGATCCGCTCGCTCAATATCTGGCGGAAATCGATGCGGCGGTCGCCCGAAGCGAAGCTGCGATCTCGCAGGTGCTGAAGCCCGCGACGCCGTCCCATCAAAAGGAACGAGCCCCGCTTCTTTATGAACCGGATTGGGACGAGGACGAGCGGCTTACGGAATGGCAGGCCGTGCTTGAGGAAAGTGCAGGCTTGCCGCCGGTATTGAGGGCCGTGCTGTTGCTGGATGCCTGGAACCAATTGCAGGTGCTTCAGCACGCTCCCTGGCTGGGTCGGCTGCTGGCGGCATCCCTTCTGAGAAAGGAAGGTGTGACGGTCGCCCATCTTGCTGCATTTAATCTGGGGCTGAAACAGGTCGGCCGGGAACGCCGGGCAAGCCGACAGCAGGAGGTTCGCCTGATTGCGATGCTCGAGGCGATCACGCAAGCCGGTGAGATGGGCTTGAAGGAACATGACCGCCTCGTCTTGGCCCGGCAGCAGATGCAGCACCGGATCGCCGGACGCCGCCAGTCGTCAAAACTCCCTCAGCTGGTCGATCTTGTGCTTTCCCGACCGATAGTTTCGTCGGGCATGATCGCGAAGTCGCTCGCCGTGACGCCACAGGGCGCGTTGAAGGTTGCCTCTGAATTGCATCTGCGAGAGTTGACCGGGCGAGGGCGGTTTCGCGCCTGGGGCATCATCTGACGGTATTTTCCGATGCTTGCCCCGCGATTGCTCAACTCATTCCAGCAATCGCCACCTTGTCGCTTTCAGTGAGGACTGGCGCCAAAGGGAACGCCAGCAAGAAATGCCGGCGCCCTTTCGCGCATTATCGGGCCGCCAGGAATTCGTTGGTGTAATAGCCTGCAAAATCGGGCTTTGCTTCGAGCGGCTTGCCGCCGGCGGCCTTGAGAATGCCGGCCTGATAAGCGTAATCGCCGATCGCCTCGAATTTCGAAGGATCGATATTGCCGATGACGCCTTCGGCGCTGCTCAGGTATTTGCCATCGATCAGGGCCTTGAGCGAAGCGCGGATCAGTGTACGGTCGGTCAGCGCATCCTTGTTGGCGGCAATCAGCAGGTCGGTCGCCTCGTCCGGATTGTCGATGGCGAACTGGTAGCCTTTTCGGGTCGCCTGCAGAAAGGCTGCGGCTTCCTTCGGATTGTCGTTCAGGAATTTGCGGCTGGAAGCGATCAGCGCCGTGTGTTCGTCCGGCACGCCGAAATCGGCATAACGAAACGCGCCCTGTTTCAGCCCTTCCAGCTCGGCCTTCACGCCTTCCCATGTATAGACCTCAAGCGTGAAATCGACAGCGCCATTTTCCAGGGCCTGATAGGCAGAGGTGCCGAGCGTGATCGTTTCGAACTCGCCCTTGCCGCCATCATGGCGAATGATCGAGGATATCAGCGCGTTTTCCCAGGCAGAGCCGAAGCCGCCATAGGTCTTGCCATCCAGATCCTTCGGGCGGGTGATGTCCGGGCGACCTCCCTTGAAGACAAGGCGGCCCGTTTCCGTCTGCACGATGGCATAGGTGGCGACAAGATCGGCTCCGGCCGTGCGCTGGGTGAGAAGGGCAATCGAGCCGGTGATGCCGAAATCTGCCACATGATTGGCGACCAGAGTGCTGGCCGACGTATCCGTATAGGGAAGGATTTCGACCTCGATGCCAGCTTCTTCATAGAAACCTTTGTCGCGGGCGACGAACAGGCCGATATGGTTGGTGTTCGGGGTCCAGTCGAGAGCGACCGTAATCTTGGACGCGGCCTGCGCCCGGCTCGGCAGTGCCGGCATCGCGAGGGCGGCGAGTGCTGCGAGTGTGGCGCGTCGGCTCAGTAGCAATTGGCTCATGGCAGCTGTCCCTGTTGTTCCTGGATTTGGGGAGAGAGGAGAAAATCAAGTATCGAGGTTTCAATCGTCGCCGCCTCGGCGCGGGCCGTCGGGTGGCTGAAACGCGGGCGCGGCAGAGGAACCGCGATCGTCTGCTCAACCCGTGCGGGGCGCGGCGAAAGCAGATGGATTCGGTCGGAAAGCATCACCGCTTCGCGTACATCATGGGTGATCAGGATGATGGTCCAGCGATGTTTCAGCCACATGGCTTCGAGCCAGATCTGCATCTGATTGCGGGTGAGCGCATCCAGCGCACCGAAGGGTTCGTCGATCAGCAGAACAGGGCGGTCCTGCACGACGGTGCGCAGAAGAGCGGCGCGCTGGCGCATGCCGCCGGAGAGTGCGTGCGGGTAGTGCTGCTCGAAACCGGCAAGGCCGAATTCCTCGAATAGCGGCCGGACACGTTGGTGCGCTTGTTTTCGGCGCAATCCCTGCACTTCCAGGCCGAGCGTCGTGTTGTCGATGATCCGTCGCCAGGGCATCAGCGCATCGCGTTGCGGCATGAAGGCGAAGGGCCGGTCAGTTGGTGCAAGCGGTCGGCCGGCAAAACGGATTTCGCCGCTGCGAGCGGCCACGGCACCGGTCAGAAGCTTGAAAATGGTCGATTTCCCCGCGCCCGAGGGACCCAGTATCGAGACGAACTCGCCGGGCATGACATCCAGAGAGACATCGCGCAGCACATCGATCTCGCCGTAGCTCAGCGAAATCCTGTCGAGGGAGAGCAAGGGGGCTGTCATGGGCGCCTCCTTGAGGTGCCATCGATCCAGGGGGCGGCCATGCGCTGAACTGCCCATGTGGCGCTGAACAGAAGCATGGTCAGAAGCGAGCTCACCAGCACTGCGGCAAGCACGAGGTCCGGACGGAAATTGTTCTTCGCATTGAGCATATAAATGCCGAGCCCTCGGGCTGCGCCGGCATATTCGGCGAAGATGGCGGCAACCACCGCATAGGTGATGGAGATGCGCAATCCGGCGAAGAAATAGGGAAGGGCGGAGGGCAGGCGGGCAAGCCAGAAACGCTTCCAGCGGGAGGCACCCATCGAGGCAAGCAGATCCTCGACTTCCCTTTCGGTCGAGCCATAACCTTCGGCGAGCGCGACCAGCATCGGAAAGAAGGTGACGAGCGCCACGAGCAGGATTTTCGGCAGAAGGCCAAAACCGAACCAGAGCACGACCAAGGGCGCAATCGCCACCAGCGGCAAGGTCTGGCTGGCGATGAAGATGGGAAAGAGAGCCCGCCGCATCAAAGACGAGAAATCGATCACGACCGACAGAAGAAACGCCAGAACGAGAGACAGCGAGAAGCCGAACAGGGTGGCGCGAAGCGTCGGCACGGTGTTGAGCCACAGCGCGTCGCGATTGAGCCAGGCCTGCTGGAGAACCTGGGACGGTGCCGGCAAGGTCGTTTCCGATATGCCGGAGAGGCGGCAATAGATCTCCCACGCAAGCAGAAGACTGCTTGCGGCGGCAAGAGCCGGCAATGCCCGGAAGGCATGATTTCGGAGCATACGGCCCCGCATGCGGGAAGCGCTCGACGACATCGAATTGTCCGTGAAGGGTTAGATACGGCTCGGGCTGTTGGCCGAAACGGTCAGATCGATGGTCACATGGCCCTGCGGCGGCCCGAAACGGACAAAAGCCTCGTTAACGGTGGCAAAAACCGGAGCCGCATCGCCGCGCAGCTTGGTGCAGAAATTCTTCGACCGGTCGAACACACCCGACGACTTGATGAAGTCGATGCAGCCATAGATCTCGTCCATGTGCTGGCCGATGCCGAGCGTGTAGAGAGAAAATTGCGCCGCAGCGGGCTGGCCGGAAAGCGGAATGGATGAGACGGCGGCCAATGCCTGCGCCTTACGCTCTTCGATCGGCGCCAGCGGTCCGGTCATTTCGGGCACATGGCAGATCGGATCGTCAGGTTCGCCAGGGCAACCGCGCGACAAGGTCGCATGCATGACGCAATGCTTGCCGGATCTGGAGGCTGCGACGAAGAGATCGCGCATCGCGGCGAAAACGACATCGGGCGTTCCGACAATAAGCGTCGAGATATCGTCCGTCTCGATCCTCAACCGATCCCGGTAGGGATCCAGTGCGGATAGCGAGCCAAGAATGACGTCGACGAAATCGTCGGACATCGGGTAAAGGGAAATCTGCGCGCCGGAAAACATTTGCACCTCGCTCCGCTGGCATTATCCAGATCAGCTTAAGGGTCCACGGTCATGTCGACCGAATCTCAACCCCGGCAATACGGAGCACCCCTGTTCGGCCTCCTGATAGATCAGTTGAGGGGGAACTTGCAAGAGGAAGTGTCTAATGATCATTGCGGACTGGACATGAGACTGGATTAAATCGCTCCGGCCTTGAAGAGCCTCGGAACAGGTTTCCATGTCTTTAAAACCTCAACGGGGTTTGAAGACCGGTCCCGCAGACCAAAACAGCCATTCTCACGCAGACAGCTTGCGACTTATGGTCTCTCTGGTGGACGGATCGTCGAAAGGACAGCGGCGGCGCGTGGCATTTTAGTCGCAGACGTTGGTGATACGCGGCCAGTGCCAATCCTCGCGCATTGACTCACTTTTGAGTGATCGATAATTCCTGAGTTAATACATCATATTTACGGGTCTTCGTCGCGAGAAGCGCGAAGCCTCTGATTAGTTATACCTGCGCTCAGGGGACATTTTTCATGTTTGGATCGAATGTTATCAATTTGGTTGCAGGCAAGGCCGGCGTCCGCGGGCGTCTCCTCGTCCTGTTGTCCAGCTGCGCTATTCTTGTGCCGCTCGACGTTCATGCCCAGACTGTCGATGAAGCCGGTGCGGGCACAACGCTTGCGCCGATTACGCTGCAGTCGGACGGTTCTGCCGTCGGCCCCGATTCGACCATCGTGGCGAAGAGCTCCCGGACAGGCAGCAAGACTGATACGCCCATTCTGGATACGGCTGCCGCCGTTTCCGTTGTGACCCAGAAGGAGATGGACGAGCGCGGGGTGAAGACCTTTGACGAGGCGCTGTCTTATACGCCGGGTGTCCTGACCGACGTCTACGGTTCCGATAACCGCTATGATCATTATCTCATCCGTGGCTTCTATTCGACCGGACAGAGCACGTTTCTGGACGGATTGCCGGTACGCAGCATCAACTTCACGGGCAGCCGCATGGAGCCTTATGGCATGCAGCGCATGGAGGTGTTGAAAGGTGCGAACTCGACACTATTCGGTATCTCGCAGCCCGGCGGTATCGTCAACGCTATCAGCAAGCGACCGCAGGATTACAAGTTTGGCGAGGTCTATACGAGCTTTGGCGAAGACCACATTGAAACGGGAACCGATTTCGGCGGTCCGATAGATGAGGACGGGATTTGGTCCTACAGGCTGACGGCCAAGTGGCAGGATGCCAAGCAAGGTATAGAATATAGCCAGGATGATCGCGTCTACATCGCTCCGGCGCTGACATTCAGCCCATCTGCAGACACCGATTTCACGCTATTGACCAGCTTCAACAAGCGAGATGGCAGCACTTCGCATAGCATCCCATATCTCTCAGGTATCGATTCCGAGACCTATCTGGGCGAGCCCGATTTCGACAATATGGACACGATCGAGCGGAATATCGGTTATGACTTCCGCCACGATTTCGGCAATGGCTTCGAGTTCCGGCAGAACGCTCGCTACACCAATCTCGATATGACTTATGAGGGTGTTTATGCGACCTCGTCCGATACCACGGAAGATCGCGGCGCACTCGGCGTTTATGGAGAAGCCAAGCGTTTCGATATCGACAACCAGCTCCAGTATGACGCGAGCTTTGGTCTGTTCGATAGCCGCACCCTCTTGGGCGTAAGCTACGAGCACGACAAGCTCCGGGAGCGCCGTCTTGATGGGACTGTGCCTGCGATAGACCCATTCAATCCTATCTACTCTGGTGCCGACAGTATCGTATTCGGCCCTGCCTCGATAACCGAAGGCAAGCAGACGACGAAGAGCATATATCTTCAGGAAGAGCTGACATTCGACAAGCGTTGGATACTCACTCTCGGTGGACGCTACGATCACTCGGAGAGTGAGACCGGAAGCGATGAAGCGACTGACGAGGCTTTCACGCCGCGTGCCGGATTGACGTTTAAGGCTACTGACGAGTTGTCGTTTTATGGTAGCTACAGCGAATCCTTTCAGCCTATTGGAGCGAGCCGCGGCCTCTTGGTCGGTGACGCGAAGCCACAGGAAGGCAACCAATACGAGGTGGGGATGAAGTATCAGCCAGTTGGCACGGATATGCTCTTCACGGCTGCTCTGTTCGATCTTACGCAGAAGAACGTCTCGCAATACACGCCCGATTTTACGAAGCAGTATCAGATCGGAAAGATCAATGTCCGCGGGTTGGAGTTGGAGGCCAAAGTCGCTTTGGCCGACCAGCTTAATCTGACGGCGGGCTACTCCTATTGGGACACCGAGATCGAGGAAGATGTTATCCCCGTGAACGTCGGGAAAAGGCCGGCGCGCGTTCCCAAAAACATGGTTTCGCTTTGGGCAGATTATACGATCCCGGGCAACGGTATTCTGGGTGACCTGAATCTGGCTCTGGGCATGCGTTACCTCGGGCCGACCTATGCCGATGACGCAAACACCATCGGTTTGCCGTCGCGTACGCTGTTTGATGCGGCCATCAGATACAAGGTCAGGGATGACGTGACGCTCGCGATCAACGCGACCAACCTTTTCGACAAGGAATATGTCACACACGTCGACACTTCCAGCAACTCGGCCTTCTACGGCGATCGTCGCAAGGTTCTGGGCACCCTGAAATATACCTGGTAAATTGGCTCAAGTTCAGGCATTCCTCGGCGCAGTCGAGGGATGCCTTTATTTTTGCGATTTGATTTGGGTGTTGTGCCGTGGGAAACGATCGGATCGCTGTAGACAGGATAGGAAGAGCGATGCGAAAGGTCGGGTCCGGCGAAGGTTTGGCGAATTCCTGTAGCGACATGAAACGCCGCCAGCTTCTGGTGCGCATGGCCGCAGGACTATCCGGGGCGGTTGCTCTGGGCGCCGGGCTGGATCCGTTTTCCTCATTTGGACGCAAGGCTTTTGCCGCCGAAGACGAGCTGCGTTTCCAGCATGTCTATGGCGAAACGGTTCTTTCCAAGCCTGCCGAACGTGTCGTGTCGCTGGGATATAACGTTCACGATGCGCTTCTGGCGCTCGATGTCGTGCCTGTCGGTATCCGCCAGTGGTTCGGCAATCAGCCATACGGCGTCTGGCCATGGGCGCAATCCCATCTTGGCGACGCCAAGCCTCAGCTGATTTCCGGCGAAGTTTCGATGGAAGTGGTTGCGAGCCTGCAGCCGGATCTGATCGTTGCGGTAGGGGCCGGCATATCGAAAGACGAATATGATGTCCTGTCGCAGATCGCGCCGGTGCTGATGCAACCGAAGGACGAGCCGGCCTATGGCACCGGCTGGGACGAACTGACCCTTATGGTCGGCAAGGCCGTCGGTAAAACGGAGCTTGCCGAAAAACGCATTGCAGAGGTCAAGGCGAAGTTTCAGGCGGTGCGCGATGCGCATCCCGACTGGAGCAGCATGACGGCAGTTTGCGCCTATAATTTCGGTGGCGAGACGGGCGCTTTCATCGGGTCCGATACTAGGGCAACATTCCTGTTGGAACTTGGCTTCAAGCCTCCTCAAAAAATCCAGTCTCTTTCCGAGACGCAAGGGTTTTATGCCCGCCTGTCGCCCGAGGACCTGTCGCCGCTGGATGTGGACCTGCTGATCTGGGTATCCACCTCGGACAAGGCGCCTGACATCCAGGCCTTGCCTTTGCGCAAGACGCTTCGCGCGCACACCGAAGGGCGTGAGGTTTTTGCCGGTGAGATTATGGCTGCGGCACTCAGCTTCGGCAGCATTCTCTCCCTGCCTTATGCTCTCGATGCCTTGAAGGACGATATTGTTCTGGCCCTCGATGGTGACTTGAAGACGCCGGTTGCCTCCAGCACGACGGCAGGATTGGCGCCTTGAAGGCGACTATAGGGCTCGTACTGCTGTTTTTCGTTGCGATCGCCCTGACGCTGGTCGTGGGCGTTCGTGATGCCGGGATTTCCGATCTCTGGAACGCCTTTTTCGCTTTCGATGCCAACGATCCCACCCATGCCGTGATCCGGTCCGTGCGCGTGCCGCGACTTGTCGCCGGCCTCGTTGCGGGCGCCGGTCTTGGAATGGCAGGCACCGTCATGCAGGCGGTGACGCGCAATCCGTTGGCCGATCCCGGCCTGCTCGGGGTCAATGCCGGCGCCGCGTTCGCGGTTGTCGTCGGAGCGCTGCTGACCGGTTATTCCGATAGTGGCATGATGGCCGCTCTGGCCTTTCTAGGGGCCGCGATTGCCTCAATCGCCGTCTTTCTCGTCGGCGGCGCGCGAAGTGGTGCCGGCAGTCCCGTCCGTTTGACGCTCGCGGGCGTCGCGATCAATGCGCTGCTTCTTTCGCTGGTTTCCGCGATCATCCTGTCCCGCAACGAAACGCTCGAAATTTTCCGCTTCTGGGTCACCGGTTCGCTGGCGCAGGCAAATACGCGTCCGCTCGAAGCCATGTTCGTCGCGCTTGTGCTGGGGGCGGCGATTGCAGCAATCATTGCGCCGCGTATCGAAGCCCTTGCTCTCGGTTCGTCGCTTGCGCGTGGTCTCGGAACCAAGCCCGGCACAGTGCAGCTTTCCGCGCTTTTGGCAATTATGCTGATGACCGGAGCGGCTGTCGCGGTGGCGGGGCCGATTGCCTTTGTCGGCCTGGTGGTTCCGCCACTTGCCCGACGTATCGGCAGGCATGTTTTACGCCGGGAACTCGTCGCCTCGGCAGTGCTCGGCGGATCGATGATCCTGCTTGCCGATACGGCAGGTCGGCTGGTGGTGGCGCCCGCCGAAATTCGTGTCGGCATCATGACGGCGCTGGTCGGTGCTCCGGTCTTCATCTTCGTCGTGCGCCGCCTGAAGCCGGGAGCGCTGACATGAGCGCCGAGGGTTCCGGGAAAAGGATCGCTGGAGGATGGGCGGTGCTTGGCGGCCTGCTCTTTGCTGCCGTTCTCATATCGCTGACCGTCGGGCAGATCATGATCACGCCCGCCGAACTCCTGCGCGGGTTGATGAGCGGAACCGGACCCGGCTCCCTGACCCTGAGGGTTCTGCGCGGCCCCTCGACATTGACCGCTGTCGGAGCAGGGGCGGTTCTGGGGGCTTCAGGAACGATCTTCCAGATATTGCTGCGCAATCCGCTTGCAGCGCCGGATGTGATGGGGTTCATGTCCGGGGCAGGCTGTGCCGTCGTTGCCGGAGTTGCCTTCGGGCTGCTCATACCCTTGCCGATCCTCGCCGCAATTGGCGGCCTTGTCGCGGCATTGCTGGTTGCGGGCCTGTCGTTTCACAGGGGCGCCAGGCAATCGCCGCTGACCTTGATCCTGGTTGGCATCGGCATCGGCTTTTTCGCCTCCGCGGTCAGCAGTTTCCTCGTTATCCGCATGCCGCCTCAGGAGGCTGCCGATGCGCAACGCTGGTTGACAGGCTCGCTTACGGCCCGCAACTGGGGTCATGTGCTGCAGGTTTTCGGCCTGGGGGCACTGCTTTCCATAATACTCGCCTTGCAGGTTCGCGCCATGGCGCTGCTCGAACTGGGGGATGAGCTTGCCGCAGGCCTTGGCGCGCGCGTCGGGCGGGCCCGGTACGGGTTGATTTGCACCGGCGTCCTTCTGGCAACTGTCGGCGTGGCGGTGGCGGGGCCGGTGCCCTTCGTCGCGATGATGGCCGGACCGCTCGGCATGCGGATCGCCGGTGTCAGGCATCCGGCTTCCCGCCTCACGGCCGCAGCCATCGCCGGCGCGACGATCATGGTTCTGGCGGAAGTCATCTCCCGCTCGGCAATCCCCGGTTTGCAATTGCCCGTCGGTGTCATGACCGGGATCATGGGGGCGCCATATCTGCTGTGGCTCCTCTGGAAAGAAGTGGAGGCAGGAGAAGTATGAGCCAGACCGGACTGACCACCACATCCCTCACGCTCGGTTACCGCGAGCGAACTGTCCTGCGCGATCTTTCGATTGCCGTGCCGGATCAGCGCGTGACATCGATCCTCGGGCCGAACGGTTGTGGCAAGTCGACCTTTCTCAAGGCGCTGGCCCGGCTTATTGCGCCAGCCTCCGGTCAGGTGCTGCTATCCGGAGACGATATCGGCAAGATCGATACGCGTGCATTGGCGCGCCGCCTGTCCATCCTGCCGCAATCGCCCAAGGCGCCGGACGGCATCACCGTGTCCGATCTTGTCCGGCGCGGGCGAACGCCCTGGCGTGGATTGCTGGCGCCCTGGAGCGAAGAAGACGCCAGAATATGCCGGCAGGCTCTCGAACAGGTGGATCTGAGCGACCTTGCCGACCGACCGATCGACGAATTGTCCGGTGGCCAGCGCCAGCGGGCATGGATCGCTCTCGTGCTGGCGCAGAACACGCCCTATCTGCTGCTCGATGAGCCGACGACCTGGCTCGATCTGGCGCATCAGCTTGAAGTTCTTTCGTTGCTGCAGAAACGCAATCGCGATCATGGAACGACGGTCGTTACCGTGCTTCATGATCTCAATCTGGCTGTGCGGTTTTCCGATCATCTCATACTGTTCGGTGGCAAGGGGCTGGTGGCCGAGGGAGCGCCCGAGGTGGTCATCACCCCGGAAAATCTGCAGGCGGCTTTCGGGCTGAAGGCGCTGGTCATGCCGGATCCCTTGACCGGGCGGCCGATGATCGTGCCTCACTGATCGGCCTTCCGGCCCTGTCATTAGGCGCGACTTCAATATAGGCGATAGTCGTGATCTCCAAATGGCGGAACCAAATATGGTTTCGTGAATTCTGGTACCGGATCGGAAGGGCGAGGCGGAATGTTACCTGCATATTTCTCTGGGGCAGCGGGTGCCGAAAAAACTGCCACACGCGTTCTCATTGCCGAAGATGAATTTCTTCTGCGGCTTGATGCTGCGGACAACATGCGGCGGATTGGCTGGGAGGTGGTGGAGGTGTCTTCCGCCGACGAAGCGCTTGAACTGCTTCGTTACAGCGTCACCTTCGATCTTCTTTTGACCGATGTCGATATGCCGGGGCAGGCCGATGGGCTCGAGCTGGCCCGTTATGTGCGCTCCGCGTATCCCGAGATGAAGATAGTGATCATGTCGGAAGACGGTGCGGCGCAGACGATCGATCCGCAACTGTACGAACTCGTCCTGACAAAACCGGTCTGGAACGTCGGTGAAATCCTGATCAAAGTGATGGAGGCCAAACGAAATGCAAGCTGACGATGTTGAGACGATCCTGGTTGCCAGCAGCGATACGCTGCAGCGATCGATGATCGCCAAATATCTTCGGGAATGCGGTTACAGTGTCATCGAGGCAACGGGTTTCGAAGACGCAAAAATCGCGCTCAGACATTACCAGATCGATATCGTCGTCTCGGACACCGAGATGCAGGATGGAACCGGCTTCGATCTCTCCACCCATATCCGCTCGGTGGGGCAACCGATCGAGGTCATCCTGACGCAATCGCTGGTCAGGACGGCCCAGGTTGCCGGCGATCTCTGCGAACAGGGGCCGCTCGATCAACCCTACCATCCGCAGCGTCTGGTCGATGAGATCAAGCGGTTGCGTGCGGTTCGCTGAGGCCGAGCGACCGGGCGATGGTGCTACGGTATCGGCCGGTTAAACCGCTTCCATCGCGGCTATCGCACGGATCACATCCGCGCCGCTCACAATGCCGACAAGTCGGCCGTCACGCAGAACAGGTAGGCGCTTGATATCGTTCTCCGACATGATTTCGGCGAGCTCGCTCAGCTCAGTCTCCTCATCCGTTATCTTTACGGGCTTGCTCATCAGCAGCGCCGCGCGGTGCTGGTCTACACCGATCAGCATCTCGAATTGAGGTTCGAGGTCGTTGCCTTGGGCGAGGGCAGATATCCACCAGTCGCGGCGCTGGGCTATTTTCTGACCAAAGGGGCGCAGCAAATCGCGTTCGCTGATGATGCCGACGACCTGCCCGGCCTCATCGCAGACCGGGACGGAACTGATGGAGTGCTTTACCAGAAGCCCCGCAATCTCCTTCAGCGTGGTCTCCGGTGAAACGGTGACCACGTCCCGCGTCATGATATCCTTGACACGTGCACCCATTTTTTCCTCCTGCTGCTTGAGCCTACTTCTCCAACATCTCCTTTCTAACATGTGCCTCTGGCCGCCACGACGCGCACTTCGTCGCTGCCCGGGTCGGGTTTTGCGTGCCGAGGTTGGTTGGTTCGAGAGTGATTATCGGTGCGGGCCGCATCAGGCAAAGCGATGCGGGGCAAGCGTTTGCCGATTGATGAATCGGGTAGGCGCGCTTAAACCTGAGATATCATAATCGGGGAACAGCCATGACTGACAGCAAGTATTACAGCGCGCTAGGCGGACTTCCGCCGCAGACGCAGCTTCTCTCCAGCAAGGCCGTTTTCACGACCGCCTATGCGGTCATTCCCGGCACCGTGATGAGCGACATCGTGACCAGTGTGCTGCCGCACTGGGAAAAAACGCGGGCGTGGATCCTCAGCCGCCCGCTCTCCGGTTTTGCCGAAACGTTCTCGCAATATATCGTCGAGGTGCTGCCGGGTGGCGGCAGCGACAGGCCGGAGCCGGATGCGCGCGCCTCGGCGGCCATATTCGTCGTAACCGGCGATCTGACAATCGAGCTTGGCGGAACCGCACATAGCTTGCGGGAGGGATCGTTCGCCTATCTTCCCGCCGGTTCGAGATGGACCTTGCGCGGCGAAGGCGAAAAGGCCTGCCGTTTCCACTGGGTGCGCAAGGCATTCAAGGTCGTGGACGGGCTTGAGGCGCCGCCGGCCATATTCACGCATGAAGATGAATGCGTGCTCGACGCGATGCCGGATACCGAGGGCCGCTGGGCAACGACCCGTTTCATCGATCCTGCCGACGTGCGTTATGACATGCATCTGAATATCGTCACGTTCGAGCCCGGCGCGGTCATTCCGTTCATGGAGACCCATATCATGGAGCATGGTCTCTATGTGCTGGAAGGCAAGGCGGTCTATCGGCTCAACCAGGATTGGGTGGAGGTCGAAGCCGGGGACTACATGTGGCTCAGGGCTTTCTGCCCGCAGGCCTGTTACGCCGGTGGGCCGGGCCGTTTCCGTTACCTTCTCTACAAGGACGTCAATCGCCACGCCGATCTTTGGTAGGTCGGGCGAAAACCGGTTCGCCATGAATTTAAGGCGTCGACGATAAACTTGTTGACGCCATACCTCCCACTTGTAGTATCTATTTGGTTGTCATGTATGACAACGCTGGCGCCATGCCGGTGATGCCTGTCCTGGGGAGGATATATGCTCAAGAAACTGTTGCTGACAGGCGCTGCTGGTGGCGTCGGTCAGAGCATACGTCCGCTGCTGTCTCAGTTGGCGGAGAGGGTCGTGGTGTCAGACCTTGCTGACGTCTCGGATCTAGGCCCCAAAGAAATCTTTGTCAGGTGCAATCTGGCCGATGCTCAGGGTGTGTTGAGGCTTCTGGAGGGGGTCGACGGCATCATCCATCTGGGAGGGGTGTCTGTCGAGCGATCCTTCGATCCTATCCTCCAAGGCAATATCATCGGCCTTTACAACCTTTACGAGGCTGCTCGGCATCAGGGCAAGCCACGCATCGTATTTGCCAGTTCCAACCACGTTGTCGGCTACTATCGGCAGGACCAGAAGATCGACAACAGCGTCTATCCCCGACCGGATTCGCTCTATGGCGTTTCCAAGGTTTTCGGCGAAGCCGTCGCCAGCATGTATTATGACAAGTTCGGACAGGAAACCCTGACGCTTCGCATCGGTTCCTGCTTCGAGAGACCGCTTAACCCCCGCATGCTGGCAACATGGCTGAGTTATCGCGATTTCGTCTCGTTGTGCGAAAGAGCGTTCCTGGCCCCCCGACTGGCCCATACGATCGTTTATGGCGCTTCCGCCAACGAGAAATCGTGGTGGGATAACAGCAATGCAGATTTTCTTGGCTGGCAGCCGCAGGACAGCTCGGACAAATGGCGTGTCGAGGTCGAGGCGGCGGCCGGTGTGCAGGATCCGAACGATCCCATGGTTGTTTATCAAGGCGGGGCGTTTGCGGGTGCTGGCCATCCGGACGACAGCTGATAACATCGTCTAAGGACGCTCTCCATTCATCGTCACGGCCATATCAGATTGTTTGAAACAGGCCGCTTGGGAAGGAAAAAGCATGACCATCCATCAAAACCTCATCGCCGGCGAATGGGTCGGCACGACCGGCTCGGAAAACGTCAACCCGTCCGACACCAATGACATTGTCGGGGTTTACGCCCAGGCAACTGCGGACGAGGTCAAGCAGGCAATTGCCGCTGCGAAGGCTGCTTTTCCCGGCTGGTCCCGGTCCGGCATTCTCGAGCGTCACGCGATCCTGAAAAAGACTGCGGACGAAATCCTGGCGCGCAAGCAGGAACTCGGCACGCTTCTCTCCCGTGAAGAGGGCAAGACGCTGGCCGAGGGCATCGGCGAAGTCACGCGTGCAGCCCAGATCTTCGACTTTTTCGCCGGTGAGACGCTCCGGTTGGCGGGCGAAGTTCTGCCATCGGCAAGGCCCGGGATCGGCGTCGAGATTACCCGCGAACCGCTCGGCGTCATCGGCATCATCACGCCATGGAATTTTCCGATCGCCATCCCGGCGTGGAAGATCGCGCCGGCGCTTTGCTACGGCAACACGGTGGTCTTCAAGCCGGCGGAACTCGTGCCGGGCTGCTCCTGGGCAATCGTAGACATCCTGCATCGCGCCGGTCTTCCCAAGGGCGTGCTCAATCTGGTCATGGGTCCGGGTTCGGTTGTCGGTCAGACGATGCTGGACAGCCCCGATATTGCCGGCATCACGTTCACGGGCTCTACCGGTACCGGCAAGCGGGTCGCTGCAGCGTCGATCGAGCATAACCGCAAGTTCCAGCTGGAAATGGGCGGCAAGAACCCGATGATCGTTCTCGACGATGCGGATCTGGGCGTCGCCGTGGAGGCCGCCGCAAATTCCGGTTTCTTCTCCACCGGCCAGCGTTGCACCGCATCTTCACGCCTGATCGTCACCGAAGGCATTCATGACAAGTTCGTCAATGCCCTGACCGAGCGGATGAAGAATATTCAGGTCGGGCACGCCTTGAAGCCCGAGACCCATGTCGGCCCGGTTGTCGATGTGCGTCAGCTCAAACAGGATACCGATTATATCGAGATCGGGGTCAAGGAAGGCGCCAAGCTTGCCTTTGGCGGAGAGCGTTTGGAGCGGGACACACCCGGCTTCTATCTGCAGCCGGCGCTGTTTACCGAAGCGACCAACCAGATGCGCATCAGCCGCGAGGAAATCTTCGGCCCGGTCGTCAGCGTCATTCGCGTCAAGGATTACGATGAGGCGCTGGCCATGGCCAATGACACGCCTTTCGGCCTTTCCGCTGGTATCGCCACGACCAGCTTGAAATACGCAACGCATTTCAAGCGCAACTCGGAAGCCGGCATGGTGATGGTCAATCTTCCGACGGCCGGCGTCGATTTCCACGTGCCTTTCGGCGGCCGCAAGGCTTCTTCCTTCGGGCCGCGCGAGCAGGGCAAATATGCCGCCGAATTTTTCACCGTGGTGAAGACGGCCTATACACTGGCCTGATCCTCTGGCGGCAAGCGCTGCCATCGGAATGTAAAAGACCTTTCATCTATCCGTCTGCAGAGTGACATTTGTGGACGGATAGATTTTGTGCGTTATCTCTGTCTGCGCAAACGGTTCAGAGACAAGGCAGGAAATTCGTGGTTCAGCGCGTCAGCTTTTACATCCTTCTGGTCCTTGTGACGCTGGCTTTCATCGCGGTCCTCATTCCTTTCTATTCTGCCGTTTTCTGGGCGGTGGTCTTTGCGATCATCTTTTTCCCGCTTTATGCGCGGCTGGAAACAGCACTGGCTGGGAGGCGCAATATTGCTGCTGTTCTGTCCGTGCTGATCTGCCTCTGCCTCGTCATCCTGCCGGGCCTGGCAATTCTCGCCTCGCTCATCCAGGAAGGGACAGGCCTCTACCAGAGGATTTCAAGCGGGCAGATCGACCTCAACCGCATGTTCAACGAGGTGGTCGTCGCGCTGCCAACCTTCATGCAGGATTGGCTGCAGAACATCGAGAACGGAGGTTTCGCAGCCTTGCGGGACCGTTTCTCGTCTTCGCTCATGCAGGGCGGAAGCTTCTTTGCGGGGCGTGCCTTGAACTTCGGCCAGAGCACCGCCGAATTCTTCATAGCCTTCGGCCTGATGCTCTACCTTCTGTTCTTCCTGTTTCGCGACGGGCGCTCTCTCGCCGCGACAATCCGCAGTGCGGCGCCGTTGAGCGATGAGCATACGACACAGTTCATGGCGAAGTTTGCCTCGGTCGTTCGGGCCACGGTCAGGGGCAATATCATCATCGCGATCCTTCAGGGGGCTATCGGCGGTATCACCTTCTGGTTTCTGGGCGTCCAGCCGGCGCTTCTATGGGGCGTGTTGATGGTCATTCTGTCATTGGTGCCCGCCGTTGGCGCCGCTCTCGTCTGGGTGCCGACGGCAATCTATCTTGCCGTTACGGGCGAGGTCCTGAAGGCTGCCGTTATCGTTGCGGTCGGCGTCTTCGTGATCGGCCTCATCGATAATATCCTGCGGCCGCCACTGGTCGGCAAGGAGACGAAACTTCCGGATTACGTCGTTCTGATTTCGACGGTGGGAGGGATTTCGCTTCTCGGGGTCAACGGCTTCGTGATCGGCCCATTGATTGCAGCACTGTTCATCGCGGCCTGGTCGCTCTTCGAAAAAGAACGGACCGAAGATAGCATTATCGTCGACTGAAACCCTGATTTGGGCAAATGTGGTCGGACTATGGTCCGATCCTGGCATTCGCAAAGGTCCCATGGCGGAACTATGGTTGGGCTTGGATGTTGCCCCATAGTAGGATGTAACTTCTAACCCCGTTTGCGATGGAGATTGCCATTCCCTCCCGCCGACAGATCATATCCGGCCTGACGCTGGCCCTTTTTTCAGGGCTTGCGCCGCTTGGCGCCAATTCCGCAATCGCTCGCAATGGCGGGGAGGGTCGTGGGAATGGCGGTGGCCGTGGGGGCGGCAATGGCAATAGCGGTGGAAATGGCGGCAATTCCGGCAGGGGCGGTGGCCCAGGCGGCGGCAACAACGGGAATGGTGAGGGTAAAGGTCGGGGCAACTCGGGAAGCCGCAGTTCGGGAAACCGTAGTCGCAGTTCGTCCTTCTCGGCTGGATCGGCGAGGACTGAGAGCCGGTCGCAGAAGGATTCCGTCAGTGTTGATAACGGCAATATCAGTGTAAGGCATGGCAGCGGTATTGCGGAAGAGGTGAACGATCGCGGCCGCTATGTGATGCGCGACCGGAGCGGCAGAACCATCGTCAACCGTAGCGCGACCAAATCCGACATGGACAGGTTGCGTTCATTCGTAAAGTGAATGCCGCGTAACGTGGATGCCGCAAGCCGGCGCCTATCCGGCTTGTGACGTCGTCATTCCCGATGGAATCAGGAAAAGGAGCGTGTGGAGCCCTCGCGTATCGCCTCGTTCCAGGCAATTGCCGCAGCCGTTCTGTTGCTGACATTGAGCTTGGTGAAGATGCGCGTCATATGGTGCTTCACCGTCTTTTCGTGCAGGTCGAGTTCGATGGCGATCGACTTGTTGCTGAGGCCTTCGGCGGCAAGCCCCAGAACTTCGCGTTCCCGTGTCGTCAGGTCGCGCATGGCGGCGAACAGGCCGTCGTCGTCGGGTGAAACCGGCGGCTCCGAAAGGAGCTTTGCCGAAAGAGCCGGCGCCACATACCCTTCTCCCGCGGCAATCGAGCGAAGGATTTCAGCAAGCGAGCCGGACCCGATACCCTTGAGCACATAACCCTTGGCGCCGTCCTGCAGGGCTTGGCGGATGTCGTCGCTGGTTTCTGACACGGTCAGCATCACGATGTTCTGGTCCGGGCGCTCGGCAAGGATTGGGGCGATCGCGCCCAAGCCGCCACCCGGCATCGAGATATCCATCAGCAGAATATCGGGCTGATGCCGCTGAGCGATTTCGATCGCGTCGTCACGACTGCCGCCTTCGGCGACGATGTCGAAGCCGAGTTCGGTCAATGTGCGTGCCACGCCTTCTCTGAAGAGTGGGTGATCGTCGCATACGGCAACCCGCAGATCGGTCATCAAGTCTTCTCCGTTTCGCAAATCTTCAGCGACATAGTCACCGTCGTACCACTGCCATCTGACGCGATGGCGAACCGTCCGCCGAGGCTTTCGATCCGCTCCCTCAAGCCGGCAATGCCGAGGCTGGTTGGTTTCACCGATGCCGGGTCGAAGCCCGGACCGGTATCGATGACATCCACCACAACGCAATCCTGTTCCAAACGTTGCAGTACTTTCTGTCCCGATCCTTCGGCATGCCGCCAGCCATTGTTAAGCGCTTCCTGAACGAAGCGGTAGATGCAGATCTTTTCCGCGGCGCTTGGATGCCAGTCGACTGCGGCCAATGTGAGGGCAACAGGAATTCCTGTCCGTTCCCGATAGCGCTGCACCGCTTGCAAGATCACTTCCTGAAAATTTGCGGTTTCGATTTCCGGCAGGATCAGGTCGTGGCAGATACTGCGGATTTCCCGCATGGCTTCCTGAAGGCTGGTCTTGATCGAAGAGACTTCCGCTTCCCGTGCTTCGCGAAGCGCCTGGGCACCGAGAATGGCCGGGCTGTCAATGCGCAGAGACGCATAGGCGATGAGCTGCGCCGGACCGTCATGCAGATCCGCGCCAATTCGTCTCAAGAAGCGTTCATTGAGCGCGGTCGTCCTCTGGTTCGCCTTCTGGACACGAGCATTCAGTTCGCGGTTCTGCTTGAGCAGATGGGAAAGCTCGCCGACCCGCGCATTCAGGAGGCCGCGCTGGAGTTCGATAAGCCTGCTTCCGCGAAAGACGATCAGTGAGAGCAGGGAGAAGATTGCTGCGATTACGGCGGTCACGGCAAGCCATGCGCGCAATCTGGCGCTCTGCAGGCTCCGTTCGAAATCGGTTGCCACTTCATAGAATTCCGAAACCGCCACGACTTCGCCTGACCATGGCTGGAGTACGGGATTGTAGATTTCCAGAAGCGGATGCGTCTGATCGCCCAGGGCTTCGGCCTCTTCCGGATCGATCTCGTTGAATTCGGAGACCATCCTTCCCGAGAAGGCCGCCTTGAGGTCTTCGCTCGGGGTGAGCTTCTGCCCCATCAGCTTCTTGTCGTTTGCGTAGAGGATCGTGCCATCCTTGCGCCAGAGCCGGAACGAAACGAGACGTCGGCCAAGAGCACCCTGCGACAGCGTCTCATCGAGCGCACGCTCGATGGATTCATCGAGTTTTTCCGTTGTCGTCATGTCCGGCAGGATCGGCGCGATGATGCTGTCGACGTAAAGGGCGGTCGATGCTGCCGAATTTCGTGTAACGGCTTCTTCGATGAGGCTGGCGACAAAGGTGCCGACAATCAGCGTCGCAATGACGGAAATGAACCCGCCGACGAGCAGAAACTGGCGGGCGAGCGATTGTCCGTTCCAATGAGCAATAACGTTGGGTAGGCGCACGAAAGCCTCGGAGGGGTGTAGTAGCGGAAGATAATTAAGCCTCGGATTCACGGCGTCAATGGGGCCGCGTCATCGCAATTTCTCGCTGCCGGACCAAAGTCGCATCCCCAAACGCAAAGGTCCCGGTGCGGAACGGCGCGGCGAAGGCGGCGTTTTCATGCCATCGCAAACAGGGAGTTGTGTGATGAAAAAGATGATCCTGGTATCCGCTGCCCTCGCAGCTTTCGCAACCGGTGCCGCCGCCCAGCAGAGCACGGTGAATGGCGCGGTCGGTGGTGCCGTGACCGGTGCAATCGTTGGCGGACCGGTCGGTGCCGCTGTGGGTGGCATCGTCGGTGCTGCAGCAGGTACCGCAATCGATCCGCCGCCAGAGCGCGTCGTTCGTTATGTCGAAGCCCAGCCGATGCCGGCACAGCCGGTTGTCGTTGAAGAACGGGTGGTCGTCGGTCGACCTATTCCGCAGCAGGTGGTGCTGACGCCGATCCCGGAAGACCCGACCTATGCCTATGCGGTGGTCAATCAGCAGCGCGTGATCGTCGATCCGCAGACACACACGGTGGTCCGCATCATCAATTGATGCACGACCGCTGGCATTTGAAGGCGCTCGCTAAGTCGCGGGCGCCTTTTGTTCGTCAGGGCACGGCAACCGGTCGAGCGTTCGAATGAACTTGCTTTCCAATGTTCCAGGAACCTATGTTTCCGTACGTTCCTCGACGACGGAATGAAGCTGCTGCCAAGTCTGGCCGGAAGCTTCGTCCGCTCAAATGCTTGCGCTCATTCCAGGATCATGCCGCATGAATTCCAATCTCGTCGTCAATGCCGGTCGGATTGCTGCAGACATCGACGCTCTCGCCAATCTCACCGAGCCCGGCCGGCCATGGACCCGTCGCGCATTCACGCCGATGTTTCTTGAAGGGCGTGCCTATGTGGAAAAGGCGTTTCGCGATGCTGGTCTTCAAACGCATGTCGACGCTGCGGGCAATCTGATTGGTCGGCGCAAGGGCAAGGCCGGTCGCGGCATCCTTATGCTCGGCTCGCATACGGATACGGTGCCGAATGGCGGCCGTTTCGATGGGATCGCGGGCGTGATTGCCGCTCTGGAAGTGGCACGGGCACTGAGCGATGCAGGGATCGAGCTGGAACATGACCTGGAAATCGTCGATTTTCTTGCGGAAGAAGTTTCGATTTTCGGCGTGTCATGCATCGGCAGCCGCGGCATGACGGGTGTCCGCCCGGACGAATGGCTGGAGCGCGTGGCGGATACGGAAGAGGGCCGCATCGATCTTGCGGAAGGCATCCGAAAGGTGGGCGGTGATCCGGCACAAGCGGGCGGTCGTGACGATATCAAGGCCTTTCTCGAATTGCATATCGAACAGGGAACGGTGCTTGAACAGGAGGGTGTCGATATCGGCATCGTCGGCGCGATCACCGGCATTTCCCGTTTCGAAATCCTGATCGAGGGTCGTGCCGATCATGCCGGAACGACGCCGATGAATGCACGCTACGATGCGCTGGGCGCCGCATCCTGCCTGGTGCTCGGGATCGAACGCATCGCCAGGGAACTCGCGCTTGGACCGAGCTATTTCGCAGGTACGGTGGGCGAGTTTTCGATGGAGCCGAATGCCGCCAATGTCATTCCGTCGCATGTTCGCATGCTGATCGATGCCCGGGCGGTCGATCCCGCTGTGATGGACGACTTTGTTGCGCAGCTGTCTGCACTTTGCGCCCTGACGGCTGCGGACCGGAATGTGGCAATTGCCGAACCACGCAGGGTCTCGAATGCGGCTCCAACGCCAATGTCCGGGATGATGACGGATATTCTGACATCGAGTGCTGCGCGGATAGGAGCGACCAGCCGGCCGATGGTGTCCGGTGCCGGCCATGATGCCGCCTTTCTGGCAAAGGTAGCGCCGGCTGCGATGATTTTCATCGCCAGCAAGGATGGGCGCAGCCACGCTGCGGAGGAATGGTCGGAAAACGACGCGATCACTCTTGGAGCGGCGGTGCTTTACGAGGCAGTTCTGGATCTGGACAGGAAATAGGAAAAGGCGGCTTGCGCATAGGCTGGCGGGGCAGGATGCCGATCCCGCCAAGCGTCACAGTATTGCGATATACGGCTGGGCCGATGCCCAGCCGTATATATAACGGTCAGGCTTTCTTCAGCGCCGAATAGGCAACGGCCATCTTGGCGGCGAGCGTTGCGTTGTTTTTCACCAGCTCGATATTGGCCTTCAGGCTCTCGCCCTTGGACAGTTCGTTGATACGGGCAAGCAGGAAGGGTGTCAGTTCCTTGCGACCGATGCCGCGTTCGTCGGCTTCACGCACGGCATCGGCGATCGTGCCGTCGATGAATTCCGGCGTGAGGGCAGCGGTTGCCGGAATGGGATTGGCGATCAGCAGGCCGGTGCCGGTGCCGAGCTGGTGATGCAGCCACATCGCCTTGGCGATCTCTGCTGCCGTATCCAGCTTGTGATCGGCCTTGTAGCCGCTCTTGCGGGTGAAGAATGCCGGGAATTCATCGGTTCCGTAAGCGATGACGGGAACGCGCTGGGTTTCCAGATATTCGAGCGTCTTGGCGATATCGAGGATCGACTTGACGCCGGCGCAGACGACGGCCGTCTTCGTGCGGCCAAGCTCGGTCAGGTCGGCGGAAATGTCGAAGGTCTGCTCGGCGCCGCGATGTACGCCGCCAACGCCGCCGGTCGCAAAGATCTCGATGCCGGCGAGATCTGCGAGCAGCATCGTGGCGGAGACGGTCGTGCCGGCGGTCTGCTTGCGCACCATGGCGGCGGCCAGATCTCGGCCGGAAGCCTTCACGACATTCTTGGCCTGGGCAAGCTTTTCAAGTTCGTCGGCGTCGATACCGGCGCGCAGTTCGCCCTCGATGACAGCGATCGTCGCCGGGACTGCACCATTGGCGCGAACGACATCCTCAACTGCCTTTGCCGTTTCGAGATTGGCCGGGTAGGGCATGCCATGGGTGATGATGGTGGATTCGAGCGCGACGACCGGTCCGCCCTTGGCGATTGCGTCGGCGACTTCCTTGTTGAGCTTCGGCTTCAGGAGTTGCATGTCGTCTTGTCCTTTCAATTCGTGAGCCTGTGCCGGTTGGCAGCGATAAGCTCGGCAGACAGATCGGGATGTACACTGGCGGTACATTCGGTGGTGAGTGTGGCGGCAAGCGCGCCTGTGCGTGCCGCATCGAAAATTTCATCGCCTTCGAGCAAACGGTGAAGGGTGGCGGCAATCATCGCGTCGCCTGCGCCGGTCATGTCGACAGGAGCGGCCTTCACGGCGTTGATGAACTCGACCGTCTCCGCTCCGGCAACGGCCATGCCCTGCGCGCCGGTGCTGACCACGGCCATGCCGGCGCCCGCCTGCTGTAGTGCCAGCGCAGCCTGTTTGGCGCCTTCCGGTGTATGTGCGTTCGACTGGCCGAGAATGGCGTTTGCTTCGTCGATATTCATGAAAAGCAGGTCTATGCCGTTCAGATCTTTCGGCAGACGCATCACCTTATGCGTCGATACCGCATCGATCGCCAGCCGGCAGGAGGCGTTTCTGGCGCGGGAGATCAACGCGGTCAGCGCGTCCGCCGGCAGATTGCAGTCCGCAAATAGCCAGTTCGAGGCGGCGAGATGCGGCCATGCCCGCTCGATATGTTCCGGTTGAAACAGGTCGAAGATGTTCATGTCGGCAATGCCGAGAACGAGATCGCCGGCTGCGTCGAGGATCGCCGCGTATTCTGCGGTCGGGCGTTCGCTTGATGTCACGACCTGACTGACGTCGATCCCGATTTCGCGCATATATCTGAGAAGAGCCTGGCCACCGTCATCGTCGCCGACGATCGAGATGAAGCCGGTTGAGGATCCAAGCCGGGCAAGGTTTTCCGCAACATTTCGGGCAACGCCGCCGAGGCTGCGGGTGCTTTCGACGGGGTTCGATGTTTCCAGCACGATCTTGGTGCGTGCGTGATATTTTCGGTCCAGCACCGCGCCGCCGATGCAGTAGGCGCGTGCTTCGGTGGATAGAACATAGCCCCTTCCGAGAATGTGCCCCTTGTTCATCAGCTGAACGATATGAGCGGCCACGGTGGACCGCGCAAGCCCCAGGGCCGTGGCGATTTCCTGCTGACCGGCGAAAGGGTTTTCGCGGATCAAGGCCAGAACGGCATTTTCCTGCGGTGCAAGCGGCTGGGTCATCTGCATGGGCTCCTTGCGGAACTCATGCAGACAATTGTTTGTCAAGTCAACAGTTGTTTCTTGGCGCTATTTGTTATGCGGCTTTTCGACATGGCCGCCAAAGGACTTGCGCATCAGCGACAGCATCTTGTTGGCGTATTCGGCATTGCCTTGGGAATCGAAACGGCTGAACACAGCGGCCGACAGAACCGGGACGGGAACGCCCATGTCGATCGCGGCCTTCATCGTCCAGCGACCTTCGCCGGAATCCGAAACGCGGCCGCCGAAATTGCTGAGCGACGGGTCGGACTTCAAGCCTTCGGCGGTGAGATCGAGCAACCATGAGCCGACGACGCTGCCGTGGCGCCAGACTTCGCTGATCGCCTCGATATCCATATCGAACTGATAATATTGCTTGTCGGGCAGGGGCGTCGTTTCCGCGTCCGCCTCGCGATGGGCATTGCCGACATTTGCCTGCTTCAGAACGTTGAAGCCTTCGGCATAGGCCTGCATCATGCCGTATTCGATGCCGTTATGGACCATCTTGACGAAGTGACCGGCTCCGCTCGGGCCGCAATGCAGATAACCGCGTTCGGCGGGGCGAAGGGACGGATCGAGGTCTGCCCCCGGCGCCAGGGTGGCAAAGATCGGGTCGAGATGTTTTACCGCCTCGTCCGGGCCGCCGATCATCAGGCAAAAGCCGCGCTCAAGCCCCCATACGCCGCCGCTCGTGCCGACGTCGACATAGGAAATGCCCTTTTCGGCGAGCTTGACGCTCTCGTCTATCGCATCGCGATAATTGGAATTGCCGCCATCGATAATCATGTCGCCGGGCTGCATGAAAGCCGCCAGTTTTTCGACGATGCCGGGTGTGATTGCCGCAGGCAGCATGATCCATACGGCACGGGGTGGCGTCAATTTTTCAAGGAACTGTTCGATGGACGAGATGCCGACGGCTCCCTCGCCAACAAGCGCCTCGACGGCGGCCGGGTTGACGTCGTAGGCGACGCATTCATGACCCGCGCGCATAAGCCGCCTTGCCATGTTGCCGCCCATGCGGCCCAGTCCCATCATTCCGATCTGCATGTGTAAGCCTCTCGATGCAGGTTTAGAATCGTCAGGAAACTAGGACGATGTGTCGCATGCCTCAAGTTCTTTAAATCGATTTATTTTTTGCAATGGTCACGTCTGCGGCATGCTGCAGAAATGTGACGGAAAAATCCTATGGATTGGCGATCCTGCCGCCGGTCTGCGCCTTCGGCACGCCGGTCGTCGTCGGGAAGCTGATTGGCAGGCCGCGGAGTGCGCGGACAGCGAGGAAAGCAAACAACTCAGCCTCGACCGCATCACCACGCCAGCCGAATGTATCGGCGGATACGGCTTGGACACCGGCCCGGCCCTCGATCATGGACATGATTGTGGGGTTGCGCCGCCCGCCGCCACTGACGATCAGGCGCTTCGGCCTGTGTGGCAAAAGATCGAGCGCCTTGCCGACGGCGGAGGCGGTGACGGCGGAGAGCGTTGCGGCGCCATCGGCCGCGTTAAGGCCTTCGGCCATGGCCGAGGTAAAATCAAAACGATCCAGCGATTTCGGATAGGGGGCGGTCAGGTACGGGTGCTGTAGCAGGCGCTCCAGCCGTGCTTCGTCCACCTTGCCGGACGCGCCGAGCTTTCCGTCCCGGTCCATCTCACCGAGGCCAAGTCCCTTGATGAAGTCGTTGAGTGGCGCGTTGGCCGGTCCGGTGTCGAAGGCGACCACCATCTCCTTGCCGTCCCACCAGGTGATGTTGCCGACGCCTCCGAGATTGAGGATGGCGCTATCGCCGCTCTGATCCACGTCGCGCAACAGGGCGGTATGATAGATGGCAGCCAGCGGAGCGCCTTGCCCGCCGGCCCGCACATCGGCAGTGCGGAAATCATAGGCGACCTTGGTTCCAAGAATGGTTGCCATCAACTGCCCGTCGCCAAGCTGTCTCGTATCGCCCAGCCGCTCTTTGGTTGGCGCGCGATGCAGCACCGTCTGTCCGTGAAAGCCGACGACCGCGATCTCTTCCATGGGTAATCCGGCGCTTTTTACAAGTTCCTGCACCGCACTGGATTGCGCGCGGGTCAACGCCTCCTCGGCTTGTTTGAAGATGGCCGGTTCCGGTCCGTCGAAATTCCAGTGGCGAGCCTGGCGCAGCGTGTCTTCCAACAGGAGGCGGGTTTCTTCCGAATAGGGAGAAAGCGTATAGGCGCCGAATGTTTCGACACTCTCTCCGTCCGTCTTGAGAAGTGCCACGTCTATATTGCCGTCGAGTACCGTTCCGGTCATCAACCCGACTGCCCAGATAGGCTTCATCGCTTCTCTCCAAATCGCAAACGCTCGAATCAAACTACCCCATAGTGCCTTTCTTGCCACGGGAGCCGCAACCATGTGGTCGAGTTCGATAACTGCACCGCTGGCGGGAGCGGTCAAAGCTTCCGCAACAAAGGCGGGCCTTCCGATCTAAAAAATCCTTGACGCGAATCACACATGCGATCACTTTGTAACGGCGCTTTGACTGTATTTTGATTTTAAGCGTAACTTCATGTCTTTGGTGTAATGCTTGTCGTGGGGCGTATTCGGTCGTTCGTTTTGGCAGGCATCGGGGAGAGTTTCGGGATGGCCGGATCGGCTGGAAAAATGGGAGCGCCAAGAGGCGAGGTCACGCTGGAAACGCGGCAGCTTGCCGACGAGACCATTGCGATGGATGCGCGCGCGCTTTCCGAGCAGCTCAAGGCGATGCGCGAGCGCCTTTTCCCGCCGCTTGCCAGCAAGACGCTGCGCAGCTTTTCTTCCGGCGAGGCCGCCAAGCTGATCGGTGTATCCGACGGTTATCTGCGCCAGTTGTCGCTGGCCGGAGAGGGTCCGCAGCCTGAGACGGGGGCGGGCGGACGCCGGTTCTATTCGCTTGCCGATATCAACGCTTTGCGCAGCCACCTGGCGGAACAGGCGGCCGCCAAGGGCAATATCGCCAAGGCGAGATCCTATCTGCCCCGTCGTGACGCGGCGCAGAACGAGCATCTTCAGGTCATATCTGTCACCAACTTCAAGGGTGGATCGGGCAAGACCACGTCCGCCGCTCATCTGGCTCAATATCTGGCCCTGACGGGACATCGTGTGCTCGCGATCGATCTCGATCCGCAGGCTTCGCTTTCTGCCTTGTTCGGTTATCAGCCGGAACTCGACCTGACCGGTAACGATACGCTGTATGGCGCCATCCGTTACGACGATGAGCAGCGCCCGCTCTCCGAGGTCATTCGCGGGACCTATTTCCCAGGCCTCGATCTGGTTCCCGGCAATATCGAGCTGCAGGAATTCGAGCATGTAACGCCGCAGGCGCTGGCAAACCGACAGAGCGGCAAGGACAGCGGCCCACTGTTCTTCGCGCGGATCCAGGCGGTTCTGTCGACGGTGGAGCAGGATTACGATGTGGTCGTGATCGATTGCCCGCCGCAGCTCGGTTACCTGACCCTGTCGGCGCTTTGCGCTTCCACATCGGTTGTTGTGACGGTACATCCGCAGATGCTGGATGTCGCCTCGATGAACCAGTTCCTGTTCATGACGTCCGACCTTCTGTCCGTGGTGCGCGAGGCGGGTGGCACGCTCAATTTCGACTTCCTGCGCTACCTGGTTACCCGTTTCGAGCCGAATGATGGGCCTCAGGCGCAAATCGTCGGTTTTATGCGCTCGCTGTTCGGCGATCGTGTTCTGACGGCGCCGATGGTGAAATCCACGGCCGTCTCCGACGCCGGCCTGACGAAGCAGACCCTTTACGAGGTCGGGCGTGAGAATTTTACGCGATCAACCTATGATCGTGCGCTTGAAGCGATGAATGCCGTCAACAGTGAGGTGGAGGCTCTCATCCACGCGGCCTGGGGCCGATAGACGGAAGAAAGGTTCTGGATCATGGCTGCTAGCCGGAAAAACGAGTTGAGAGCGCTGTTCGGAGGCGGGCTTGCGCCGGGCGCCGCGCCTGCGCCTGAAACACAGTCGGAGCCAAAGCCGCAAGCCGAGGCGCCGGCTCCGGTAGCCAATCCGGCGGGGCGCAGTGCCGCTGGTGCGGTGAAGGCCATGGGCCTCTCGCTCAATGCCATGACCCGGGAAGCAGAAGAGGCGCGCCTGCTCCGTCAGGCACTCAGCGAAGGCGAACGTGTCGTTGCCATTCAGCCGGACAAGATCGACTCTTCGTTTGTCGAAGACCGTCTGCGGCTGGACGATCAGGACGACGAGGATCTCGCGACGCTTATCGACAGCATGCGCGAGAGCGGCCAGCAGGTGCCGGTGCTGTTGCGCAATCATCCGGAAAAGCCCGGTCGTTACCAGACGGCTTATGGCCATCGCCGCATTCGGGCGGCCTCGCGCCTCGGGATCGAGGTCAAGGCAATCGTCCGCACTTTGTCGGATGACGAACTGGTGTTGGCGCAGGGTAAGGAAAACGCCGAGCGCCGCAATCTCTCGTTCATCGAGCGTGCCGTCTTCGCCAAGAATCTTCTCGCCGGTGGTTTCGACCGCAAGGTGATCGGCGAAGCGCTGTCGGTCCAGAAAAGTGAATTGTCCCGGTTATTGCAGGTCGTCGACGCCGTGCCGGAAGCGATCATTCGCGCAATCGGTGCCGCTCCGAAAGCCGGCCGTGATCGCTGGATGAAGCTTGGCGAATTGCTCGCCTCGGAGAAGGCTCAGGCTGCGGCCATGGCAGAAGTGTCGGATGCCGCTTTCCAGTCGTCGGCGAGCGATGAGCGGTTCCAGCTCATATTCGATCATCTTCTTTCGAAGCCGGAAAAGTCGCAGCCCTCAGAACCGAAGCTGTTGAAGGACAGCAAGGGCAAGGTGTTTGCGCAAGCGCATATAGACGGCAAGAAAAGCCGGATCGAATTTGCGCCGGGGGTCGATCGTCGGTTCGTTGACGAGGCCATGAAGGCTCTCGTTCAGCAATATAACGCGTTTCTCTCCGGTTCGACCTCGAAGGGATGAGGCAAGACTGGTGCCCGTTTGTCGACGGGCACTCGCGCTAAACCCGCTATTCCCGCCAGTGATCATTGATCCATGGAGTTGGCAGGATGAAGTGGCGCAAATGCTTCCAGGCGGATTTCCTGGGGCGCTTCTTCTTGTCAAAGACCGCCATCAGGTGGGACAGGGGAGAAAGAGCTTCCGTGTTGAAGCTGAATATGCCCTGCGCGGCTTTCTCAGGATGAAAGCCCCTCGGAAACAGAACGATACGAGCATTCGACGGAAGAGAGGGTGCTAAGAAATAGTTCAGCGGAAACGGCCAGCGGCAATCCTGCTTGAAGTGCAGGACGTGCCTGCGGGGAAAGAACTTTATCCCGCCCGGGGCATTTCGGGTCACGTAGCGCTGTTCGAAATTGTACTGGTCTGCGATAGCCTGAGGGTTGGCCCGGAACTTCTCTTGGATAGGGACGAGCTTCCCGACGGGGAAGCGAAATACCGATGTCTGACCCAGCCGCTCGAAAGGCGTTGTCTGGTTGCGGGCCAAAACGATGTCATCCGCATTCCCGATGGTGAAGAAATCATCGAGCGAGCCGGTAATGACGAGATCGAGATCGAGGAAAAGCACCGGGCCACGGAGAGAGCCAAGCGTTTCACCCCAAAGGCGCGACTTCTGCCAGATGCCCATCGTTCCGGTCGGCATGTTTTCGATGCCGAGCGGAGGAAGATCTTCACAGAGAATCTCGGGATTCAATCCTTCACGACTGTCGGTAAAGCAGGTGAATGTGAAGGGAGGGGTGATGTTGCGCTTAACGCTGGCGTAAAGTCTGTTGATGAATGGAGCGCCGTATTTCGTGCCCCAGCTGATGCAAATGACCTGTTTGACGCCATTCGTTTCTGCCAAAACATCAGTCATGAACGCACCCACTTCTTCATTTCTACGGTTCCGAATACTGGCTCTGGTGGATGAAATTCCATTGAGACGGACGCTATCTAAGATGGAAGCGCGCCTCGCTCAAGCCCGCATTTCGGAAGTCGATTGCAGGGAGGTTGGTTGAACTGACATCCGATTTGCCGCACATGTTCGACTAAAACGATCAGATTTCAAACACCTGGAACTTGTTTTATGAGCACAAATCCCCTGGTCAAAGGTTTTTACGACGAGCGTACGGGCAGCATCCAGTATGTGGTGAGTGATCCGGAGACGAGACATTGCGCGATCATTGACCCGGTGCTTGATTACGACGAGAAGTCGGGCAGCACGAAAACGTCGAGCGCGGACGCGATCCTCTCCTATATCGAGAGCGAAGAGCTTACCTTGCAATGGATCCTCGATACGCATCCACATGCCGACCATTTTTCCGCGGCGAGCTATCTGAAGACGAAAACCGGCGCTCCGACGGCGATCGGCGCCAAGGTGGTCGATATCCAGAAGCTCTGGCAGACGATCTACAACATGCCGGAAATGAAGACGGACGGATCGCAATGGGACCGTCTCTTCGCCGATGGCGAGAGTTTCGGGATCGGCAACATCAACTGCAGGGTCATCCACTCCCCGGGGCATACGCTGGCTTCGATCACCTACGTGGTCGGCGATGCGGCATTTATCCACGATACTTTGTTTATGCCGGACAGCGGCAGCGCGCGTGCGGATTTCCCCGGCGGTAGCGCTGCGAGCCTGTGGTCGTCGGTCGAGGCGATCCTTGCTCTTCCGGATGATACGCGGTTGTTCACCGGGCATGATTATCGTCCCGGTGGCCGCGAAGCGGTGTGGGAAAGCACGGTCAGGCAACAGAAAGCCGCAAACGCCTATGCTGGCCAAGGGCGGGAGGCCTTCATCCGCTTGCGCGAGGAGCGGGACGCCACCTTGCCCTTTCCCCGCTTGATGCTGCACGCGTTGCAGATCAACCTGAATGCGGGCCGCATACCGGCGCCGGAAGCCAATGGAACCAGCTATCTCAAAATCCCGATCGATGCCTTCGCCGTTCAGGCATGGTAGACGAGGCTAACCTTCCGCCTGAGCTTTCGAATAGCGCGGCGGTTGCTCTATCGGGATAGGCAGGTCGCGATCCCAACGGGGAGCGGGCGCGAATTTGCCAGCCAGGAAGTCGATAAACGCCCGGACTTTCGCCGGTGGCCTGCGGTTGCTTGCATAGATCGCAAAGACGCCAGGCAGTTCCATAAGCGGCTGATCGAGCGCCACCGAGACCAGCCGACCGGCGCGGATTTCGTCACCGACCAGAAATGTAGGCTGGTAGATGATGCCCTGACCAGCCAATGCTGCCGCGACGAGGGCATCGCCATTGTTTGCATGAAGGTTTCCGGTAACGGGGATGATGATGGAGCCGTCGGGGCCGAAGCGCCACCGATCCGGGCCTACCGAACTGGCCAGGGTGTAGCCGAGACAATTGTGTGATCCCAGGTCGGAAAGAGATGCGGGGATCGACCTTTTTGCAAGATAGGAAGGCGAGGCGGCGACGAGCATGCGGCAGCGCGCTATTCTCCGCGCCATCAATGTCTGGTCTTCGATCTTGCCGATGCGGATGGCGACATCCCAGCCTTCGTCGACGAGATCGACGGCACGATCACTCAGGCCCAGATCGACGTTCAGCGCCGGATGCAGATCGGAGAGTTCGGCCAGCAGGGGCACGATTTCCCTGACGCCAAAGGAAACGGGCGCATTGACGCGAAGTGTTCCACCAACCTCCATCCGTTCGGCAGCAGCCGTTGCGTCGGCCTCCGCGAGTTCGGACAGAATGCGCTCGACGCTTTCGAGATAACGCCGACCGGCTTCGTTCAACGTGATCTTGCGGGTGGTGCGATGCAGAAGTTTCACGCCAAGCCGGTCTTCCAGCGCGCCCATATGCTTGGTCGCCATGGTCTGCGACATGCCGAGCGCGCGTGCGGCTCCCGACAGGCTGCCGATGGCGGCGACCTTGGCGAAAACTTCCATGCCGGCGATACGATCCAACATGCCTATCTCACTCTATCAGTGTGATCTGTAATGCTCGATGAATTGATTATCATGTTATCGGGGTGAATGCATAGTGCCGTCAGTGATGGCGTTTCGCTGTCGATCAATGATGTTGGGAAGACGACCGTGCTCGTAGACGGCAAATGGACAGCTGACTGGCAACCGGTACAGGCAAAAGACGCCAAGGGTGGCTTCGTGCGCCAGACGTCGGGCTTTCGCAACTGGATCACGCCGGATGGATCTGCTGGCTCGACGGGCGTAGGTGGTTTTGCCGCGGAAGCCGGCCGCTATCATCTTTATGTGGCACTGATCTGCCCCTGGGCATCGCGCACGTTGATTGCCCGCAAGCTGAAAAAGCTCGATGACCTCATTTCCGTTTCGGTGGTGGAACCGGCGCTGACAAAGGAAGGCTGGCGGTTCGGCACCTATCCCGGCGCGAATGAGGATGCGGTCAACGGCGCCCGCTACATCCATGAACTCTACACCCGCGTCGATCCGCATATTACCGGGCGCGCCACCGTTCCCGTCCTGTGGGACAAGGAGACGGGCACGATCGTCAACAACGAATCGGCCGATATCCTGCGCATGTTCAACAGCGGCTTCGGCGCTCTGGCGGACGAGAGTGTCGATCTTTATCCCGAACGCCTCCGGGCAGAAATCGATGCGCTGAACGATCGTATCTATACCCGTCTCAATAATGGCGTCTATCGCGCGGGCTTTGCCACCACACAGGAAGCCTATGAAGAGGCTTTCCAGGATGTCTTCGGGATGCTCGATGAACTGGAAGGCTTGCTTGAGGGCAGGGCTTTTCTGGTCGGCGAGCGTCTGACGGAGGCCGACATTCGCCTCTTCGTCACGCTCGTGCGCTTCGATGCGGCCTATCACGGCCTCTTCAAGTGCAATCTGCGCCGGATTGCCGATTACGCCAATCTCAGCCTGTTTCTGCGTCGGATGCTGTCCACGCCTGGTATCGCGGAGACGGTCAGCATCGACCACATCAAGCGTGGTTATTATTCGATCGAAAGCCTCAACCCCACGAAGATCGTCCCTGTTGGTCCGGCCCTGGAGTTCGCAGATTTGCTGGTGTCCACAGCACCGGCCGCGATCTAGGCGCGCGCACTCACACCGAAAACGGCAACTTCCCCAACATCTGGCAAATATCCAGGATTGCTACGAATGCTTACTCAAATCCTTCTGACCACCGTTCTCTTGCCGCTGGTTCTCGGTGTGGTCATTGCGCTCGCCGGCAGAGGCGGGTACTCGCGAAGTGTGCTGCTGACGGCGCTCCTGATCCCGGTTGCAGGCGCCATCGCAAGCATCTCGATAGAAGGTCTGCCGCCGTTCCCGCCGATTGCCGCGAAACAGAAGCTGCCGGTGCTTCTCGTCACTGGTGGTGTCATTTTCGCAATTCTTGCCGCGCTGTCGAGGCAGCATCTCAACCGTTGGGTCATCGCGCTTGTCGGCGTTGGTTCGCTTGCCGCACCCGCATGGTGGCTGGGGCGCAATGTTCTTGCCGCCAACGCGACCAAGGCTGTGACGCTTGCCATCGTGCTCGTCATCGTCGCGATCGAACTGGTTGCCGTATCGGAAACCCGTGCCAGGAAAAGCTCGGGTGCGGCCTTGCCCGCAGCACTGCTTGCGACCGCCATCGCAACGGCTCTGACCGCGATCATGGGCGGTTATATCGGAATGGCGCAGATGAATGGCGCGCTCGCCGCATTGTTCGGTGGCTGGCTGCTGGTTCGCTACATCGCCTACATCCAGGGTGATGACAGCGTCTTCGACCTTCAGGGATTTGCGGCGCTTTCCTTCATCTGGACCGCTGCGATGGGCGTGACGATGACGGTGCTTCTTTCGCCGAGCGCAAGCCCTTCCGCCCTCGTTCTTTCGGTCCTGCCTGTCGCCGTCTTCGCCGCCCTCAATTGGCGCGGCGCGGGCTTTGTCGGCCAGCCGCGCGTCCTGCGGCCGCTGGTGATCGGAGCGCTGACAGCCATTCCCGCTATCGCCGCCATCCTTATCGCCGTCCTTACAGGCGGCTGAGAACCTCCCAAAAATCCGGTCCGCCGGGCAATATCCCTGATCAACCTCAAAGGAGAAACCATGAAACGTCTGATTTTCGCAACTGCCATTGCCGGCATGTTCATGACCGGTGCTGCATTCGCGGCTGACAGCTACGAAATCGATCCGACCCATGCGTGGGTCGGCTTCAAGACCAGCCATGCCGGATGGGCCAAGGCCCATGGCGCGTTCAAGGCGGTGTCCGGCACCATCTCCTTCGACAAGGAAGACGTCACCAAGAGCACGGTTGAGATCGCTCTCGAGGCGGCAAGCGTCGATACCAACGACGAGAAGCGCAACACCCACCTGAAAAGCCCGGATTTCCTCAATGCCGAGGAATTCCCGCAGATCACCTTCAAGAGCACTTCGATCGAAAAGACCGGTGACAAGACCGCCAAGGTAACCGGTGATCTGACCCTGCTCGGCACTTCCAAGCCTGTCGTTCTCGATGTCACCTGGAACGCGGAATCCGCACTGCCCTGGGATGCGAACACGATCAAGACCGGCTTTTCCGCAACCGGTTCGTTCAACGGCGTGGATTTCGGCATCGCCAAGATGGCCGACTTCGGCATTGGCCCGGAGATCGCGCTCGACATCGACGTCGAAGCAATCAAGAAGTAAAAAAGGCTCACTTCGGTGGGATGAGAATAGTGCGACCGGCCCAGTGGGCCGGTCGTTTCTGCTTGTATGCAGGCACGTCGCGTCACGAAAGAAATATCCTTGCTTCGAACCCGTCGTTTCTGCCGCTTGCCGGTGAGACAAGCACAAGCCGGCCGTTCATTTGTGCAAGAAGCCTTTCGACGATCGACAAGCCCAGTCCCGAGCCTGCTGCCTCGGTCTTTCCGCGGCTGAAACGCTTGCGGATGGCGGCAAGCTCCGCTTCCGTCATTGTCGGTGCATCATTGACGATGCGGACCGGTCCGCCGTTTTCGAGGAACACCTCCACAGGCTCTCCGGCCGTGCCGTGCACAAGCGCATTTTCGATCAGGTTCCGCAGCACGATGGCGAAGGCGTCTTCGCTGAACGGGCCTGTCAACTGGGCGTCGGCGGTGCGGTGAAATACAAGGCGCGTGGGGTCCGCCATGCTACGCCAGAAGTCCGTCAGCACCATGTCCAGCACCCGGCTAAGATCGGCGGGCTTGTCGGTAATGCCGATCCCGGCTTCGGCGCGGGACAGCTGCAGAAGCTTTTCGGCAAGATGACTGAGACGTGTCAATGACGCTTCGATCTGGCCTGCACGATGGCGGCTGGAGCTTTCGGTCAGCTCTGTGATCAGCATCTGCGTCTGAGCCAGGGCACCTGCGATCGGTGTCCGTAATTCATGCGCGCTGTTGGAGGTGAATTCCCGCTCGGCATCGAGCGCGGTTCTAAGCCGCGTCATCAGCAGATTGACGGAGATTGCGATCGGCTGCAGTTCGTCCGGCAACATGGAGGCGTCGATCGGCTCCATATTGCCGCCGTCCTTGGTCTCGATTTCACGGCGCAGCTCGCCAACGGGGCGCACCGCACGGCGAACCACCAGCCAGATGACCATGCCGCTGACGGGGATCAGAAAGACGAGCGGCAGAAACAGCGCGATTGCGCCTTCCCGCACGGCTTCCTCGCGGTTCTCGAAGGCATCCGCAACCTGGATGAAAACCTGGGCGTCATCACTGGTGGCGGTGTAGAACTGATAGGTTGCGTCTTTCCAGAAACCCGCCTTCAGTGGTGTGTCGAAGGCCTTTTCCGGTGCATCATGCGATCGGATCAGCACACGGCCGGAGGGATCGCGCACCTGGTAGATCAGATATTCTTGATCCCCGCTGGAATTGCCTGTCTGCAGCTGCTGTGGTGCGGCACTTGGCCTGTCGTCGGCAGGGCCGGCCAGCATGCAGCGATGTTCAAGATCGTCGACGACAAGCGGGACCAGCCGTTCCGCCGTATCCTGCAGCGTGCCGTCGAATATTTCGGCAAGCTCTTCCTCCATCACGACAAGGCCCAGCCCAACGGCCAGCAGCCAGAGGAAGGTCATGGCAAATGTCAGCGACAGGATCAGCCGCCGCGTCATCGACGAGCCGGCCGAACGACGAAAGAGGCTCATTGCTCGTGCCCCAGGCGGTAGCCGATACCGCGCAACGTGGCGATATGGTCGCGACCGAGCTTCTTGCGCAGCCGGCTGACATAGACCTCGACCGTATTGCTCTCGATTTCGGAGCCGAAGGCGTAGAGAGCCTCCTCGATCTGTGATTTGGAGACAACGGCTCCGACACGCGCCGACAATGCGTCGAGTACGGCCCATTCCCGGCTGGACAGGCTGATGATTTCGCCGCCCGCCGTCACTCTCCGGTCGGCGGCATCGATCTCTATGTCGCCCACGCGCAGGAGCGAGACCGGCCGACCGCTGTAACGGCGGCTCACCGCCAGCATCCGGGCCGTCAGTTCGCCAAGATTGAACGGTTTCACCAGATAGTCGTCGGCGCCGCTGTTCAGCCCTTCGATACGGTCCGATATCTGGTCATGGGCGGTGAGGATGATCACCGGTGTCGTGACGCCACGGGCGCGAAATTCTTTCAGAAGCGCGATGCCACTGCCATCAGGCAGGCGAAGGTCAAGCAGCACGAGGCCATAGCTGGTGGTGGAAAGCGCGCTTTTCGCCATGTCGATCGTCTTCATCCAATCGACGGCATGATCGCCACTTGCAACATGATCGCGCACCGCTTCACCAAGCGTTGCATCATCTTCGACCAGAAGAACCCTCAAACTGTCCGCTCCATCCCATCGCGATATTATCTTATACCCACCGTTTAGCAGAGAAGCGGGATGAAATTCGAGAGAGGAAGGAATTTCCGCAGGATTCATGGCGACATGAGCTTTGGGATGATGACGAATGCGGCCATCAGTCCATTTGCCGCAAGCAGGCAGAATACGGCAAAAGAACCAAGATCCTTGGCATTTTTGCCCGTCGCGGACCATTCCGGAGAGATACGGTCGATGATCTCTTCTATGGCGGTGTTGAGTGCTTCCGCCGCGGAAAGGCCAAGCATGACGATTGCCATCATCACATAGTCGGAGAGATCGGCGCCAACGGCCGCGAATGCTCCGAATATCAAGATAGCGGCGATGATTTCGTGGCGGAATGCAGTTTCGCGCAGCAACCTCAAGGCACCGTTCAGCGAATAGCCGAACGCCGCCTTGAGGTGCTGGCTGCCGGTCACTTTCTCGATGGGGGACGAGGGGCTGATGGAGACATGCGGCGCTTCATCAGCCTTGTCTGTGACCGGTCCTATGACCGGCCCGATTGCGGCATAATCGGGGACGGTCATGAGTTTGCTCCGCCTGCTGCCTTCCGGCATGCGCCAAGCACGTCGAGATCGGCTTTATAGGCGGATGTCTTCACCGCCATGATGCCGAGGGCGGTATGGAAAAGGTTGTCGTGCGAGGCGTCCTCACTGGCACGTTTCGAGAGGCAGGAAGCGTCGACCGAGGCCTGCATTTCGGCTCCCTGCCAGAGCACGAAGGGAACGTGGGTCTGCATTGACGGAGCGATGATGTAGGGAGCTCCGTGCAGATAGAGGCCGTTTTCGCCCAGGGATTCGCCGTGGTCGGACATGTAGACCATGGTCGGTGCGAGCTTGTCTTCGTGCGCCTTGAGGAGGTCGATCACCGAGGCGAGAATGTGGTCGGTGTAGAGAATGCTGTTGTCATAGGCATTGACGACGGCCTGACGATCACAGGTGCCGAGATCGGCGGTACGGCATTCCTGCGTGAAGCGCGCGAATTGCGGGGTGTATCGCTGATAATAGGCAGGGCCGTGGCTGCCGAGCTGATGCAGAACGAGTACGCTGTCGCCTTTGACGCTGGCGAGCCACCCGCCCAGTTCGGCGACCATGCCGTCATCGAGGCATTCGTGATCCTTGCAATAACGCGGATCGTTGGCTTCGGAGAAGGAACGGTAGACGGTGCGATCGGCAACACCCTTGCTGCCGGTATTGTCGTCCCACCATTCAGTCTTGATGCCGGCATGGCCGAGCACGTCCAACAGGTTTTCGTTGGCAAGCCCGGCGCGATGGGAATAACCACGCCGTGTCAGGTCGGAGAACATGCAGGGCACCGAGACAGCCGTCGCCGTACCGCAGCTCGATGTTTGCGGGAAGTAGGTTATGTCGCGCTTCTTGAGCTCCGGATTGGTCTCGCGGTTATAGCCGCCGAGCGAAAAGTTCTCCGCGCGAGCGGTTTCTCCGGTCACGATGACCAGAACGCGCGGCTTGCCCGAAGCTGGGGCGGACGCCACCTTTGCGTCGGTCCCGAGCGGTTGCGCCACGATATTCTTGTCCGCTTCGCTGGCCAGAGTGAACGCCACGGCGCTGCCGACGGGCAGAAACGGGTTAAGCGTCAAGATCAGGTCCTTATGCAGCCGCGTCACGGAAGCGATGCTGCGTGCGCTGCTGACGCCGCAGGCAAGCGCAACGAGGATGAGCGGCACGATCGCTGCCAGGTTCCATTTGACCTTGGAGAAGAAGTTGCGGTGCTCGACGCGCACCCAGAAAACCAGAAGCGCCGGCACCAGGCCGAATATCGTCATATGCAGCAGATAGGCGGGAGTAATAAGGTGGCCGGCTTCGGAGGGCGTTGTCTGCGCTGCGTTGCGGATCATGTCGACATCGACGATCGTTCCGAATCTGTCCATGAACCACGAAGCCGATGCGGCACTGAGGATCATCAGGATCAGGACCGGCTTGAAGAGATATTTGACCGAGATGGAGATCGTGAAAGCGGCGAAGAGACAGGTCAGCCCCAACGCAAAGGCGGCAAGCGCCAGATGATTGTCGAAATAACTGTAGGCGCGGGTGAAGAAGGTGCGATTGGTAAAGGCGATCAAATAAATCGCCCCGATGACCGCGAGAGTGACGCTGCCGATCTGCGGCCGGACGAATGCCCTTGCGGGACGGGACATGCTGGTAATGGACAAGGAGGAGGCTCCCGGCAGTTTCTGTTGCCGGCGAGATCGCATTCGATCCTGACAGTCACCTGAATGTCATAAATCTACTCCCTGGCGTGTCGCGTTCAGCCCGGTGTCAGCTTGAGGCTGCAATCTGCCCTTGGTTGCAGCAGGAGTTGGCGTTTCGTGAATGCGTTTAAAACCCGTCCCGGCATGGTCTATATTGCCGTTCTCGTCCTGGTGGTTTGCTCAATTCCCCTGATGCATGAGGCGAAGCGTATCCATACGCTTCAGAACTGGCCCACGGATGCGCAACCGCATCGTGGTTTCCTGGGGTAAGCTTGCTGCGGAAAAGGCAAGGCGAGTGTCGATTGGCCTGATCGTGATCGATGCACCCTTCACTCTGAGAGAGCGCTATGGCAGTTTCCCGCGCGACGGGGGACGGAAATGCCATGAAACAAGATATTGCGCTGCAACTCATCAATGTCGGTCGGTCATTCGGCATGACACCTGCCGTCAAGGGCATATCGATCGACATCGCCAAGGGCGAGGTCGTTTCACTCGTCGGTCATTCCGGCTGCGGCAAGTCCACGCTGTTGCGGATCATTGCAGGGGTGGAGACCGTCGATTCCGGTCAGGTGTTTCTGGATGGCCATGAGGTTGATGGCGGGCATTTCGTCGAGCCGGAAATGCGTGGCGTCGGTTTCGTCTTTCAGGATTACGCACTTTTCCCGCATCTGAGTGTCCGCGAGAATATCCTCTTTGGCCTCAGACGGCATAAGAAGGCGGAGGCCGTGGCCAATGCAGACGAGGTTATCCGCCGCATCGGGATAGAACACCTGCTCGACCGTTTCCCGCATACACTGTCGGGGGGAGAGCAGCAGCGTGTGGCGCTGGCAAGGGCGCTTGCGCCAAGGCCTGCCATCGTCCTCATGGATGAACCATTCTCCAATCTGGATCAGGGCTTGCGTGGGCAGGTACGTGCCGAGACATTGTCGCTGTTGAAGTCGCTCGACACGACCGTGATCATGGTAACCCATGATCCGCAGGAAGCGCTGTCGACGGGCGATCGCGTGGTGCTGATGCGGTCGGGTGAGATCGTTCAGGTCGGGTCCGGTTATGATCTTTATGATCGGCCGGAAAACGCCTATGCGGCCGATTTTTTCTGCATTTCAAACAAGGTTCCGGGTATCTGCAGGGAAGGCCGCATAGAGACCGCGATCGGAAATTTCATGCGGCCCGGAGGGGCGGCCGAAGACGGTTCCGCCATCATCCATATCCGGCCGCAGGCGATTTCGATTTCGCTCGACCGAGGCGACATTACAGCACGGGTGAAACAACGCGTGTTTCATGGGGAGACGGAGCATATTCTGCTGGCAGTCGATGGATTGGACACACCCTTGAGAGCAGTCGCCCTTGATCGCCTGCCGGAAGGGGTCGAGGTCGTGAGAATCTCCATCGCTCCTGAACGGGTGCTTGCCTTTGAATGCAATTAAGGATTGCGGAGAAGGTCGTGAACTTGATAAAGTTTACGTGATGGGTATCCTTGGTTGAAAATTAAACTTGACCAGATGGCTCAAGAACTGCTGCAAGCATGACCTGTTCATTCCATTGGAGGGGCTCATGAACTCGCACACTTTCCTTACTTCCGCACTCCTGGCAACCTCGATGCTTGCGGCTCCGTCGCTTGCATCGGCCGCCGAGATCAACGTCTATACGACGCGCGAACCGGCTCTGATCGCGCCGCTTCTGGAAGCTTACACAAAGTCGACCGGAACGAAGGTCAACACGGTCTTCCTGAAGGACGGCATGGCTGAACGCGTTGCCTCCGAGGGCGCAAGCTCGCCGGCGGATATCCTGATGGCTGTCGATGCAGGCAATCTGGTCGATCTCGCCGAAAAGGGTGTGACACAGCCGATTGAATCGTCGGTCCTGAACGGCGCAGTCCCGGCGGAACTGCGTGACGACAAGGGCCATTGGTTCGGCCTTTCCTATCGTGCCCGCGTGCTTTACGCAGCCAAGGATCTCGACCTTGCGTCCTTCAATTACGAGGATCTGGCTGATCCGAAGTGGAAGGGCAAGGTTTGCATCCGGTCTGGCCAGCACCCCTATAACACGGCGCTGTTTGCGGATTACATCGCCCATTACGGTGCGGAAGAAACCGAAAAGTGGTTGACCGGCGTCAAGGACAACCTGGCGCGCAAGGCAGCTGGCGGCGACCGCGATGCGGCCAAGGACATTCTCGGCGGCATTTGCGACATCGGCATCGCCAACTCCTACTATGTCGGCCTGATGAAGTCCGGCAAGGGCGGCGAAGAGCAGAAGACGTGGGCCGAAGCCATCAAGGTCGTGCTGCCGACGTTCAAGGACGGTGGTACCCAGGTGAATATCAGCGGTGCAGCCGTCGCGAAGAACTCGCCGAACAAGGCGGACGCCGTGAAATTCCTGGAATATCTCGTTTCAGACGAAGCCCAGAAAATCTATGCCGAAGCCAATTACGAATATCCGGTCAAGGCTGGCGTTGCTGCCGATCCGATCATCGCCGCCTTCGGCGAACTGAAGATCGACAACAAGCCGCTCTCCGAAATCGTCAGCCATCGCAAGCAGGCGAGTGAGCTGGTCGACAAGGTCGGCTTCGACAACTAATAGCTTCCGGAGGCGCCCTGAAAACCGGGGCGCCTTCGATCTGCAATCTCATGGATATTTCTATGCCTGCCAGCAAACCGGTCGCCGGCCCATCGGTCGTCAGTCAGGCCGGTCGTTCCGGCAGAAACTGGGTGGCTCTCTCTGCGCTTGCTGCGCTGATTGTCCTGTTGCCTGTCGCGGGTCTGGCTCTGGAGGCTCTGAAAGGCTCCAGCGGCCTATGGGCGCATCTTTTTTCCAGCATTCTGCCGGTCGCCTTGGTCGATACGGTTATCCTGCTCATCGGGGTGGGCGTCGTCACTGCGGTGATTGGTACCACCACGGCCTGGCTGGTGACGGCCTATGATTTTCCCGGGCGACGCATGCTCCAATGGGCGTTGCTTCTGCCGCTCGCCGTGCCGACCTACATCATCGCCTATGCCTATCTCGACATCCTGCATCCGATCGGCTCCGTTCAAGGCGCGATCCGCTGGGTGCTGGGTTACGAGACGCCGCGGCAGTTCCGACTGCCGGATATCCGGTCGATGACGGGCTGCATCCTGCTTCTCGGTTTCGTGCTCTATCCCTACGTCTACATACCGACGCGGGCGATGTTTCTCACCCAATCCGGCAATCTCGTCGATGCGGCCCGAACGCTCGGTATTTCCCGTCGCGAGGTCTTCTGGCGTGTCGCCTTGCCTTTGGCGCGGCCGGCTGTTGCGATCGGCATTGCGCTTGCCCTGATGGAAACGCTGAACGATGTCGGTGCAGCCGAGTTCCTCGGTGTGCGAACCATGACGGTATCGATCTACACGACATGGATCACCCGCACCGACCTGCCCGGCGCCTCGCAGATCGCGCTTGCACTGCTGCTGATCGTGGTAGCGCTTGTCGGGTTGGAGCGCTGGGCGCGGCGGAGGCAGCGTTATGCGACGGATGCCCGGCGTAGCCGGGGGCTTACGCCGCAAAAAGTGACGCCTTTGAAAGGCCTGCTGTTTCTTTTCGCCGGGTCGCTTCCCATCCTGCTCGGCTTTGTCGCACCGGCGCTCTACCTGACCACCGAGGCGTGGAAACGCTACCAGTTCGCCGGCCTTTCCTCTCGCCTTCTCGGTGAGGCGATCAGTACGATCACGATCGCGACCCTTGCGACCGTGGTAACCGTCGCCCTCGGGCTGGTTGTCGCCTATGCCACCCGCCTGCGTCCCGGCAAGACATCGGCTTTTCTGCTTCGCCTTTCGACCATCGGTTATGCAGCGCCGGGAACCGTTGTCGCCATCGGTGTGCTGATCGTGCTTGCCGGCTTCGACCGCCTCATCGACCGCACGGCGCTCGACTGGTTCGGTGTCTCGACCGGCCTGCTGTTCATGGGCTCCGGCGCGGCTGTCGTTTACGCGCTGACGGTGCGTTTTCTGGCGATCTCGGTCGGGGGTATCGAAGCCGGGCTGTCGCGGATTCCCCTGTCGCTTGACCATGCGTCCCGCACGCTCGGGCAGTCAACCGCGGGAACCTTCCGCCATGTGCATCTGCCGCTGTCGAAGGCTGCGATCTCGGCCGCAGCACTTCTGGTTTTCGTCGATTGCATCAAGGAACTGCCGGCGACGTTGCTTCTGCGGCCGCTCAATGTCGAAACCTTCGCCACCCATCTTTATGGCGAGGCGGCGAGGGGAACCTATGAGGAAGCATCTATCGCAGCGCTTGCCATCGTCGCGATCAGTATCCTGCCCGTCATCCTTTTATCGAGAGTTGGGACCGCCGGGCGAGGCTAGGCACCCCGAGGATTTCAACCGAGTGTCGTTCCGATCGTTGCCGTATAGATGGCATAAAGCGATCTGGTGGCGGTGATGAACAGCCGGTTGCGCCTCGGTCCGCCGAAGGTGACATTTGCCACCGTCTGCGGGATCAGGATCTTGCCGAGCAGTTTGCCATCGGGACCAAAGCAATGCACGCCATCGCCGGCGCTGGTCCAGATGTTGCCGTAGATATCGACGCGGAAACCGTCCGGCAGACCATTGTCGATGGTGCAATGTTCGCTGCTGTTAACAAGCGTGCGGCCATCGATGACGTCAAAGGCACGGATATGACGCGGCCGTTCGGGGTCGTGGCTCGAGGATGAATCCGCGACATAGAGAATGCTCTCATCCGGCGAGAAGGCGAGGCCGTTCGGCTGGCCGAAATCGGTCACGACGGCTTCGATAGCGCCGGTTTCCGGATCGAGCCTATAAACGTTGCGTGTTTCCTGCTCGGGCTCGGCGCGATAACCCTCGTAATTTGACATGATGCCGTAGGTCGGGTCGGTGAACCAGATGCTGCCGTCTGAACGGACGACCACATCGTTCGGCGAGTTCAGCCTTTTTCCCTGATAGCTGTTGGCCAGCACGGTGATCGAGCCGTCGATTTCGGTGCGGGTAACGCGACGGGTTCCATGTTCGCAGGTCACGAGCCGCCCCTGGCGGTCGCGGGTATTGCCGTTGGAGAAATTGGATGGGCTGCGGAAGGTCGATACGCCGCCACCCTCGACCCAGCGCAACATCCGCTCATTGGGATTGTCGCTCCAGATCAGGCAGCCGAGATCGGAAAACCAGACAGGCCCTTCCGCCCAACGGCATTCCGAATAAAGCTCATCCAACGGCGACGACGGGACGATCAAAAACCGGAAGCGGTCGTCATGGATTTCGTAGAGGGATTGGGTCTGTGACATGGCCTTGCGTCCGGTTGATGTTGTTTTGATTGTCGCGGGCTAACGGAGGGATTGCCGCCCGCCCGCAAGCAGGATCACGGCAATGATGATGAGCCCGGTGAGAATGAGGCGGAAACCGGCCCCGAAGCCGTAGGTATTGAGCATCGATACGACCAGGAACATGAAAAGCGAGGCACCCCATATGCCGGGAATGTTGGAATTGCCGCCGGCGACCGCCGTACCGCCGATGACGACGACGGCGATCGACATCAGCAGATATTCGGAACCCATATTCAGTGCCGCACCGCCAGAAAAGCTCGCCAGCAGATAACCGCAGACGGAAGCAAGCACCGCGCAAAGCATGTAGGTGACGAGCCGCGTACCATCGACCGGGATGCCGGCCATGCGGGCGGCAAAGGTGCTCTGGCCGATCGCCGAAATCCAGCGTCCGTAAATGGACTTTTCCAGCAGGATCCAGGCGATCACCGAAAGGATCAGCGCCACCAGAGCGACATTCGGGATGCCGAACAGACCGGATGTGGCGAAATTCGCCAGCGTTTCCGGTGGTTTGATCCGCAGGCCGCGATTGCTCCAGATCGCCACCGACTGGACGATGAAACTCATCGAAAGCGTGGCGATGATCGGCGGAATGCGCAACGCCTTGATCAATACGTAGTTGCCGAGCCCGATGATCAGGCCGATGCCGATCGAGGCGAGAAGCCCGACAAGGATCATGCCGTCCTGTACGTCCATCAGCTTCAGCGCCAGGGTACCCGAGAGGGTCATGGTAGCTGGCACAGAAAGATCGATATTGCCGGGTCCAAGCGTGATGACGAACATCTGGCCGATACCGACGACAACCGAAAAGGCGGCAAAGGTGAGAGCGGCTTGCGACAGGCCGAAGGAGCTTGCCCCGCCGGTGAAGAGCACGGTGACGACCCAGACGATAATGGTGGCGGCAAAGGACCAGATCCACGGTTTTGCCATCAGAAAGCGATGCAGGGTCATTGGCTCTTCTCCCGTTTTTCGAGACGGTTGAGGGCAAGGCGCAGGGCCAGGACGACGATCAGGATGGCGCCCTGGGCACCGATCTGCCAGTCGGGCGAAATGCGCATGAAGGACAGGAAGGATCCGGCAAGCGTCAGGGTCAGCGCACCGATCACCGCGCCGATCGGCGAGACCTTTCCGCCGACAAACTGGCCGCCGCCGAGAATGACACCGGCAATCGACAGCAGTGTGTATCGTAGCGCGATATTGGCATCGGCGGATGTGGTGAGCCCGACAAGGGCGATGCCGGAAAGGATGGCGAAAAAACCTGCCAGCGCATAAGTGGCCGCACGGATGCCGATCACCGACCAGCCGGCCCGTTCGACCGAGCGGTCATTGCCGCCGACGCCGCGCATCAGCACGCCGAAGGACGAGCGCATGACGATGTAATGGGTAACGGCGGCAATCAGGATGCTGGCGACGATCGCCATCGGCACGAGCGGCGGTTTTGCCGTCATGACCCACCTGGCCCAGGTCGGCGCGGTACCGCCGGGTGAGGGGAGGATCAGCACCGCAAGCCCGCCCCAGACAAAGCTCATGCCGAGCGTGACGACGATAGACGGCAGGCCGCGTATATGGATGACGACACCGATGATGGCATAGGCGGCGATCGCCCCCAGAAAGATCAGGATGCCCAATACCGGCGACGATTGCAGGAAAGTGGCGGCGACACAGGCACAGAAACTGACGAATGTGCCCATCGACAGATCAAGGTCATTGACCGACATGATCAGCATCTGTGCAATCGTCGCAAGCGCGATGGGGACTGCCAGATTGAACAGCAGGTTCAAACCTGTATAGCTCATGGCGCGCGGCTGCATGTAGAAGACCGCGGCAAGCAGCAGCACCAGTGAAACGGCGGGAATGATCAGGCGGATCGTGCCGGAAGAGAGTTTCATGCCGCGTCTCCTTCGTGGAACGACGCCGCAAGCACGTTCTTTTCGGTAATCTCTTCGCCGACGAGCTCGGCTGCTATTGCGCCGTTCCGGAAGACGTAAACCCTGTCGCAAAGGCGAATTTCGTCCATTTCCGTCGAATACCAGATGAAGGTCCGGCCGTTGGCCGCCTCTGAACGCAGGATCTCGTAGACTTCCTGCTTGGTGCCGATATCGACGCCGCGCATCGGATCATCCATCAGCACGGTCGTTGCCGTGGTTGCCAGAGCCCGGGCGAACAGCACCTTCTGCTGGTTGCCGCCGGAAAGAGACAGGATGCGGTTGTGCATATCGGGCGTGCGGATCTCGATCCGCTTTTTCCAGCCTGCGCCGAGTTCGTCTTCGCGTCCGCGATCGACCATCCGATTGGAGGAAAGCTGGCCGAGTGAGGCAATGCTCAGGTTTTTCAGAATGCTCCAGAGCGGAAACGTGCCGTTGAGGCTGCGGTCGCCAGCCACGAAGGCGATCTCGCGTTTCTGTGTCGGCCACCAGTTGCTGTTACGGTCAAGATAGAGGTCGAGCAGCGCTTCCGTCTGGCCATGGCCGCCGAGGCCGGCAAGGCCGATCATCTCGCCACGATAGGCTTGAAAAGAAAGACCATGGCCGCGCCGTGGCGGCATGGACAGGACCGCTGCACCGGATTTCGCGGCGGCGGCGCGAGCAAATTCCTGCTCGCGCACGACATTGCCCATCGCCTCGACAAGGCTGCGGGTGTTGAACTCGGACGCCATGCGATCGGCGACCACGCGTCCATCCTTCATCACCACGATACGGTCGGATGTGGAGAGGATTTCACCAAGGATATGCGAAATCAGCAGGACGGAACCGCCCTGGGCGACGAATTTGCGGATATAGGCCATGAGCTGAGCCGCAAGGCCCGCATCCAGCGAAGAGGTGGGTTCGTCGAGGATGACGAGCTTGGGCCTTTTGTCGATACCGGCAAAGCTGATGGCGATCTCGACCATCTGCCGTTCGGCGATGGAAAGATCATCGATGCTCAGATCGCAATCGATCGAATGGCCGGGAAAAATCTCGCGCAGCTGGGTTTCGACAAGCGAAAGCGCGCGACCGCGCCAGTTCCAGCCTTTCAGTTCCGCATGCATGATCCGGGCGTTTTCGCCGACCGTCAGGTTCGGGCAGAGCGACAGCTCCTGAAAAACGCAGCGCACGCCATTGGCCCGTGCGGCGGATATGCCGTGGGTTTCGTTGCCGCTATAGCTCAAGGACCCGTCATGCGGGCTCAGGCCCCCATTGATGACATTGACGATGGTCGACTTGCCGGCGCCGTTATGCCCGACCAGACCGATACATTCGCCGGCATGGATGACGAGGTCGGCTCCGTCGAGCGCCTTGACGGCCCCGAACGTTACCTTGATGCCGCGCGCGGCCACAACCTCTTCTCGCTTCAAGGTTTCCGTCATGCAATCGCTATTGTTTTGTAATGGCAAAGCTCATGCCGGGACGCGGCGGACAAGGCCGCGCCCCGGGCACTCGGGAGGCGACGCTACTTGGCGTCGATTACCTTCTGGGCGTCTTCGAGCGAATATTCGACATTCGCCACGCCACCCTTCTGGGTGTTCTTGAGACTGTCTTCCAGGCTTGCCTGATCGATGCTGAGGAACGGCACGACGAGGTCCTTCTTGACCTCCTTGCCATCGAGGATCTGCTGCGCCACCCAGAACGCAAGTGTCGAGACGCCGGGCGCGATCGACACCGACATGGTCTCGTAACCGTCCTTGTCCTTCTGTTGCTTCCACCAGACGAGTTCGTCTTCGCGGTTGCCCATGACGATCGTCGGGGTCGGGCGCTTGGCGGCGGCGAAGGCCTGAGCGGCGCCATAACCGTCGCCACCCTGGGTGACGACGGCCGCCACTTCCGGCAGGCTTGGCAGGATGCCGGCGACCGCACGCTGGGCCACGTCCTGCGCCCAGTCACCATTGACCGAGCCGACGATCTTGAACTGCGGGTTCTTGGCAACGCCGGCTGCGATACCGGCATGGATCTCGTCATCGACCGATACGCCGGCAAGGCCGCGGATTTCGAGCAGATTTCCGCCCTGCGGCAGTTTTTTGGCGAGATAATCGATCTGGCTTTCGCCCATCTTCTTGAAGTCGACGGCAATGCGCCAGGCGCAAGGTTCGGTGACGACGCCGTCAAAGGAGACGACCGTGATACCGGCATCGCAGGCTTCCTTGATCGCGCCGTTGAGCGCAGTGGGGGATGCGGCATTGATGACGATCGCGTCATAACCCTGCAGGATCATGTTCTGAATCTGGGCGGCCTGTTCGGTCGCCTGGTTTTCGGCAGTGGTGAACGGGTCGGCTGCTGCCACCACACCCTTGGAGACGGCGTCCTTGGTGATCTTGTCCCAGCTCGTCAGCATTGCCTGACGCCAGGAATTTCCGGCATAATTGTTCGACAGCGCGATCTTCTTCGAAGATGTATCGGCGAGCGCCGGCCCGCACAGGCACGCGAGTGCGACGGATGCTGCAAGCATCGTTCTCATGGTCATGATTTCCTCCCAAGCTCCCTGATCCATCTCCGGGCCGCTCCTCAACGGTGATCCGGAGATAATGATTGCCCTGAGCCCCTTTTGCTCAGTAGATCGAGGATGGAGGAGTTTCTTGACAAAGTACAGGCGCATCCAAGCAAGCTTTCTGCGGACTTACGCGCAAAATCTGCGGGTTCCCGCAGGACAGGAAAGCAAAGGCGGCGCTTATATAAAGATCAGGACTTGGAGGAGGTCCGCCCATGCTCAATCCAGCGCGAAATTCGCTGTTCGACCGCTATCTGGGGATTTCCCGGCTTCTGGCGGGACAGCTCGATTTCACCTCGATCATCAAGTCGGTGGCCGAGGAGATCAGCCATATCATCCCTCATGATCATATGGATGTCTGCATCAAGATGCTGGATGGCAAATATCATATTGCCTACGAGAGCGGGCTCGACACCGCCTGGAGCCAGCACCCGCCGGCGCTTCTGACCGGAAGCCCGATCCGCACATTGCTTTCCGGCGAGGTTGATTTCCTCCTTTCAGCCGACGCCTGCACCGATCCTCGTTTTCATTTCGAAGGGGCGTTTTCAAGCCCGATCATCGACCTTTCCCTGCGCAGTCGCCTGCATGTACCGCTGAAGGTGCAGGGTGACGTCATCGGTGCCTTGAGCTGTTCCAGCCAGCAGCGCGATTGCTACACGGTTGAAGATGTCGAAAACGCCCGTGCGGTCGCCGATCTGCTCGCTCCCTATTTCTTCGCACTGAGGGCTGCAGAACAGGCAAAACGCTCCGCCGTGATCGAAACGGAAGCACGCGCGCGCGAAGAGGGGTTGCGCTTCGGCGCCCTGAAACTGACGGAGGCACTGGAAGCGGAACGCCAGCGTATCGGCATGGATCTGCACGATCAGACGCTTGCAGACCTGACCCGGCTGACGCGTCGCATGGAACGGCTCACCGATCTCCCCTCCGTCTCGGGCGATGCACTGGAACCGCTTTGCCGGGCGATGCAGCAATGCATGCACGACCTCCGCCAGATCATCGAGGAAGCCAAGCCGACCGTGCTTCAGCTTTTCGGCGTTGCTGAAGCAATCGAGAACCATCTGGAGCGGTCGGTGCGGGAGAGCGGACAGGCAATCGAATGGCAGATGCTGGATGAAAGCGGCGACAGTCTGCGGGAGCTTAATCCGACGGTTGCCGTCGCGCTTTTCCGGATTGTTCAGGAAGCAGTCAACAATGCCATCCGTCATGGGCAATCCGATACCATCATCGTGCGCCTGACGCGGCGCGACAGCGCCCTTTGCATCGAGGTGGAAGATGATGGTCGGGGGCTGGCTGATGTGAGGGAAATGGCGGGACACGGGATAGACAATATGAAAACGCGCGCGCGCTTGATTGCGGCCCGGTTCGAGATCGGACGCAATCCGGCTTGCCGTCGGGAGGGGCGGGGAACCCGCATGCGCCTCACACTTCCGACCGATCATGCTAGATTGGCTGAGATCTGATGATGGATGTGCTGATTGTCGAGGATGATGCCCTTCACCGCAGCTTTCTCAATGAGGCGGTCCGTGCGGCGCTGCCCGAATGCGGCCAGGTGATCGAGGCGGAAAACGGTTTGAAAGGCGAAGTTCAGGCGCGGACATCGCGGGTCGAGCACGTCGTCATGGACCTGCAGATGAACGAGCGCAACGGCATCGAGGCCGCGCGCACGATCTGGCGCGAGCGGCCGGATACCAAAATCCTCTTCTGGTCCAACTATTCCGACGAGGCCTATGTCCGCGGTGTCGCGCGGATCGTGCCGGAAGGCGCGACCTATGGTTATGTGCTGAAATCCGCCTCCGAAGAGCGGTTGAAACTCGCGCTGCGCAGTGTGTTTGTCGAGTCCCAGTGTGTGATCGATCGCGAGGTGCGCGGCATTCAGCAAAAGAGCCTTGGCAATTCGCCAGGCTTGACCGATGTCGAATACGAGATCCTCGTCGATGTGGCAGTGGGACTGACGGACAAGGCGATCGCGCAGAGAAAACACCTGTCGCTTCGCAGCGTGCAGAACCGCCTGCAGCAGCTTTACGAAAAGCTCGATGTTTACGAAACGCCGGGGCAGGGGAGTGAGGGCTGGTTCAATCTCCGCACGAGAGCGGTCGCCGTCGCTCTTTCACGCAAGGTTTTGAATGCGAGTGCGATCGAGCGCGCCGAACGTGATCTACGGCAATCCCGCGGGATCTAGGCAGAGCAGGCCATTTCGCTGGAGGCGTATAGAGCGCGATCGGCGCTGGATCATAAAGCCGTCCGGAGAGCATGGCCGGACATTTCGCGGCGCTATGTTATCGTTGACTGACGGTGTCGAAACTTGGCTAAAGTCAAAACCGGGAAATTGGCGAGCCATCCCCTGTGGAAAACCGATAAACAGCGTAAAATCAAAGCTTTGTTCGATTTTTGCATTTT
>UBXM01000063.1 GCA_900469445.1 Hyphomicrobiales bacterium
AATCCTGCCCCCGCAACCAATCTTTCGTGTGCTATACTTACCTGCCATATTAGCTTTGCTATATTACTCTGAAACGTGATGAAAGGCGATCTTGGTCACGCTCATTCCGTTTTTCTCGGCCCCAATGACGAGGGCGAGCGGGAATAGGGGGCGGGCTTTAAGAAACGATGTATCGGCCGTCGCATTTTAAGTGCGGCCGGACCATCGTATATATGCAAATTACCGGTAGTTAGATGCTCGGGAATTCAACCTCCGAGCATTAATTAAGTATGCTTATCTGATTAGGCCGATAAATTAAGCAAAGTGCCTCTTGTTTAAATAAGGGGCGTTGTTGACACTGGATCTTGCTGGAGCGTCTAAGTCTGGCAGCGCGCCCGTGGGGACTTATCCATGCAACGCCGCTGCCTCGACAGGGGCTGTTTCTGTATGCGAGAAAAGAAGCTGCTCTTTCCTCGCAGATTGAAGGGGCTCAGTCGACGCTTTCCGATTTCCTGCGTTTCGAGACCGAAGCTCACACAGGGCAACCGGTTGATAATATTCGTGAAGTCTCCAACATGATGCCGTGATGTATGACTTGGACCGGCTGGGGAACGCTGCCGATGTCGTTGCGACTGATCTGCAAGATGCATAGCACATCCAGAACTTTCCCGACCTCGCCCTGTTCGCCAGGCGTAGGGTCAGGTATGAGGGAACAACGATCATGTTCGAGATTCTTGCGGTAAACTTGAGAAAAGTCCGGCGTCGGGGGCTTTTTCGCGCGTAAACGCACCGTCGAAACTTTAAGGCGGACATTGACGCGCTTGACGCGGGCCGGTTAGCGAAAGAATAACCGCCGCATAAGGCCGGTACCCAATGCGGCGGCACACCCACGAGATACTCCCCGATCTCAGGAAACCGATACAGAGCAGATTAGCGCATCGATATACACGCAAACCCTTCCGAACCGCCAAATTGGTTGAAAACTGCCAGAACCGGCAGGGATGCCAGACATCTGGAGGTGCCGCCACGAACGGCGCAACGCATGCACGTCTGCTGGAAGTGAGTGGAGCGCGTGTGCGTGGCGGCGGAGATATTCTCTACGGATAAGCGATTTTTTCAACCCATTGCTATGATATCATTGACTAGTGCTGCCCAATGGCTGGTTTGATTGCGAAGGACCACCAGTACCGCCATCCGGATGCGAAGTCCGATCTGTCGGCGCTGACACTGCAGGCCCGGTGCTCGGTGTCGCTGGCTGCGATGGTTCGTTGGTTTGAGCGGGCGGAGTTGCAGTGTTCGCTGCGGGAGCGTCGGTCGACTCGCCCCATATCTCCGCTCCAAGCCAAGCAATTAGCGCCAGCGCCAAGCCTGCGATAAGAACTGTCAGTACGGGGCGACCGGATCTGCCCTGTCGTGCTTCAAAACCAGTCTCAACAACCTTGCGATTTGCCATGTCTCTCTCCTGAAATACGTCACCCAACCGTTTTGAGCGCCCATGGTTCCGGAGACGTTTTGCAGGTGGGGACCATCCAGGAGTGGGTGCCCACGACGCTTCGGTTGACGTGGCGCAGGATTCCACCGCTCACGCGGTCACGAAGAAAGGCAAGCCCTTCCCACAGCCGCTTCTACCATATGTCGCTATATTGGACGCGTAAGGGACATGAGCGTTTAATGAGGCTAGCTTTTGCTAGGCGGTTCTGGCGCCTCATCGGCTTCACGACGAAGTTGCCGCAACTCATTCGCCACCAGGATCTCCATCCGACCTTCGCTCTGGAGCGCGTACAATATGAGGACGAGTTCGCTCTGGTTGTGGCTTGCCCTGATCAAAGACGCAAATTTGTAAATCGAAATAACGCCGGCAACTCGGCCAGCCGATCCAGAAAGGCATGGCGAGCATTTTCAAGAGTCAAGCGAATGTTCTTATTTGGTTCGCAATGACGGGTAGAGTTAACGGCCTGGATGATGATGGTTGACATCAAAGGGTGTCGCGAGAGCTTGAGTTCGAGAGGGGACTTAAACTCGGCCTGGGGACGGGGACGGCTCTCGCGACGTCAATAGAACAAAGATGTCGAGGAAGGGTTCCGCGGGAAGCGGCCAGAGCTGCACGAAGCGCGCTCCGGCCACACTCGTCCCCACGAGAACAGAAAACATGATAAGTCAACCCGGTCATTAATTCAACCGCTTGAGCGTCCTCGGCCTGACCACGTAGGGCGCTTTTTGCTTTTCCAACAGCAACAGAAACGCAGGATGAGGCACGGAAAGCGACCCAGGAGACCGTCGCGTGACGGCCCCATGTCTCCCAAGACGTACCACCGTAGTACTTTTAGATCCGCCTCGCTTCGTCGCGGTCGGGCGCACCAGCCACGATCGCGCCTTTGCCCGCGAGTTGGTCCATCGTGAATGGCCCGGCGTTCGGAATGGCGATGTGTGTTTGTGCATCCGGATAGGTGACCATGTCTATGAGGACGCTCTGGCCCCGCCGGTTAGGTTAAGCTGAGGCCTGTCTGAGTGTTGCCGCTTGCGCCGCCTCGCCTAGGCACCAGGATCTTCTTTGCCTTCTTCGTGAGTGGATTAGACATAGCTTTTATCGGCGCGGAGGAAGAGATCGTACCGTTTGCGGATAAAAGGCACTGGTCCGCCGCCTGGAGGGCGACGAAGCGAGGAAACGGTCTTGCTTCAAGGAGGATGAGTGCGCCGCGCTTCCCCTGAGATGCTCGCTTCTTGCCAACTATTGCAATTGCCAGTTCGTCATCAGTGGCGAACAGGGGTAGTCGGGAGAGGGGGTCGTTCATGGCTCTACCGGCTCCGCTGCTTCCAACTTCGCAATCGCACTGCGCGCAAGCTCCTCCCGCTTTCGCAAATAGAGTAAGTCCAGGATCCGATCGACGTCCTTCAAGCAATGGCCGGTTCCCGCCACGATTTCGGCCACTGTCCAGCCGGCAAGCGCCAGGCGCGTGACAGCCGTGCCGCGCGGGTCGTGGTACGTCAGACCTTTGATGCCGGCCTTCTCACACGTCTTCCGCCAGCTCGTTGAAAATCCGGCCTTGGTCTAAAACTAACCGCGAGAGTTGAAAAGGGTGGTATTCCCAGCTTGGCTATCCGGAACAAGAATGGCGCGCAACGGAGCGGCGAGGGGAACAGTTACCCTCGCTGCGGCTCTTGCCTTGCTTCAGCCTGATCGCATCCCGTCGTAGGCGGCCCAGGGCAACCGAAGCAGATCTTTCTAACGTTGCCCGGCCCCATAGGCCCATCATCAAAGCCAGCCGTATATAAGCATGCGCCTTTGCCTCGAACTTAGCAACATCCTGTTCCGTTCAGATCTTCTCAGCGCGGCCGCCGCGGCTCAACTTGCGCCGCGTTCGCAGATGTTGATGGCTAGGATGCCGCGATCCTTGACTACCGACAGGACGCGGGCGAGCGTGGCCCATGCCTGTCAGCCGCTCGACGCGTGCGCGACATGCCATCGCGCCATTCCCCGATCCTACCGCACGTCGCCTTCTGCTGCAGCTCATCGATCGTCAGTCGGCCTAACTTTCACGGATTAGATCGAGGTGCCGGTTGTACGCTCGCCGCGTATCGGTCGCCGTGTTCGTGAAGTCAGTGGAGTTCCCGGGCCGCGCGATGAGCATCGCTAGGTCGTTGGTTTGCGGGTTACGGCGGGCCTCATGGGCGGCCGAATAGGCAGTGTGCATAGCGGCAATCTAGGTGAGACTCGTATTGCCTCATCGAAGA
>UBXM01000003.1 GCA_900469445.1 Hyphomicrobiales bacterium
GCAGGCGGATGAGGGGCAGCGCCAACACCAGCCGAATGGCGGGCAGCTGCAAATACCAAACCGAAAGAAACACCCCATGGCACACCTCGTTACCATCGATGACGTCGATATGCGCTATGGCGGGGCGGAGGGCACGCTGGCTGTCTCCGGCCTCACCATGCGTGTCGATAAAGGCGATTTCGCCGCTGTTGTCGGGCCGTCCGGCTGCGGCAAGTCCACGTTGATGAAGCTCGTCACCGGCCTGCATATCCCGCAGGTCGGCACCGTCATCGTCGCCGGCCAGCACGTGACGAAACCCGTCTCTATCGTCGGCATGGCCTTCCAGAACCCGACCATGCTGCCCTGGCGCACGACGTTGGAAAACATCCTCCTGCCGCTCGAAATCGTCGAAAGGCACCGCCATCGCCTGCGCGCCAACAAAAAGGAATACATCGACAAGGCCGAGCATCTGCTTGAACTCGTTGGTCTCAAAGGGTTCGGCGCAAAATTCCCCTGGCAGCTTTCCGGCGGCATGCAGCAGCGCGCCAATCTTTGTCGGGCGCTGATCCACGAGCCGGAACTCTTGATGCTCGACGAGCCTTTCGGCGCGCTTGATGCCTTCACCCGTGAGGAACTGTGGTGCGTCATCCGCGATCTTCATGCCGCGCAGGGCGTCACCATCGTGCTTGTCACCCATGACCTGCGCGAAGCGGCCTTTCTGGCCGACAAGATTTTTGTCATGAGCGCGCGCCCCGGACGGATACTGAAGGAGCACCGCGTTCCCTTCGAGCGGCCGCGCGATCTCGAGATCATGTATGAAAAGCGGTTCAACGATCTCGTGCACCAGTTGCACGGCGAGATCGCGCAGGCGAGGGCGACGGTATGACCATGACGACGGAAAATTCCATCGCAAAGCCCGCCGTCACCAAACAGCCCGCCCGCATCAACTGGGTCAAGGCGGCACCATGGCTTTTCACCATCGGCCTGTTTGTCCTCTGGGAACTGCTGGTGCGCGGCCTCGGCATGCCGGTCACCATCCTGCCCGCCCCGAGCCGCATCTTTCAGGCGGTGGTGCAATACTGGTCGCCGCTTCTGAAGAACTCGGCCCAGACGCTGTTCACCACCACGCTCGGTTTCGGCCTGGCGGTGGTCGGCGGCCTGGCGATCGGCCTGTTCATCGGCTGGTCGAAGACCATCTATGCCGGGCTTTACCCGATCATGATCGGCTTTAATGCCATCCCCAAGGTCGCGGTCGTGCCGATCCTGGTCATCTGGTTCGGCATCGGCACCATTCCCGCCGTCATCACCGCCTTCCTGATCTCCTTCTTCCCGATCGTGGTCAATGTCGCCACAGGTCTGGCGACGATCGAGCCGGAGACGGAGGACGTGCTGCGGGCCTTGGGAGCAAAGAAACTGGATATCATGCTGAAGGTCGGCATTCCGCGCTCCATGCCCTACTTTTTCGGTTCGCTGAAGATCGCCATCACGCTCGCCTTTGTCGGCTCGGTCCTGAGCGAAACCGTCGCCTCCAATTACGGCCTCGGCAACATGATGGCCTCGGCCCAGAGCCAGTTCAACGTGCCGCTGGTGTTTGCCGGGCTGCTGGCGCTCGCCGTCGAAGGCATCGCCATGTATTCGCTGATGGCCTTTCTCGAGCGCCGCATGACCGGCTGGGCGCATCGCTCGACCATGGCAAACTGAGCCATGACCGATCGTCGCTGTCTCCTTCCGGCGTGAATCTTTTAGCCACTCTTTCACAAGTCGTGATTAGATGATGGGTAATGAAGATTATTCTGAGGGCATGAAGGCCTTGGACGACGACAAAGCGATGTTGCAGACCGCCCGGCTGATGGAAACCGCAGGCGTCTGCGTGGCGGTCTATGATCACGAGGACCGGTTGCGTTACGCCAACCGGGCCTTCCGTGCGGCCTGGTTTATCGAGGAGGGCGAATATCCGCTCTGGCCGGACCTGATGCGGCGTAATTTTCATGCGCGGCGCGGTACCGTCATCACGGCCGACAATGTCGAGGCCTGGCTGGCATCCACCATCTCGCGGCGGGGCAAGGCCGGGTTCCGCGCTTTCGAGACCGATCTGCATGACGGGCGCTGGCTGTGGATGACCGAGACCACGCAGGCCGACGGCTGGATGTTGTGCGTGGCAAGCGACATCACCTCCATCCGGCCGGACGAGCGGGCCCTTCGGCAGGATCGCGACGACGCGATCAAGGCTTCGCAGACCGATGACCTGACCGGCATCCCCAGCCGCCGTTTCGTCATGGCCAAGCTCAACGACCTTCTGGCGAAAACCCAGGATGACAGCGGGCTGAGCTGGGGTGAGATCGGCTGTATCGCCGTGCTCGACATCGACAATTTCAAATATATCAACGATCGTTTCGGCCATTCGGTCGGTGATGCGGTGCTGAGAGATTTTGCCGCCACGCTGCAGCACCATGTGCGCAAGACCGATGTTCTCGGACGTGTCGGTGGCGAGGAATTCGTGCTCGTCCTGCCCAATACCTCAGCCGGTGATGCCGAAGCCATTGTCGGCCGCATGCTGGAGGCGGTGCGGTTGTCGCGGCCGCTGCCGGATCAGGTGAGCTTCCGCTACACGTTTTCCGCCGGCATCGCCTGCGCCGAACGGGGCGAAAAGGCCGGCGATCTTTATCGCCGCGCCGATCTTGCGCTTTATGCCGCAAAAATGCGTGGCCGCGACCAGATCAGCCTCGACCCGGGCATTCGGTTGGGCTGAGTGCCGCTCAAAGACGTCCTGCAGCGCCCGGCTCCGCGATCAGGGGCAGGGTGCGGGTGATATGCTCGCCAAGCATGGCGGCGGCCGAAGATGGCCGGCTTTCGGCAAATTCGAGCGCGATCCCGATCGTTGGCAGCGGCGGCAGGCCGGTCTCGACGATATGCAGGTCGGGCGGTACCGCCGTTTCCGTAAGCACGCTGACGGCGTGTCCGGCGCGGGTGATCGCGATCAGTCCGGCAAGGCTGTCGCTGGCAAAGGCCACCCGGTAACGGCGGTTGACCGCCTCCATCGCATCGCAGGCGGCCCTGTAATCTAGCGTCGTCGGCGCCGACAGCGCCAGCGGCAGAACCGGATTGGCAAGCACGTCGGATTGCGGCCGGTCCGCCACCCAGACGAAACGCTCGCGGCGGATCACCGCCGGGTCGTCGGCATCCGGCAACGACACCAGCGCCATGTCGATCTGGCGGCGATGCAGCAGCGGTTTCAGCCCGATCGTCGGCGCACAGACCAGTCGCAGCTCCACCTGCGGGTTTGCGGCGCAAAACCCTTTCAGCAGTTCCGGCAGGAAGGCGATCGAATAATCCTCCGGGCAGCCGAGGCTGATCGAACCCTTCAGCATGTCGCCGCCCAGATCGGCGAGGATCTCGTCATGCCGGGCGATCAGCTGTTCGGCATGGGCAAGCAGTCTTTCGCCCGCCGATGTCAGCCGCATTCCGGCACCGGTACGCTGCAATAGCGGCTGGCCGACCTCATCTTCCAGCCGCTGCATCTGCATGCTCAGCGCCGATTGCGTCCGCCCGACCTGGGCCGCTGCAAGGCTGATCGAACCCGTGCGGGCGACGGTGATGAAGTTCTTCAGAAGCGAAAGATCGAGCATGGCGATATCAGGAAAATCGATATCGGATTGAAATACTATCAATTGGACTGGAGCGCCAGCCGCTTGTTACCTTGTCTGCAAAATCACCACCAGAGGGAAAACAATATGGAAAACGCTGCAAAGGCAGTCACGTCGCTGAACGATGATCCGGCTTTCTGGGCCGATGCCGACAAGCACCTGACCCGCTACGGACCGGCTTTCGAGGATGTCATCATCGAACGTGCCGAAGGAAGCTTCGTTTATGACGCGGATGGCCGCGCCATTCTCGACTTCACCTCCGGCCAGATGAGCGCCGTGCTGGGCCACACCCACCCGGATATCGTCTCGACGGTGAACCGCCAGATGGCCTCCGTCGCGCATCTGTTTTCCGGCATGTTGTCGCGTCCGGTGGTGGAGCTTGCGGCCCGGCTTGCAGCGCTCGCCCCCGGCCTCGACCGCGTCCAGCTTTTGACCACCGGTGCCGAATCCAATGAGGCGGCGATCCGCATGGCAAAGCTCGTCACCGGCGGGCACGAGATCGTCGCCTTCGCCCAGAGCTGGCACGGCATGACCGGCGCTGCGGCATCGGCCACCTACAGCGCCGGTCGCAAGGGTTATGGCCCGGCCTCGGCGGGATCCTTCGTCATTCCGGCGCCGAATGCCTATCGCCCGCGCTTCAAGAACCCGGACGGGTCGAACGACTGGCAGGCGGAACTGGACGACGCCTTCCATCTGATCGACAACCAGTCGACCGGCAATCTCGCCGCCTTCATCGCCGAACCGATCCTGTCCTCGGGCGGCATTCTCGAACTGCCGCTCGGTTATCTCGCGGCCCTGAAGAAGAAATGCGAGGAGCGCGGCATGCTGCTCATCCTCGACGAGGCCCAGACCGGCATCGGCCGCACCGGCAACATGTTCGCTTTCCAGCGGGATGGCGTCACACCCGACATCATGACCCTGTCGAAGACGCTCGGCGCCGGACTTCCTCTGGCTGCCGTGATGACCAGTGCGGAGGTCGAACAGAAGGCATTCGAGAGAGGGTTTCTGTTCTACACGACCCACGTGTCCGATCCGCTGCCGGCGGCAGTCGGCGTTAGCGTTCTGGATGTCGTGGCGCGCGACAATCTGGTGGAGCAGGCGGTCATCCGGGGCAAGCGCCTGAAGGACGGGCTGCTGTCGCTGCAGCAGCGTTTCGAATGCGTCGGCGATGTGCGCGGCCGCGGCCTGCTTCTGGGGCTTGAAGTGGTGACCGACCGCCACACCAAGGCACCCGGTTTCGAACTCGGCGCGAAGATCATGGAAGAGGCGATGCTGCGTGGCCTCTCGATGAATATCGTCAAACTGCCGGGCATGGGCGGTGTCTTCCGCATCGCCCCGGCACTGACCGTCTCGGATGAAGAGATCGACCGCGGCATTGCGATCATGACCGATGCCATTGAGGCGGCGCAAAGGAGCCGTTAGTCAGTCCGGAGGTCTTGCATAATATACCGGCTTCATGGTTAGTATGAGGTACTGATCCTTTCTTCGTCTGGGTGGAAAGGATCAGTATAAAAGTGCTTCTGTACAGAATTGCATCATGGTCATGATTTAGATCTGTCCGCATTGTTGCTGTGTCGGGTGTGTCTTGGGGCCGGCATTTGCCTGAATGCGCCGGTTTCAGCTTGCTTCTGGGGGAGGGCGGCCATGACGGCCGAAGGGGGCATGGCTGTCGAAGATATCCTGATGATCCGCCGCGTGTATTGCCAGCTGCGGCGCGAAGGCGTGCCGGCGGAAGGCAATCCCCGGCAACTGGCTTCCAATCTCATCTATCTCTATCGGATCGGTGTGAAGGATGAGAAGCAACTGCTGGCGCTTGCTCCCTATCTCACATGAAGCGACGAAGAGCCGCCTTCCCATTCCCGGACAGTGTTGCGGGCATGATTTCCATTAATTAAGCAAGTTTGAATATGTGGCGACACGATTGACGCGACTTTGCGTTAAATGTCGTCATGCTAATATTCAAAGAGCCAAATCGCAGCATCTTCTCCGACCGAACAGGCAATTTCGGCATGATGACCGCGCTCATCCTGCCGATGCTGCTGGGTGGGGCGGGTCTGGCGATCGATACTGCCAATCTGATGGTCTCGAAACGCCAGTTGCAGGAAGCAACGGATGCCGCAGCGCTTGCCGTGTCAGGCGCGATGGCGAACGGCTCCGACACGGCTGCAGGCCAGAAGCTCGGCAAGGATTTTCTGGCGGGCCAGCTGGCCAATTACCTGGGCAGCACCGACACGGCGGCGATCAAGAACGCGACGACGGTGGCGATCACCACCAATACCGACAGTTCGACCGGGACGAAGAATTATGCAATTTCCGTAACCTCTTCCGCCAATATCCAGCTGACCCCGTTCACCAGCATCTTTGCCGGAACGACCTATCCCGTTTCCGCCGCCAGCAAGACGGTGTCGGGCACCGGCAGCGGCACCGGCGCAGACGGAACGGTGGCGGCGACCAACGGCATATCCATGGACATCCTTCTCGATGAATCCGGTTCCATGGCGGAAAACACCACGACGGTGAAGGGCACCAAATGCGTCATCAACCTGCTCGGCATCTGCATCGGCCAGCAGACCGTCTACGTGACCAAGATCGAGGCGCTGAAACAGGCCGCGACCGTCATGTTCGACGCGCTCGACAAGTCCGACCCCAAGACCCGTTTCGTCCGCACCGGCACGATTTCCTATACCAACGGCATCAAGGGCCAGTCGGCCCTTGCCTGGGGAACCACGACGGCCCGGCAATATGTCAACGCCATGACGCTCAACCCGGTCGGTGGGACAGACGCCACGGCGGCGGTGACGACGGCGACCTCCGACATCAAGGTAAACATTCACGGCACCGATACCGAAAGCGTCGAGCAGGCCAAGAAAGGCAACAAGACATCGGATCGCATCATGGTTCTGATGACGGATGGCAACATGACGGGCAACACCTCGGACTGGAGTCAGAGGCTCGACCAGAACGTTCGTGACGCCTGTGCTGCTGCAAAGGCGGGAGGCATCCGCATCTATACCGTTGCCTTCATGACGCCGGCCAGGGGGCAGGAACTGCTCAAATACTGCGCCACCTCGCCCGGCCATTATTACGAGCCGAACACGATGGAAGCGCTGGTGGCATCCTTCAAATCGATTGCCGACAATGCGATCAAGCCGATGAACCGCCTGATCAACTAGCTTCTCGCTGGATGTCATTTAGGTTTGCGGGAACCGTAAGCCGGCCCGCCTGTTCTAACCTGAAGACTGTTCTAACCTGAAGACAGGCAGGAAAGGGAAGCACATGGTTGAGGCTCACGGAGAAAAGACGCAGGCCCTGGAACTCGCTGAGGAATATCGCCGTCTTGGCGGAACGCGGCTGGCAAAGATGGACGATAATTTCGTCAGCACCCGCAAGTGGGATGATGAACCCGCAGAAGCGTCACGCTTTTGGCATGATCGCGTGGAAGTCTTGGATGACAGGCATCAGGCGGAAGTCGTCAGCCATCTGAAATCGATGAATTCCTGAATGTTCGACATCGGCAGCTCCCAAGGCGAAAGCCGCCTTTGCCCGGATGGATCCGCGTGATCCGTCCGGGCAATTGGTTCATGGCTAGGGCTTTAGAAGACCGCCAGATATTTCAGCAGCGAGATGATGCCGATGATGATCACGATCACCCGGGCGATCTGGCGCATCTTTGCATCGAGCGGCAGCATGTTGATGAGATAAAGCACCAGCACGATCACGAGGAAGGTGATCAGGATGCTGATCAGAAGTGACAAACCCATAGCCCCAGTCTCCATTCTTTACGGCGCATCTTGCGCCGATCACAAAACTGTAATTATGAGCCGATCGTAAAAAGGAAAGGGTGCTCAATAAGATAGTGCGCCGGTTTGAATCCTTTTGTCCGGCATGGCGACGGCCTGCTGCTCCGCATTCGGCAATCCATCAGCATGAAAAAAAGGCCCGCCGGAGCGGGCCTTGTCACGGGCGATGTCAGGCGGTTTCGAAGCCGATCAGCTCTTCTTCAGGATGGCCGAGGATGACGCGTTGGTGCCACGCCAGTTATAGCTGACGGTGCCATCCTTTTTAGGGCTGAGCGTAACCTTGGCGCCTTCGGCATGGGTGATGGAGACCGAAGACTTGCCGACGGCGGAGCCCCCGATTTTCTGCGACTGGCCGTTGGATGACCAGGACAGGACCTTGCCATTGGCGATCTTGATGACGGTGGTGCGGCCATTGCCGCCCTTGCCGCTCCAGGTGCCGTTCCAGTCGAAATCGGCAGCCGAAGCCATCGGTGCGGAAAATAAGGCGGCGGCTGAAATAACGGAAATGAATGCGCGTCTTACCAACATGTTTCCCCCTTGTCGGTGTCGTGGACAGGCAGGAACCTAGCCGATCGCATGGGGCCTGAATTCACCCGGATGGGGGAGCGATCGATGGATTTTTTTATCCATTTTTTGCCGGAGCGAGCTGTAGGCTTCGGCCTTTGAGGCTTGTTCGAGCCCGGCGATTTCCCATATTGGGCGAGACGGCTTTTATGGCCCGATGGAGACGAAATTGTTCCACTTCGACAATTCCTATGCACGATTGCCCGACCGGTTTTACGCCTCGGTTTATCCCGAGCCGGTCGAGGGGCCAAAGCTTCTGAAGTTCAATGAGAAGCTGGCAGGCGAGCTTCGCATCGAGGTCGATCTGTCGGATCCCGACCGGCTTGCGGCGACGCTTGCCGGCAATGTCGTGCCGCAGGGGGCAACGCCGCTTGCCATGGCCTATGCCGGCCATCAGTTCGGCAATTTCGTGCCGCAGCTTGGCGACGGAAGGGCGATCCTGCTCGGCGAGGTGATCGACGAACATGGTATGCGCCGGGATATCCAGCTGAAGGGCGCAGGCCCGACCCCGTTTTCGCGGCGTGGCGATGGTCGCGCGGCACTCGGGCCGGTGCTGCGGGAATATGTGGTTTCCGAGGCCATGGCGGCGCTCGGCATTCCGGCCACCCGGGCGCTGGCGGCTGTTGCGACCGGCGAGCAGGTCTATCGCGAGACGGTGGAGCAGGGGGCGGTCTTCGTCCGCGTCGCGGCAAGCCATGTGCGGGTCGGCACCTTCCAGTTCTTCGCCGCACGCGGCGACAATGACGGTATCAAGGCGCTCGCCGATTATGTCATCGACAGGCATTATCCCGAATTGAAGACGGCGGAAAACCGTTATGCGGCACTGCTGCAGGCCGTCGCATTCCGGCAAGCGGAGCTGATTGCCCGCTGGCTCGGCGTTGGTTTCGTCCATGGTGTGATGAACACCGACAACATGACGATATCGGGCGAAACGATAGATTTTGGCCCTTGCGCCTTTCTCGACGAATATCACCAGATGAAGGTGTTTTCCTCGATCGACCATGGCGGCCGTTACGCCTATCGCAACCAGCCGGGCATCGGCCAATGGAATATCGCAAGGCTGGCGGAATGCCTGCTGCCGGTCATCGACGAGGATCAGGACAAGGCGGTGGATGTTGCAAACACCGTGCTGAAGGAATTCGGTGAGCGGTTCCAGACCGCCTGGATCGCGGTTTTCCGCGCCAAGCTGGGATTACAGACCGAGGTCGATGGTGACGGCGAACTGGTGCAGAACCTGCTCTCCGTGATGCAGGAGGCGGAGGCCGATTTCACGCTTGTTTTCCGTGGTTTGGCGGATGCGGCGGACGGAGCGGACGAACGGTTTCTGGCGCAGTTTTCCGATCCGTCAAAGGCGGCGGAATGGCTCAAGTCATGGCGTGAGCGGCTGGCGCAGGAGGGTGAAGCCGATGCCGGCAGGGCAGACGCGATGCATGCCGTCAATCCGGCGGTCATTCCGCGTAACCACCGTATTCAGGAGGCGATTTCTGCCGCCAATTACGGCGATTTCTCCTTCTTCGAACGGCTGCTCCAGGCGCTGGAAAAGCCCTATGAGGAGCGGCCGGAATTTGCCGATTATATGACCCCGCCGACACCAGACGAGCGGGTGACGCGGACGTTTTGCGGGACGTGAGGATCTAGACGATCCGCCGACCGTCTGCATCGATAACCGGCTCGCCGTCTTCCTTGGCAAACGGGCCTTTATGGCTGTCGGGCAGGATGTCGAGAACTAGCTCGGAAGGCCGGGTGAGCCTTGTGCCGAGCGGCGTGGTGACGAAGGGCCGGTTGATCAGGATCGGATTTGCCAGCATGGCATCGATCAGCACGTCATCCGGCAGGGTCGGATCGTCGAGCCCGAGTTCGGCATAGGGCGTGCCCTTTTCGCGGATCGCCTGACGCGCCGTGAGGCCCGCATCGGCGATCATGCCGATAAGCTCTGCCCGCGATGGCGGTGTCTTCAGATATTCGATGACACGCGGTTCGATCCCGGCATTGCGGATCATGGCAAGCGTGTTGCGCGAGGTGCCGCAGGCCGGGTTGTGGTAGATGATGGCGTCCATGATATCAGCCCTTCAGCGCGGCAATGGCGGCCTCGATCGCCGGCATGACCTCGGGCCCGGGCGGCAGGAGCGGGCGGGGTGGTTGGGCCGTGGTGATGCCGAGCAGGCTTGCTGCGGCATAAACGATCCGCAGGCTGCCATGCGCCTTGAACAACTGCCACAGCGGCTGGAACAGCGCATCGAGACGGGCGACTTCCGGGGCGTCGCCACTCATCGCCGCGCGCGTGAGCGCCAGTGCGGGTTTGGGAAACAGGCCGGCAACGACGCTGTACCAGCAGTCTGCACCGCAAAGCAGCGCCCTGCCGCATTCCCAGTCACCGCTATATCCGACGGCAAAATTGGCAGGTGTGACGGATCTCAGGCGGGCGATCTCGCCGGTAAAGTCGTCGCCCTTCGGCAGCGGCATCTTCACCGCGCTGATATTGGCAAGGCCCGCAAGACGCTGGATGAGGGCCTCGCTGAAGGAGAAATGTGTGGTCGACGGATTGTTGTAGATCGCCAGCGGCAGGTCGGTCGCGCCGGCAACCGCTTCGAAATGCCGGAAGGCCTCTTCCTCGGTGAGAGGTGTGTAGGAGACCGGCGCCAGCAGCAGCGCCTGGGCGCCGGCGGCTGCCGCGTCTCTGGCAAGCGCCTGCGCATCATCGGTGCGCAGCGTGCCGATACCGACGATCAGCGGGATCTTGCCGCCGACGCATTCGACAGCCGCCGCCACCGCCCGGCGGCGTTCCTCGCGGGAAAGATACATATAGATGCCGGTGCTGCCGAGAAGCCCGATCGAATCCGCCTTCGCCTCAACGATACGGCCGAGAAGCCGCTGCAGCGCATCGGTATCGACGCGGCCCGCTTCATCTGCGGGTGTCAGCGGGAAGGCGGAAAGACCGGTAAAGGCGGGGGCAGTGGTGGGCATGACAGTCTCCGGCGGGCACGAACAGGCCGCCACTATGAGCGATTGCTGCATGATCGCAAGAGGTTGAGGCGGCAGGAATGGCTGCGGGCGGGCAGTTTCAGGAAAAAATACCGTAATAGGAAAATAATCCTTGACGGCGTGACGGTGCTTTGATAGGGTTCAGGCATAGTCGAAGAGCTGCGCCGAGTGGTGAGGAACTTCGAGAGGCTGCGCCTGATATCCGGGTGGACCGCCCAGTTAATTTAAATCCGACATCTTAAATCCGACATCGCGATACGGGACGAATGCTGCAGCCAGCAAGGCTGGCGGCCGATCTGCCCTGCGCGGATGAGGTGAAATCCATGGATGAATTCGACACATTCGACCTAGCCATGTTCGGCGTCTGGCGGGAGCGTTCCGTCTATGGCGACGAGAGGCCAATGGAGGATGCGGCACTGGCGGGCGAGGTGCGGGCCGCGCTGGAAACCAAATCGGCGGATGCCGCGGCGTCTGCAGGCGATGAACTGCGCCGGCTGCTCAACGACATGACGGTCGAGATGCGGGCGCAGTTTACGACATTTCGCCAGATGCGGGAAAGCGCCGCCAAGGCCCTGACGGATGGCGACGAGGCGGCCCAGAAGCTTGCCCGCGCCGATGTGAAGGCTGCGACCGATGCGATGAGCCTGATCGTCCGCACGCTGGAAAAGGTCGACAGCCTGCAGCGCCAGCTGGCGCGCGACCGGCAGATCGAAGCCGAGCGGGTGGCGGATGAGGGCGGTTATGAGGAGGCGAAGGCGCGCTTCGTCAGGATGATCGAGGACAAGGCGAATGATAAAGCCCTTCGGCTGTTCGAGGAATGGAAACTTACAGGCCCACCCGCCAGCCTATCGGAACCTGGGCATGAAGGGCAGGAGCCAGCGGACGGAACATAGGGCAGTGGCATCCTTTTCGAAAAAGGCAGCGAAGGCTTCGCGGAAGAAGGAACAGGGGTTCGCCACGATCAATCAGGCCCACAAGACGGAGGCATCCGCCGCAGCGACTGCTGCTGAGCTGAGCCGGGCAATCGGTTTGAGGCAAGCGGGCGAGGACGGCGGATGCGGCCCAATCTCCGCCCTTGCGGGGGAGACGTCATCGACGATGACGCAGGAGGGCAGCGGCCTTTCCGGGCATGAAAACGGGGATGGCGGGCTCTGCGCGGCACCCCCCTCTGTCCTGCCGGACATCTCCCCCACAAGGGGGGAGATCGACTTGCCGGGCCCGCCTGGGCCGGATCGAAGGGTAGAGGCTCTCGATGCTTTTCAAATGGGGCTTGGCCGGGATGGGGATTTCGACGGTCGCGATGAGCCGGTGCCGCCAGTCGGCGCGATTGCGGCTGAGTTGAGCCGGGCAATCGGTTTGAAGTGTGTGAGCGAGGACGATGCCTGTGGCCCGATCTCCACCCTTGAGGGGGAGATGTCTTCGAAGATGACGAAGGAGGGCAGCGGGCTTTCCGGGCATGAAAACGGGGATGGCGGGCTTGGCGCGGCACCCCCCTCTGTCCTGCCGGATATCTCCCCCACAAGGGGGGAGATAAGCCAAGAGGATCCGACTGGGCCGGATCGGGCGGTCGATCCTTTCGATGCATTTCAGATCGGGCATCTGCGTGCGTGGGAAATCAACGGTCGCGATGAGCAGAAGCCGCCGTCGGGCGATTGGCGCACATGGCTGATCATGGGCGGGCGTGGGTCGGGCAAGACGCGGGCGGGGGCCGAATGGGTGCACAGGCTCGCGTCGGAAGGCCAACGCTCCGATCTCAGGATCGCGCTGGTGGCCGAGACGCTTGGCGATGCGCGGGAAGTGATGATCGATGGTGTTTCCGGCATCTGCCGGATCGCACGCAAGCACTTTCCCGATTTCGAGATTTCGAGACGCCGGCTTGTCTGGCCGAACGGTGCGGTGGCGCAGATTTTTTCCTCGGAAGACCCCGAGGCGCTGCGCGGGCCGCAGTTTCATTACGCCTGGTGCGACGAGATCGGGAAGTGGAAACATGCGGAAGAGACTTTCGACATGTTGCAGTTCGGGCTGCGGCTCGGGACCGATCCGCGGCAGCTGGTGACGACGACGCCGCGGCCGGTGCCGGTATTGAAACGGCTGATCGCCGATCCTTCGACGCGGCTTGTCAGGATCGCTACCGGCGATAACCGCGAAAATCTGGCGCCGGGTTTCATCGAGGCGCTGGAACGCCGGTATGGCGGTACGCGGCTGGGGCGGCAGGAACTGGCCGGCGAGTTGATCGAGGACCGCGAGGACGCTTTATGGCGGCGCGGCGAGATCGAGGCCTGTGTGATCCGTGTCGTGCCGGCGCTGAGACGGATTGTCGTGGCGGTCGATCCGCCCGCAGGGATGGGACCGAATTCCTGCTGCGGCATCGTCGTGGCGGGACTGGAGCCGGAAGGCCGGGCTGTGGTTCTGGCGGATTGTTCGGTCGAGGGCGCGACGCCCGCCGCATGGGCCGGAGCCGTGGTGAAGGCCTATCGACGGTTTGCCGCCGACCGGATCGTGGCCGAGGTCAATCAGGGCGGCGAGATGGTGGCGGCGATGCTCAGAAGCATCGACGTGGCGCTGCCGATCACCATGGTGAGAGCGACACGCGGAAAATTCACCCGTGCCGAACCGGTTGCCGCACTCTACGAGCAGGGGCGGGTGGCCCATGCGGGACGGTTTCGCGAGCTGGAGGACCAGATGTGCGATTTCGGCCCGGACGGACTGTCGTCAGGCCGTTCACCCGACCGGCTGGATGCGCTGGTCTGGGCGCTGACGGCATTGGTGATTGAAGGTCAGGGGGAGCCGCGGGTGCGGGGGATATGATCCGCACGGCGAGGAGGTCCGGGGACTGTCGGCCCCCGGTGATTATTTTAGCGCTGGTTCGGCTGACGGGACTTGTTTTCCTGCATCTGCTTCCATTCGGATTCCATGCGATCCAGGACGTCCTGCGGGATCGGATTGGAGGGGGCTGCCTGTGCGGGCTGCGGCATCATCATGATCTCCTTTTTGTTGCGCTGCACCATCATGGAAAAGCGTCGACATAACGTCGCATGCCCATATTGGTTCCATAGCCGGCGACAAAAGTAAATCGGCCTCTAAGCCGTTAAAACGATTTAGTTTTCTTAAACCGATTGAAAGTCGTAAAGCTGTGGAGGCGGTGGTGAATGGATAAGACTTATGGCCTAGCCGAACGTCGTATTTTCTTCGACAGGGTTCGAAAAAGCCTGTTTTCCGGACGCCTGAGCGGACATCCGGTGGAAGGGCTGAACGCCATTCTCGACGGCTGGGCAGGGTTGGCCGAGTCGGTCCGCGAGGCGGCGGGCGGCGATGACGCGCTGGCCTATATGCTGGCCACCGCCTTTCACGAGACCGCGGCGACCATGCAGCCGGTGCGCGAGACGCTGGCGCCAAGCGATGCCGAGGCGATCGCCCGGCTGGAACGGGCCTTTGCGGCGGGCCGGCTTTCCTCCGTGAAGACACCCTATTGGCGGCCGGATGCAAAGGGTCGGACCTGGCTCGGCCGCGGTTTCGTGCAGTTGACGCATCGGCGAAATTACGAGGCGATGTCGGCGCTGACCGGGGTGGACCTCGTGTCCGAGCCGGCACGTGCCATGGAGATGCAGGTCGCCGTTTCGATCCTCATTCACGGCATGCGGACGGGCACATTTACCGGACGCGGGCTTGGCGATCATTTCGGCAACGGCAGGGCGGACTGGATCGGCGCGCGAAAGATCATCAACGGCACCGACCGGGCGGAACTGGTGGCGGGATATGCCGGGGCATTCCGGCGGGCTTTGCCGACGCGCATTGATGCGGGCCGGGGCGCGTGTTAGCAGGCCTCTGGTTTGAATGAAGGTTCTGCGGAGTTTCGATGATACGCCATATCGTGTTTTTCACGGCCACGCCGGAAAATCTGGAAGAGGTTCAGGCCGGGCTTTCGATGCTGACCGCAAACCCGCATGCAACGCTCCTGGAAATCGGCACCAATGTGAAGACCGACCAGTGGGGTACGGATGTCGACTTCATCGTTTATGGCGAGTTCGAGGACGAGGCGGCGCTGGCGGCCTACAAGGCACATCCGATCTACCAGAAATCGACGCAGACCGTGCGGCCGATCCGCGAAGTGCGCATCGCCGCGGACTATGACACCGACAAGGCGGTGAAGACGCCGCTCAAATAGGGCGGGTCTTTACCCAACAAGGGACCATCACAATGAAATCTCCTTTTCGCCTGCCGTGGTTTTCCACGGGGGAAGGCAAAGCCGTGTCTGCAGGTCTGGAAGGCGGGGCAGGTGCCCGGCCGGAAGCGGAGGTGAAGATGGCGGCGGGTGTCGCTTCGGCCTTTGCCGTGATTTCAGGCGAGGGGGCGGCGCATTGGTCGGGCCGGTCCTATGCGGCTCTGGCGCGGGCGGGTTTCATGAGGAACCCGGTGGCCTATCGGGCGATGCGGATGGTGGCGGAGGCGGCTGCCGCAGTGCCCTGGCTTGCCTATGAGGGGACGGCGGAGATGGCCGATCATCCGGCGCTGGCGCTCCTGGCGCGGCCGAACGGGCGGCAGGGTGGGCCGGATTTTTTCGAGGCGCTGTACGGGCATCTGCTTTTATCCGGCAATGCCTATGTCGAGCCGTTGATGATCGGTGGTGTTCTGCGCGAACTGCACCTCTTGCGGCCCGACCGGGTCAGCGTCGTCGAGGGGCGCGACGGCTGGGTGGCGGGATATGATTACCGCGCCGGAGGGGGCACGCGCCGGCTGGCGGCGGAAGCGGACGATGGTCGGCTGTCGCTTCTGCATCTGAAACTGTTTCATCCGCTCGACGATCATTCTGGTTTTTCGCCGCTTGTGGCGGCGGGCGCGGCGCTCGATCTTTCCAATGCGGCGGCGGGCTGGAACAAGGCTCTTCTCGACAATTCGGCCCGGCCTTCCGGCGCGCTGGTCTATCAGCCCAAGGACGGCGGCAACCTTTCCGCCGACCAGTATCAGCGGCTGAAGGAGGAGCTGGAGGCGGGCTATTCCGGCGCGGTGAATGCCGGGCGGCCATTGCTGCTCGAAGGCGGGCTGGACTGGAAGGCGATGGGGCTTTCGCCAAAGGACATGGATTTCATCGAGGCCCGCAATGGCGCGGCCCGCGATATCGCCCTGGCGCTCGGTGTGCCGCCGATGCTGATCGGCATTCCGGGCGACAATACCTATGCCAATTATCAGGAGGCGAACCGCGCCTTTTTCCGGCTGACCGTGCTGCCGCTGATCGCCCGCACCGCCGCAAGCTTTTCCGCCTGGCTGTCGGAAACTTACGACGGTCTGCGGCTGGAACCGGATCTCGACCGCATCGCCGGGCTTGCGAGCGAACGGGAGGCGCTGTGGGCGCGGGTCGGGGCGGCGGATTTCCTCTCGGACGAAGAAAAGCGCGAGGCGGTGGGATATTGATGCAAACCGGCTGCGGGTGTAGTTTGTAATACGCCGTATTACAAATCTGGAGGCTGTCATGGCTGAGAAGAAAACCGCAGAGAAGCCGGTTCTGTCCGATCCGATCACACTGCGCGTGCCGCAGGACATTCTCGACGATATCGAGAAGATCGCGGAAACGGCAGACCGCAGCCGCAGCTGGGTGATTGTGCGGGCGCTGAAATATTACCTCATGGCGGAGGGAGCGGAAATGCTCAGCATTCGTCGCGGGCTTGAGGATGTAGAGGCTGGTCGTACAGTTGATGCGGAAGAGTTTTTTGAGGAACTCGATCGCCTTAACCGGGAGGATGCCGCCTGATGAAGGTCCGGTTCTCTCAGGAAGCAATACGCTATGTCGAGAGGGAGCGGTATTATTTGGCCCAGTTCGGCAGACGCACGGCAGTGGCATTTTCGGACCAGATCAAGAAAGCGGCACGCCTGATCGGCGACCATCCTCATGTCGGTGTGGTTGTCGCACCGGCTGAGAATGTGCGCCGTTTCGTTTCGGCGCCCTATCATCTGGACTACGTGGTTCAGGCCGATCGCATCATGATCATTTCGGTCATGCACGGCAGGCAAGGGCCAGCCGATCTCGAAAAGGATGATGACGACGCATTCGAGTGATGCGGGTGGGCACAAAGGGCAGAAAACTCTTTGGACGAACTGCCTTCACTCAACTTTCGAAATCCCGGACTCAACTTCTCAAGGTTGCGCGCCAAGTGATTCTGCATGCTGGGAAATTCGCGCACTCGAGAGCGGCAACATGATACCGCAGTAGCCTTGCTATGCGGTGAGCCCGCGCTGTGTCGCAGATATGCGACCTCGGTCTTGGCATGTTTCCTTCTCCACTAACCGACAAGGAATTAACAATGGCTGACCTTGGACAGGATCCGGGCGCGATGTTTGGCGTCTGGGCGGCGAAGACGGCGGGGGCGTTTGCCGGTGCCGGAGTGTCGCTGATCTATCTTCTGCCGAAAAGCAGGCGCGAGGCGGCGAGCCGGTTCCTGACCGGCATGACCTGCGGTTTGATCTTTGGCGGGCCGACGGGATTGTGGCTGGCGGAAAGGCTCGGGCTTTCCGGCATGTTGTCGGGGCCTGAGACGATGCTGGCGGGGTCGGCTGCGGCGAGCCTTAGCGCCTGGTGGGTGCTGGGGGCGCTGTCGCGGGTGGCGGAGCGATATGGCGAGCGGCGCTGATGTTCAGCAGTGACCGCCGCCACCGCCGGTATCGCTGCCGGTGACCAGAACGGCGCTGCCATCGGATTGATCCGGCCTGTCGAGCGCTGCCGCCATCAGTGGCTTCTTGAACATTGCCGGCGGATAAACGGCCAGCCGGATCGCTCCTGCGATCAGGGCGGTGCCGGATACGATGCCGAGTGCGATCAAAAATAGCATCTGCATGTCGTCCTCCATTCAAGGGCGGCCAATGGCAGGATATCGCGACGCGGGTCGCGGCTCAATCCCCATGCCCTGCAAAGGGGCAGCTTCAATTCATTTGCAGGAGATTTTCATGCACGCTGACCGCGGGCGACGCGCCCCCATGCCTGTTCCGGCGCGCCCGGCACATCGTCCGACGGCGCGCAAATTCGCCAATCTGGAACTGGCTGGCATTACCGGTGACGGGACCTTTTCCGGTTATGCCAGCGTCTTCGGCGAGGTCGATCTCGGCCAGGACAAGATCGAGCGCGGGGCGTTTCTGAATTCGCTTGTCGCCCGTGGCGCGCCGGGGGTGCGGATGCTTTACCAGCACGACCCGAACGAGCCGATCGGCGCCTGGAAGACGATCCGCGAGGATGCCCGCGGGCTTTATGTCGAGGGCGTTCTTGCACCTGGTGTCGGGCGCTCGCGCGAAGTGTTTTCGCTGATGAAATCCGGCGCGCTGGACGGGCTGTCGATCGGCTTTCGCACCGTCAAGGCGCGCACCGATGCCAAGACCGGCGTGCGGCGCATTCTCGAAGCCGATCTGTGGGAAATTTCCGTCGTGACCTTTCCGATGCTGCCATCGGCCAGGGTTTCCGACGTCAAGCATGCCCGGTTCTTCCGCGACCGGGAAACCGAACTCGTCCGCCAGATGCGGCGGGCGGCGAAGATGATGTGGAGCTCCAGTCTGAAGGGAAAATCGATATGACGGATGCGATGATGAAAGTGGCGCCGGAAGTGAAGGCGGTGCCGGAAACGATGACGGCGGCCTTCGACGAGTTCATGGAGGCATTCGAGGCCTTCAAGGATGTCAACGACCGCAGGCTCGGCGAGATCGAGCAGAAGCTGACATCGGATGTGGTGACCCGCGACAAGCTGGACCGCATCAACCGGGCGATGGACGACCAGAAGAAGGTCATGGACCAGCTGGTGCTGAAGAAGGCGCGGCCGCAGCTCGGATCGTTCCGCAGCGGACGTGACGAGCTTTCGCCGGAGGCGGTGGAACACAAGGCGGCCTTCGATGCCTATGTTCGCCGCGGTGACGAGGCGGGCCTGCGCGAGCTGGAAGCCAAGGCGATGTCGGTGGGCGTCGGGGCCGATGGCGGTTATCTGGTTCCGGACGAGACCGATAGCGAAATCGGCCGTCGGATTTCCGTCGTGTCGCCGATGCGGGCGCTCTCGACCGTGCGCACCGTTTCGACCGCCGTGCTGAAGAAGCCGTTCGCGACGACCGGGCTTGCCACCGGCTGGGTGGCGGAGACGGCGGCCCGGCCGCAGACCAATGCGCCGCAGCTGGCCGAACTCTCTTTCCCGACCATGGAACTCTATGCCATGCCGGCGGCCACCCAGGCGCTGCTGGATGATGCGGCGGTCGATATCGAGGCCTGGATCGCCGGCGAGGTGGATATCGTTTTTGCCGAGCAGGAAGGCGACGCCTTCATTCGCGGCGACGGTATCAACAAGCCCAAGGGCTTTCTCAGCTATGCGGCCGTGGCCGACAGTGCCTGGACCTGGGGCAATCTCGGTTATATCGCGACCGGGGCCGCAGGCGCCTGGAAATCCACCGGTCCGGCCGACACGCTGGTCGATCTGATCTATGCGCTGAAGGCGGGGCACCGGCAGAACGGCACCTTCATGCTGAACCGCAAGGTTCAGGCCGATATCCGCAAATTCAAGGATGCCGACGGCAATTATATGTGGCGCCCGCCGGCATCGGCCGGTCAGGCGGCGACCCTGATGGGCTTTCCGGTGGCGGAAGCCGAAGAGATGCCGGATGTGGCGGCGGGGTCCCTGTCGATCGCGTTCGGCGATTTCCGCTCCGGTTATCTCGTCGTCGACCGGGCAGGGGTGCGCATCCTGCGTGATCCCTATTCGGCCAAGCCCTATGTGCTGTTCTACACCACCAAACGCGTCGGCGGCGGGGTGCAGAATTTCGAGGCGATCAAGCTGGTGAAGTTTGCGGTGAGCTGACGGTGCTTTCTGCTCCATCCCGATCAAAGTCTGCCCCTCACCCTAACCCTCTCCCCGTCATGACGGGGAGAGGGGACGTGCCTTGCTCAACGTTAGCGGGGAACGGAGAGCTTGCTGCTTGCGCCCTTCTCCCCGCAAGCGGGGAGAAGGTGCCGGTAGGCGGATGAGGGGTTTTTTATCCATCAAAGGACTCCCGATGACCTATGCACTGATCACTCCGCCTTCCGCGGAGCCGTTGACGCTTGCCGAGGTGAAGGCGCATTTGCGTCTCGATGGGGCGGAGGAGGATGTGCTTCTCTTGTCGCTCATCAGGACCGCCCGGCAGTTTCTGGAGCGTGAGACTGGCCTGTGCCTGATCACGCAAAGCTGGCGGCTTTATCTCGATCGCTGGCCGAGGGACGGGGTGATCCGTCTCTTCAGGTCTCCCGTGCAAGTGATTCAGTCCGTTCGGGTTTATGGTCTCGGCGGCGCGCCGGTTCAGGTCTCGCTTGAAGATCATCTGCTCGATGGCGCGGGGCGACCGGCGCGGCTGTGGCTGAAACACACGCCCGTCACCGGACGCACGGTCAACGGTATCGAGATCGATTTTTCAGCCGGTTATGGCGAGGCCGGGACGGACGTGCCGGACACGCTGAAACGCGCGATGCTGATCCAGATCGGCCACATGTTCGCCTTCCGCGGGGTGATCTCTGCCGAGCAGCAGCCGGCCGGTATTCCCGACGGTTATGAACGGCTGATTGCGCCGTTTCGGATGCGGAGGCTGTGATGGTCACGTTTTTCGATCCCGGCCAGATGACGGCGCGGCTTGTGCTGGAGACGCCGGTGAGCGAGCCGGACGGGCAGGGCGGCGCGGTGCTGACCTGGACCGAGATCGCCGCCATGTGGGCGAAGGTCGAGCCTGTGTCTTCGGTGCTGGCCGAAAGGGCCGGTGCGCAGATCGGGACGATGACGCATCGTATCTGGCTGCGCTTTCGTGAGGATGTCGCTGCTGGGCAGCGGTTTCGCAAGGGCGCGCGGCTGTTTATCGTCAAGCTGGTGCAGGATCCGGACGAGACCAGCCGTTACCTCACATGCCTGTGCGAGGAGGAGGCCCGATGAGTGCTGCCAACGCATTGCTGCAGGCGATCCATGCAAGGCTCGCCGGTGATGCCGGTCTGACGGCTCTGGTCGGGGTGGACGCTATCTCCGACCGGCTGTTGGCGCGGCCGAAATTGCCGGGGATCGTGATCGGCGAGATGGAGACCCGCGACCTTTCCACCGTGAGCGAGGTCGGCGAGGAGCATTTCCTGGCGCTGCAAATCTGGTCGGAGGGTGACGGGCGGCGTCAGGCGCTGGAGATCGCGGCGAAGGTGACGGCACTGCTCGATAATGTTTCGCTGGTGCTGCAGGGCGCGGTGCTGGTGAGCCTTCTGCGGACCGGGATGCGGACGCGGCGGGAGCTGAAAACGAAATATTATCTCGCCGAGATAAGGTTCAGGGCCGTGACGGAATGAGTTGCGTTCCCGCATTGGCCTTCCGAACCAGCGAGATCAGCATGATGATCGAGACGAGTGCGATGGATGCAAGCAAGACCGCTGCGATGAGTGCGGTCGCCGTGCCGGTGCGGTCGATCAGGGCGGTGAAGATGATCGGGGCTGCGGCATTGGCGATGTTCTGGGGCAGGGCGAGGCGGGTTGCCTGACGGCCGTATTCGCGCGGCGAAAAGAGTGCCAGCGGCAGCAGAGCGCGGGCGACCACGAGTATGCCCGAACCGAAACCGTAAAATGCGATGAAGATCCACAGCGTGTAGCTCGATGCCGGCAGGACAAGCAGGCAGGTGAAAGCGATGAGCATGAGGCTCAGGCCTGTGACCGTGGTGATGAACGGGTTGCCGCGTTTGCCGAGCAGCATATCGACGCCGCGGGCGGAAATGCCGAGCACGCCGCGGGCAGCGGCAAGCTGCAGGGCGAATTCCGGCGTGGCTCCGGCCTGATGCAGGACTTCGAGAAGCGATGGCGACAGGCCGAAGGTGACGAAGGAGGCGATGGCGGCGGTCATCGCCACCAGGAGGAATGCGAGCTTTTTGTCACGGGCTGTCAGCGGCACCGGCGCAAGGTCTGCCGTCGTATCGCTCGGGGCGTATTCGATCGGTTTTGGCAGGCAGAAGAGATAGAGCGGCATGCAGACGAAGGCATGCAGTGCTGCCGCCAGAAACAGGGTCGTGCGCCAGCCGATCATGTCCGAAGACAGGCTCAGCAGCGGCCAGAAGATCGTCGCCGAAAGGCCGGTGAACAGCATGAGGATGGCGATGGTGCGTTTGCCGTCTATGCCTTCGCGTTCGACAACGGCGGTATAGGCGGGAGCCGACAGGACAAAGGCGCCGCCGAAGCCGAGAATGATCCACGACGCCGCATAGGTGACGATGCCGGTGGCGCTTGCCAGAAGGATGAGGCCGCCGGCGAAGAACAGCGAACCCGCAGCCATGACGCGGGCCGCGCCGTGGCGGTCGAGTAACCGTCCGACGAGCGGGCTCAGCAGCGCGCTGACCAGCATCATCACCGAAAGCCCGGCAAAGACGATCTCGTTTGCAAGCCCGAGATCGGGCGCCAGCCTGCGGCCGAGCACACCGACGGATTCGAAGGTCGTGCCCCAGCCGATCAGCTGTGTGACGGCAAGGACACCCACAGTCTGGGCCGAGCGGAGGGAAAAGCTCATGGGCGGAAACATCACCACGGACAGGGCAGGCAGGTCTCGGCTGTAGCAGGTCGGGTGGCGGTGGAGAAGTGGCCCTGACGAAGATGCGTGAAGAAGCACGACCAAGAAAATCCAATCGGGAAGGAATGCGAGCATGACAGCGCAGAAGGGCAGGGACCTGCTTTTGAAGGTCGATGAAGGTGGGACGTTCATGACCGTCGCGGGGCTGCGGTCGCGGCGACTGGCCTTCAACGCGGAAACCGTGGATGTGACGGATGCCGAAAGCGTCGGGCGCTGGCGGGAATTGCTGGGCGGCGCGGGCGTGCAGCGGGCATCGCTGACCGGTGCCGGCATCTTCAAGGACCAGGTAAGCGACGAGAAGGTGCGCGCCGCCTTCTTTGCTTCGTCGATATTGAACTGGCAGGTGATCCTTCCGGGCTTCGGCATCATTACCGGGCCGTTCCAGGTGACGGCGCTGGAATATTCCGGCGAGCACAATGGCGAGGTGCGGTTCGAGCTGGCGCTGGAATCGGCGGGCGCGCTCGTATTCGGAGAGCTGTGATGGTGGGGGCTGTTGGTAACGGCGGTCGCGCCAACCGGCGGCGCGGCGAGGTGGAGGCGGTGATGGACGGCGAGCGCCGTATCCTCTGCCTGACGCTCGGAGCGCTGGCGGAACTGGAGGCGGCGTTTGCGGCGGACGACCTGAGCGGGCTGGCGGCTCGTTTTTCCTCCGGCGGGCTGAGGGCTGCCGACATGATCCGCATCATCGGCGCTGGCCTGCGCGGCGGCGGCAATCTGATTTCCGACGACGAGGTGGCGGCGATGAGCGTCGAGGGCGGGATCGCCACCTATGCCGGCATCGTCGGCGATCTGTTGACGGCAACCTTTGCGGGGCGCGGGGAGGCGATTTCACCAAACCCTTGAGTGCCGCGGCAGGCGAGGATGGGCGCGACGGCAGGGGTGGGGCGGCAACGCCGTTTCCCTGGGATGTCGTCATGCATGTCGGCCTCTGCCTGCTGCGGCTTCCGCCGAAGGATTTCTGGGCGCTGACGCCGGTCGAGTTCTTTCTGATGAGTGGCGGTGCGAGGCCGCGCGCGATCGGGACCGGGAGGGGCGAGCTGGAGGCGTTGATGCGGGCGTTTCCGGATCGACGAATGAGCGTTGAGGAGGCTTGCCCCTCACCCTAGCCCTCTCCCCGTTCTGACGGGGAGAGGGGACGTGCCACGCTCGGAAGTCGAGAGGGATGCAGACGGTTGCGGCTCGCGTCCTTCTCCCCGCCTGCGGGAAGAAGGTGCCGGCAGGCGGATGAGGGGCGGGCGCGGGCATATCCTCGCAGAGGAGGTTGCCGAACGATGCAGGCGGATGAGGGGCTGAGGCTCACGGAGAACAATGATGGAAAACGACGATACGAACATGTCCGCAACGCTTTCCGGTGCCGAGGCGCTGTCGGATGTGATGGCGGATCTGGAGGCGCGGTCGCAGCGGTTCGGGGCGGCGCTGACCGGGGCCATGCGGTCGGCGACGAGCGGCGGCAAGGGGCTTGAGGATGTGTTGCGCGGGTTGGGAAACCGGCTGGTGGACATCACGCTTGCAGCCGGTCTGAAGCCGCTGGAAGGGCTGCTCGGCAATGCGGTGGGATCGCTGATCGGTTCGGTGACGCCCTTTGCCGATGGCGGCGTGGTGCGGGCGCCGAGCTATTTTCCGATGAATGGCGGCACGGGTCTGATGGGCGAGGCGGGGGCGGAGGCAATCCTGCCGCTCAAGCGTGGGGCGGATGGCTCGCTCGGCGTGGCTTCGGCTGGCGGCGGCGGGGGAATGCCGCAGATCGTCTTCAACGTGACGGCGACCGATGCGGCAAGCTTCCGCAAGAGCGAGGGGCAGGTTTCGGCCATGCTGGCGCGCAGTGTCATGCGCGGCCGCAGGGGACTTTAAGCGGGCTGTGGGAGAAGGCGGCATGAGCGGGTTTCACGAGGTGCGTTTTCCCTTGCGGGTGGCGCTTGGGGCAAGCGGCGGGCCGGTGAGGCGCACCGATATCGTCAACCTGTCGAATGGGCGCGAACAGCGCAACCAGCGCTGGCGCGACAGCCGGCGCAGTTACGATGCCGGATCGGGGATCCGGTCGCTTGCCGATCTTTATGCGGTGCTGGAGTTTTTCGAGGCGCGCCGGGGCCAGCTTTACGGGTTCCGGTTTCGCGATCCGGTGGATTGGGCCTCGTGTCCGCCGGGTGGGACGGTTTCGGCGACGGATCAGGTGATCGGCACCGGTGATGGGACGAACGCTTCGTTCCCGCTTGTAAAAGCCTATCGGGATGCCGGTGGCGGCTGGACGCGGCGGATAACCAGGCCGGTACCGGGAACGGTGCTGGTCTCTGTGGATGGTGTGGCGGTGGCGAAAACGGCCTATTCGGTGGAGGTGACGACCGGCATCGTCAGCTTCGCGGCTGGCCATGTGCCTGAAGCCGGGGCGCTGGTCGAGGCCGGATATGAATTCGACGTGCCGGTGCGTTTCGATATCGACCGGATCGACGTCAATCTCGCGCATTTCGACGCCGGGCGTATTCCGACCATTCCGCTGACGGAGATACTGGCATGAGGACGATCCCGCAGGCGCTGAAGGCGCATCTGGATGGGGAGGCGACGACGACGTGCCATTGCTGGCGCGTGACGCGGCGCGACGGTGTGGTGATCGGGTTTACCGACCATGACCGCGATCTCGGTTTTGACGGTACGGATTTTCTTGCCGCAAGCGGCTTTGCGGCAAGCGAAAACGAGCAGGCTTCGGGTCTGGGCGCTGAAGCCGGTGAGGTGGCGGGCGGGTTTTCGAGCGTTGCGATCGATGAGGCCGATCTGGCAGCCGGGCGTTATGACGGCGCGCGGGTCGAGCTGTTTCTCGTCAACTGGGCAGCGCCCGAACAGAACATGCGGCTCAATATCCGCGAGATCGGCGAGGTGATGCGTGCCGGCGGACAGTTTCGTGCCGAGTTGCGCAGTCTGGCGCATCGGCTGAACCAGCCGCAGGGCAGGCTTTACAATCGCCGTTGTGATGCGAGCCTTGGCGATGGCCGGTGCCGGGTGAACTTGTCGGCCTGGCGCGGCGAGGGAGCGGTGGTCGAGATGATCGATCGCGGCCGGTTGAGGGTTTCGGGGCTGGCGGGTTTCGCAGACGGATTTTTCCGGCAGGGGCGGATCGTGTTTTCCGGTGGCCTATCCGCCGAGGTGGATGGTCACGAGAAACGGACCGACGGGACGGTGGTCCTGTCGCTCTGGCTTCCGCTGGAGGAGGATATCGAGCCGGGCAGGGCATTCGTGGTGACGGCCGGTTGCGACAAGACCTTTGGCACATGCCGGCAGCGTTTTGCCAATCAGCTGAATTTTCGCGGCTTCCCGCATGTGCCGGGCGCCGATTTTGCCTATTCCTATGCGGACGGGGAGCGGGTCCATAACGGCGGCCCGATCTTCGAATGAACGGCACGGGAGAGCGGATCGTCGCGCTGGCTGAAAGCTGGATCGGCACGCCTTACCGGCATCAGGGCGCAACGAAAGGCGTGGGCTGTGACTGTATCGGGCTGATCCGCGGTATCTGGTGCGCGCTTTATGGCACGGAGCCGGAAGTCGTGCCGCCCTATGCGCCCGATTGGGCGGAGCGGGGCGGTGAAGATCGGCTGATGCAGGCGGCACTGCGGCTGTTTGGACCGCCGGTGGCGTTTGCCGAGGCTATGCCGGGGGATCTGTTGCTGTTTCGCTGGCGGCCGGATTGTGCGGCCAAGCATGCGGGTATTCTTGTCGGGCCGGCGCATTTCATCCATGCCTATGAGCAGGCGGCGGTGACGCGTTCGGCTCTGGTGCCTTCGTGGAAGCGGCGGGTTGCCGCCGTGCATCGTTTTCCGGCCGCGCGGGTTGATTGAAAATGTCGACGGATTGACGTATGTTTCTGGAGTGGTGAGCGAGGTTGCAGCCCCGCCCACCGTGGCTTACCTAGCGAATTGTACCCGGACGGCTATAGACCAGCCTGTCCGGGTCACTTTCCAGATAAGTGTAATGCTAATCGGCTTGAGCCTCATAACATCACCTCCAGGTTTGAAAGCAGGGCTCCTGCCGAAGTCGGTGTAGCCTATCTTCACCGATGCGCCGGGTTACCCCCGGCGCTTCCTGCTTTTGCCTTCAAACATCCACACGCTATCACAATTTTAACGCGCATCCAGCCGTGAGGCTCGTTGCGTGGGGAGAGCTTATGGCCACTCTTCTTTTCCAGGCGGCGGGGGCCGCACTCGGCGGTGTCTTCGGGCCGATCGGCGCCATTGTCGGTCGGGCTGCGGGGGCTCTGGCGGGTAGCGTCGTCGATCGGGCTCTGATCAACGGAAGCCGGACGATTTCCGGCGCGAGGCTCGGGACGGCGCGTATTCCGGGTGCCGATGAGGGGACCGCTATCAACCGGCTTTACGGGACGGCGCGGATCGGCGGCACGCTGATCTGGGCGACGCGTTTCGAGGAGGAGGTAACGCGCGAACGCACCGGCGGAAAGGCGACGGGGCCGCGGGTGGAGACCTTTCGGTATTTCGCCAATTTCGCCATCGGGTTGTGCGAGGGGCCGATCGCGGCAGTCAGGCGTGTCTGGGCCGATGGGCGCGAGATCGACCTGACGGCGATCGAGATGCGCGTCTATCGTGGCGACGAAGAGCAATTGCCCGATCCGCTGATCGAGGCGAAACAGGGTGAAGGACTGGCGCCGGCTTATCGCGGGCTGGCCTATGTGGTTTTCGAACGGCTGCCGCTCGATGTGTTCGGCAATCGCATCCCGCTCCTGCAATTCGAGGTGCTGCGGCCGGTCGGAAAGCTGGAGGGCCAAATCCGGGCGGTGACGATCATTCCGGGCGCGACCGAGCATGGATATCAGACGCGCCAGGTTACGGAAAAGACGGGTGAGGGCAGCGGGCGGATCATCAACCGGCATACGACCACGGCCTTGACCGACTGGCAGGCGTCGATCGACGAACTTCAGGCGCTCTGCCCGAACGTCGAACGGGTGGCGCTGGTGGTTTCCTGGTTCGGTACGGATCTGCGCGCCGGAGATTGCCGAATCGTGCCGGGTGTCGAGGTCGAGGCGCGGCGGGACGAAAGCGATCCGTGGTCGGTTGCCGGGATCGGCCGTGGCGGGGCACATCTGGTAAGCTTGAAGGATGGCGGGCCTGCCTATGGCGGCACGCCGAGCGACGCGAGCGTCAGGGCGGCGATCACCGATCTGAAGGCGCGGGGGCTGAAGGTCTATCTCTATCCGTTCGTGATGATGGATATCCCGCCGGGCAACGGCCTTGCTGATCCCTATCGTGGTGGCGAGCAGGCGGCCTATCCTTGGCGCGGGCGGATCACCTGTCATCCTGCACCGGGGCAGATTGGCACGGTGGACAGGACGTCTGCCGCACGCGGACAGGTAGAGGCCTTCGCGGGTAGAGCGGAGGGCTATCGCCGCATGGTGCTGCATTATGCCGGTCTGGTCGGGGATGCCGGTGGTGTCGATGGTTTCATCATCGGTTCGGAACTGCGCGGGCTGACGCAATTGCGGGATGACGCGGATCGCTTTCCCTTTGTCGAGGAGCTGGTCGAGCTTGCCGGGGATGTCAGGGCGAGGGTCGGGGCCGCGACGAAGATCACCTATGGTGCCGACTGGAGCGAATATTTCGGTTACCATCCGCAGGACGGATCGAGAGATGTGTTCTTCCATCTCGATCCGCTCTGGGCCTCTGCGCATATCGATGCGGTCGGCATCGACAATTACATGCCGCTCTCGGACTGGCGCGATGACGATCTCATGGCAGGCAATCCGGATGGCTTTGCTTCGTGTGATGATGCGGCGGCGATGACGGGGCAGATCGCGGCGGGCGAGGGGTATCATTGGTATTATGCCAGCGATATCGACCGGCTGAACCGCAAACGCTCCCTGATCACCGACGGGCTGGCGGGCAAGCCCTGGGTGTTTCGTTACAAGGATATCGAAAACTGGTGGGTGAACCGGCATTTCGACCGGGTGGACGGTGCGGAGCGCGTGACGTCGACGGCTTGGGCACCGGCGATGAAACCGGTCTGGTTTACCGAATTGGGCTGCCCGGCAGTGGATAAGGGTGCCAATCAGCCGAATGTCTTCGTCGATCCGAAATCGGCGGAAAGCAATCTTCCTCACTTCTCGTCCGGCGGCAGGGCCGACAGCCAGCAGAGGCGGTTTCTCGAGGCGCATCATGGCCACTGGCAGGGCGGGAATGCGCCCGGCGGGATGGTGGATGCGGGGCATGTCTTCGTCTGGACCTGGGATGCGCGACCGTCGCCTGCCTTCCCTGATGATCTTTCCATATGGAGTGATGGCGGCAACTGGCGAACCGGTCACTGGCTGAATGGGCGGCTTGGCGGCACGACGCTGGCTGATGTGATTGCGGCGATCCTGACCGATCATGGCGTCGAGGATTTCGATGTCTCGGCGGTGAGTGGTGATCTGACCGGTTATGTCCAGGCCGACCTGACCTCGGCGCGGACCTTGATCGAGCCATTGATGGAGGCTTTTCAGATCGATGCAGTCGAGGATGCGGGTCTGATCAGATTTCGCTCACGGCTCGGATCGAGCCTTGCGCCGCATGAGATTGCGCTCGTGGCCGATATCGAGGGCGAACCGTTTTGGACGGAGAACCGGGGGCATGATGCCGACTTTCCCGCGGAAGCCGTGCTGACCTCCTACAACCCGGTTCTGGACTATGAGCAGGCAAGCGTGCGCTCACGGCCGGTTGCGGCGGAAAGCCGCCGGGTTTTGGGCTATGATTTGCCGGCGACGCTTTCCGAGGAGACGGCGCTTGGCGCGGTGGAAGCCGCATTGCGGGCGAACCGTATCGCGCGGCGGGTGCTGAGCTTTGCGATTTCGCCGGCCGAACAGGGCATCGAGACGGGTGACGCGATCAGCCTTGTCGGCGGACCGGACGGCACATTCGTGATCGAGCGGATCGAGGAAGGTGAGGTGCGCCGGATCGAGGCGCGGCATCATCTGGCGCTGCCGCCATTCGGTTCGCCGGCAACGACCGGCCGGCGCAATACCGGTGGCGGCGGCGTGTCGGATGCGTTCCAGCCGGTGCTGCATTTCATCGACCTGCCGCGGCTGACGGATGGCGACCCCGAAGACTTCGCCTGCTTGGCCGGGTACAGCCGGCCCTGGAGGCGGATGGCGATCGCGTCATCGGCAACCACTGAAGGTTATCGCAGGCGTGTGACGCTCGATCGTCCTGCGCGGATTGGGGCTTTGTCCGCGCCGCTGCTTCCCGGCATATCGGGCCGGTTCGACCATGCGAATGTGCTGGAACTGGATCTTTATTTCGGCGGGCTGGCGTCCGCTGCGGAAATGGCGGTGCTCTCCGGCGAAAACCGGATCGCGGTGAAGGCGCTAAACGGCGTGTGGGAAATCATCGGCTTTCTGTCGGCAAGCGAGATCGCGCCGAAACGCTGGCGGCTTTCCGGCCTGTTGCGCGGACTTTCGGGCACGGAGGATGCGAGCCTCCTGGGAGCCTTGGCGGGAAGCCCCTGCGTCGTGCTGGATGAGGCGGTGGTGTCTCTCGGGCTTGGAAGCGAGGAGCGCGGGCGGTCGCTGAACTGGCTGGTCGAAAGCCTCGGTGCGGGTGGCGGGCGGGTAGGGCCGTTCGTCTTCGCCGGTGGTGTGCGGGCCGCAACGCCGCTTGCGCCGGTGCATCTTTTCGCCGAGCGAAGGGCCGATGGCGGCATCGCGATGCGCTGGACGAGGCGTGGCCGTATCGACGCCGACAACTGGGACGCATCGGAGATCCCGATGGACGAACCGCAGGAGCGCTACCGCCTCGATCTGATGGCAGGCGAACTGGTGGTGAGAAGCGTGGAAGTGACCGAACCGTCGTTTCTCTATTCGGCAGAAAACGAGCTTTCCGATTTCGGCGGGCGACAGCAACGCGTCGATTTCACGGTCAGGCAGATGGGACGTACCGTGCCATTGGGCATTCCGGCGCGTTCCGTGATCAATCTTTGATAACAAGGAGATGAACGGATGGATTTGGTCAAGAACTGGTACCAGTCGAAGACGATCTGGGGTGCGCTGATTGCGGTCGCGGCCTCGGCTCTTCAACTGGCTGGCCTGGGATTGGGGCAGCTGACCAGGCGGAACTGGCCGATATCGCGGTCACGTTGACGGGGGCTGCCGGCGGCCTTCTGGCGCTTTACGGACGTCTCGTCGCAACGGGCTCGATTGGTGGAAAAGCCCCGTTCGGGCCTTCCTGAAGGTTAGCATTACAGAGCATTCATTTGCCATTCAGCCGTCATTCGATACATAATCCATAACATGCTTTGGACATGACCTTATCGTCGGTTGAGTGGAAACAGGTAAACATGGCGCGACTGCCGATCATTGCGATTTTGGCCGCCGGCACTGCATTTGCAGCATTGGCTGGGGAGCCTGCGACCGCACAGAACTATGTCGTTCTGGTCGCCGGCGACTGCGGCACGGCTGCGTCCCGCGTCGTTCGCGATACGGGCGGACAGCTTCTCTCTGCCCAACCGTCCTCGGACGGCCAGACCTGCATTGTGACCGTCCTGGTACAGGGCAACGGCAGCGAACGGCCCCGCAAGGTCACCGTCCGGGTGCCGATGTAAGCAAGTAAACTAGACATCTGCGCCTTATAAATTCCGAAAACCGGATGCGGTTTTCGGGTTGATGCGCTAGATACTTGCAGGATTTTATGCAGGGGACGGTTCATGCGCATTCTCGTGGTCGAAGACGACGTCAATCTCAATCGCCAGCTTTCGGATGCTCTGAAGGAATCCGGCTATGTCGTCGACACGGCCTTCGACGGCGAGGAAGGCCATTTCCTCGGTGACACGGAACCCTATGATGCGGTGATCCTCGACATCGGCCTGCCGGAAATGGACGGTATCACCGTTGTCGAGAAATGGCGTTCGAACGGCAAGGGCATGCCTGTCCTGATGCTGACCGCGCGTGATCGCTGGAGCGACAAGGTGGCCGGTATCGATGCCGGCGCCGACGACTATGTGGCAAAGCCGTTCCATGTCGAGGAAGTGCTGGCGCGGGTGCGCGCGCTGATCCGCCGTGCCGCCGGCCACTCGTCTTCGGAAATCGTCTGCGGCCCGGTCCGCCTCGACACCAAGGCGTCGAAGGCGACGGTCGATGGCGTGACTTTGAAGCTGACCTCTCACGAATTCCGGCTGCTTTCCTATCTCATGCATCACATGGGCACGGTCGTATCGCGAACCGAACTGGTCGAGCATATGTATGACCAGGATTTCGACCGCGACAGCAATACGATCGAGGTTTTTGTCGGCCGTCTGCGCAAGAAGATCGGCGGCGATCTGATCGAGACGGTGCGCGGGCTTGGCTACCGGATGCAAGCGCCGGCCGATGCCCAATAGTCTTCCAAAACAGCCCCCGAGCTTGGGCATGGGAGGATTTCGGTCACTCACCGCCCGCGTGCTGCTTCTGGCAACCGCCTGGTCGGCCGTGGCGCTGGTGGTGATCGCGATCGTCATATCGCAGCTTTACCGGCAATCATCCGAGCGGGCCTTTACCGATCTCTTGCGCGCCCAGCTCTACAACGTCATCAACTCGATGACGATCGGCGAGGACAATAAGCTATCGGGCAATCCGCAGCTCGGCGACCTCAGGTTTTCGCAGCCGGAGACCGGCTGGTACTGGATCATCGAGCCGCTCGGCACATTCGCGGCGACGCCGCTTTCCTCGTCTTCGCTCGGAACCTCGAACATCAAGGTGCCGACCATTTTGAGCGTGCCGTTCAACAACCGTTACGAACGCTTCTACCGCACCAATGATGCCTTCGGGAACAATGTCCTGGTGGCCGAGACCGAGGTGGTTCTCGACGGCGAGGGGCGAGCCGCGCGGTTTCGCGTTTCCGGCAATCTGGCCGTGGTGGAAGACGATGTGCACAGCTTTTCGCGCAACCTCTATATCACCCTTGCTGTATTCGGGCTCGGCAGCCTGATCGTCAACGGTCTGGCGATCCTGTTCGGCTTTTTGCCGCTCAAGGGAGCGCGTCGCGCACTCGAGCGGGTCCGGCGCGGCGAAGTCGAGCGTCTAGAGGGGCGATTTCCGCGCGAAATCATGCCCTTGGCCAACGATATCAATGCGCTGATCGAAAGCAACCGGCGTATCGTGGAACGCGCGCGTATGCAGGTGGGCAACCTTGCCCATTCGCTGAAGACGCCGATTGCCGTGCTGCTCAACGAATCCCGATTGGGGGAAAAGGTGCAGTCCGATCTGGTGCGCTCCCAGGCCGAGGCGATGCAGACCCAGGTGCAATCCTATCTCAATCGCGCACGCATCGCCGCGCAGCGCGAGTCCCTGCTTGCGCGCAGCGAGGTCGAGCCGGTTCTCGAGCGGCTGGTGCGCGTGATGCGCAGGCTGAACCCCGATACCGAATTTCACCTCTCCGTATCGCCGCAGACGCTGGCGATTGCGCTGGAGCAGCAGGATCTGGAGGAGACCGTGGGCAATCTTCTGGAGAATGCCGCCAAGTTTGCCAAGGTCGGCGTATGGGTTTCGGCGGCGCAGGCAAGTCCGCCACCGGGAGCAGAAGGCGAAGCTGCCCGCAGGGCATGGGTCGAGCTTATGGTCGAGGATGACGGTCCCGGCCTCGAACCTGAACAGATCACGATTGCGCTGAAGCGTGGCAAACGGCTCGATGAAAGCAAGCCGGGCGCTGGTCTCGGCCTTTCGATCGTCAGCGAGATTGCCTCGGAGTATAATGGAATGATCCATCTGGATCGCGGTACACATGGTGGTCTGCGGGCAAGGCTGCTGCTGCCGGGCGTGACGCGCGACGCGGCGTGATTCCAGTGAAAACCTGTGGCCAATCAGCAACTGCTAAAGACTTGCTGTCATATCTTCTGGACGATCGCATCGCCTGCTATATCATTGAAGTGAAAGGCGGGCGGACCGGGTTCTGGAACAGTGTCGATCAAAGCGGCCGGGAGAAGCATTCTCCGGGCGGTTCGGGATACTGAAATGACGAGATCGGGATACCCTGCCGAACGTGCAAGTCGGAGATCACAAGCAGCGATGCGCCCCACAAGCTTTTCAACCGTGCTGTTGACCCTTTGCGGAATTGCGGTCGTTTCCGGATGCACTTCGACGTCCCGCTCCACAGCCGGTGCGCGGGGGCTGTTGTCGCCGAAACCGTCTGCATCGGCAGGTTACATCACTGCCCTGCAGGGCGGCATTGTCGGGCGCAGCGGCGCCGAGCTTTCGTCCAGCGATCGTTCGCGGGCGCTGGAAGCGGAGTACAGGGCTCTGGAAGAGACGGCCGGCGGACAGCCGGTCCAATGGAAGGGCGACGGCGCCAATGGCGAGGTGGTTGCCAACGCCCCATATCAGGTCGGCGCGCAGAACTGCCGGCAGTATCGACACACGGTGACGGTCAACGGCAAGGATATGGTGGCGAGAGGAGCCGCCTGCCGCAATTCCGACGGCACATGGACGCCTCTGAGCTGAAGTAACGTGTCACCACGCATTCGTGAATTTGATATAGGTCATGGCCGTTGATAGACATTCCCATAAGTCTTGAAACGTTCTAAAGACCTTGGCTTGTGACGTGGCCACGGGCCGCGGAGATTTCTCAAATTCACGTCAACGGTAGGGGACCGATTGGAAAGTCGCCGCCGTTGCAGTAATTGGCGAACATGATTTTATGGATCCTTCTTGCGCTCCTGACGGCAATCGTCGCGGCAGCGTTGCTCTATCCGCTCTATCGGCGTCCCGAGGCGCTTGCGCCTGACAATGCCGGTGAGATCGAGGTTTATCGCGACCAGATGAAGGAACTGGATCGGGATCGTGCCGGCGGTCTGATCAGTGCCGAAGAAGCCGAATACGCGCGCGCCGAAATCGGCCGCCGCCTGCTTGCCGCTGCGGGCAAGGAAAATGTCGATGCTGCTGACGCGGCAAAGGCGAGCGGATTGCGCAGGATGGCGATCGGCATCGTGACGGTCGCACCGCCCGCCATCGGGCTCTGTCTCTACATCATGCTGGGCAGCCCTGGTTTGCCCGATCAGCCGCTGGAAGCGCGGCTGGCGAACCCCGGCAACGACATGTCGCTGCTGGTGGCGAAAGCCGAACGGCATCTGGCGCAAAACCCCAACGATGGTTCCGGCTGGGATATCCTGGCGCCGATCTATTTCCGCACCGCGCGGCTGGGCGACGCCGAACTTGCCTATCGCAACGCTATCCGTCTGATCGGGCCCAGTGCGGCGCGTCTGTCCGGCCTCGGCGAGACGCTGGTGGTTGCCAATGACGGTATCGTGACCGAGGATGCCCGCTCTGCCTTCGAGGAAGCGGTGAAGCTGGAGCCGGGCGATGTCCGCGCCCGTTTTTACGTCGGCGTCGCACAGGAGCAGGCCGGAAAGGCTGACGAAGCGAAAGCGACTTTCGAAGAGATCGCCAAGGCCTCGCCGCCCGATGCGCCCTGGATGGGCCTGATCAACGAGCATATCGCCAAGAACGGCGGGTCGGCTGCGGCTTCTGCCGGCTCCGCGCCCTTCCTGAAAAGCCTGTCGGAAGACGATATGGGCGCGGTCGAGGGCATGTCGCAGGACGATCGCCAGGAGATGATCCGCGGCATGGTCGACAGCCTCGCCTCGCGGCTCGAAGCGGAACCGGATAATATCGAAGGCTGGCTGCGGCTGGTAAGATCCTACATGGTGCTGGGTGACAGGGAAAAGGCGCAGGCCGCATTGACGACGGCGCGCGGTCATTTTTCCGCCGACGGAAACGAGGGCCGGCAGCTCGCCGCGCTCGCCGTCGAAACAGGACTGCCGGCCGAAGGTGCCGGTAAAGCAGAGGCGCCGGACGCTGCGCCGCAGGGGACGGCTCCCCAGGGAGTGGCGCCCGAGGGAGTAACGCAATGACGCGCAAGCAGAAACGATTGGCAGTGATCGCCGGCGGCATGAGTTTCATCATCATCGCCGTGTTTCTGGTGATGTTCGCCTTCTCGCAGTCGGTAGCCTATTTCTTCATGCCGGCGGATCTGGCGACCGCCAATCTGCAGCCCGGAACCCGCATCAGGCTTGGCGGTCTGGTGGAAGCAGGTTCGGTCAAGCGCGGTCAGGGATCGACGGTGAGTTTTTCGGTGACCGATGGAAACGCGACCGTGCCGGTAAGCTATACCGGCATTTTGCCCGACCTCTTCCGTGAGGGCCAAGGTGTGGTGACCGAAGGGGCGTTCGATGCGACGACCCATGGCTTCGTTGCCGACAGCGTGCTTGCCAAGCATGACGAAAATTACATGCCGAAGGAAGTCGCCGACCGCCTGAAGAAGGACGGTGTCTGGGAAGACGGGACGGGCAGCGGCATGGCGCCGGCAAAGGAACCGGCTGCACCCGAGGCGGCAAAGGACCCGAAGGGGCAGGTTGTCGGGAGCACTAAGCCATGATCGTTGAAATCGGCCATTTCGCACTGGTGCTTTCACTGGCAACCGCGATCATCGTTTCGGTCCTGCCGGTCGTCGGTGCCTATCGCCGCGACGCCAGCATGATGGCGGTGGGCACGACCGGTTCGCTGGTCATGTTCGGCCTCGTGATGTTGTCCTTCGCGTCGCTGACCTGGGCCTATGTGGTTTCCGATTTCTCGGTGAAGAACGTCTGGGAAAATTCCCATTCGCTGATGCCGCTGATCTACAAATATTCGGGCGTTTGGGGCAATCACGAAGGCTCGATGATGCTCTGGCTGCTGATCCTCGTCTTCTTCAGCGCGCTCGTCGCCGTCTTCGGCCGCAATATTCCCGATACGCTGAAGGCCAATGTGCTGGCGGTGCAGGCCTGGATCAGCCTCGCCTTCCTGCTGTTCATCCTTCTGACCTCCAATCCCTTCACCCGTCTCGATCCGGCGCCGGCGGAAGGTCAGGATCTGAACCCGATCCTGCAGGATTTCGGTCTCGCCATCCATCCGCCGCTTCTCTATCTCGGTTATGTCGGTTTCTCGGTCTGTTTTTCCTTTGCCGTTGCGGCACTGATGGAAGGCCGGATCGATGCCGCCTGGGCGCGCTGGGTGCGCCCCTGGACGCTCGCCGCATGGACGTTTCTGACCGCCGGTATCGCCATGGGCTCCTATTGGGCCTATTACGAGCTCGGCTGGGGCGGCTGGTGGTTCTGGGATCCGGTCGAAAACGCCTCCTTCATGCCCTGGCTTGCCGGCACTGCGTTGCTGCACTCGGCGCTGGTCATGGAAAAGCGCGAGGCGCTGAAGATCTGGACCGTGCTTCTGGCGATCATGACCTTCTCGCTGTCGCTGCTCGGCACCTTCCTGGTGCGTTCGGGCGTGCTGACCTCGGTCCATGCCTTTGCCACCGACCCGTCGCGCGGTATCTTCATTCTCTGCATTCTGGCGATCTTTATCGGCGGGGCGTTCATGCTGTTTGCATGGCGGGCGCCGACGCTGAAGGCCGGCGGCCTGTTCGCGCCGATCTCGCGCGAAGGTTCGCTCGTCCTCAACAACCTGATCCTGACGGTTTCGACGGCAACGGTTCTGACCGGCACGCTTTATCCGCTGGTGCTGGAAACCCTGACGGGCGAAAAGATCTCGGTTGGCGCGCCCTTCTTCAACATGACCTTCGGCCTGTTGATGCTGCCGCTTCTGATTGCAGTGCCGCTTGGTCCTATGCTGGCCTGGAAACGCGCCGATCTTCTCGGCGCATTTCAGCGGCTCTGGGTTTTTGCAGGTCTTGCCCTGCTTGCCGGCCTGGTGCTTTGGTACATGCAGAATGGCGGCCCGATCCTGGTGATCTTCGGGCTGGCGCTCGGCTGCTGGGGCATGCTGGGTGCCGTTGCCGACCTCTGGTATCGCGGCAATTTCGGCAAGCTGCCGGTGATGACATCGCTGCGCCGCCTCAAAGGCCTGCCGCGCTCCGCCTGGGGCACGGCGCTCGCCCATTTCGGCTTGGGCGTGACGGTGATAGGCATCGTCGCCGCGTCGGCCTTCAGCACCGAACATGTCGTTGAAATGAAGCAGGGGCAGACTGCGCAATCCGGTGGTTATTCGCTGACCTTCGACGGTTTCCGCGAAGCCGTAGGCCCGAATTTCACTGAGGAGCGCGGGCATTTCACCGTCAGCACCGGCGGTGTGGTGGTCGCCGATGTCTGGTCGTCGAAGCGGATGTACACGGCGCGGCGCATGCCGACGACCGAGGCCGGTATCCTGACCTTCGGGCTCAGCCAGCTTTACGTCTCCCTCGGTGACCCGATGGACGGCGGCGGTATTGTCGTGCGCATCTGGTGGAAGCCGCTGATCCTGTGCATCTGGGGCGGTTGCCTGATCATGATGATCGGCGGTTTCGTCTCGCTGTCGGATCGCAGGCTGCGCGTCGGGGCTCCAAGAAGGAAGGCGAAAGCGGTCAAGGCCGTGATGGAGCCGGCGGAATGAATAGGAAAAACCCCTCCCCAACCCCTNNCCCACAAGGGGGAGGGGCTTTACCGCATCGCTCTCGGTTCCAGATTTGGGCAAGGCTTTGCCGAGGGTCTTCTCCCCCCTCGTGGGGGAGATGGCCGGCAGGCCAGAGGGGGTGTAATCGCAAAGTTCCTCTTTGCCATCCTGCTTTTCCTCACCCCCGTTCCCGCCTTTGCCGTCAATCCGGACGAGGTGCTGAAGGATCCGGCGCTGGAGCAGCGGGCGCGGCAGATATCGGCGCATCTGCGCTGCATGGTGTGCCAGAACCAGTCGATCGACGACTCGAATGCGGAGCTGGCCAAGGATTTGCGCGTTCTCGTGCGCCAGAGGATTTCCGATGGCGACACGGATGATCAGGTGATCGACTACGTCGTGTCGCGCTACGGCGAATTCGTGCTTCTCAATCCGCGCCTGAGCATAAAGACGATCATCCTCTGGGCCATGCCGATCGGTCTGCTCATCGTCGGTATTTTCGCTCTGGTTATCTTTGTCAGGAGCCGCCCGAGCCGCCGCCCGGCCGATGCGCTGAGCGCCGATGAAAAGGCCCGGATCGACGAACTGCTCGGGCAGTAGCGTCTAGAGCGGGCTGGCGCATGTTTCGAAATATTACGAACATTTCATCCGCCAGCCACCTGCAGTTAAGGTGACGACGCCTATATCTCTGTCATCCAACGACGCCGGGACACCCTAGACCGGCCAGATTGAGTGACGAAGAGAAGAAGGTAGCTTTCACCATGAGCATTGGACGTCCCTCCCTTAAGACAGTGCTGAAGACCTCGACCGTTGCAGGCCTCGCCGCCGTCATGCTTTCGACCGGTATTCCGGCCCAGGTCATGTCATCTTTTGCCGCGCCGGTTTCCGTGACCGCGCCGCAGGCTCCGAGCTTTGCAGATGTCGTATCGGCAGTTTCGCCTGCTGTCGTTTCCGTCCGCGTCCAGTCCGACGCTCAGCCGGTTTCCGACGACAACAGCAATTTCTCCTTCAACTTCGGCGGTCGTGGTTTCGACCAGCTGCCGGACGATCATCCGCTGAAGCGTTTCTTCAAGGAATTCGGCGGCCAGGGCGGCCCTGGTGGCCCCGGTGCCGGTCCGCGTGACCGTGACCGCGCCGAGCGCGGTGGTCCGGGCGCTGGTCGTCCGCATCACCTGCGCCCGACCGCACAGGGCTCCGGCTTCTTCATCTCCGAAGACGGTTACGTCGTGACCAACAACCACGTCGTATCCGACGGTCAGGCCTATACGGTCGTGCTGAATGACGGTACCGAACTCGACGCCAAGCTCGTCGGCAAGGACAGCCGTACCGACCTCGCTCTGCTGAAGGTCGAGGCGTCCAGCCGCAAGTTCACCTATGTCTCCTTCGCCGACGACAGCAAGGTTCGCGTCGGTGACTGGGTCGTTGCCGTCGGCAACCCGTTCGGCCTCGGCGGCACGGTGACCGCAGGGATCGTCTCCGCCCGCGGCCGCGACATCGGCTCCGGTCCCTATGACGATTACATCCAGGTGGATGCGGCCGTGAACCGCGGCAATTCCGGTGGCCCGACCTTCGACCTTTCCGGTCAGGTTGTCGGCATCAACACCGCGATCTTCTCGCCGTCGGGCGGCAATGTCGGCATCGCCTTCGCCATCCCGGCTTCCACCGCCAAGGACGTCATCGCCGACCTGATGAAGGACGGCAAGGTCGAACGCGGTTGGCTCGGCGTGCAGATCCAGCCCGTGACGCAGGACATCGCCGACTCGCTCGGGCTCAAGGAAGCCTCCGGCGCGCTCGTGGTTGCCCCGCAGGAAGGGTCTCCGGGCCAGAAGGCCGGCATCAAGCAGGGCGACATCGTCCAGGCGGTCAATGGCCAGCCGGTCAAGGATGCCCGTGATCTCGCCCGCCGTGTTGCAGCCTTTGCCCCCAATACCAAGGTCGATGTCGATCTGTGGCGCGACGGCAAGCAGCAGACCATTCCGGTAACGCTCGGCAACATGGCAAGCGACGAGGCGGCTTCCGCCGAAACCACGCAGCCCGACGATCCGGCTCCGGCAAGCGAGCAGGCGCTGGCAAGCCTCGGCATCACGGTTGCTCCGGCTGAAGACGGTTCCGGCCTTTCCGTGACGGATGTCGATCCGGATAGCGAGGCAGCTGCCCGTGGCCTGAAGAACGGCGAGAAGATCCTCTCGGTCAACAACAAGAAGGTCGAGAGCGCCACGGATGTGGGCAAGGTTCTCGAACAGGCCAAGAAGGACGGCCGCACCCGTGCGCTCTTCCAGGTCGAAGCCAACGGCACCAGCCGCTTCGTGGCTCTGCCGATCAACGAAGGCTGATGCCGGGCATGCCATCCGAGTGACGCTGCGGGGGTGGCACCTCCAGGCCCTACCGCAGTATCCACCTCATTCAAGGGGCGCCGCCGGCAACGTCGGCGCCCTTGTTGTAACGGAGATCATCATGCAGACCCCGTCGTTTTCCTCGGCCAAGACAGAAGATTCCGATAGTGCAAATGTTTCCGCCGAGGCTATTGTCCCGCACATGAAGATTCTGGTTATCGAAGACGATCTAGAGGCGGCAGCCTACATGACCAAGGCCTTTCGCGAGGCCGGCATCATCGTGGACCACGCCAGCGATGGTGAAAGCGGCCTGTTCATGGGATCGGAGAATTCCTATGACGTGATGGTCATTGACCGCATGTTGCCGCGCCGCGACGGTCTGTCCGTCATCAGCGAGCTGCGCAAGCGTGGCGTCAATTCCCCGGTTCTGATCCTGTCCGCGCTTGGTCAGGTGGATGACCGTGTGACCGGCCTGCGCGCCGGTGGCGACGATTATCTGCCGAAGCCCTATGCCTTTTCAGAGCTTCTGGCGCGCGTCGAAGTGCTTGGCCGCCGCAAGGGCACGCCGGAACAGGACATGGTCTACCGGGTCGGCGACCTGGAGCTGGACCGGCTGTCACACGAGGTCAAGCGTGCCGGCAAGGATGTGCTGCTGCAGCCGCGCGAATTCCGCCTGCTCGAATATCTGATGAAGAATGCCGGACAGGTCGTGACCCGTACGATGCTTCTGGAAAATGTCTGGGACTATCACTTCGATCCGCAGACCAACGTCATCGACGTGCATGTGTCGCGTTTGCGCTCCAAGATCGAGAAGGATTTTGACAAGCCGCTCTTGAAGACCATTCGCGGTGCCGGCTACATGATCAAGGACGAGGGGTAATGCTTTCCCGCATCGTCAAGCGTGCGCGCCTCATGTTCCGTTCGACGGCCGTGAGGCTGTCGGCGCTCTATATCCTGTTGTTTGCGATCTGTGCGGCGTTTCTCGTCATCTATGTCACGGCGCTTTCCGAAAAGACCCTTGTCCAGCAGACGCGCCAGGCGATCGAGGAGGAGGTGGCCGACATCCAGCGCGCCTTTAATCGCGGTGGCGTGAACCTTTTGCTGCGCATGATGGAACGCCGCGCCCGTCAGCCGGGCGCCAACCTCTATGTGATTGCCGGCCCGAACGGCGAAATGCTGGCCGGCAACGTCTCTTCCGTCCAGCCGGGCGTGCTGGATCAGGAGGGATGGACCAATCTCCCGTTTTCCTATGAGCCTTATTCCGAGATAGGCGGCTCCCGTCGCCATCTCGCCATCGCCAATGTCTGGCGCATCGATAACGGGTTGCGGGTGATGATCGGCCGCGACCTCGGCGATCCGAGCCGGTTCCGCTACATCGTCCGGCAGGCGCTGATGGTGGCCCTGGCAATCATGGGGCTCGGCGCGCTCGTCATCTGGTTCGGCATTGGTCGCAATGCCTTGAAGCGCATCGACCGGATGTCGGCGGCAAGCCAGAAGATCATGGCGGGCGACCTCTCGCAGAGGCTTCCCGTCGGACGCTCCGGCGACGAGTTCGACAGACTGTCGGGATCGCTCAACGCCATGCTCGGCCGGATCGAGAAATTGAACGAGGGACTAAGGCAGGTTTCCGACAATATTGCCCACGACCTGAAGACGCCGCTGACGAGGCTGCGCAACAAGGCCGCCGATGCGCTTGCCGAGGATCGCGAGGAAGTGCGCAAGGCAGCGCTTGAAGGCATCATCGCCGAATCCGACCAGTTGATCCGCACCTTCAACGCGCTGCTGATGATCTCCCGCGTCGAGGCCGGTTCGATGGCGGCGGAAATGTCGAATGTCGACCTGTCCGCCGTATCGGCCGACAGCGCCGAACTCTATGAGCCGGTGGCGGAGGAGGCGGGTATTTCCCTGCTCACCGAACTTGGTCCCGGCATTGTCGTGAACGGCAATCGCGAGCTTATCGGTCAGGCGATCTTCAACCTTCTGGACAATGCGATCAAATATGCCGGTGAGGCGCATGGAGAGCCGGTCATCCGCGTGACGCTGGCATCCGGGGGCGGTGAGGTCAGGCTTTCTGTCTGCGACAACGGCCCCGGCGTGCCGGCCGACAAGCGCGCAGAGGTGACCAAGCGCTTCTTCCGGCTCGATGCCAGTCGCTCGAAGCCCGGCACGGGTCTCGGCCTTTCGCTGGTCGAGGCGGTGATGGAACTGCATGGCGGCAGGCTGGAACTTTCCGCCACCGACGAGACGAAGACGGATGCGCCGGGCCTGACGATTACTATGGTCTTTCCTGTTCCAAAGCCCTAAGTCGAAAGCTGGGAAGAAACAGGGAGATGACCAGTGTCGAAGACCGGAAAGCGGCTCGATATGGTGGCGGCGGACGTCATTCGTCCGCTGAACCAGGCGGAGGCCAAGGTTGCGCTCGGTGCGTTGAAGGATATCGGCAAATCCGAAGCATCCGTCGCGGCATTGCTCAAACAGGGCGGGCCGCTCAAGGATTTTCTCGTCGCGGCCTTCAGTCTTTCTCCCTATCTGCGCGATGTGGCATCGGTGTCGCCGAAGTTTCTGGCGGACGCGATCGGTGAGCCGATCGAGCCGACATTGTCAGCCCTCATCGACAGGGCGCGCAACGCCTGGCGCCCCTGCGATGGCAGTATCCCGTTGGAAGCCGAGGTGATGACCGCCTTGCGGTCTGCCAAGCGCGCCTTCAGCTTCATCCTGGCGCTGGCCGATCTCGCCCGCATATTCACGGCGAAGGAAACGACGCGCTGGCTGAGCGAGTTGGCCGAAGCCTCGGTTGCCTCGGCAATCGATCACCTTCTGCTGGCGGCCCACGAGGGCAGTAAGCTGAAGCTCGTCGATGCGGCTGAGCCGAGCAAGGGATCCGGCCTGATCGTGCTCGGCATGGGCAAGCTCGGCGGACGGGAACTCAACTATTCTTCCGATATCGATATCGTGGTTTTCTTCGATCCCGAGGCGGGCATTCTTGCCGATCCGCTGGATGCGTCGGAAACCTATGGCCGGATGATGCGGCGGCTGATCCGCATCCTGCAGGACCGCACGGCCGACGGTTATGTCTTCCGCACCGATCTCAGGCTGCGGCCCGATCCCGGCTCGACCCCGCTTGCCGTTTCGCTCGACGCGGCGCTGATCTATTATGAGGGCAGGGGACAGAACTGGGAGCGCGCCGCCTATATCAAGGCGCGGCCGGTGGCCGGCGACATCGCGGCCGGTGACAATTTCCTCAAGCTTCTGACGCCTTTCGTATTTCGCAAATATCTCGACTACGCGGCGATTGCCGACATCCATTCGATCAAGCGGCAGATCCACGTCCACAAGGGCCATGGCGCGATTGCCGTGAAGGGCCATGACGTGAAGCTCGGTCGCGGCGGCATCCGCGAGATCGAGTTCTTCGCCCAGACGCAGCAGCTGATTGCGGGCGGGCGAATGCCGGCCCTGAGGACCCGCGAGACCGAGCCTGCGCTGCATGCGCTGGCCGAAGCGAAATGGATCAAGCCGGAAATCGCCACGGCGCTGACGGAAGGTTACTGGTTCCTGCGCGATGTCGAGCATCGTATCCAGATGGTGCATGACGAACAGACGCATCGTCTGCCGGAGAGCAATGCGGAATTGAAACGCATCGCCTTCATGCTGGGTTTTGCCGATGTCGCGGGCTTCTCCGCCCGGCTGGAAAGCATCCTGAAGATGGTCGAGCGGCGTTACTCGCGGCTTTTCGAGCAGGAGGAGGGATTGTCCGGCGGCGAAGGCAATCTCGTCTTCACCGGCCAGAAGGACGATCCCGATACGCTGAAGACGGTGGCCGAACTCGGGTTCGAGCGGCCCGCCGACATGTCGCGGATGATCCGCACCTGGCATTACGGCCGCTACCGCGCCACGCAGTCGGTGGAGGCGCGCGAGCGGCTGACGGAAATGATGCCGGCGCTGCTCAAGGCGTTTGGCGAAAGCCGTCGCGCCGATGAGGCGCTGTTGCGCTTCGACAGTTTCCTGAAGGCCCTGCCGGCCGGCATCCAGCTCTTTTCGCTGATCGGCAAGAACCCGCCGCTTCTTTCCCTCATCGTCACCATCATGGCGTCTGCGCCGCGCCTTGCGGATATCATCGCTTCCAAGCCGCATGTCTTCGACGGCATGCTCGATCCCGGCCTGATGTCGGAAGTGCCGACGCGGGATTACCTGTCGAGGCGGCTGGACACTTTCCTGTCCGGTTCGCGCCATTACGAGGACAGGCTGGATCGGCTGCGTATCTTCGCCGCCGAGCAGCGTTTCCTGATCGGCATCCGGCTGCTGACCGGGGCAATTTCCGGCGACGATGCAGGTCGTGCTTTCACGCATCTTGCCGACCTGCTGATCGAAGCCGCGTTGAAGGCGGTGACCGGTGAGATCGAGGTGGCGCATGGCGCCTATCCGGGCGGTCGCGTGGCCGTCATGGGCATGGGCAAGCTTGGCTCCTTCGAGCTGACGGCAGGCTCCGATGTCGATCTCATCCTGCTTTACGACTATGACAGCGAGGCGCTGGAAAGCACCGGCACGAAGCCGCTCGATGCGCAGCGATATTTCACCCGGCTGACCCAGCGGCTGATCGCAGCGCTTTCCGCGCCGATGGCCGAAGGCGTGATCTTCGAGGTCGATCTGCGCCTGCGCCCTTCCGGCAACAAGGGGCCGGTGGCGTCCCGCATCACCGCTTTCGGCAAATATCAGCGCGAGGAAGCCTGGACCTGGGAACATATGGCGCTCACCCGTGCGCGGCTCGTCTGCGGCGACGACAGCCTCGCCGATGAAGCCAAGGCGATCATCCGCGAGGTACTGTCGGGCAAGTCCGACGTCAGGAAGATCACGCGCGATGTGGCCGAGATGCGGGACCTGATCGGCGAAGAAAAGCCGCCGCGCGACATATGGGATTTCAAGCTCATTCCGGGCGGCCTGATCGACATCGAGTTCATCGCCCAATATCTGCGGCTCGTGGTGCCGGTCGAGGCTCGCAATAAGGCTGCTGAGATCGATACCTACGGCCTGTCGACGGCGGAGGCTCTGAAGGCGCTCGGCGATACCCTGATAAAGCGCGCCGATCTCGATACCTGCCTTGAGGCGCTTCGTCTGTTCACCGAACTCTCGCAGATCATCCGGCTCTGCGTCGATGGACCATTCGATGCCAAGGACGCTCCAGCCGGTCTCGTGGAGCGCATCTGCCGCGCCGGGGATTGCCCGGATCTCGGCACGCTGGAAGGCGAAGTGAAGCGAGTGTCAGGCGAGGTGCGAAAGGTGTTCAAGCGGGTGATCGGAGCGGCTTGATGTAGCCCGTCCTCACTTTATCAAGGCGATCACGCCAGCCGTTGCTGCGATGGATGCCAGCACGACCCCAAGCACGACACAAACCATATTGATGATCCAGCCCTGATCCGGTTTGGAATCCAATTTCGCGTCCATGCGAGCCAGCTGCCCCAGGATCGTGTTCAGGGTCGAACGCGTATCCTCGGCCGAAGCCTCAAGCTTGATCAGGCGGTTTTCCATATCGGAATATATACCGCCGCCATCCCCTGACTTCAATTGATCCTGTTCTTTGGTTCTCGGCACACCGTTTGCAGCCATCGACCTGATCTCCCCCGTAAACGGGAAACTACAAGCGGGTATGACTGAGTCAACTGCAATTCAGGATTGATATTCGGATTTATTCACGCCGCCTTCTTGTGCTGTTCGACGAATGGGCGGTCGGGGATGATGAGCGAGACGGCGGTGCCTTTGCCCATCTTGGAGCGGATGCGCATCTTGCCGCCATGCAGGGCCACCAGCGAGCGGGAAATGGCAAGTCCGAGGCCGGATCCACCCTTGCTCTTGGCGTATTGGCTCTGAACCTGCTCGAAGGGCTGGCCGATCTTGGGGAGCGCATCCTTCGGGATGCCGATGCCGCTGTCGGCGATCGTCAGCATCAGGCCCTTCTCCAGGCGACGGACGCGCAATTCGATCCTGCCGCCTTCGTCGGTGAACTTCACGGCATTGGACAGAAGATTGAGCATCACCTGTTTCAGCGCCCGCCGGTCGCCGATCATGTCGAGCGCCTCGGGCAGGTGCTGATGGATCGCGATATGCTTGTCCTGTGCCGCGATCGAGGTCAGGCGCAGGCTTTCTTCGATAAGCGGGACGAGATTGATCTTTTCCGACTGGATGCGCATGTGGCCGGCCTCGATCTTCGACATGTCGAGGATGTCGTTGATGACGTTCAGGAGGTGCTTGCCGCTGTCATGGATATCCTTGGAATATTCGCCGTATTTCGGTGAACCGAGCGGGCCGAACATGCCGTTCATCAGAATTTCCGAGAAACCGAGAATGGCGTTGAGCGGTGTGCGCAACTCATGGCTCATATTGGCGAGGAACTCGGACTTCGCCTGGTTGGCGGCTTCCGCGCGCTCCTTCTCGGCCTGATAGGCGGCATTGGTGAGGGAAAGCTCTGCCTTCTGCTTTTCGAGCGTCTTCTGCGAGGCGGAGAGATCCCCGATCGTTGCCATCAGGCGACGCTCGCTGTGGCGCAGGCGATCCTGGTGGCGCTTGAGCAGCGTGATGTCGGTGCCGACCGATACGGTGCCGCCGTCGCGGGTACGCCGTTCATTGATCTGCAGCCAGCGCTCGTCGGCAAGCTGCACCTCCGTCGTGCGTGAAAAACCGCTGCCGTCGGCGTCGGCGATGCGACGTTCGATGACCGGCCGGGCCGCTGCCGCATTGACCGTTGCGCGTTCGGTGCCGGGCACGAGCACATTGTCGGGAAGGCCGTAGGCTTCCTGGAAGTGAGCGTTGCACATGACCAGGCGATCGTTCTTGTCCCACAGGACGAAGGCTTCGGACGTGCATTCGATTGCGTCGGCAAGCCGCTGATCCGCCTCTGCGTAACGCTGTGCCAGACGATGCTGTTCGGTCACGTCCATGGCGATGCCGATCACATGGATACGGCCGGAGGAGTTGCGGATGACCTGTGCCCTGGCGCGCATCCAGACATAGTGTCCCGCCGCATGGCGCATGCGAAACACCTGGTCGACCTGCTTGGCATTGCCGCGACCGATGGCGCGGGCAAGCGCATAGATATTGCCGTCGGACGGGTGCATCATGCGTGCCGCATCGGAAAACGAGATGACGCTGCCGGCAGGCGGAAGGCCAAGCATCTCGTACATCGAGCCCGACCAGAAAAGCCGGCGATTGGCGACGTCGAAATCCCAGAGACCGCAACGTCCGCGAGACAGGGCCGCCTCGATGCGCAGGTTCGATTCCGCAAAGATCTCGTCGGCGTCGCGTGCGCGCCTGACCTGCGTGTAATAGGCATAGAGGACGACGAGCAGGATGGCGGAAATGCCGGTGAAGAGCGTCACGTTGAGCGAGATTTCGCCGCGCAGAAAACGGTTCGCCGTATCGAGCGAATGCGCCGACACGATCAGCGCGCCGTCATTGCCGATCGGCTGGATCGCGGCATAGTGCGGAACGTCGCCAAGATAGGTTTCGATCACGCCGCCGAAACGGCGAAGCGTCGCGGTCTCGGGCAGAAGCGAAGCAAGACGGCGCCCGATATAGGCGGAGGACACGCCCTTCGATCCGCCGAAAACGACACCGGACTTGTCGATGAAAAGGGTGAAGGAACCGTGCGGCTGCGGATCCGACGCAAGATAGGATGCAAGCCGCGCCTCGGCAGCAGAGCGGTCTGCGGGGCTGAACAAGGCCTCCTGGCCCGCAAACACCGCCTTGGTGGTCGCAGCCATCAATGCGGTTGCCTGCCGCGCCGCGTCTTCCATGCGGCTGTTCTCGCCCATGATGCCGAGAATGCGCGATGCGGCCACGACCATCAGGAAGGCGATGATGAGGAGAGGGATGGATCGCTTGAGCACCATTTCCACTCGGGGAACCTGACGTGCGATAGGCTTGACCGCAAAATTGCTGTCGCTCGCGAGCGCCTTGTTCAGGCCCGAAACCTTCGGAAATTTTGGGCGCAGCCAGGCGCCGGCCGCGGTTGCCCGCTGCACGTCCGATACCGTGTTCATCTAATCCCTCGTGATGATCCGGAACGCCGCCCGCCCGAATCTACCCTAATGAATCATAGAGTGATTCTTCGTGTCCAGAGGGTTGGTAATATTTTGTTAACCATTTGAAAAATGCGGTTATTTGCGCATTTTGAGGCTGCAAATCAGCTGGTGTGTTGCGCCAAATCCGGATGCGAGATTTTGGGGCGCGTCAAGCAAAGTGTTTCAAAATGTGTCAATCGCCGCCAAAAATGTGGCAGGCGGTATCACCCGCAATGCGGCATGCACTGCGGGTGATGAGAAGGTCAGTCCTTGAGCATACGCTCGACGATGTCGCGGACATCCGTCGACAGGCTGGATGCCTTGGCGATCTTCGAAAGCGCCAACCGGGCATGCTCGGCGCGAACCGGCTCAAGCGACCGCCAGGAGCGCATCGAGGTGAGGATACGGGCGGCGAGCTGCGGGTTCTTCGGGTCGATCGCGAGGATCTGGTCGGCGAGGAAATCGTAGCCCTTGCCGTCGACGCGGTTGAAGCCGGTCGGATTGCCGAAGGCAAACGTGCCGACGAGCGACCGCACACGGTTCGGATTGCCCGCATTGTAGCGCGAATTTTCCATCAGCGCCTTGACCCGGTCGAGCGCATCGACGCCCGGGATGGTCGCCTGGATCGAAAACCACTTGTCGATGACCAGCGGGTTGCCGTCGAAGCGGGTCAGGAAGCTCGCCAGTGCTGCGGTGGTTTCCGAAACTTCCGGGAAACGGTGTGCCAGCAACGTCAGCGACTGGGCAAGCTCCGTCATGTTGTCGGCGGCGCCGAAGGATTCCGCTGCGCGCTGCGGGCTGTTTTCCGCATAGGCGAGGTAGGAGAGGGCGACGTTGCGGAGCGAACGCTTGCCGGCATCTTCGGCTTCCGGCGAATAGGCGCCTTCGGTCTTCATCTCGGCATGGAGGCGGACAAAAGTCTCTTCGCCGGCCTTGGCAATCATCTCATGGATGGCCTTGCGGCCCGCATGGATCGCTTCAGGATCGTTGTTGCCGCCCAGGGCGCGGGCAATATCGGCCTCGCTCGGCAGGTTCAGCGCCTGTGCGCGGAAGGCAGGTTCGAGCGATGTGTCGGCGGCGCATTCCAGAAGCGCGGAAACGAAGGCGGGATCACAGGTGATATCCTTGCCGTCACGCGCATCACGTGCCGCCTGCGTCAGGTTCGGCATGGCAAGATCGGTCAGCGCCTGCCAGCGCGAGAACAGGTCGCTGTCATGACGAGCGATATGGACGAGGTCTTCCGGCGACTGATCGAAGGCCAGATTGACCGGGGCCGAGAAGGATCGGTTGAGCGAAAGCACCGGCCGGGACGAAATACCGGAGAAGGTGAAGTTCTGGCTGCGCTCCGTCAGATGCAGCACGTCGCCCGTGACTTCGCCACCCGTGACTGACGTCGGTTCGGCGATCTGCCCGTTGTCGAGGATCAGCGCGAAGGAGAGCGGGATATGCAGCGGCTCCTTGTTCGGCTGGCCGGGCGTTGCCGGCGTCGTCTGTTCGAGCGAGAGCGTGAAGGTCGCGGCTGCACTGTCATAGGCGCCCGAGACGCTGACCAGCGGCGTACCGGCCTGGACATACCAGCGGAAGAACTGGGCTAGATCGCGGCCGCTGGCATTCTCGAAGCATTTTACATAGTCTTCGACGGTGACGGCCTGCCCGTCATGACGCTCGAAATAGAGATCCATTCCCTTGCGGAAATCGTCGCGTCCGAGAATGGTCGCGATCATGCCGGTGATCTCGGCGCCCTTCTCATAGATCGTCATCGTGTAGAAATTGTTGATCTCGCGATAGGTGTCCGGGCGCGGTGGATGTGCGAGCGGACCCGCATCTTCCGGGAACTGATCGGATTTCAGGTGGCGCACATCGGCAATGCGCTTGACCGGGCGCGAACGCATGTCGGCCGAAAATTCCTGGTCGCGATAGACCGTCAGGCCTTCCTTCAGGCACAGCTGGAACCAGTCGCGGCAGGTGATGCGGTTGCCGGTCCAGTTGTGGAAATATTCATGCGCGATGATGCGCTCGATATTGGCGTAGTCCTGGTCAGTCGCGGTTTCCGGATCTGCCAGCACGTATTTGTCGTTGAAGACGTTGAGCCCCTTGTTCTCCATCGCCCCCATGTTGAAGTCGGAGACGGCGACGATCTGGAAGATGTTGAGATCGTATTCGCGGCCGAAATGCTCTTCGTCCCACTTCATCGAACGCTTCAGCGCATCCATGGCATAAGCCGCGCGTGGCTCCTTGCCGTGCTCGACATAGATCTTCAGCGTCACTTCATTGCCGGACATCGTCTCGAACGTGTCTTCGACGACACCGAGATCGCCGGCGACCAGCGCGAAGAGATAGGCCGGCTTGGGATGCGGATCGAACCAGGCGGCAAAGGCGCGGCCTTCGTCATAACCGGCGCCGCCGAGGAAATTGCCGTTCGACAGCATCACCGGATTGGCTGCCTTGTCACCGATGATGGTGATCGTATAGGGCGCCAGAACGTCGGGACGGTCGGGGAAATAGGTAATGCGGCGGAAGCCCTCGGCTTCGCACTGGGTGCAGTAGACGCCGTTGGTCCGGTAGAGGCCCATCAGCTGGGTATTGGCTTCCGGATTGATATGGGTGGTGATCGTCAGCTCGAACGGCGTTTCCGCCGGCAGGTCACGGATCGTCAGGCTGTCGGGCGTCGCGTCATATTGACTGGCGGGCATTTCCTTCTGGTCGAACAACAGGCCGGAGAGCTTCAGCTCGTCGCCATCCAGGATCAGCGGTAGCGATACGTCGACACCTTCGCGCCGATGGAAGATCAACCGGGCATCGACCTTGGTATTGGTCGGATCTAGCTCAAACGTCAGGTCCACACGTTCCAGGACAAAGTCGGTGGGGCGGTAATCCGCCAGATGCACGATCTGGCCCGTATCTGTTCGCATGATTTATCCTGAAACGGCTTAACGAATGGACGCGACGTCAGGATACCCGTCCTTAATCAGACTGGTATGGTCCCCAACGCCGCGCGCATATTTACATCCAATGCTAAACGATTGTTGAACTGCGGCTAAAATAAAGTGTCGCACTCTCAGTATAGTGATCGTTTTTCAAGCAGCGCTATTTGGCGGCGCGCAACGAATAGGACGAAAATCCGGGTCGGACGTGTGCGTGACTGCGTCGATTGGCCCACTGGCGAACTTTTCTCACTTTTCGCACACGGCGCTCCACTTTTACGTTAATGTCCTTGCGAATCCACCCCGCCTGCTTCTCGGATCAAGGCTTCAAGCCCTGACTACAACGAGTTCCCCCATGGCCTCCGATGCCCCAAATCCCCTTCACGGGATTATGCTGAAAGTATTGTCCGTCGTTGTGTTCGTCATGATGCAGACCTGCATCAAATCCGCGGGGCCGGATCTCCCGGCCGGACAGGTCACGTTCTACAGGTCGGCTTTCGCGCTCGTGCCGATCATGGGCTATCTGGCCATTCGCGGGGAATTGTTCCATGCCTTCCACACGAACAGCTTCTCGGGACATCTGAAGCGCGGCGTGCTGGGCATCATGGGCATGATATGCGGCTTTTACGGCCTCGTGCATCTGCCGATGCCGGATGCGATCGCGCTCGGTTATTCCATGCCGCTGATCGCAGTCGTCTTCGCCGCGATCTTCCTGAAGGAGACAGTCAGGCTCTACCGCTGGACTGCGGTGGCGATCGGCATGGTTGGCGTCGTGATCATTTCCTGGCCGAAGATGACCATGTTCAGCACCGGCGGGATGGGGTCCGAACAGGCGATGGGCGCGCTGGCAGTCTTGTTGGGAGCCGTAATGGGCGGGTTTGCGATGATCCAGGTTCGCCAACTCGTGCAGACGGAAAAGACGTCGACGATCGTGTTGTATTTCTCGCTGACGGCGGCGGTGTTCTCGATCGTCACTTTACCTTTCGGCTGGGCGTCGCTTGGCGCGTCTGCGCATCTGTTTCTGATCGCCTCGGGATTTTTCGGCGGCCTGGGACAGATTTTGCTGACGGAAAGCTATCGTCACGCGGATGTCTCGACGGTGGCGCCCTTCGAATATACGTCGATCATTCTCGGAATTGCGATCGCCTATACGCTGTTCGGGGATATTCCGGCCATCAATACGCTGATTGGTACCGCCATCACCGTCTCGGCCGGTATCTTCATCATCTACCGCGAACACCGGCTTGGCCTGGAACGCAAGGCGGCGCGCAAAGCCTCGCCGCCGGGAGCGTGATGCCGAAAGGAAATCTAGAGCGGAATGCCGGAGAGCGGGCCGACGGAATTCTTTGCGTCGCCGCGGGTTCTGCTCGCTTCGGAAAACTCGCGTGAAGCATTCACGGCTGTGTTTATCTGACGTAAGTTTTCACGGAGTGTGCGAAGAGGCGTAAAAATCGATCTCATCGCACTTGCCTCTCAACGTTCGCGGAATTCGGCAAACATGGCCGAGGGGCGCGAGATCCCTGCCGGGCGCGCCATGGCGCGAGAGGTGATCTGCTCGTTCGTGGCCGAGCCGAAACGGTGGTAGCCTTGTGTCGAGCGAGGGCCGACGCCTGCGGCGCGGAGCGTTTCAAAACCCGAATGGATTGGGCGAAAGCGGGTGGTCATTGGTTTAGTTCCTAAAGCCTTGGTTCCTCCCAAGACATTACTAATATGGCTTAAAATACCGAGATTCCGCAATGTGGCAGAACGCCACGCTGCTATGCGGTGCGCGCATGGGTTGCTTCATACAACGGTAATAATTTGCGTTTTGTCAGCTTGTTTGCACGAAATATGTGCAGCTTCCATCAGGGAAGCCCATGCCGGAAGGCAAGCAGATCCTGCCACGTCAAAGCTTTGTTGGCGGGCACCGTGAGCAGTTCCTGAGGATGAAATGTTGCAAGCGCCGGGATTTCCATGCCGGCGAAGGATGCGGTCTGCCACCGTCCGCGCATGGTATGGATCGTCCCATTGCCTCCGATAAAGAATCGGGCCGGGAAATTGCCGAGCAGCAGCAGCGCCTTCGGCTGGGCGAGCACGATCTGCCGTTCGATGAACGGCTGGCAGATTTCCATCTCGGCCTGTGACGGCATGCGGTTTCCCGGCGGACGCCAGGGAATGACGTTGGTCATCAATACGCCGTCGCGGGAAAGACCGATCGCGGCAAGCATCCGGTCGAGCAGATCTCCTGCCCGGCCCGAGAAGGGGTTGCCATCGCGATCGTCGTCGGCATTGGGCATAGGCCCGATGACGGCGATGCCGGACGAGGGGTCTCCGCTGGCAAAGACGGTCGAGCGAGCGCTGTTTTTCAGGTTGCAGCCGTGGAATGTCTCGATCGCGGCCTTCAATTCGGCGAGCGATCCGGCACTGTTTGCTGCCGACCGCGCCGCTTCCACGGCCTGTGGCGCCGGTACTGCGACCGGCGCTGCCGCAGCCGGAGGAGGGGCTGCTGCGCCGGGGCGTCGTGACGCCGCAGCATTGCTGCCCGACGCCGAAGAGGAGCCGTCCTGCGGACCTTGTTCCCGGCTGCTTGCAGGAACCCTTGCCTGGGCCCTTGCCGCCTTCTGCGCCTCGAACTGGGCAATCCGATCGACCGGTTCGTCGTCGACGAGCCATTCGACGCCCGCATCCGCATAAAAATGCAGAAGGGCGGCAAGTTCGGCCGGATTGAGTTCTGAGGCGGCGTTCATTGCTTCACCTTAACGAAGCCGAACTTCGCGGGAAAGCCTCACGCCGCCCATTCACCGACATTATCGCTTTCGCCGATCAGCGCCAGACCATGGGCGATGGAGAGCAACTCGCCGCCGCTTTCGATCTTCGAGGCATCGAAGCGCCGGGTGAAGATCTGGCGCACTGCCGGCACGAAGGACGTGCCGCCGGTCAGGAACACCTTGTCAACGTCGGCCGGTGCTGTGTTTGTCTTGGTCAAAACGTCGTCCAGCGCGCCTTCGATCTTGCCCAGTTCGTCGCCGATCCAGGTCTCGAAATCGGCACGCTTCACCACCTTGCGGCCGGCCTTGCCGAGCGGCGAGAAGTTGAATTCGGCCTCTTCCGCACCCGAAAGCGCCATCTTGGTGGCCGAGATTGCCTGATAGAGGGGATAACCCTCGTCATGTTCGACGAGCTCGATGAACAGTTCCAGCTTGTCGGGATCGACGGCGGAACGGACAAGCGACTTCAGGTCGTTGAACTCGCGTGTCGTCTTGAAGATCGACAGCTGGTTCCAGCGCGAGAAATTCGCGTAATAGCTCGATGGGACTTCAAGCAGCTTGTCGAAGCTCTTGAAGAACGTGCCCTTGCCGATTTCAGGCGCCACCAGATGCTCGATCATCTTGGCGTCGAAATGATCACCGGCAATGCCGACGCCGGAATGGCCGATCGGCTTTGCCGTCAGCTTGCCGGCATGGCGCTCGAAGCGGATCAGCGAATAGTCGGTCGTACCACCGCCGAAGTCGGCCACCAGAACATTGGCATCGCTTTTCAGCGTCTGGGCGAAGTAATAGGCCGCCGCGACCGGTTCGTAGACATAATGGATCTCGGGAAAACCGAGCCGTGTCAGCGCTTCGTTATAGCGTTCGGTGGCGAGCGCCGGGTCCGGGCTTGCGCCGGCGAAATGTACCGGCCGCCCGGCAACCAGACGCGAGACGTCCGACGGCCAGTGACCGTCCGCATAGACCTTCAGGCGCTTCAGGAACACTTCCATCAGGTCTTCGAACGTATGCCGGCGGGCAAAGACCAGCGTGCCCTGGAAGAGCGGGCTTGCGGCAAAGGTCTTGATCGACTGCAGGAAGCGCGCATCGCCCGGATTGTCGATGAACTGGCGGATCGCTGCCTGTCCGGCCTCGACCTTCAGCGCCTGCGCGCCGAGCTGGGCATCCTTCATGAAGGAGAGCGCCGTGCGCATCGAATCCGTCTCGCCGGCGCTGCTGGAAAACCGCATCGAATGTGTCGTGCTGCCGCTGTCTGCCAGCGCCATAACGGTATTGGTCGTGCCGAAATCAAGCCCGAGCGCCCGTGCCATGGCCGTGCTCCTTGTGGTCAGAAATGAATGGGGCGGGGTCTGTGACCCCGAACAAAACAGAGCCTGCGAAAGGCCCCGAAAATTGAGAATGCGCCTGATGGCATAAGGTCACGGGAATGGCAACCCGTCGGAGCTGATTACAGGGCAGGAAATCAGGCTGGACCGGTTTCGGAGGCGCGTTCCAGCAACCAGAGCTGGAACGCCCGCATGGCAGGCGTCACGCTTCGTGATTTCAGTCGTGTCAGCCAGTAGCGGCCGCGTGAAACGGTGGTCGAAAAAGGCTGTTCGAGATGACCCGCGGCGATCTGGCGGGAAAACATCAAGGGTGGGGCCAGCGCCACGCCAAACCCCTGCAGCGCGGCCTCCACCATCAGCACCGAACTGTCAAACACCGGGCCGCGGATCGGTGGCGCCGCCACGCCCGCCTGTTCGAACCATCCCGGCCATTCGTCGACGCGGTAGGAGCGCAGCAGCCGCTGGTGGACAACGTCTTCCGGGGTACTCAGATTGCTGGCGATCCACGGTACGCACAGTACCGAAAGTGGCGTTTCGAACAACGGTTCGGCGTCGATGTCATGCCAGGCGCCGTTGCCGAAGCGGATGCTGTAGTCGAGACCTTCGGCGGCGATATCAACGCGGTTATTATTGGTCGAGAGCCGTAAATCGACAAATGGGTGACGTTCCGAAAAATCCTCCAGCCGCGGCAGAAGCCAGCCGATCGCGAACGTGCCGACGGCCCCGACGGTGAGGACTTCGCGCATCTGGCCGCCTTCGAACCGTTCCATGACGCCGGCCATACGGTCGAAGGATTCCTGAAGGATGGGCAGCATCGCGAGCCCTTCCTCGGTAATCATCAGCCCGCGCGGCAGCCGCCGGAACAGCGTCACACCGATCCGGTCTTCCAGAAGCTTCACCTGGTGGCTGACGGCCGCCTGTGTAACGCAAAGCTCAATCGCAGCCCGCGTGAAGCTGAGATGGCGGGCAGCGGCTTCGAAGGCGCGCAGGGCATTGAGGGGCAGATGCGGACGAACCATCGCGATGACCTAGATTAATTCATGCCTCGCCGCAGATATCATCGTTTGATTGGGGCTCGCAACACGCCTTAGAAAACCGCCAGCAACTTGAAGAGAGATTTCGACAATGATTTTTAGACGATCTTTTTTTGCGGGCGTGTCTCTGGGCATTGCTATCTTATCGGGCAGTTATTCCGCTGTTCTCGCCGCCGATCGTGTTGAATGCACGGTCGTCATTGATGCCCGGAGTGGCGAAGCCATCTATCGCACGGGAAAGTGCGATCAGGCGGTTTATCCGCAATCGACCTTCAAACTGCCTTTGGCCATGATGGGTTATGATGCCGGCATCCTGAAAGACGCACACACTCCGCGCTGGGACTATCAGGCGAAGTTCGAACGTCCCAAGCGCGAGCAGCACACCACCGATCCGACGATATGGGAGAGGGACTCGATCGTCTGGTATTCGCAGGAAATCGCCCGGCGCCTCGGCAAGCAGGCATTCGCCAACTACATCCGCGGTTTCAACTACGGCAACCGGGACGTTGCCGGCGGACCGGGCGGAACGGATGGACTGACGGAATCCTGGCTGATGTCGTCCCTCAAAATTTCCCCCGATCAGCAGGCGGATTTCATGCGCCGCTTCGTCACCGGTAAGCTGCCGATCTCTCCCGAAGCCATGAAGCAGACGGAGGCGATCGTGCCGGTCTTCAAGGCTGCTGACGGATGGACGATCCGTGGCAAGACCGGTTCCGGCTCCATGCGTGGTGCAAACGGCAAGGGCGATCGCAACCGGCCGATCGGCTGGTTCGTCGGCTGGGCGGAGAAGGGCGAGCGGAAGCTGGTTTTCGCTCGACTGCTGGTCGATACCAAACGCCATTCGGATAAGCCGATCAGCTTCACCGTGCGTGACAGCCTGATCGCCGATTTACCCGGCCTGACGGCTGGTCGCTGAAATGAGAAAGCGAGCCGGCGGAAATCCGTCGGCTCGTTTTCCGCGTTACCGGTTGGCCTAGAACCGCACGCCGCTGTCGTTCAGGAAGCAGGTCCTGTCGAAAAGTGTCAGATCCAGCGGATTGGGCAGGCGCACATCTTCGAGTGTCGGAAAGTTTTGGTCCCGTTGCTCATAAGCCCGGCTGATCTGTGAGACGAATACGAAGATCAGCCCTTTTGCGCGAGCAAGCGATTTCAGCATCGAGACCTGTTCGGCGAGCGCCGGGCTTTCGCGTCGTTGATCGAGCAGTTGCAGATAATCGACAACGATCAGCGTGCCGGAAGCGGCCGTTTTAAGAGTTTCGGCAATATATGCGGCGTTGATCGCGTCGGAGCAGTCAAGCGCCAACAGGCCGCCGAAACTTGTCGGGTCGGTCCCGAGAGTTCGAAACCGATCGAAAACCTGCTTTTCAGTATATTCCAGTGTAAAGACGGACGAATGCCTGCCGGCCTTCATTGCCTCGACTGCAAGCTCTAGGGCCATCAGCGTTTTGCCGAGACCGGGCCTTGCGCCGATCAGCACCAGATCTCCCGGCGTCAGCTGCTGATAGAATGCCTTGGCGGGAGAGCTTGCCGCATGGCGGGCGGCAAGCAGGCTCCAGCTGTCGCAGCCTTCGCTTTTTGCCACGTGGTCGAGTGCGGCATTGAGAGGAATGGATCGTTCGCGCGACAAGGCCTTGGCCTTGCGTTTCAGGTGATAGACAGGCGCAGTGAGTTTCATCGGTGAAGACCTTCTGATGCGAGCAATATTCGCAATCCCTCCTTTTGCGGTCTGCCCGAACAGTCGGTTCGACGATGATGCGCCCGGTATGAAATCTACTTTCCCTGTCGGAGGGGGGAGGCGCGGGCCGCGCCGGAATCAGATGATAGCTCAGGCCCGTCAGATGCGGAAGCGGCGCGATGCCCAGACGATCAGCACGCCGATGAGAACGGCGAGCAGTCCCCAGAAGATCCAGGGCGTCTGGTTTATCATGAAGCTGGAGCGCGGGTAGGGGAAGACACCGGTGCCCTGACCGATCCAGACAAGGCCGATCACACCGACGAGGATGCCGAAAATCCCGGCGATAAGCCTGATCAGGCGCATGGTTGCTCTCCACCCTGTTGATGTGGGGATGAAGATATGGCGCAAGATATCATCATCAATGCGGACGGCATCTGCAGGTAAGGAAATACGCACTCCAAATGAAAAGGCCCGACTTTCGCCGGGCCTTTTGGTCATCAGAGCGACTTTGCAGCTCCGCCATCGACGCGCAACATCGTGCCGGTAATGTAGCTCGCCGGTTGCGAGCAGAGGAACGCGCCTGCCGCGCCGAACTCTTCCACCGTGCCGAGACGGCCGGCCGGAATGGTTTTCACCGAGGCTTCGCGGATTTCCTCCATGCTCTTGCCGAGCCGCTTGGCATTGGCGCCGTCAAGCTCCTCGATACGGTCCGTCAGGATACGGCCCGGAAGCAGCATGTTGGCGGTTATGCCGGACCCGGCGATTTCGCTGGAAAGCGTCTTGTTCCAGCCGACCAGCGCGCCGCGCAGGGTATTGGACAGCGCCAGATTGGGGATCGGTTCGAACACACCCGACGAGGCGACGGTCAGGATACGGCCCCAGCCCTGTTCCTTCATCTGCGGCAGAAGCGCATTGGTCAGCGAAATCACCCTGAGCACCATCGACTGGAAGAAGGTGTCGAGCTTGTCGACGCTCATGTCCTGCGTGCCACCGGGTGTCGGCCCGCCGGTATTGTTGACGAGGATATCGATGCCGCCGAGCTTTTCCTTGACCGCTTCAACCATGGCCTCGACGAAATTGTCGTCGGCAAGATCGCCCCAGACCCAGTCTGCCTTGCCTTTTCCGGCGGCATTGATCGTCTTGCAGTTTTCGGCAAGCCTGTCGCCCGAACGCCCGACCAGAAGAACATTGGCGCCTTCATTGGCGAGCGCCGTGGCGATGCCGAGACCCAGTCCGCGCGACGAAGCGAGCACCAGAGCCCTTTTGCCCGAAATTCCCAGATCCATTCCGTTCTCCTGTGACGATGTTGTCTGTTGATCCGGTTATAGTGGCCGGTGTCCACATTGGAAGCCTGGATAGGAGCAGATCGGCTCCAACGCCGCATGAAGGCGAGCGGGGCGGCGTTAGGACGCAATCATGGAACAAGGCTTGGCTTGCTGCGTAGTTTAACCTTACGAATGTGCCTGCATCGAACAATGGTTGCAGGTCGTCAGGTTGTATGACAACAAGGCCACGGAGGTCTGCGTGACATTTTGACGTTGACGTAAACGTTATTTTTCCTGCAGATATGGGAGTGGGTCTTCGTGTCAGGTTAGCCGGTGTCGCATCCCGGCTCGACAACCATCTTGGCATTTGCCAAGGAGTAGTTTGACAAAAGGGGATCCCGCCAAGGCGGAGGCATATGGAATGAGCGAAGAGATGGAACTTCCCGAACGGGAATCGATGGAATTCGACGTCGTGATCGTCGGCGCCGGCCCTGCGGGTCTGGCCGCGGCAATCCGGCTGAAGCAGATCAATCCCGATCTCACTGTCGTGGTGCTGGAAAAGGGCGCGGAAGTCGGTGCTCATATCCTCTCCGGTGCGGTGGTCGATCCTTCCGGCATCGATGCGCTTCTGCCCGGCTGGCAGGAGGAAGAGGGACACCCGTTCAAGACCAAGGTCACCGATGACCAGTTCCTGTTCCTAGGCCCTGCCGGCTCCATCCGCCTCCCGAATTTTGCCATGCCGCCGCTGATGAACAATCACGGCAAGTATATCGTGTCGCTCGGCAATGTCTGTCGGTGGCTCGGCGGCAAGGCGGAGGAACTCGGTGTCGAGATTTATCCCGGTTTTGCCGCAAGCGAGGTGCTGTATGACGATGCAGGTAATGTGATCGGTGTCGCGACCGGCGACATGGGTATCGAAAAGAACGGCGAGCCCGGCCCGAACTACACCCGCGGCATGGCGCTTCTGGGCAAATATACGCTGATCGGCGAGGGCGTGCGTGGTTCGCTCGCCAAGCAGCTCATCGCCAAGTTCGATCTGCAGAAGGATCGCGACGTCCAGAAATTCGGCATCGGCATCAAGGAATTGTGGGAAGTAAAGCCCGAGAAGCACAAGCAGGGTCTCGTGCAGCATTCCTTCGGCTGGCCGCTCGACATGAAGACCGGTGGTGGCTCCTTCCTCTATCACTTGGAAGACAATCTCGTTGCCGTCGGCTTCGTCCTGCATCTCAACTACAAGAACCCCTATCTCTATCCTTTCGAGGAATTCCAGCGGTTCAAGACGCATCCGGCGATCGCGCCGACCTTCGAGGGCGCCAAGCGCATCTCCTATGGCGCGCGTGCGATTACCGAGGGCGGTTACCAGTCGGTGCCGAAACTGTCCTTCCCCGGTGGCGCGCTGATCGGCTGTTCGGCCGGTTTCGTCAACGTGCCGCGCATCAAGGGATCGCATAACGCCGTCCTCTCCGGCATCCTTGCCGCCGACAAGATCGCCGCCGCGATCGCTGATGGCCGCGCAAACGATGAACCGGTCGAGATCGAAAACGAATGGCGCTCCGGCCCGATCGGCAAGGATCTGAAGCTGGTCCGCAACGTCAAACCGCTCTGGTCGAAATTCGGCACGCTGATCGGCATCCCGCTTGGCGGGCTGGACATGTGGACCAACCAGCTGTTCGGTTTCTCGCTGTTCGGCACGCTGAAACATGGCAAGACCGATGCGCAGAGCCTCGAGCCCGCCGCCAAGCACAAGAAGATCGACTATCCGAAGCCGGATGGCGTCCTGACCTTCGACCGCCTGTCCTCCGTCTTCCTGTCCAACACCAACCATGAAGAGGATCAGCCGGTCCATCTCAAGGTCAAGGACATGGAGTTGCAGAAGCGCTCGGAGCACGACATCTATGCTGGCCCTTCGACCCGCTACTGTCCCGCCGGCGTCTATGAGTGGCGAGAGCAGGGTGGTGAGGAGGTCTATGTGATCAATGCGCAGAACTGCGTCCACTGCAAGACCTGCGATATCAAGGACCCCAACCAGAACATCAACTGGGTGCCGCCGCAGGGCGGTGAAGGACCGGTCTATCCGAACATGTAATAGCGTCCCTGAGACCCGACCGCTTGCGGCAAATGGTGGCTCGATGAGTTGCCGTTTGTCGATTGCGGCGACATACGCAGTCTGCGCGAGGGGAAGGTCTTGGTAACGCTGATTTCTTTCTTATATCCGATCACATCTGGCTGATTGCCTATCTCTTTCATGTCGTTGGAAAGAAGAATAGGTATGTTCCAGACAGGCAATCGGGCTTCTTCTGCGCCAATAGGTCAGCATGCGATGAGTAACAGGGATATCGTCTTCGGCGTCACTTCCGTGATCGGAGCCTTCAGGAATATGCGTATTCTCGTCGCGTTCGCGGTCATCGCGACACTTTTCGGCGCGAGGGAAGCCGCAGCGGTTGATTGCCGTGCCTACCCGACGCCCGGAGTGGACTGGAGCAACTGCAAGAAGCGCCTCCTCATGCTGGACAACAGCAATTTCGAGGGCGCCAATCTTTCTGGCGTCGATTTCAGCATGACGGATCTCAGCCGGACGAACATCAGGAAGACGAATTTCAGCAAGGCGATGCTGGTTCGCGCTTCGCTCGCCGGTGCGGATGCGCAAGGCGCCAATTTCGAGCGTGCCGAAGGGTATCGCAGCAATCTGTCCGGTATTTCTGCGTCCGGCGCGAGTTTCGTTTCGGCCGAAATGCAGCGGGCGAATTTCTCCGATGCCGATCTGACCAATGTGGATTTCACCAAGGCGGAACTGGGCCGGGCGGTCTTCTACAAGGCCAAGCTGGCGAATACCCGCTTCGCGCTGGTAAACCTGTCGCGTTCGACCTTCCACAACGCAGATATCAGCGGCCCGATCGATTTCACCGACGCCTTCCTCTTCCTGACCCGGATAGAGGGGGTCGATCTGTCCAAGGCGACGGGTCTTGAACAGGACCAGATCGCGCTCGCATGCGGCAACGATCAGACCAAATTGCCTGAAGGTCTTCAAAAACCGGAAAAATGGCCCTGCGAAGACGAGTGACATTCAACACGATTGTTACCGTCAGCTGCAGTAGAGCAGCACGTCATTAGCGAAGCATTAACCATAACATCCTTAGCTTGCGTCATCTTTTCGACGCATCAAGGACACGTTCATGCCGATTTCACGCCGCGGCCTTCTGGCTGGCTTGCCGCTTCTGCTGGCCGGTTGCGCATCGACCTATAACGATCAGCAAAACTATGCTGCCATGCCACAGGAAGACTTCCCGCTGCGACAGGTGCCGATCGACAAGATCAAGCCGGAACTGCGCCGCCAGCAGGTCGCCTATGGCGGCAATTATGCGCCCGGCACCGTCGTGGTCGATACACCGGCCAAACGCGCCTATTACATCCTCGGCGGCGGTCAGGCGATCCGTTACGGCGTTGGTGTGGGCCGCGCCGGCATGGCGCTTTCCGGCAACGCCTATGTCGGCCGCAAGGCCGAATGGCCGTCCTGGACCCCGACCCCCAACATGCAGCGCCGCGAAGAGCGTTACCGCAAGCTCGCCGGTGGCTTGCCGGGCGGCCCGAACAACCCGCTCGGCGCCCGCGCCATGTATCTCTATCGCAACGGCAACGACACGCTGTTCCGCCTGCACGGCACCAACCAGCCGGAATCGATCGGCCACGCCATGTCGAGTGGCTGCATCCGCATGATGAACCATGACGTGATCGATCTCTACAACCGCGTTCAGGTCGGCGCCAAGGTCGTCGTCATCCAGGCCTGAAGCCTCGACATTCTGCCTTCACTCAAACCCACCGCGTCGATCGCGGCGGGTTTTCGCGTTTCAGCTCCGGGCTTTCCAGGCGACCACCATCAGTGCGCCGATGACCGTGATATGTTCCATCACCACATGGAACTCGATCGTCTTGAACGGCTCTTCCATCGTCCAGAAGTGATGCACGAGCGGAATGGTCAGGGCGGTGAAGACCGCGAGAGCACCCGCGCCGAGCCATGTCCAGCGGTTGAGGATGATGAGGATCGAGCCGCCGAGCTGGGTGATGATCGTTGCGATGTTGAACGCGACCGCCGGCTCAAGCCCGAAATGGGCCATCTCCGCGACGCCGGCATTGAAGTCGATGAGTTTAGCAAGCCCGCTCGCCCAGAACATGAATGTCAGGACGGTACGTGCGAGATAACCGAACCAGGTCGCGCCGGTCAGCGCGCCAATAGGATTCGGATTGCCGAATGATGATGTCTGTGATGTAGCCATGATGTCCCCCCATAGGCTGGCGGAACAATCATAGCGGGAAATTTGTGTTTTGGTAAGTATATGGCGAGGCCATATAAGAAGGCCCGGCTCTCTCAGAAACCTGAAAGAACCAGCTTGCCGCGTGTCTTGCCGCTTTCGATCAGAGCGTGTGCGGCCTTCAGGTTCTCGGCATTGATCGGGCCGATCACGTCTGAAAGCGTCGTCTTGATCTTTCCGGCATCGACAAGCTCGGCCACATGGGTGAGAAGCTTGTGCTGTTCGATCATGTCCGCGGTCTGGAAGACCGGCCGGGCGAACATGGTCTCCCAGTGGATCGACAACGCCTTTCGCTTGAACTGGCGCACATCGACCGGCTCCTTCGGATCGTCGATAAGTCCGAGCCGCCCCTGCGGTGCGATCAGTTCCAGAATGTCACCGATATGCTGCGACGTCTCGGTGATGGAAAAGACGAAGGCAGGCGAGCCGATTGCCAGATCGGCGATCTGCTTGGCCAGCGGTTTCGAATGGTCGAGAACATGATGTGCGCCGAGTTCCCTGATCCAGTCCTGCGTTTCCGGGCGCGAACCGGTGGCGATCACGGTGACGTCGCAAAGTTCGCGCAGCAGCTGGATGGCGATCGAACCGACACCGCCGGCGCCGCCGATCAGCAGGACGGCATTCCAGGCGCTGGCGACCTTGTCCTGCACCCGCATCCGGTGAAACAGCGTCTCATAGGCGGTGATTGCGGTGAGCGGCAGCGCCGCCGCCTGTTCGAAGCTCAGCGTCTTCGGCTTTGCACCGACGATCCGTTCGTCGACCAGATGGAATTCGGCATTGGTGCCCTGGCGGTTGATCGCGCCCGCATAATAGACCTCATCGCCCGGCTTGAAGAGTTTGACGTCAGGGCCGACGGCTTTCACCACGCCGGCCGCGTCATAACCGAGAACCTTGTACTGGCCCGGTTCGAGGACGGCATTTTTGCGGGTCTTGGTGTCGACGGGATTGACCGAGATCGCCCTGATCTCGACGAGCAGATCGCGGCCCTTGGCCTCCGGCATCGGCAGCTCGATATCGACGAGTGCTGTTTCGGACGAAATCGGCTGGTTCTGGTTGAAGCCCACGGCGCGCATCGATCATCTCCCTTGCTGTTTGAAGGAATAGATGGCGCGAAGCTCCGGATGGTGCAAGGAGCGATGGGCCGCACCTGGTACGGCCCATTCCATTGTCAGGCGTGGCCGGTCTTGCGTTCCAGACGGACCGAGATGAGAAAGACACCGAGGCCGAAGAGTGAAAGCACGGCGCCGACATAACCGGTGGCGGCAAAACCCCAGCCCCAGGTGATGACAATGCCGCCAAGGGCTGCCCCGAGCGCATTGGCGATGTTGAATGCCGAATGGTTGGATGCGGCGGCCAGTGTTTGGGCATCGGCTGCAACATCCATCAGTCGCGTCTGCAGCGCCGGACCTGCGGCAAAACCGCAGCCGATCAGGAACACGCAGAGACACAGCATGATGGGATATTGCGCCGTCAGGCCGAAGGTGGTCATCACCACGACATTGAAGATCATCGTGCCGCCGATCGTGCCGATCAGCGACCTGTCGGCAAGCCGGGAGCCGACAATGTTGCCGACATTCATGCCGATGCCGAACAGCGCCAGCACGACCGAGACCATGGCGACCGGCATCTGCGCCGTTTCCGTCGTCGTCGACGCGATGTAGCTGAACACCGAGAACATGCCGCCGAAGCCGACTGCGGCGATGCCGAGCGTCAGCCAGACCTGCGGCTTGGTGAAGGCGCTGAGTTCGCGCAGGATGCTGGCGCCTTCCTTAACCTTGTCCTTCGGTTTGAAATACCAGACGAGCGCAACCGTCAGCGCGCCGATGCCGCCGACCAGATAGAAGGCGGCGCGCCACGAGAGCAACTGGCCCATGAAGGTGGCGAGCGGCGTGCCGAGCAGCGTTGCGATCGTGAGGCCCAGCATCACGCGGCCGACGGCGCGCGTACGCTTGTTCGGCGGCACCATCGAGGCCGCCACCAGCGAGGCGACACCGAAATAGGCACCGTGCGGCAGGCCGGTCAGGAACCGCAGAAAGGTGAAGCTCCAGAAATCCGGCGCCATGGCCGAGAGGATATTGCCGGCGGCAAACAGGCCCATCAGCCAGAGCAGCAGCGTGCGGCGCGGCACCCGTGCCGACAGCACAGCGATGATCGGCGCACCGACAACGACACCCAGCGCATAGGCGCTGATGACGTAGCCCGCCATCGGAATGCTGACTTCGAACGTTTTCGCCACATCCGGCAACAGGCCCATGATGACGAATTCACCCGTGCCGATACCGAAGCCACCCACCGCAAGGGCGAAGGTGATCAGCAGGACGGCAAGGGGAGAGAGGCTCTGATGGCCGGATGCAACGCGTGCGGCATCCATGGAATGTGTGCTGTCGGTCATGATATCGGATCGTTTTTGAAGGCAGAAATGGCCGGGGTAGTTCCCGTCCGATTGGCTCGGTGCGGCCGCAAGCACGACCTTGGAGGGCAATCTATCACGTCATTGTGCAGTGCGGTAGAAGAACATTGGATTTCGTCAAATTTTCACACTCAACGGGCATGTGTTCGGGATGTGGGGCGATGCAGCGCCCTTGATAAGGTCGCTCGCAGCAACCATTTCCTGATCCACTCGTTATTTCGCCGCCTAAATTTCAAACCGGATGTTTCATGAATCTCTATGCAGTCTTCAACCGCGATGGCGGTACCTTTCGAACCACCGACATGGACGCCTATTGCGCCCATGCGCTGAGAGCGTTCGAGGGGGCTGGGCATGAGATCGAATGCCATGTCGTGTCCGGTGACAAGGTCGTCGAGACGATGGAAAAGGCCGCAGCCATGAATGGCGTCGAGGGTTTGATCGCCGGAGGCGGCGACGGCACGATCTCGGCCGCCTCATCGATCGCCTGGAAGAGCGGCATCGCGCTCGGTATAGTGCCCGCGGGCACGATGAACCTGTTTGCCCGTTCGCTGAAGATCCCGCTGGATATCTGGGAGGCGATCGACGTGCTTTCCCATTCGCATATACGCGAGGTCGATATCGCCAGCGCCAATGGCAGGAGCTTCGTCCACCAGTTTTCCGCCGGCCTGCACGCCCGCATGGTGCGTTATCGCAACTCCATGAGCTTCGCCTCGCGTCTGGGTAAAATTCGCGCCAGCACCCGTGCCGCGATCGGCGTGATGCTCAACCCGCCGGAATTCGAGGTGGAGTTCAATGCCGCGGGCAAGACCGGCGTGCGCCGCGTCTCTGCAATCTCCGTTTCCAACAACGAGTTCGGCAGCGATGCCCTGATGTATGCCGACGACGTCACCCGCGGCCATCTCGGGTTCTACATCGCCGATCCGCTGACGCCCGCTGGCGTGGCGAAACTCACGCTCGACATCCTGCGTGGCCGTCTGAAGGACAACGAGGCGGTGACGGCGATGACAGTGACGGAACTGGAGCTGCATTTCCCCCGCCACCGCAAGGATGTCCGCTGCGTCATCGACGGAGAGCTTCTGCCCATGGAACGGGACATCCTCCTGAAGATCCATGCGGGCGAACTGAAAGTTCTCGTCGACCGGATCCCGCCGAAGGATTTGAACGAAGAGCACGGCAGCGGAATCTGAGCCTTAGCCGGTAAGCTCTCAGGCTGAGGCGGCGGGCGCGAGCGGCTGCAAAAGGGATGTTGCCGCCACATCGTCATGCAGGTGCTCGCCGCGGGAGCGGACCGTTACCGCGTTCGAGGCGAATTCCAGCCCGACGGTCTTACAGGCGGAAATCAGCCGCTTGATCGCCTCGCGCTTGATGATGCTCGGATTGCCCGGCAGAGAGGTGAACTTGAAACGCACCACGATCGAGGTCTCGGTAATATCCTGAATGCCCTGCATCTTTAACGGCACGAGGAAATCCGCGCCGAATTCTGGATCGTCCAGCATCGCGATACCGACCTTCTTGGCGGTCTTGCGGATGAGTTCCGGATCGCTGTCGCGCTCGAACTTGAGCTGAAACTTGATCGTGCCCCAGTCACGGCTGAAATTGCTGACCGAGGTGATCTGCCCGAATGGAACGGTATGGATCGGCCCGTTATGGTGGCGCAGCCGGACGGAACGGATGGCGATCTGCTCCACCGTGCCCTGCTGACTGCCGGTGCTGATATATTCGCCGATACGGAACGCGTCCTCGGCGATGAAGAAGATCCCGGAAACGATATCCTTCACCAGCGCCTGCGAACCGAAGGACAAGGCGAGACCCAGCACGCCGAAGCCGGCGAGAAGCGGCGCCACGTTGACGCCGAGCGCGCTTAAGACCACCAGCGCGCCGACCGCGAGAACGGCGCCGAGCGCCAGATTGCGAACGACGGGCATGGCCGTCGAAAGCCGGCTTGTCTGGCGTTTCTCGTTCTGGTCCTCATGTCCCGGCAGCATCACGGCGGGCGAGGGGGCGAGCGCTTCCGAATAGTTCCAGATGAAGCTCGCGATCGCCCAGCTTGCCACGACCGCGAAACTCAGTCTTTCAAGCCAGAGGATCCAGTCCGTCGCTTCCGCCGCCTGTCCGCCCATGAAGGGGGACCATATGGCGGTGATCAGGTGCAGCCCGCCGATCCACACCGCGCCGGCACAGATCACCTTGAGGCTTGCCAGAAGCGAGGAGGCAAGGCCTGCGCCATGAGCCTGTTCGTGACGTCGACCGATATCCCCCACCAGCGCATGCGCACCAAGCGCCAGGATTGGCAGCGCCAGCAACGCAATCTGTGTCGTGCCGGCCGCAAAGATCCAGCGCGCACTGTTGGGCGTTCCGGCAAACAGGACGCAGATCAGCCACAGCGCCAGCGCCGTCGCGACGTAGAATTCCGGTAGGAGATTGCCGGTCGCCCGGCGCACGATGCCGGGATTGGCGCCGGTAAAGGCAAACCTGATATCGTTGCGACCTCCAATGAACCAGAAGAGTTTGAGCAGCGTCAGCAACGTCGCGCCGGTCAAAAACCAGCCGTCGATGATCAGCCGGTCGATGCCGAGATCGCCGGCAAGCCGGGCCATTTCGGCAAGCGCCGCGCTGATCAACCCATAGGTCACCAGCATGCGGAAATGCCATTGCGGCCGGTTGATCGGCACGAGGCTCTGCCGCTGGCCGTTCGTCTTGAACAGCAGCCGGGCGAGCGCGACATAGAGCGAGGCAACGACGACTGCCGTCACGATCCCTCGCACCATCCGCTCCGTTGCCATGCCCGGTGTGCCGATCATGTCGAGTGCAAGTCGGGTGGCGAGAAGGAAAAAGGCGATCGACAAGAGATCACCGATCATCCGCTTCAGGCTCTGGCCGACAATGCCGCCGGCCCGCGATCGGGCAGCCGTATTCCCGCTGAAGGCGACGGCGAAAAGGCGACGCAGAATAAGCGTGGCTGCGGCCGCCGCGCAGATCGTGGCGAGCGCAATCACGAGGACGCGCCCATGGCTGCTGCCTTCTTCCACCAGCTTGTCATCGGCCATTGCCATGGCCTTGGGCAATCCGCCGACACCGGAAAGCGCGGTTGTCGCGCCGCGCATGAAGGCGGCGGAAAACTGGCTCCACTTCGCCATGCCCATATCCGTCGCCATCATTTCGGGGGTGGGTGTCATCGGGGCAGGGGC
>UBXM01000030.1 GCA_900469445.1 Hyphomicrobiales bacterium
TCTCATATTCAATTGTCAAAGAACCGACGCTCAACAGTCTTATTAAAAGCCGAAACGTCACAACACCCAGAGACCAAACCGAAACTCGGTCCCAACCAGTATTCTCTGATTATTGGATGTTTCCAAAGCGACAATCAGCCCGCCGGCCGCTGCCTGCTTCAGTGGTGCGGCTTATAAGGGCGCGGCAGCGGCACCGTCAATGGGGAAAAGTACGAAAGTCGATAATAAACTAACATGTACCTGATTTAAAAGGATAATGCCCGTTCTTCCTTGTGAGAGCGTGGAGTTGCCCCTTAAATTGCGGGCGCAAGTTCGATTTTTTAAAGCTTCTGCGGTTAGTATCCGTTATCGCCACGTGCGCGGTCAGCGGGCCTTGGCGCGTTTGGCGATGAGCGCGGCGGTTGCTGACGTCCGTTCAGCTTGCTCTTTAGCAAGCCTTGCCTCTCGAAGTCGGAATGTCTTTGCCTCACGCGCCTGTTTTTCCGACTTAAGCTCTTCCTGTGCGTTGTTCTTGGAAAAGAACTGCGATTGGACGTTGCCAAAGGCAACTTCTGCCTGCTGGCGAGATTTGCTGAATGCTTCTGTCATAGATAACCCCATCTTCGGTCGTGTGATCAAATGAATAAGGCCAGGCGAGTTGCCTGGCCCCAGACTGAAACGTGCTTCCGGCGGTGCCAGTACATCCGTGGTCAACGGGGAAGCAGATATCGGTTAATCAGACTGCAGATTGCAGGCTGACATCTTGCCGGACTTCATATCGCACTCGAGTTCGAAACCGATTTTCTGGCCTTCAACCAACTCGCGTATTCCCGCCCGTTCAACGGCGGAGATATGAACGAAAGCGTCAGCGCCTCAGTTGTCGAGCTGGATAAGGCCGAACCCCTTGGAGAAATTGAACCATTTTACTGTGCCAGTGCTCATGATCGACCCTTTCAAAGCATAAAGTGTTGGACCGCATGACAAAGGTCATCCGGATTAAAACCGAATATTTTTGAAAGAGAAGTTCGCTTAAAACGCGGTGCCAATCACGCCGGAGACAAGCTCGGCAAGCAAAAGATCGATATGCCGGATATAGGGTGCGGACAGTTCGACGTCAACGTTTAGTTTTTCAACGACGCGAAACACCACCTTCGATTGATTTGCTCTCGACGTTGGTCGTCGTTACCTCGAGCTACTATCGCACAACTCGCGCACCCGCTTTAATGCGCCGTCTTCTTTTCATGGGTTTTATGAAACGCCTATGGCAAAAACACATCTGTCATCCGGCGGAAGGAATTGAAGGGCAACCTTCGCGCTACTCGTTCATTGTATTGTGTACTGACCTGACGACAAGATCGAAATCGTAGGGCTTGGCGAGAAATGGAACGTCAGACGGCAACTCGCCCGGCCCAGGTATCACTCTGCCTGATGTAACAATGATCTTTATCGGCGGCCATCGATCGCGAAAAAACGCAGCAAGTTTCAGCCCATCCATTGTGCCGGGCATATCGATATCGGTGAAGATCATCCGAATTTCGGGTGGCGTTCGATGATGGCAATTGCCGTTTCGGCGCCGTCGGCTTCGTACACGTCGAAGCCAGCTATTTCCAATTCGTCAACGATGGCAAGACGGATAAGGGCCTCATCCTCGACGACGAGCACTGTGACGGGATCGGGATGCACGAGCCATCTCATTTCGGTTAGAGCGTATTTGCCTGCCCAAAGCTTTCAAAACACATGGCCTGATCTCCTACCAAATACATTACAGAGGAGTTCATTCCAAAAAAGCTAGGAGAATTTCGACGAAGGGAGTCTCGTCTTCGTCATGATCGCCCTCGTTAATGAAGTAAAGAACATCGCAATCGCCCGGATGAAGCAAATAGTCGCTGGTGGACGGGAGCCCGGCGTCCTACTCACCGCTTATTGATTGAGCGGTGAGAAACGAAAGGCCCGACGTCACGCCCGGCTTCAGCAGGTCCTCGGGTTAGTAACGTGGTCCAAAATTTTTCGATATCGGCGTATCGCGGGGTGGGAGAGATCTGGCATAAGCCGCGGCCTCACCGGAATATGGGAAATCCTCGCCGACCTGGTCGGATCCGTCATAGACCCTGAACGTCGGCCCGTCGGTTTCGACGACCTTGTAGCCATTCACGTATTCGAATTTCGGTGTCTTCCAGCCCATTACCGATCCTTTGATGCGTACAGTTTTTCGCATGATGTCGCCAGGCACTTAGCATCAGTTTAAGGCAGAGCGGACCCCTACTCTTTTATGAGGTTCCTGCTTACGCTCGTCATCGCAGATATCGATACTGGTCGTTTAATCTGCAATTTGTTGGAGCCTGACACGTCTCGGGTCAGCAAGTAGATGCGGTACCTTTACAGCTACAGAGCGATTTGCTCGAGCGCGATTGACAAGTCCATGCTCATATATCGCCTACCGCGGGACCTTCATGAACGCGGATATGATTGCAGCCTGGCCGGCTGAGAACGGCTTCCTCATGATAGGCCTGAGCAAACACCGGCGCCGTGACGATGCTGGCGTGATCACAATCGGGATAAGAGAGGCTGTCATAGCTCCTCGTTGACGAGAGACAGATCAGGACCGCTCCTGCTATCATGGTCGTTCTAAGATGTGGCCCTTCCCCCGCGCCGGCAGGGCCCATAATAGCGGTACTCTCGCTGACCAAAACCTGGAGTTAAGACACAAACTTCCACAGCATCACTTCCTCGGTCTCCGATCCGCTCAACTCCGTTAGCAGACGCCACCCGGCGGACATGCCTTCTGCGCTTGTCAAGGCTAAGCCGTGAAGCGCGCAAATTCTGATTTGCAGACTATAGATCCGATGCAGTTGTTCGGCAGTATATGTCTTTCCCACTTTCATAAGGGAGATATAGCGCGGACTTCTGCACGTCTAGCAGGCTCACCGGATCGGCTCCTAATACCTCTCGATCTGCGGACAACGCGTTATTAGTTAAGCTCTGGTCTGCTTCGGCTCGACGCAAATCATGGGTACTTTTGCAGTCTTGGCTGCCAACGAACCGGAGACAGGTTAACAGAACTTAGTGCAAGCTTCCAATCGCTGGCTCTGCGGCTGTAGTGGCCCCCTAAATC
>UBXM01000070.1 GCA_900469445.1 Hyphomicrobiales bacterium
CCCCCCGGGGGGGGGGGGGGGGGGGGGGGGGGGGGGGGGGGGGCCTGAGCGAAATTGAGACGAAACTTATGAACAAATTCGCCAAATGGGGCCTGACGCTGCCTGCGACGATCCTCGTCGTCGCACTTCTCGTCGTCCCGGTGCTGCTGACGATCGCCACCACGTTCGGCGAGCCGAAGGGCATATTCTCCACCTATGCCACCTTCTTCAACAGCGGCTTCCGCACCGGCATTCTCTACCGGACGCTCAGGATCGCGCTGATCACCACGGCGATCTCGCTCGTCATCGGCTTCCTCACCGCCTATGTCATCGCCCAGATGCCGGGTCGGCTGAAGTCGATCGCCATCATCGCCGCCGTCTTCCCGCTTCTGACCGGCGTCGTCGTGCGTTCCTTCGCCTGGCTGATCATTCTCGGCAAGAACGGCATCGTCAACAGCTCGCTTCTGTCTCTCGGCATCATCTCCGACCCGCTTTCCATGCTCTATACCGAAGGCTCGGTCATCGTCGCGATGGTCTATCTCTTCGTGCCGCTGATGATCCTGACGCTGACAGGCGTGCTCGAAGGCATTCCGCGCGATGTGGTGGAAGCCTCCGCCTCGCTCGGCGCAAAACCGATCGCCACCTTCTTCCAAGTCATCCTGCCGCTCGCGGTCCCCGGCCTGATTGTCGGCGCGGTCCTCGTCTTTACCGGCAGCTTCACCTCCTACGCCACACCACAGCTCTTGGGCGGCGAGCAGATGATGATGATGGGCACGCTTCTCTACCAGCGCGCCATGGTCACCTTCGACTGGGTCGGCGCTTCCACCATTGCGGCAATCATGGTGGTGATCACCATTGCCGTCGTCTCGATCATGAGCCGCATCGCGCGGCGTCTCAACCCGATGGCGGTGTAAGCTCCATGGCAGCCCGTATCCACCCGCTCCTTGGCGCCTTCGCCATCCTGGTCTTCCTGTTCCTGCTTGCGCCGCTCGTCATCATCGTCGGCGCGTCCTTGAGCGACACGACCTACCTCACCTTCCCGCCGCAGGGCCTGACGCTGCGCTGGTTCTGGAACATCTTTGAAATCTCCGCCTTCCGCAACACGGCGATTACCAGCTTCCAGGTGGCCATCCTCGGCACCGGCCTGTCGCTGCTGATCGGCATCCCGGCGGCCTATGCGCTCAACCGCTACCGTATCGGCCTGCCGAAATGGCTCGGCACGCTGTTCATCCTGCCAATCCTGGTGCCGGAAATCGTCTTCGGCTTCTCGCTATTGAAGTCGGTGACGATCGGCATGGGCCTGCCCATCTATCCGAGCCTGATCATCGGCCATGCCCTGCTCGTTCTGCCCTATTCGGTGCGTGTCGTCGGCGCCTCGCTCGCCTCCTTCGATTTCTCGGTGGAAGAAGCCGCGATCAGCCTCGGCTGCCCGCCGCTCAAAACCTTCCTCACCGTGGTCCTGCCGAATATCCGTGCCGGCGTCATCGCCGCCTTCATCCTGGCCTTCATCACCTCGATCAACGACGTGTCGATCTCGGTCTTTTTGACCGGCCCCGGCATTTCCACCCTGCCGATCCAGATTCTCGCCCATATGGAACAGTTCTTCGATCCGACAATCGCCTCCGTTTCAGTGCTCCTGATGCTCGTCACCGTCGGCGTCATGGCCATCGTCGAGGCGACCCTCGGCCTCACCTTCCTGACCAAGTAGACAAGAACGCACCGCACCCATGACCGTATCGCTGACCATTGAAAATCTCTCCGCTCATTACGGCCAGACCCAGGTCCTGAAAGACCTGTCGATCTCGGTCGCGGCGGGCGAACTCGTCTCGCTTCTCGGCTCGTCGGGCTGCGGCAAGACCACGACGCTGCGCATCGTCGCCGGTTTCCTTCAGCCCACATCCGGCCATGTCCGCCTCGGCGATCGTGACCTCACGACCCTTCCGGCCCATGCCCGCGATATCGGCCTGGTCTTCCAGAACTACGCGCTCTTCCCGCATCTGACGGTGCAGGACAATGTCGCCTTCGGCCTGAAACAGCGCGGCATCAATGCCGCCGATCGCGCCAAGCGGGCAACGGCGATGCTGGAACGCGTCGGCCTTGCCAATCTTACCGACCGTCTTCCCGGCGCATTGTCCGGCGGCCAGAAGCAGCGCGTCGCGCTTGCCCGCGCGCTGGTCATCGAGCCGCCGCTCCTGATGTTCGACGAGCCGCTCTCCAACCTCGATGCCAAGCTGCGCGTCGACATGCGCGTCGAAATCCGCCAGCTGCAGAAGGCGAACGGCACGACCTCGCTCTACGTCACCCATGACCAGGAAGAGGCGTTTTCGATCTCCGACCGCGTCGCGATCATGAATGCCGGCCGCATCATGCAACTCGACACGCCGGAAGTGCTTTACCAGAAGCCGGCCAATGCCTTCGTCGCCCGTTTCGTCGGTTTCGAGAACCTGATCCCGATGAAGACCGTCGCCCGCGACGGCGCGATCGTGACAGTGGAAGCCGCAGGCGGCGCAAGGCTGCACTTGTCGCAGGACGTGTTCGGCCCGATCAAGGACGATTTCGTTCTCGCCACCCGCCCCGATGGCCTTGTCGTCCGCAGTCAGGGCGAAGGCATCCCGGCCACGCTCGGCACCCGCACCTATCTCGGCCGCGCCTACCAGTATAAATGCGAAACGGCGGCCGGCGAAATCACTGCAAACGGCGCGCTTTCGGAAATGTTCGAGCCGGGCGCCAATGCTGTGCTCGTGCCGGTCGCCGAGCAGTGCTGCATCCTCAATCCGGAGGCCTGAGGCAGGTCCGGCAAAGCCGGCAATGACTTCACCTCTGAAATTGATTTCGGCCCGCCGCCTCGCGCCCTGATTGAACCTGCGCGACACAAGCTTCGGACGATATAGCACTCTCTTGTCTTCACGCAGATGGAGGCATCGGGATACCGGCGAAGCCTTGCTTCGCAAGGCCTCGTATATAAGGGAGAAAACATGATCTACGAGTGGGATGCTCGAAAGGCGCGCCGGACACGGCTCGTCAGGACAGCGATTGCGTGCCTTGCGGTAACGATTGCGGTCCTGCCACTGTCCTACATCACCCTGGGGTGAATGCGGCAGCGATTGCAACCACGTCACCTGTTTGGGTGACGAATTACGTATGTAACTATGTTGTCATAAAAGCGGAGTTACCTGAACTCCGATCTGACTTTCCAGCCTTTAGCCCCTCGCCAGACCAGCGAGGGGTTTTTTCGTTGCAGTACAGATTTAAGCTCCGGCACAGGCACAAAACCCGAACCGGTCGCACCCGTTACAGCGCCGACTTCACCTTTTCAGCAACCTCCGGGCTCACCCATTTCATCCAGACGTCTTCGCGCGTTTCAAGAAAATGCTTGGCGCCGTCCTCGTTGGTGCCCTGATTGTCCACCTGCCAGGCCAGGATGTCGTTTACCGTGCCGTTGGTCCAGTTGCGGGTCTTCAGATAGTCCATCGCAACCGCGTTTTCCTGGGAGAACTTCTTGGTCACGACGGTAAAGACCTCCGAGACCGGATAGGAATTGACCTTCGGATTGGCGCAATCGAGCACGGAGGTGCAGGCGTCCCACTCGGCCTTGTCATGCGGCACGCCGAAGGACAGTCGCACCATCGGATATTTGCCCAGAATGGCGGTCGGCGACCAGTAATAGCCAAGCCAACCGGTCTGCTTTTCGAAAGCATTGGCAATCGTGCCATCGAGCGCCGCCGCCGATCCGGTATCGACGATCTCGAACCCCTTGCCCTTGCCGTCGAGCGCGCGGAAAAGATTGCCGAGCGAGGCCTGGCACTGCCAGCCGGGCGGGCAATTATAGATCACGCCCTTGGACGGATCGTCCGGCGAAGGAAACAGTTCCTTGTGCTCCAGCGCCTGCTGCACCGTCTTGATCTCGGGATGCGCATCGGCCAGGAATTTCGGGATCCACCAGCCGTCCAGCCCGCCTTCCGACAGAAGATCTGCCGCGATCACCAGCCGGTCCTCGGCCACCGCCTTGTCGAGCGGCGTGCGCACCGCGTTGATCCACAGTTCCGGCGCGATATCCGGCTGGCCCTTCTCGTTCATCGAGGTGAAGGTCGGCAGCGTATCGCCGGTCATCAGTTCGACCGAACAACCATAACCTTCCTCGAGAATGATCTTGTCGACATTGGCCGCGACACCGGCGGACGCCCAGTTCATCTCGGCGATCGTCACCGAGCCGCAATCGGCCTGCGCTGAGCCCGCAAAGGCATAAAGTCCGGCAACAAGCGCGGCGGAGCCAAGGAGCGATTTCATTCAAGACCTCGTCTGTTCATCTCGGATTTCAGTCCCTTTCGGGTATCCGGCGACCTTTGCCCAGCTTTCGCGACAGTCATATGTCGCCCGTCACGATTTACGGCTTGCCCACAGGAAATGCCTCAAAGAAATGGCCGAAGCGTCATCTCCGCCCCGAGCAGAAGCAGTGCGATGAGGAAAATCCGCCGGAAGGCCGCCGGGCTTATCCTGTCGCGCAGCGCCTGCCCCGCCCACATGCCGGCAAGCGCCGGCACCACGGCCAGAACCGACAATCCAAGCCCTTTCAGCTCAAACGCGCCATGCGCGCCGAGCCCCATGGCAAGCGCGATGGTCGAGATGGTGAAGGACAATCCGAGCGCCTGCACCAGTTCGTCCCGCGAAAACCCGAGCGCCTGCAGGTAGGGCACGGCCGGAATGACGAAAACCCCGGTTCCGCCGGTGACCAATCCCGTCACCGCACCGACCGCCGGCGAAAGCCACGCCTCGAGCCGCCGCGGCACGCGAACCTGCCGCGCCACAAGCGTGTAACCGGCATAGATCACCAGGGCCACGCCGAGCGCCGCTGTCGTCACTCCGCTTTCACCGTTTGCAAGCCATGTCGCGCCCAGCATCGTGCCGATCAGGATCGCCAGCATCATCGGCCACAGCCGCCTCAGCAGCGGCCCGATAGCCGGCCCCGCCGCAAGCTGCCAGATATTGGTGACGAAGGACGGCACGATCAGCAGGCTTGCCGCTGCAAGCGGCGAGATCAGCGCGCCGAGCACGCCCATTGCCACCGTCGGCAGGCCCATGCCGGTCACGCCCTTGACGATGCCGGCGGCGAAAAAGGTGGCGGTTATGGCAAAAAATGCGGAAAACGAAAACTCGGTCATGAGCCGCTTATAACGCCGAGACACGCTTAGACAATTCGGCATTGGGATATCCAGCCTTCGGCTGGACCGAAGGCTGGCGGAGCGCTATCCTATGTCGATGCGTTTCGACCTCATCGATCTTCGCCTGTTTCTCGCCGTTGCCGAAGCGGGCAGCATCACCCATGGCGCGGCTGAGGCCGGCCTTTCGCTTCCTGCCGCCAGCGAGAGGCTGCGCGAGATGGAGGCCGCAGGCGGCGTCATGCTTCTGGAACGCGGTCGCCGCGGCGTCGCCTTGACCGAAGCGGGCGAGGCGCTTCTCCATCATGCCCGTCTCATCCTGTCCCAGATGGCGCGGATGCGCGGCGAAATCGGCCAGTTCGCCAAGGGCCTGCGTGGCACGGTGCGGCTCTTTGCCAATACCGCGGCGATGGCGGAGGTCCTTCCTGAGCGCCTCGGCCCTTGGCTTGCCGCCAATCCCGGTGCCGATATCGACCTCAAGGAACGCCCGAGCGCCGATATCGCCCGCAATGTCGCACGCGGTTTCGCCGAGATCGGCGTCTTATCCGACGCGGTCGACACGACGGGGCTGACACTGCGGCCCTTCGTGACGGATCGGCTGGTCGTCGTCACCGCCCGTGACCATTGCTTTTCCGGCAAGCGCGCGGTCCGGCTTGCCGATCTCGGCCCCGAGCCCTTCATCGCCCTGTCGGAAGGTGCGCTTCAGGATCATCTCAATGCCCAAGCCGCCCGGATCGGCCTCAGGCTCAAGCCCCGGATCCGCCTGCGCACATTCGATGACATCTGCCGCATGGCGGGAACGGGTGTCGGCATAGGCATCGTTCCGCAGACAGCCGCCCGCCGCTGCCGCCAGTCCGCCCGGATTGCGATCACCAACCTCTCCGAAGACTGGGCCACGCGACGCCTCGCGCTTTGCACCCGCACAGATCTTGACCTTTCCCCGCTCGCCAAAAACCTTCTCGATCACCTGGCTCCACCGGACACTCCGCCTTGAATTCAACCTTCATGCGCATATAATCTGCGCCTATATTCCGGAGGGTTCGATGCCGTCAGCCACACGCAAAGCCGCCAATCTTTCTCTCGACAGCGAACTCCTCACCCAGGCCCGCGAGCTCGACATCAACCTGTCGCGCGCTGCCGAAGACGGAATTGCCAAGGCGATCAAGGCCGAGCGCGAGCGCCGCTGGCTGGAAGAAAATGCCGAGGCGATCCGCGCCCAGAACGACTATATCGAAAAAAATGGCTTGCCTTTGGCGAAATACCGCCAGTTTTGAACAACTCCATCGCGAGAAACAAAAACATGCCGGCCGCATTCCGCAAGCCTGCCAATCTCTCATTCGCCGCTGATTGCCTTCGTTCGCTATAATCGACTTCATCGATCTTTAGCCTTCGACCACCGCTGCGAAGCCTCTTTCACCAGGAAGAGGTAGAGCGCCGAGAGTGCCTCATCCTTTTCTCCCCCTTGGCGGGGGAGAAAAGGATGAGGCATCTTAGCTTCAGCTAAGTGCTAGAAATTCCAAGAGAGGGGGCCGACGCCGGGGAAGAAGTTGCCCCTCTCCTGAAAAATCTGGCACTTACCCCTACGGGCTAAGATGCTGATTTTTCTTCCTCTCCCGCAAGGGGAGAGGAAACGCCGCAAAAAAATCACCCCTCTTTCATCCCCGCCCTTTCACCTCATGCCTAAACTCTGCCCGTCCCGTCGCGGATACACCGGCAGTCGTGCCGGCGAGACGGGGCCGGTTCCGGTGGTTGCGGGAGGACGTAAACCTTGACCATCGGGGTCCGTGTGAAAATGGTTGCCCTCCGGCGACTGGAAGACGCGGCATGGTGTCGGACCGACATGCCGCACAATCTTCCTGATGGAGCGCCGGGCGTGTCTGTGAGGCACATAGGGTGACGGGATGGCGCCATGCGGCGTTCGCGGGATTTCCCGGAATGCATGGCGCAAGGTGGATGACGTCGTCCAAGGGTCGCCATGGCCTGGGCGGGGTTCCGGAAAAGGACGGGCATGGCACTTCTCGATCGAAGCCCCGTCCCCTCGCCCACCGTCCCGTCATCGCAGAGCAACCGGAGTCACGGACAAAAACTGCCGAACGGGGCGCTGAGAGGTGTCACTTTAAACTAAAACTTACGAGGCAGCTTTCAGCGCCCCGACCGATGCAACATTCGTCCTCCTCGGGAGAGCGAAGCGAAAACCGAGGATCGCCAAGGGGGTATCATGTCCAGCGAAACCGCTTCCTTCAACGCAAGCCTGAGCCGCCATGCAGCGGATCTGTTCGAAATGCCGCAGGATTGCCGCAATCGCAATTGCCGCCGGACAGGTCAGTGCCGGGGCGCTGTCTCCGCCGATGGCGAGCCGCCTTGCATCACGGTTCTCAAGAAAAACGACCGAAAACTCTTCGCCCTTCATGTCGAACTGGCCGAACTGGGAGCCGATGATATCCGCCGCGGAAAGATCCAGCAGCTGGAAAAGGAACCTTTTGATGCCTTTTCGCAACGGCTGGGCCATCTCATCGCCGCACAGGCCTTTGCAGATCTTCCCCAAAACCGCGCCGCCCTGCGCAAACGTCTGCGCGCCATGAAGATCACCACATGGTCCCGCCGGCCTCCGCGTGCGGCTGCATTCATCTATAGCGGTTTCGGACAGCCGGAGAATGATGCGACATCCCGGCCTTAAGTATGACTTTATCGGCAAATCTCCTCGACAGCCGCCCCGTCCTCGCGCTATCGAGGGGCGCAATCAATCCCGGGAGGAAATCTGCAATGCCAAAGCCTGTGTCGATCATCCTTGATTGGGGTACGAGTTCGTTGCGTGCGGCGCTCGTTTCGGAGACGGGCGAGACGCTCGACACCCGCGACACGACGAGCGGCGGCATCCAGTTCGT
>UBXM01000032.1 GCA_900469445.1 Hyphomicrobiales bacterium
ATTTCTAGTGAGGCAATGCGGCGTCTCATCCTGATTGCCGCGTTATAGGCAGTGGGCAGGGCGAGGTCATCAGGCTTGATAGGTCAGGCGGCGGCGTCGTTTGGGAGTGGACCGCCACGCCGGGCGTAGCAATGCGTGATGGTCTGGCCGGTAGCAGGAGTTTTGCGGACTTTCGTCAGGCCTTTAAGTTTGCCCATCGCAGCCAACCTATCTAAGGACCATAGTTTTTGCGGCCGGCACAGATGCCGACGCTGCGCATGGTCTCCTCAGTGTGGTTTATGCGGTTGGTACGGCCGCAATCATATTGCAGTGGTCAAGCGTGGGGGTTCCACGACGACCACGACCAGAAACACTGTTTTGAAGGGAGAAGCATCCTCTACCCGATGATCCTCTAAAAGGCCGTCGTCACAAAGGACAGAAGCTCGACCATTAGGGCTGTAAGCCCAAGGTAAACCCATCGGTTCGCCCTGAGGCATCAGTTGAATGATCTCTCCAACTTTGAACGTGTAACCTCGGGGTAAAGGGAAGCGCGATACGCAGGCGGAGGTACCACGCGCACCTATCTACTTCTGGTTGTTTTTCATCCAAATTCGGCCGTCGCGGCCGGATCTACCCTCGCTACGATCCGAATGGTCGCCCGTCCCGCGCCAATCTTCGCGCCGGCGTTCATTTCTTTGCCACTCTTGGCGCCCACGATAGTCATCCCGCCTTGCATCCCGATGACGGTTCCAGTCACGCCGATCATGATCGCGACGGTCCCAATCTCTTCGTGGCCGGTCGGAGCGATAGACGTGAGATGGTCCGTCATAGCGGTTGTAGCCCCGGTCGTAGGTTGAGTAGCCGCTCTCGCTAACGCAGCCCGCAAGAGTGAGACAGGCCATAACTGCTGCGGCGAGCGAAGATAACTTCTTAGACATTCGGGTAACCCTCCATTCGATTGGCACAGAAACGGGCGTGACCTTGGAACGTTCCGTCGTGGGGTGGCAGCTCCACGTGAAGGCGCCGCGAGGAGCTTCGCCGCGGCGTTATTGTTGCAGGCGTGCGGCGGCGATGCGACGGCACAGGTTATTTCGCAGGAGCTACGATCTGCCGCTGCTGAGGGGGCTGAATCGGAATTTACGCCGTAGCCTATGGTCGTCCGCGTCGGCGGCACTAACTTCTTAGCATAGCAAATGGAGAGGATAGTTATGCTAAGAGCAATTTCCACCGCACTCGCTGTGACTTTTGTAGCCGCATCGCTAGCATCGTGTGGCAACACAGTCCGCGGAATGGGGCAGGACGCGGCCAATACTGTGAACGCAACCCAGGACGCCGGCAACCGCGTTGGCAACGCTGCGGCACGCTAATGGTGGCACTTGAATCCGAGTGCGATGCAACTATCTTAAGCTCAACGATCGCTCGCGGTGACCACGGATGTACTGGCACTAGCTGAAGCGATCACGGGAGGTCGGTGCGAGGATTCGCTCCGGCCTTTTGCGTTCGATAGCAATGCCGAACCTCAACCACCCGACAGAGAGCTGTGACAGAATATAGAGATCGCCTGGGCGGGCGAACGGGACGCCATTGTCACTTCTGCTCGCGTTCTGTAAGCCACGCTCGGCAAACATCCGGCGAAACGGCCTCAAAGACGGCGGCCTCCTTCTCGATTCGAAAAAGTTGAAGGCAAGCAGATAGCGCGAGGCCCGGACGCTGACGTCAAAGGGTAACCGTGGCGCCCGTTGCCAAGCTTGAACTCGCCCTTGAAATCAACACCATAGTTCGTTCAGCAAACGGATGTGAAAGCGCCGTGCCTTCGGCCTTGCCGCGGCAACGCCTGCGAGCATGGGTAACCCACCCGTGGCGATCGAGGATAGCATGCACCGTACTCGTTGAGGGGATGCGCATGTCGCCGGCAGCAACTCACTGATCTTGCGCGCACCCCAATGCGGCCTGCTCTTCTTCGAAGGCACGATGAGCGCCTCGACATGGACCGGCCGTTGGTTGGCATATCGAACCGGACGCTTGGAGCGAGATCATACTAACGCCGTGAAGTGCCCTCACTTTCGACCGGACACTCAGCATAAGCAGGAAGGCTCAAGCACATGCTTGGGGTAAGCTGATGTCTAGCGAGGTTCAACAGGTTGATCTGATAATAGGTAACGCCCCGCAGCGGGGGTGGATAAGGGAGGCAAACTGCAGATGCAGGGCCATGATGAATCTATGGTCGGAACAACGTTGGCTGAATTGAGTTTTCAGGGCGGACGGAGGACCGCGCTAATGTTTGAATACAATTATGATGATTTCGAGAGCATGTCGTTCGCTGAGCGAATGAAGGCAATTGATCAGTGGAACGATGAATACAAAACCACGCGCTGTGCCGGCGATTTTTGTCGGCTCGCTCATCCAATGAGTGGTGTCAGTTGCGACAAGTGACGAGCTGTCCGTGCGCGACGTCATCCGGCATCTGGGAAAACTAAACCGCGCCCTTCGGGTTGGATTGCGTTGCTCCAAACTTTAGATTTTAGGTTGCGATCGGATATGTTGCGATGTTCCCCAACAAGAATTCGCGCGCCGTTTCGCTGAAGAAGTCGCCAAGATCTCTTTCCGAGAGACGAAGCTGCCATTCGGTCGCACCCCGGTCAGCTACGCACAGGGTGTAGTTGCAAGCTACTGGCAAGAATATCTGGTGTATGATGGCACGCCAGAGAAGTACGCTAGCGAAGACGCCCTTTTATGGAGTGAAGAACCGACCGCCCTCGGATCGATGGACGGGTGCCCACGTCGCTTCGGTTGACGTAGCGCAGAATGCTCATTCCACCGCTCACGCGGTTACGGAGAAGGACAAGCCCTTCCCACACCCGCTTCCATCATACTTGGTGAGATTGGGAACGGTCTATGACAATTATGGGCTATGGCAAGCGCGCTTGCAAGATCGTCGCTATATCCAAGGCGCCCAAGCCGCCGCCACCAGCGTCAGCACGACGAACACTACTGGGATATAGTCGCAAATCATTGCAGGCGCCATGTTAGCCAAAGCGAACCCACAATCGTTACAAAGAGGACGACAGTTAACCTGCAACAAGCCGCAAATCCATGTTCGTTGTGCATGGTAATTCCTCCTAAACATGCAACAATTATTTGGAGGGGAGGTTCCAGCATGGATGTGGTACCATGCTGATACCTAAAGCAGGAAAAGTTCTATCGATACTGATAGGACTTCTATTATTGAATAAGAATGGTTTTGGCTGAAGATTACTGCTTCGCCAAATATAGTATATGATCGTCGACGACGTCAGCTATTGCTAGTGTTATCTCGTGCTCTTCGAAGCCATGCCGCGCCAACATCTTAATCATGTTGGATACAGCCGATCTAGCTGCTTGATTACAGTCTGGTTTATATTTGTTTTCACTCGCTTGCGCCGCGTCTGATACGTAATCCATTCCAAGCTTCTCGTGTTAACTGGATGAATGCACTTACAAAGTCGGCGTCTCTATCTTAATATTTGAAGTTTTACGCAACCCGATCTAAAGATCTATCTACAACTTTATAGATTGGGTTAACTAATGATTCAAAAATATTGAGGCTGCTTTGCAATTTTACCGCCAGTTCAGCTTTCGGACGAGAATCCATACCGCGCGTGCTTTGGATCATTGGATCTCAGTGTTTCCGGACGCTGCGATAGAAGCCGCGCCACCGCCGCAACACGGCGCGCGGCGGCAAAGAATTTCAGATTTTGAGCGTCGGCTGCGTCGAAGCAAAGGCCATGAACCAAACCAAGGTCTACCGTTTCTCGTGGTGAAAAGTCGCGAGCAGCCGTGATGGCTTGCGTTATGAGATCGATCGGGGGGGCAGGATGGCTCATTTCGGTTCACCGGGCGTGGGTACTATGGCTCAACAACGAGCAATCAGTAGTGGTTGCCTAGCTGAACAGTGTGTAGACGCTATAAGCGTATGCGCCGATCACCATCAAACATCCGATGATCATGATATCTGTCGATTTGATCTTCATGTGCTACACTCCATTAGACAAATAGAATGTAGGGACTGGCCAAGGATTGGGCAGGACGGTGTTCTGCGGATGGTTAGCGGATTATAAAGCCTCCGCCGATGTCCAGCGGCCGTCTACCTGTTCATCAGGAATTTTAAGCATCGCCATGATTTCAGCGACCGTCTCACTAACGCGAATGAATGTTCTTGTTTCCAGTTCCGCTAGAAGGAATCTCTGTTCCACGGAAGCTTTAACCGTCGCGATAATCACATCCTTGTCGATGTTGATGTTGGCCGCCGCCATCCAAGATTGCCGCGCGATGAGTTTCGGTATTCGCGCGAATCTGTTCAGGTCTCAGCAGGGCGGGCGGCGGCGTATAAGGCACGATGATAGCTTAGTTTGCAGCAATCCACATCGCGGGTGCTGTTGCAACATCAGTGCACAATCGTGCGGCAATTCCGGCGAGCGCTGCCGCGCTCGCCCGCATGTCGTGGTCCCCACAAAGAGTGGTTCTTGCTTTTTCGTGTGTCTCACACAAATACAGTCACGGTCCAGAACGAGGACCAGACGATACTGGACACATCGTCGAACTGAGGACGACCAGCTTGATCAGAGTTGGTCGTCCTCATTTTCTGTATGACTGCTGAACTTCCATTCGTCGAATGATGGTCCATGTTGTGGCGGTCGAGGGCGAGAAGCATGGCAGGTGGAGGTTCGAGCGCTTAGGGGTAGGTTGTCGCCTCCACCATCTTTGCCTTTAACAAGCGGGCGCGAAAACGCCCCACATTTACCTGGGGGAAAATTCTCTCCGTACTCGCGCCCAATCGGGCGGGGATAGGCGCCTCGATCTGCCTATTGTGACTGCTGAAGGCGTCGCAATTCTGAAAAAGTACCCGAATGGCTTTCCTAAGCCTCAAGACGAGAAAAGGTCTGTCGCTCAACAACAGCATATTTTGACCGTTCTTAACGACAGTCATGCAAGTCCTTTTGCTCCGCACGCCATCGGCTGGACGACCTGCTGAAAATCAGCGGTGTCGAACTTGGCATCAAGGCGAGGATCAGCGGTCACCCTTGGGTGGTCACCTCCATTATTACTGAATATCGGGCAAAGCCTACACATTGATGGAAAAGGAGGAGGCTATCGAAAAGGTTCTAGCAGCTGCGCCGATCAAGAAAGCCGGTGACGAATTCTTGCCAATTAAAAAACTGAACCGATGGGGCAGGGATATCAGCCTCCTTCAAGTCGCAATCGACCACGCCCAAAACAAGAAGCGCCTGATCGGACACGTCAGCATACTCGACTAAGCAGCCCGTACGTGTCTCCAGCATACTGCACGCTGATTAGTTGGCTGATGCGATCCATATTCTCGTAGCTTCAAGTTTGAGACCCGTGAAATAATTGTCGGCGCGCCCGTCATGACGTCACGTGCTTCGTCGCTTGAGACCAGTCACTCTAGTTTGTCTCATCAAGCTGCCGCTGGAGTTTCTCCAAAGGCGCGCGAAGCTTAACGACCAAACCTGTCTCCAAGTAGTCGATAAAGAGTTCACCGAAACTCGCAAGGCTCACGCTGATCAGCCTTGACCCAAATCCTTTTTTGCTTGGCGGAACCACTTTTGGCCCACCGCTCTCGGCCCATATCGCCTCAATGAAGGGTTCCGCAGCATCTTCCGTTACAGTCCAGCGCATTGTGATGAGACCGTCAGTATTCGACAGGGCGCCATATTTTCGCGCGTTGGTGCCGAGCTCGTGGAGGACCAGCGATATCGCCAAGGCTGCCTGTGGATCAAGTTCGACCTGGGGCCCACTCGACAGGAAACGTGGGCTCCCCTCCAATCCGAGACTTGCAATCGCACTCTCGACGACTGTTTTAAGGTCTGTGCTGGACCAGTTTTCGTGCATCAAGATGTCATGCGCGCGCGAGTATGCAGAGATGCGGTCCTGCAGCGTCGCGGCCACTTCAGCCACCGATTTTGCACCGCGTAGCGACTGCGTGACAATCGACTGGATAACTGAGAGAGTGTTCTTCAGACGGTGGTTCAACTCGTGCATCAGCAGCTTCTGGCGCTCCTGATTGTGCCGCTCTTCCGTGCGGTCCCGTAAGATCTTCAGAAAGCCCTCAGGCGTACCGCCGTCGGAACGCAACACCATCATCTCGCCAGAGGCCCAAAACTTCGAACCATCTTTCCGCAGATGCCAGCGCTCGTCGTTTCCGCGGCCATGCTCCAGAGCGTCGCGCATCTCCTGCTGCGGAATGGCGTTCCGCTGGTCCTCTTCTGTAAAGAAGACCCCTGCCGGTTGGCCAAGCATCTCTTCTTCGCTCCAACCTAGAATACGGACAGCCCCTTCGTTCCAGATCGTCACCAGGCCATTGAGATCCATGGAGATGATGGCGTAATCGATTGCGCTGTGTAGAACAGCCTCGAGAAACCGCTCGCGCGACGTGGAGTGAGGCTTGGTCGTTTCCATGATTTCCCCGGAATGCTTGTTTCGATGTGCTTATATGAGCAAGGCGGGGTCAAGTCTCAAGACTACATGTAACGGACTATCACGTTCGAGCGACTGCGAACCGATATGCGAACGCTGATCTCGCGGGGCTGCAAAGACAGTTTCTTGAGCCTAGACGAAGATTAACGTCCAAGACGTTCGCTCATTTTTCTCACTTCTGTATGAGGTCGGCCGTTGCTGGGGCAGCCGTTATACCGCCAGTCATCCATACCAGCACAACCGCGCAGGGCCAGTGCTGCGTCTTTCTTGGGCTTCTCTGCGACCATCGCCTCGGTAGTAACCAGCAGACCTGCGACCGACGCCGCGCATCCTGGATGGCGAATTCAAGCTGAACTGAACCTTGAATTCGATTTCTCGCTTTCCCAGCTGAGCGGCGGCCGAGGCTTGATGAGCTCGGTCGCTTTCCACGTCTGTATTGAGTCGAGACCTCATGGAACGGAATATAGAGATCATGAAAAACGCAGCGTTCCCGAAAGAGAAGAAATCATCATTGATTTCGCCCGGTGGCTTGAGACAACGGTCCAGGAGGCTCTCATCTATGGCGAGCGACGTTTGGCCTTGATGTCTGCGCACATGGCTCATGAGATCCGTGCCAAAGCTGATGACCTTGCGCGCGACACGCCTGAAGGAGCTGAACGTCTCCTGCGGCAAGCGTGCGCGATGATAACGCGGTTCAAGGCTACCTATCCCCATCGCGTTCTTAGCCGCTCGATCCATTAATGAAAAAAAGTTGGTTGAGGATCTTGAACACGTGAGTGGTCAAAACCAAATCGTTCGTCGCCAGCCGTCTGATAACCGGCTGGATTGCTGGGAGCGCTGCTTTCGGCGCTTCCGTACCCATGTTGCTTCAAGGAGGATATGGCTATGGCGACAGCGTTCGACTATGCATCACTGCACCGCTCGAGCGGTGGGTTCGATCGGATTTTCAATCTTTTAGAAAACGCTCAGCGCGGACGCTCGTCGCATGACTGGACCCAGTATGACATCGTCAAGACGGATGACGACACCTACCGGATTTCCATCGCCGTAGCAGGCTTTGCCCAGGACGATCTCGACGTCACCTTCCAGTCAAATCTGCTGACAGTTACGGGCAAGAAGCAGGTATCCCCGACAGAGGGTTACCGCCATCGCGGCATCGCAAGTCGTCCGTTCGAGTACCGCTTCGAACTGGCTGACCACGTCCGAGTGAATGGGGCCAATCTGAACAATGGTCTGCTGACGATCGCGCTTGTACGCGAAATCCCCGAGGTTCTGGAACCGCGGAAGATTTTTATCCAAAACGCCCCTGCACCGACATCTGGCGTAACAGCACAGATCGAAGCGCAAAAGGCGGCGTGATCTTCAGCTCGCCATCGCGATGGCGCCCGCTAATGTTCCGGGTTGGAAAGGAGACCAGAGATGAGACCCGATATGTTCAATGAACCTGTTATCATTCTTGTTGGCTTGGGCTTCCCTGCGAAAATTCGCACCGTCATGGACGCCTACCGGCACTTGGTCGAGTGGCCCGTGTCGTTCAGGGACCCGGCACACTCGCTTGCCGTGAAAGCATGCCAGGCAGCACTGCGTGGGGAAATTGAAGCAGCGACGGCGCGCGGCCTATTCGTCGCGTTTGCACAGAAGCATGAGCTTCTTGCGGCTGAAATGCCGCCGGTCGTCGCTGCTCGGTCGCGTGGCGACAGGGATCCCCATGTGCAGTGAGGGTGCCGCTATGACAGAAGCGATCATGCAGCGGTTTGTCGATAGGGTAGTGGCGATGGGGCCTATGGTTCTAATGCAAAGCATGCATCCTTCACGGACCACAGATGTAGTAGAGGCGCCGTCGCTGTCGATCGATGACAAGCGGCGATCCTGGCCGCTTGGGTATCTGATCTGTATGCTGTAGAGTCGAAACCAAGACTTCGGCAATTGCCTGGAACGGACTCACTCTCGATAGACGAGGTACAATCTGCGCTCATTCAACTAGATCAGCGCTGCCGGCCTGGACAGAGGCATTTGTTATCCTATTCATGCCGGTGAACGTACAGGTTTGCTCGCCGCCCGTGTTAGCTGTTACCGTACACCGACGGCGAAACCAACAGTCACGGTTCCAACTCATGGGTGGACAAAGAGGCTATCGCGTCAGCGGCCAGACGATACCTGCCGTCGCCGAAATCGCGAGTGTAGCAATAATCGACAGCTTGAGGCGGAAGATGGCGAAAGCCGCCACTACAGTCAGCCCTAGTGACGGCCAAAGTAGTGACGCCAGCACTGGTACCTCAAGCGTCATTGGCCCTAAGACGATCATCCTGACTTCAGAAAAAAGGATATGCAGGCCGAACCAGATCGCCAGGTTGAGGATCACCCCGACGACCGCGGCGGTGATCGCCGACATCGCGCCACCGAGCGCCACGTTGCCACGCATCTTTTCGATGAACGGGGCGCCTGCAAATATCCAGAGAAAACTCGGCAGGAACGTCACCCAGGTCGTCAAGACTGCGCCGAGCGTTGCAGCCATCAGCGGAGATAGCGTCGCGGGATCGCGATAACCTGCAAGGAAGCCGACGAACTGCGTCACCATGATCAACGGCCCGGGCGTCGTCTCCGCCATGCCAAGGCCGTCGAGCATTTCGCCCGGCCGAAGCCATCCATAGCTTTCGACGGCGGCCTGCGCGACATAGGCGAGCACTGCATAGGCACCACCGAATGTGACGACAGCCATCTGGCTGAAGAACAGCCCGATCTTCGAAAATACGTTGTCCCAACCGAGCAGAAGCACAAGTGCTGCTACCGGGACGAGCCAAAGCGCTGCCAACGCCCCAGATACCTTGAGTGACCACGCCAGATTGGGTTTGGCGTGCACCGGGATGTCTTCGCCGAGAACAGAATCCTTGTCTTCAAGGATCAAGTTCTGCCCGGACTTATGTCCGCCGCCAGGGCTGAACGGTTCAAGTCCAGCCCGGCCGCCAAGGTAGCCGATGATGCCGGCGCCGATGATGATCAGCGGAAACGGGATATGAAACAGGTAGATCGCCACGAAGGCGGCGGCCGCTATGGCGACCATCACATCATTCTTGAGTGCCCTGCTGCCGATCCGGAAGACCGCCTGTATCACGACCGCCAATACCGCGCATTTGAGACCGAAGAACATGCCCTCGATCGCAGTGACATCCCCGAAGATCACGTAAACGTAGCTGAGCGCGAGGATAGACAGGAAACCGGGAAGGACGAACAGCAGGCCAGCGATCATGCCGCCTTTGGTCTTGTTAAGCAGCCAGCCGATATAGATGGCGAGCTGGTGGGCCTCGGGTCCTGGCAGCAGCATGCAGTAGTTGAGGGCATGAAGGAAACGGTGTTCCCCGACCCACCGTTTCTCATCGACGACGATGCGGTGCATGACTGCGATCTGGCCTGCAGGGCCGCCGAAACTGAGCGCGGCCACGCGCGCCCAGACCTTTACGGCTTCCGACAGCGGAACAACGTCTTCGCTTACCGCTTTGTCGACGCGAACATTTGTTTTTGTGAGGTCGGTCATACTTTCATCCCTTCCTCGGATTGGGCCAGTTATGCGTCTCGTCGGTCGCATCACGGCACCATCTGTAGAAGGCGTCGTAAAGCGTCATACCCGCTTCAAGTTGCTCAAGATCGTCATTGAACATGCGCGAGAGGCCGAGTGAGGCGGCGAGCAGACCAGAAACCTCAGGGGCGAGCTCAGGCTTTGCTGTATCGGCTCCACGAACAATCGTTGCAAGGCGAAGCATCGGCGCGGCTCTCAGACCAAACTCCTCCACCATGACATCGAAAGTGCAAAGCTCTTGTCGATGACTCCAAGCTACCCCCTCGATGTCAAAAGGCGTCGCGTTGAAGCGGTCAGCGACGGCCGCTACCTCCGCCGCGGGGACGAACAGGAAGATGGCAGAAGGATCGACAAAGCGTCTGATCAGCCAGGGACAGGCGATGCGGTCGATCTTCGGTCGGGAGCGCGTGACCCAGACGGTTCTGCCGCGGCTGTCGCGGAAAGGAAGCTTGTCCTGCGGTATCAAAGCCGCGTCTGACGCGCGCCAAGCCTCGAAGCCACCTTCGAGGACTTCGGCGTGTTTGCCGAGGGCACGGAGATGGGCGGCTGCGCCGTGCCCAAGTTTCTGGCCTTTCTGGCAGAGGACGACGAAAGGTCCGCTCAATTCGTCGGCCCACTCGGTGACCTTGCGGTAGTCGCGGCGTATTGATCCAGGGACGAGACGGGGATCGGCTGAGAAGTCCTCGTCATTGCGAACGTCGATAATGGTCGGCGCGCTTAGCGTGCCGATTATTCGGTTCAGCTTGTCGGGTGTGATCTCAAGAAACGACGGCATGACGCGTCCCTCCGGTTGCTCGGGTTAAAAGGACGCGATTCTTCAGCCTTAGCCTCGTGGGGCGATCGCAACCCCATTCTGAAAAGTTGGCACCGGAATTAGGGGAAGTCAAGGAGACGAACACCGGAGCGCCTCGTCCCCAGACACTACATTACCTGAACTCGGGCCCGTCTAGGTCAAGGGAGGATTATCGGGCGCTTAAGAAAAATCAATCCACTAGCACGTAGGCAGTGGCCCAGTTTGTTTGACGAACCCAAAAATGACTTCTCCGCAAACAAATTCAGAGCGTTAATAACGTGCGTTGATGACGGGTTTAGCTGGTAGTGACGCATCTTTATTGACAAGGCGAAATTTGCCGTCAATTATTCGCATCTGCCTAAAATAAAGAGCAAGACGGCAGGATCGGGAGTAAGTCATGGCGGTCGATATCCTTGCGAGCGCACCATTTCGTGCGCCTGTTCTGGTGCGTATTGGACGCGGGTCATCCGAACCGGTTGAAAGCGCATCTGACGCAATTCTTTACCTTCAGCACACGTGGCCTCACGAGCGAGGGCGCCGTTATCAGCAAGCGATGCGATTGTGCAGTGAGGAGGCTGAAGGCTTGGTACCAACTGGGGGCGCGAGGGAGCTTCATTTCTGCAGCGATAGAAGTACACATCCTCGGCTAAATCTCCATCGAATGTATATGACAATGGTGCCGGCTTCATCGCGAACTTTGCACGATTGCTGCTGGGGATAAGGTGTGAGCCATGGACGAAATGAAAGCACTAACGCGCCTGCTGGAAGAAGTGCGGCGATTGAAAACAGTACCGAATGAAGAAGCGCGCCGAGCAGGCGTCAGCTCTATCATCAACAAGCTGTTGGTCATCAGCGAGCCGCCTAACTCTTCTGGAAAGCGCGTATGACAACGAAGACAACGTTACACATCGGAGAGCGTATTAACAAAGGCCACGGGCCGCGTGAGCCAATGCGGTATCGATAGAGCATCAGCTCTAATCGTTGTTCGCTCGTTAGCCGCGTTAGGCTGTCACGGATACAGATCGCCAGAACTCCTCCCTGGTGTGGGTGTCAGCTGCCGTTGCAGCGTCGCTGTGGCCGCCTAAGGCTTGGGATTCGCAACGCTTTGCAATGACCGCGATAACTGTTACTAAAGGTAATCCGTATTCTGTAATCGATCCGCAGGTTCTGCGCGGCGGCTGCGACGACGGCCAGGGACCATCTCAATGCCATTGGATATCTGTACGAGCGCTCCCAGCCAATGCGTACCGGGACTGAATGCGACCGCCTTTCCGTCACTCCCGCGGATTCACGTTCGTCCTGTTACATCGTCATTGTCTCCAAGAGACTTTCGGCTCGGCGTCATGCAAACGAGGCTACACCTGAAGCGGGATCGGCCCTGGCCTCAAGTCTGGCGCAAATTTCGGTTCTACCGAGCCCAAAGAAGCGCCTGACACGTAAGCGATAGCCGCTTCTCGCGGCAAAGGCCGAGACAGGAGAAAACCTTGTAAATCGTCGCAGCCGATGCTTTCCAGCGCTTCACGTTGCTCGTCCGTTTCAACGCCTTCCGCCGTGATTTTCAGCCCCTTTGCGCGTGCCATGTCAATCATGGCAACCACAAGTGCTCGGCTGTCGCTTCGATGCATCTCGTCGATGAAAGACTTATCAATCTTTATTCGGTCAACTTCGACCTTCTGCACCCTGGAGAAAGAGGAGTAGCCAGTCCCAAAATCATCGATAGCAAAACGTACGCCTGCTGTCCGAAGTGTGGAGATAGTTCGTCCGAGCTCCCCGTCATCATCAACGGTAGCGCTTTCGGTCATCTCGATCTCAAGCCTGTCGGGGCTCAAATTCCATCGTGCAAGAGTTGTCAGAACACGCAGCGCATATCCAGGAGCTTCAAGTTCACGCGCCGAGGCATTGACCGCAACGTTGATCTCAGGAAGTTCAGAGAGTGTCCTGCACGCGTCTTCAAGAACAAGAGAACCAATCTCGCGGATTAGACCCATCTCCTCGGCGAGGGGAATGAACTGGTCGGGACTTATATAACCCAGTATAGGGTGCTTCCAACGAGCGAGCGCCTCCAGCGAACAGAGCCTACCGTCGCTTGCGGAAAACACCGGTTGGTAGAAGGTCTCTATCTCACTACAGGTCTCAACTGCGGATCGCAGGTCATTTTCAAGCGCTCTACGCTTGCGCAGCAGTTCGTCCATGTGGTCTCCGAAGATGGCATAGGCATTCCTCCCCGCAGCCTTGGCGTGATATAGCGCGATATCCGCTTTGCGGGTCAATTCAGCCGGTTCACATGGTCCGCGTGCAAGCGCGACACCGATGCTTGCCCCGATCACGACATGCGCCGTTCCGATCTCGAAGGGTGCCTTCAAGCCATGGACAAGCGCGTCTGCGAGCTTTTCCGCGTCGAGGGCGTCATCACTCTGCAGCAGAACCGTGAACTCGTCGCCTCCAATTCGAGCGATCAGAGCCTCGGGGAGCAGATCACGCATGCGTGCGGCCGCTAAGCCGATCAGCTTGTCGCCAACCGGGTGGCCGAAAGTGTCGTTGACGGCCTTAAAACGATCGAGATCGATAAACAGCACACCGTGTGTCTCGTCATCGACAGCATCAATCAACCGCCGGTCAAGCTCTTCGTTAAAGTGAGAGCGATTTGCGAGGCCGGTCAGCGCGTCGTGAGAGGCCTGATGGCTGAGCTCTGCACGGCTCGCGATGAGGCGATCCGTTCGGCGCCAAATCGCGCCTCCAGCAAGGCTGCTTCCGGCAAACAATGCAATGAATGCGAGCAGCAGGGCAGGGGTGGTGGCCTCCAGGACATGGTGCCCTGGTCGAAATGGTTTCCATTGGAAGTACCCAAATATTGCACCGTCTCGCCCTTTCAACGGCACGAATGCTAGCTTGCCATCACCTGGCCGGGCGGCCGCGAACTGCAGTTCGGAAAACTCGTACTCTTTTCCGATAACAGTCGGCAGATCGCCGTCGAGAAACCGCACCGCGACGTGAAGCATTTCACTGCCGGTTGTCTGCTCGACATCGCCCGTGTCGGACACGATCGGTTTCACGCTCACGATCGCTGGCCGAAACCCGACATAGGATAGGTCTGTTTCGCCGATCGAAAGGATTTTCTCGCCGGTGCCATCTGTATCACCAGCAACGAGCCGGCGTTGAAGCGTCTCGGCCAGCGGAAGGTATGCGCCTCGGAGGTCGCCTGAGGTAGGGGCGTAGCCTTCGTCTGCGGAGAATTGGTACAAAGGCACAAGGTCGGATGTAAGGACAAGGGCGGTGTCGTGACCAAAGTAACTATGCATCCACGAGCCGAGATTTGCATCGATCCATTCAATGTTCCCGGCTCTAGCATTCCTTACTGCATCGTCCCAGACCGTGGCGCTTTCTTGATCATGAGCAATTCCCGCCTTTAGTTTTGCAACTGTCAAGGTGACGAGATCGCGTTGCCTCAGAACCGCAACTTCGTCACTGCGAGCGGCCGCCCAGCTTAAGCTAAGGAAAAGCAAACCGCACAGGGCGAGAGAGGCGCAAGCCGGGAGTACCCATCGTAGTAACCACTGAGATTGAAGCTGCTTTGTCATTCGCGGTACGCCATCCTGTATTCGATAAAACCGTAAAACAGCGTCCGTTAAAACGGCGGCAACCAAACTGGTTAGAGGCCGGTTAAAGGGCAATTCGTACGCTGGCGTACGGTTGTGGACGGCGTTGTCTTAAAGCAGAGCTGCAACATCCTCGGGTAAGGTTGGCACAAGGCCCATGCCACATGAGGGGCACGGAAACCGAGATGCTTGCGGAAGCCAGGCAACGATCATGAGGATCGGACATCACTTGCGAGGTCGAGATGATACGTGTCTGGCAACGGCGGGGAATGAATGCCCGGGTACTTGGTCTTTCCGCAAGCAAAAACCCCGTCGTGCCTTATCTTGAGACAATGAGCTGTCCGAAAGAAAAGGATAACTGGATAGCAAAGGCGGAGGCTTGACCGTTCGGCTGAATATCGAGAATGCGACGAGAGCATTTTCATGACGGGCTGACGAGCGAGGCAGCTGTGAACTTTTAGTTCGGCAGGAACATAACCCTCACGTCAAGGTTGTTCTCCTTCCGAAGGAGAGCCGCATAATGACTATCGATGCCCCCTCCAGCTTTTCGCAAGCAGACCTTCTTGTCCTCGTTTAACCACTCAGAGCCTTTGCGCGGCGCTTTGTCTCGAAAGAGGAGGATGTCGATGATCTCGTACAGGAAACCCTTGCGCGGGCATTAGCTCATGCCGCCAAATTTCAGCGCGGTACCCGCCTGAAATCGTGGCTATTCACGATGATGCGCAACTGCTTCTGCACGCGTTACGGTGTTGCGAAGCGAGAGGTGGTCGGCATCGAAGAGGATATTTGCGACCGAGCCATCACCGCCCCCGCGCAGGAGTGGCATATCAGAGGCCAGGAATGAATCGCGCCTTTGCGGCTCTCCCTTCGCATCAGTTCACGGCAGTTCATATGGTCTTCATCGAGGGGATGAGCTACGATGAGGCCGCCACGATATCAAATTGTGCGGTTGGCACGATCAAAAGCCGCGTTAATCGCGCCCGTCTCGAGATCGCGAGATCCTTGGGCGAAAGGTAAGGCGATCGGTGTTGCGTTTTTGGTGAGACGTTATTAACGAGCGCTGCAGCTATTTTGCTCAATTGAATGGTATCAGCAAGTATCACCCCACCAGAGGGGCCAATATTCCATGCTTGAACACAATAGGGCGTGTGCGATCAAGATGCGCCACGCAAAAGATTATCGATACTCGCCAATAATTCCTCCTCACGATACGGTTTATCTAGCACCGCATCGAACATTTCAGGCTCAGCACGCCCGATGCTGCCTTGAGCGCCGCTCGTCAGGATGATCGGAATAGTTCTCAATTCAGCATTGGCGCGCATCGCCCGAGCTAGTTCGAGGCCAGTCATCAGCGGCATCATGAAGTCCGTCACAACAAGAGCTGGCCTGAGCTTTTTGACGAGGTCCAGTGCTGCGACACCGTGGGATGCGGCTTCAACCTCATGACCCGCGTCCTCCAGCATCATTGCCAGGACGTCCTGTATCAGAAACTCGTCTTCGGCAATTACGATCAGCGCCATTCGTACGTCATTCCGTTCCTGAGTAGTCGATCAATCTCTTGATCCGACACCTGTCGAAGCGCCACTTAGCGGCTCTAGCGGTAACCTGACGCTCAGGCCATTGTTCCCGATCACGACCTCATGGATGACAGGTTCGAAAGCGCTGTCTCTAACCTTCAACACCGAGATCGACCTTTTATATTTCGAGCCAACCTCGACCTGTCTCAGCATGATGAGATTATCCAAAAGGCTCGATATTTCGGAACCGGGTGCCGTCACGGTCGGACCGAAGAGGTCGCGCAGCTCCCAAGTCGCTACAGTGGTGACCCCTAATGCCCGCAGTTCATTCGTGAGTGCGGCAAAGAATTCCACCAGTCGAGACGATGATATAGCGGCACGTTCGAAGCCGCCAAGCCCATCGATGAGAAGTCTTTTGACGCCACGCTGCTTGACTGCTTGAAGCAAGCGGTGTCCCAGCTTGTCGAGCAGGTTCTCGACCATAGGGTTCCAGACCATCTCAAGCGATCCATCATCCACCAGAGAGTGGAGATCCAGATCAAGGGCACGCGCTTTCGCCTCAACACGACGAGGCGTTTCATAAAATCCGAACAGCAGGCCAGGCTCGTCCCTTCTGGCACCACTAAGAAAGTTGAGTCCCAGCGACGTCTTACCAGCGCCCGAGGGACCAAAAAGCAGCGTGACTGATCCGGTCGGAAGACCACCACCGATCAGCTCATCCAGTCCAGCGACCCTTGACGGGACACGAGGTGCTTCGGGATTGTCGTCATCCGATGGCTTGGCGTAGGCGATCTCAAGACGCGGAAATATCTCGACGCCACTCGAAGATATCTCGAATTGATGATATCCACCCATCGCGCCACTGCCGCGTGACTTACGCACCTGAAGCCGCCGAACAGTCCGAACGCCTGCCAACTCATCATGGAGATCGATGACGCCATCGACCATTGTATGTTCAGGACTGTCGTCGGAGACACGAGTGCTCGCAAGGAACAAAACTGTACAGCCGACGAAGGCGGCCTGGCTTTGTACCTCGGCCACAAAAGTCTTGACGTCAAGGATCGTGTCCGCGCGGTCGCGCGCGTTGAGAAGCCCGTCGAAGACAAGGAGCGAAGCATCCTGTCGCTTGATTTCCTTCCTCAAAAGATCGACGACCGCGGATAGACCCTCGTCGCGTAACGTTTGAAAGACACTGACGTAAGAAACGGAGATGCCAAGCTGGCTTCGATCGAAAAAATCGAGCGTTCCCAGCGACTGGAACAGCCGGTCATGAGTCTCGGCGAGCAACGTGACGTAGAGAACTTTTCGGCCACCCGCCGCGTTTGCAAAGGCAATCTGGTTGGACAGGATGGTTTTGCCAGCACCCGGGCTACCTTGGACGATATAAGACGCGCCCTCAATTAGCCCGCCGCCCAATACCTGGTCGAGGCCCGGAACCCCTGTCTGCAGTCTCGGAAGATGATTTGCCACTGGCCCTGTCCCGTCTCTAACTTCAGGTGTTAGATCGTCATGCGCGTCAAAAAGCAATGCGCGAATGCTGGTGGAAACGTATTCCCCAAGGGGGTGAGGCCTCCTGATGTAACAGAAGTATGATCAGGATACATTGGTTATTGATGATGTCGAATACGCTCAAATCTCTGTCAAGAGACGGGCGGCTTCGCTCGCCAAGCAGAATCCGCTCACGTACCCCTACATCAGCGATAGGACGAATGGACGCTTGCGCTTTCAAGCCAGCGAACTACAGGGTGATGCGGAAGTCGCACTCACTTGGAACGCTGATCGAGATTTGCGGTAAAGACTTTGTGCATAACCCTTGCGAGCGCTTTTCCTACCGGCGCCTCAAAAGCGATATCTGGCTCGGCGCGCGGCAAGCGTCTGCTCAAACAGTGCCTCGCGCTCGGTTCCCGCTAGGAAATAGCGCAACGACTATCGTTTAAGCAGCGGTCGATGTAGCACCGCATTGACCCCGTGATCGATCGTAAGACTTGGGCATGCTGCACCCTCCCATTCGCATGCGGGATTACGTATGAACTCCCTGTCATCAGCGCCTACGCGTTCGGTTGCTGCTGATGCATTGACATTCGATGAAGCAGGGCGGCGAGTCGAGTAAAGCAGGCCGCTGACACCAATCCGTTCAAGAGCCTACTGCAGAAGGAGAGAATGACCGATGCAGTAACTATGCCGAGCCAAGATGCCGCTTTGCACAAGTCGAGGCTGTCTCGCAACCGGGTTTTCAATGATGAGTTGATTGGTTCGTCATCTCGGTCATCCGACTGATCTCATTTCGGATGAGTGCGAGCGAGCGCCGACCAATACCAGGTACCTCCAAAAGCTCCTGGTCCGAGAGAGCAGCGATTACACTCATTCTCTTGATGCCGCTCTGTCTTAGCACGCGGACGACCCACTGTGGCAGACTGCTCCTAATCACCAAATCGGTCGGTCGGGCCGCTGGCTCTTTCCCCCAATGAAACCGTCGCTTTGGCATCTGCGCCTCGATGTGCATGATCGGTTAAAAACTGAGGTGACGGCTGACAGTTCCCCAGTTTAAAGAAGCTAAATCGTTTTATGTGTTGCGGCCTTCACGGCTAGTAGGAGCTAGCATAGATCTGGTCGATAACGTCCGCGACATGAACAAGATGTTCAGCCTCAGGATCGAAGTTCTTGCTTACAACGAGTTGCCGCACCCAGGCAGTTGCTGCTCGTCCACCCCAATCATCCGGTCCCTCTGCTAGGCGCTCCGTAGCCGTTCCCGAAAAGCGTTCGGCGCCAAAGTTGTAGAAAGACCCTCCGACGTTGCGCATTGCGGCTCCGCCGGCCGTGCCATAAAAGCTCGCGTCGATGATACAGTCTTGACCGGCGTGGAGACGCCAGGAGCAAGCAAGCCGAACGACAGCGCCATTCGCAAGAACGAGTGTCGCCAATGCATAGTCCTCAACCCCGTCAGGTGCACTGGACAACGGCCGTGCCTGCGCCAATAGGTTACTCGTGACGCTGATTACCTCGGGGAAGTCAAGGGCCCAAAGAGCAAGATCAATCAGATGGACTCCGAGATCAATGACACATCCGCCACCGGAAAGCGTCTTGTCGTAGAACCATGGCTTGTCCGGTCCGTAGGCATTGTGGAACGTCAAGTCGATAGCGCTAACTTGACCTAGATGCTGCGACCGCAGCAATGACTTGATCTGTTGCATCGCCTCGGTATGCCGGTAGGACAGGTCCACCCCAATGAGCCGGTCTGCCGTTCTCGCGGCCTCGACGACAGCCCTAGCTTCCCCCGCCGTGCGGCCCAGTGGCTTCTGACAAAAAACTGCGAGCCCGGTTTTGAGCGCACGAATGGATTGTTCAGCATGTTGGGCGCTGGGCGTGGCTATAACGACACCATCCAGCTCAAGTGCGAGCAGCTCATCCAAGTCGGAGACTATCGTTGCTCGGGGCGCAATTTTTGTTGCCGTCTTCAGCATCTCGGGAGAGGGATCGGCGATCCCAACGGCCTCAACCATTCCGGTCAAGAGCATGGCTTCCATACGATGCCGGCCAATCCAGCCAACGCCCAGGAAACCGACGCGTGCTGGTCGCGTGACTGGCTGCACTTGATCTTGCGTCACGATTCTTTTCATGGATTTACCACCAGTGCCTTAATAAAGTTCCCGGGACGGTCACGTGTGTCGTTGAGGGCTTGGCCAAGCTGGGCGAGAGGATAGTGGTTCGTATAGAGCGGGGAGGGATCGAGATGCCCTTTGACCACGGCTTCGACCGCGTCGCGGATTCCCTCGATGTAGATGGCGGGATCGCGCTCATGAGCATTGACGACGTCGAGGCCGCGCCAATTCCAAAGCTGCATGTTAACCTGTCGGGGACCGTCCTGATGATAGCCGGCAATGATAAGGCGTCCGCGCTCCATGGTCAGTTCGCCGGCCAGGTCCAGCGGCCATTGAATGCCCACCGCCTCAATCACCCTGTCGCAGAAGCGACCCTGCGTGATTGTTTTAACTTCTTCGATGATGCGCCAGTGATTGTCCATGATGATTGTCTCGTCCGCACCCATTCGTTTAGCCGCTTTGAGCGACTCCTTACGGCGAGAGATGGCGATGACGCGGGCTCCGGCCTTGGCCGCAAGCTGCGTTAATAATGCGCCCAGAAAGCCGACGCCCACGACAGCCACAGTTTGTCCAGCACGTATGTCCGAGCGCTTGAAGATGTTCATCGCGCAGCCGAGTGGTTCTCCAGGAAAAGGTTTACCATCCAGCGCCGCGGGAAGGGGCACCACCATGTCGACGGGCGCATAATCGTGGCTGGCATATGCATGGTAGCTCAAGACGGCGACGCGCTCCCCAACGCGGATATTGTCTATTCCTGGCCCAAGAGCATCGACCCGACCCCAACCCTCATGGCCAAGACCACCCGGATCAGTTGGAAACTGCATCCATTCAGGGCCCGACCATGGTGCCAAGTTGGAGGCGCAAACACCTGTTCCCTCAAGTTTCACCCTGACCTCATTGGGGCCGGGCTCCCTCAGCTCAATCGCTTTCAATTTGGCTTCTCCAGGCCCAGAAATAACAACCGCGCTCGGCCTCGCCGCGCATGGGTTTGAAATCATAGTCATGCTCACTCCTTGTCTGCGTCACGGGCGACTCGTCGCGAACCGAGTTGAGCTGCAAGAGTTCCGGACGATGACAAAGAAGAAGATGGTAAGGCTCTGATTGTCTAATTCGTGAGTGCAATGCGTGAGGACTTCCACTCACCGCCTCTACTGTCCACTTAAGCTAAGGGCTACGCCAGCTTGATGATATCGTCGGCATTGAGATGCAACGCTCCCTGTTGTCGTGCTTGCGAAAGGTGATCGTGACCTGATCACTAGTAGTTTCTCCGAGTGCTGTGTTTTCCGGATGAAGTCTTTGATGAAGTCAAAGACAATAAAGATGTCATTGATGAAGGAACTATCCCGTCCCGCTCCAGTTCGGCGCCCCAATACGTTACTTCAATGGCTTTGAAGGGGTCCCCCATGGCGAAGATTCTCATAACCGGTGGATGCGGCTTTATTGGTCGGCATGTAGCGGAAGAACTTCTGGAACAGGGTTACAAGGTCCGTATCCTGGACGCCTTAATCGAGCAGGTGCATGGCGACGCGGAGGCAGCTTTCTCCGGAGCCGCCGAAGTGATCCGCGGGGACGTGAGAGACAAGGTTGTCGTGGAACAAGCTCTCGCTGGCGTGGAAGGTGTAATACACCTTGCTGCTGAAGTCGGTGTTGGTCAATCCATGTACGAGATCGCTCGTTATGTCGGGGGCAATGATTTAGGCACCGCCGTGCTTCTTGAAGCGATGATCGGCAAGCAGATCAGGCGCATTGTCGTCGCGTCGTCCATGAGCGTCTATGGTGAGGGGCGGTACCAGACACGCGACGGACGCCCGCTCGATCTGGTGCGGCGAAAGGCTGAGCAGATCAAATCGGGCCAATGGGCTCCAACTGGTCCCGATGACGAAGAACTCGTTCCGGTTCCGACCGATGAGGAAAAGCCGGTTGATCTCGCTTCCATCTATGCCTTGACGAAATATGCTCAAGAAAAACAGGTGTTGATCTTTGGGGAGGCATACGGCGTCGAAGCCGTCGCACTTCGCCTCTTTAATGTTTTCGGTGCCGGCCAGGCGCTGTCCAATCCTTACACGGGCGTACTTGCCAACTTCGCGTCGCGACTTGCCAATGACCAACCGCCAATGATTTTCGAGGATGGCCGGCAGCGTCGTGATTTCGTCCACGTGCGCGATGTCGCCCGCGGCTTCCGACTTGCGATGGAAAAGCCGGCAGCAAGTGGCCACGTGATTAATATCGGCAGTGGCCAAGCCTACACGATTGCCGAGGTTGCCGCCTTTCTGGCGGAAGCCATGGGGGTTCCCGAAATTTCTCCCGACATCATGAACAAAGCGCGCTCAGGCGATATCCGCAATTGCTTTGCGGATATTTCCAAAGCGCGTGAGTTGTTGGGTTTCGAGCCCCGGCACCGACTTGAGAATTCGATCGGGCCGTTTGCGGAATGGGTCCGCAGCACTGACGCCATCGACCGCGGCGCGGAGATGAAGCGGCAACTGGAAGAGCGGGGCCTCGTATCATGACGGAGCCTCACCAAACCGCTGCCCGCGATTCTCGCAAGTATGGTTTTGTGGAATGGTTCCGGCCCGGCGAATACGAACGCACGGAGCGCCTACTGCCGCAGATCATCGCCAGCGGTGCAAGCTATCTCCGCACGCATCTTTCTTGGGCCGAATACCTTGCTCCCGGCGGCGAGGGATGGTTCGACTGGCTGATGCCGCAGCTCGGCAGCCAGATCGACCTGCTGCCCTGCCTCCATTACACTCCGCCGTCAATGTCCCGGACAGGCCGGGTCAACGGGCCGCCGCAGGACCTGAAGTCCTATGCAGACTTTCTGGATCATGTGCTGACCCGCTACGGCAAGCATTTTACCCATGTGGAACTGTGGAACGAGCCCAACAACCTGCTCGATTGGGATTGGCGCGAAGACGCAGATTTCCTGCTGTTTTCCGAGATGGTCGGAGGTGCTGCTTATTGGGCCAAGCAGCGCGGCTTCAAGCCGGTGCTGGGTGGGCCTTGCCCATTCGATCCCTATTGGTTGAACATGATGGGTGAGCGCGGCGTCCTCAACGTTGTAGACGCCGTCGGCTTTCATGGCTTCCCCGGCACCTGGGACAGCGAAGAGGGAACCTGGGGCGGCTGGGACATGCATCTGGGCGAAATGCGCCGGATCATCGATCGCTTCAGTCCTGCATCCGAGATCTGGATCACCGAAACCGGTTACTCTACTTGGCGCACCGACGATATGGAGCAGGCGCGCAGATTCATGAAGGCGCTAACCGTTCCGGCAGACCGCATGTACTGGTATTCCTGGCAGGACGTGGCGCCGGACGTTCCGGTCCAGGAAGGGTTGTGGTTTGATCCTCGGCACTATCACCTGGGTGCAGTTACGTACGACAATCAGCCGAAGCTGCTGGCTCGGCTGCTGCTCGAAGGTGGTGTGTCCCGGGTTGAGGTTGTGGCCAAGCTTGCTACGCCGAACCTGTCCACCGGCGCCTCACCGATCTTGATCACCGGCGGTAGCGGCTTCATCGGCTCGAACCTTGCGGACAGTTTCCTCAAGGACGGCGAAGACGTGATAATCCTCGACAACCTGGGGCGCTCAGGTGTGGACCAGAACCTCGAATGGCTGACACAGCGCCACGGCGGCCGGGTTCATCCGGTGCTCGCCGACGTTCGCGACCTGCGCGGTATAGAAGCAGCGTTCAGCGATGCAAAGGCCGTCTTCCACCTGGCGGCGCAGACGGCGGTGACAACTAGCCTCGTGCACCCAATCGATGACTTCGAAGCAAACGCGCGGGGTACAATTAACGTGCTTGAATCGGTCCGCAAGGCTGGCAAGCGCGCGCCGGTTATCTTCGCCAGCACCAACAAGGTCTATGGCGCGTTGGAGGACGTGCAGATGCTTGAACTAGACGACCGGCATATCCCGGTCGACGAGGCGATCCGTGCACACGGGATCGGCGAAGCCCGCCCGATCAACTTCTGCACCCCCTATGGTTGCTCCAAAGGCGTCGCAGACCAGTATGTGCTGGATTATGCGAAGTCCTACGACGTGCCGACGGCCGTACTGAGGATGAGTTGCATCTACGGACCCCGCCAGTTTGGCACGGAAGACCAGGGCTGGGTGGCCCATTTCCTCATTCGTGCGCTGGCCGGTGAAGAGATCTCCATCTACGGTGACGGCAAACAGGTGCGCGATATCCTGTATGTAGGCGATGCAGTTTCGGCCTATCGCGCGGTGCTCTCCGCCATTCAACAGGTCAAAGGAGAAGCCTTCAACCTCGGCGGCGGTCCCCGCAATTCGGTGAGCATCCTCAGCGTACTGCGCGAGATCGAGAAACTGACGGGCCGGCCGCTGAACACGAAGTTCGGCGACTGGCGCGCTGGCGATCAATATTTCTTTGTGGCAGATACCCGGTCACTGGAGAGCCAGCTTGGCTGGGAAGCTAAGGTCCATTGGCGCCAAGGCCTCCAGCACCTCGCAGAGTGGCTGGCCGACACCCGTTTCGGCGGACGCTCGGTGCTCCGGCAGGAAAAGCGGAAGGTTTCGGCATGACGATACCGAAGCGATCGGCCACTTTCCGTATCCTTATGACTGTCGACGCGGTCGGCGGCGTCTGGCGTTATGCGATGGATCTGGCTACGAGCCTGCGGCCCCGTGGCTATGAGTTTTTGTTCGTTGGGCTCGGACCCCAACCGTCGGATTACCAGAAGAGGGAGGCTTCAGAGCTTGGGCGCTTGCGCTGGCTCGATGCGCCGCTGGACTGGATGGTGAAGAGCGAAGACGAACTCTCGCTTGTCGGGCCGGAAATCGCGGAACTGGCGCATGCGGAAGCGGTCGATCTGCTGCATCTCAACCTTCCTTCCCAGGCGGCCGCGATTGATACAGAGCTACCGGTGATTGTCATGTCGCATTCCTGTGTCGTGACCTGGTTTGCTGGCGTACGTGGGGAAGCGGTTCCAGTGGAATGGCAGTGGCACAATTCGGTCAACCGCTGCGGGCTCATCCGCGCTGACCTGGCACTTGTGCCAAGCCGCAGCCACGGCCGGATGCTGGAGGACGCCTACGGCGCAATCGACAAGCTGCATGTGGTCTATAACGCCAGTCGGTCGAAAGAGAGGAACGAGGCCAAGGATACACTTGTCTTGGCGGCGGCCCGCTGGTGGGACGACGGCAAGAACGGACGCGTTCTCGACGAAGCTGCAGCGTCCACTTCCTGGCCGCTAAAGATGGCAGGACCGAACACCGGACCGGACGGCCAGATGCTGCCGATCCGTCATGCGGAAGACCTCGGCGAGCTATCGCATGCGGATGTCATGGCGCTGATGCGTCGCTCGTCCATCTTCGTGTCGCCCTCCGTCTACGAGCCCTTCGGGCTCGCCGCCCTTGAAGCAGCGCGCGCCTATAACGCACTGGTGCTGTCGGACATCGCTACCTACCGCGAACTCTGGGAAGGGGCTGCCCTATTCGCAGACCCCAGCGACGCCGCGGCTCTGGCTGCAGCGATCAATCGACTGTGCAGGGATAGCGATCTGCGGACCCAACTGGCGGCTAAGGCTGCGGAGCGCTCCAGACGCTTCGCCCCCACGTTCCAAGCCGAAGCCATGGCGGGCCATTATGCGGGCCTGCTCCACCCCGATCCTACATTTTTCGCCGCGGAGTTACCATGAGGTTCGTTTTTTACACCCACTCGCTGATGTCCGACTGGAACCACGGCAATGCGCATTTTCTGCGAGGGATCATGCGCGACCTGATCCGCCGCGGCCACGAGGCGATAGCCCTCGAGCCTCTCGAATCTTGGAGCCGCTGCAATCTCGTGCGGGACCAGGGCGAGACAGCACTCAACGACTTCCCCGCGCATTTTCCGGAACTTCGCGCCGAGTTGTATGATGCCGGCTTCAACCATGAAGCAGCGCTTGCTGATGCGGATGTGGTCGTGGTGCACGAGTGGACGGATCCAGAGCTCGTTGCAGAAATCGGGCGCGTACGTGCCACAGGTGGCACATTCACGCTGATGTTCCATGACACCCATCACAGAGCTGTTTCTTCGGCAGGCGACATCGCCGGACTGAGGCTCACCGACTACGATGGCATACTAGCTTTCGGCGAAACCCTCCGCGAGCGGTATCTCAAAGCCGGCTGGGGAAGCACAGTGTTTACCTGGCATGAGGCGGCGGACGATACGCTATTCAGGCCAATGCCGCAGGTGGAAAAGACGGGGGATCTGATTTGGGTCGGCAACTGGGGCGACGATGAACGCTCCGCAGAGATTGTTGAGTATCTGGTGCAGCCGGCAAAATCACTCAGCCTCAAAACGCTGGTGCATGGGGTACGCTATCCCGACAATGCGAAGCAGGCTCTAACTGACGCTAACATCATCTTCGGCGGCTGGATTGCCAACGCAAGGGTACCCCATGCCTTCGCCCAGCATCGAGTGACGGTGCATATTCCACGGCGTCCTTATGTGCAGAACCTCCCGGGAATTCCGACCATCCGTCCGTTCGAGGCACTTGCATGCGGGATACCGCTGATCTCGGCACCCTGGGACGATGCGGAGCATTTGTTTCGTCCGGGGACGGACTTTTTGATCGTGCAGGATGGCAAGGAGATGACGGCACGGCTCCGGGAGGTCCTCTCCGACCGCGATCTTGCGCGATCGCTTGCTGCCTCGGGCAGGCAAACGGTGTTGGCGCGCCACACTTGCCGCCACCGGGTCGACGAACTCCTCACCATCCTGGCTGACTGCGGTACCGATCACGTCATCCGCAAACTCGTTTCCCCGGAGGCCGCAGAATGAAGATCGCCTTTTACGGTTCCAGCCTCGTGTCCGCCTACTGGAATGGCGCTGCCACCTACTACCGTGGCCTGCTATGGGCACTCGCTGAGAGGGGATATGACATCACCTTCTACGAGCCCGACGTTTACGACCGCCAGAAAAACCGCGATATCGACCCGCCGGAATGGTGCAAGGTCGTCGTCTATAAAGGCACGATCGAGGCGCTCAAGGACGTGGCGGCGCGGGCTAGCGAGGCGGACGTGGTCGTCAAGGCGAGCGGCGTCGGCTTTGAGGACGATTTGCTGCTGAACGAGGTTGTGCGGGCCGCGAAACCTAAGGCGCTAAAGATCTTCTGGGACGTGGATGCGCCAGCCACGCTCGGGGAACTAAGAGCCGCGCCCGATCACCCGCTGCGTCGCGCCCTCTCGACTATCGATCTTGTATTGACCTATGGCGGTGGCGATCCGGTGGTCGATGCTTATCGAGCAATGGGAGCGCGCGACTGTATTCCCATCTATAATGCGCTCGATCCGATGACGCACCGTCCTGTCAGTCAGGATGCCCGCTTCAATGCCGATCTTGGCTTCCTCGGTAACCGACTGCCGGATCGCGAAGCCCGCGTCGAACATTTCTTTCTGGAGCCGGCGGCAAAACTTCGCGAGGCTAGCTTCATGCTTGGCGGCTCGGGCTGGCATGACAAGCCGATGTCCGCCAACGTCAACTATATCGGCCATGTTTCCACCCGCGACCACAACGCATTCAACGTGACGCCAAAGGCAGTGCTCAACGTGTCGCGTTCTAGCATGGCGGAGAACGGCTTCTCGCCGGCGACGCGCGTATTTGAGGCGGCCGGCGCTGGCGCCTGCCTCATTACCGACTTCTGGGAAGGCATAGAGCTGTTCCTGAAACCGAACGAGGAGGTTCTGGTGGCGCGCGATGGAAAAGACGTGTGCGACATCCTTTCTGAGATCAGCAACGAACAAGCGCGGTTGATCGGCAAGAACGCCCTCACCCGGGTTCTGGCGGACCACACCTACGCCAGCCGTGCCGTGACCGTTGATGCAATCTTCCGCGTCCACGCGGCCCGGCAAATGGAGGCGGCCGTATGACACGTCCGCTCGACATGGTCTTCATCGGCCTTTCGCTTTCCTCATCCTGGGGCAACGGCCATGCGACCACATTCCGTGCGCTGATCCGTGGGCTTCACGCGCAAGGCCACCGGGTGCTCTTCCTCGAGCGTGATGTTCCCTGGTATGCCAGCCAACGCGACCTTCCTGACCCTGAATTTTGCCGATTGGCCTATTACTCGAGCGCCGATGAGTTGACCGAGAAGTTCGAAGCGGCAATCGCGTCAGCGGATGCCGTCATCATCGGCTCCTACGTGCCGGATGGGGTGGCCGTTATTGAAGCGGTGGCGGCCTTATCCCCTAAGCGTTTGTGCTTTTACGACATCGACACACCGGTGACGCTCGCCAAGTTTGACCGCGGCGATGAGGAGTATCTAGCGCTCGAACAGATCCCCATTTTCGACGCGTATTTCTCCTTCTCCGGCGGTGAGGTGCTGACCCGGCTGGAGCGGGACTACGGTGCGCGCCGAGCGATCGACCTCTATTGTTCTGTGGACGCGGAGCGTTACAGCAATACGGGCGAGGGCTACGAATGGGATCTTGGCTATCTCGGCACCTATAGCCCTGATCGCCAGCCAACTCTTGAGCGTTTGCTGGTCGAGCCGGCGCGAGCCCTGCCGCATCTTCGCTTCGTGGTCGCCGGTCCGCAATATCCCGACACAATCGACTGGCCCGCAAATGTAGAGCGGATCGAACATCTACCGCCGCAGGACCATCCGAGCTTCTACAGCAGTCAGCGCTTTACCTTGAACGTAACCCGCGCCGACATGATCGCGGCGGGTTGGTCACCAAGCGTGCGCCTGTTCGAAGCGGCTGCCTGCGGCACGCCGATCATCAGCGATGATTGGCGGGGGCTGAGCGAACTTCTTCCCGAGGGCGAGGCGATCTGCATTGCGCGCGACACTGATGATGTAGTTGCCGCCCTTACTGCGATGGAGGAGCAACATCGAGTCGCCATGAGCAGAGCAGCTCACGCCCGGGTCATGCAATCGCATACCGGCAGCGCCCGCGCCCTTCATCTGGTGTCGGCGTTGGATCGTCTTGCGGACGATTTACCCGCACGAACCAAAGCACCCGAACGGATTCAGCCTGAGGACCGAGGAGAACGTAATGTTGCAAAAAGTGCATGACGGAAAAACCAGAACTGTCCTCGTCGCTGGCGGAGCCGGCTTCGTCGGCTCGCACCTCTGCGACGCCCTACTGTTGCGAGGCGACAGAGTGATATGCGTTGATAGCTTTCTGACCGGATCGAAAATTAATGTTCAGCCGCTGGAGAACCATCCCAGGTTCCGTCTGATCGAGCAGGATGTATGCCACTTCTCCGACATCGACGAGCCGGTCCATCAGGTCTACAACCTGGCCTGTGCGGCATCTCCGCCCTCTTATCAAGCAGATCCAGTTCATACGATGATGACCTGCGTGGCTGGAACCGGCAACCTTCTCGCGCTCGCGGAGAGCCATAACGCTTCATTCCTGCAAGCTTCGACCAGTGAAGTGTATGGCGATCCGGAAGAACATCCGCAGCGTGAAGATTATCGTGGCAACGTCAGTTGCACCGGGCCACGGGCCTGTTATGACGAGGGCAAGCGTGCCGCGGAGGCGCTTTGCTTCGATATGCTGCGTACCGGTCGCACCGATGCGCGCGTCGTGCGCATTTTTAACACCTATGGGCCGCGCATGCAGCCAAATGACGGACGCATCATCTCGAACCTTTTAGTACAGGCGCTCTCGGGGGACCCACTGACTATTTACGGCAACGGCGAGCAAACGCGGTCGTTTTGTTTCGTGACGGACCTCGTGGCAGGTTTGATGGCACTAATGGATGTCGAGCCGAATCCGGGGGCGCCCGTGAACATAGGAAACCCGGGTGAGTTCACTATTAATGAGCTTGCTGCGATGATCCAGACGATGGTTGCCGGAGGATCCGGAATCGTTTACCGGCCCCTGCCCAAGGACGATCCGCAGCGTCGTCGCCCGGATATAGCCCGCGCGAGGGAGCTGCTCGATTGGGAGCCGAAAGTCCCGTTGTCGCAAGGGCTGCAACAGACCGCCGATTATTTTGCTTCAGTTCTTATCGAGTCTGAACAGCGTGCGACGCCCTCAAGAGCAAGGCCACATCCCGGTCCAACCGATGCGCTGCAGATCGGAGCCTGAGAAATGGACGCTGCAGGAAAAGCAGATGATGACATCAAGCGTCGGCTTGCCGAACTCGGGCCCTGGTTCCAGAACATCCGCGTGCAGGGAGTGCCCACCGCCCCCGATCATTTCCTCGGCGATTATCCAACTTTCAAGTGGCAGGGGTTCAAGGAGGTGGTCCCGGAGGATCTGGCAGGACGCAGCGTTCTCGATGTCGGATGCAACGCAGGCTTTTATTGCTTCGAGATGAAGAAGCGCAATGCCGGGCGAGTGTTAGGGATCGACGCAGATCCACACTACCTCCGGCAAGCTCGTTTCGTGGCCGAGCAGACGGCGCTGGACGTCGAGTTCCGACAGATGTCCGTTTACGACGTCGGGAAGCTCGGCGAAAAGTTCGACCTCGTGATTTTTATGGGCGTACTCTACCATCTGCGCCACCCTCTGCTTGCGCTCGACCTTCTATATGAACACGTCGTCGGGGACCAGTTGTTGTTCCAATGCCTACAACGCGGAGATGAACGCCTACCGGAGCTTCAGCAGGACTACGGCTTTTCTGAATGGTCCGTGTTTGACCGTAATGAATATCCCAAACTGTTTTTCGTCGAGGAGCGTTACGCCTCCGATCCGACCAACTGGTTCATCCCCAATCGAGCTGCCATGGAAGCCATGCTGCGCAGTTCTGGTTTTGTGATCGAAGCCCATCCGGAACGGGAGGTTTATCTCTGCCACCGCAGTGAGCGGCACTATGCAGCCGAAGCGCCGCCTCAGATCTGCTGAACAAACTGCACTGCAACTTCCTGCAGATTGATAGGCGCCGCATGATAGTAGGCTTAAAAAGGTCTCGGAGGAGCGTTCTCATGAACAGTGCCAGCGACGAAAGCCCAACAACACAGGCTGCTGATGGTCTTACGCCGGCTCTTGCGCGGAACATCGACGCGGTCATGCAGCGGCGGCGCGAAACAGCGAATGCGGCTTCGTCGCAAGAGCGCGCAGCTGCTGCAATAAGTCGGTTCGCAGGATCAATGCCATTTGTCTACATTCATCTTCTTCTATACGGAACGTGGATCATAGCAAATCTAAACTGGTTGCCGGGAGTGCGCCCATGGGATCCATCGCTCGTCATCCTCGCTATGGTAGCTTCTGTCGAAGCCATTTTCCTTTCCACTTTTGTTTTGATAAATCAAAATCGGATGGCCGCCGAAGACGATACGCGGGCCGATCTCGACCTACAGGTTAGTTTGCTGAACGAGCACGAAACGACCCGCTTGGTGACTATGGTGGAAGCAATCGCGAAAAAGTTAGATGTGCCGATCGAGGCTCGCGATGAGCTCGAAGAGCTGAAAAAAGATGTCGCTCCCGAAGCCGTGTTGGACCGAATTGAGGCGGAAGAGAATGATTAGGCTGTCATGAAGGGTTCGCGCACAGCGATCCAGCCGGTACCGATACCTGGACAAAAAACTGCAATCCCCTGAAGTTGATGGGAGGATAGGCGATGGGGCTAGCCTTTGGTATAGCCGACGTAGCCGAGGGCGTGCTCGAGCCTTTCCACGTGACGCTTGGTCAGCACGGCATTGTCCTCCTCAGCCGCCGCAATCTCCGCAACCGTCAGTCCAGTCCCGCTCGCGAGCTCTGTGAGATTGTAGCCCTTGGCGAGGCGCGCGGCACGACGGCTTGCTGATCCATGTCTTGATCTCCTAGAATTTGCCGGGAAATGCAGGAGCGCCTAACGCGTTCCGTGCTACTGCGAACTGTCGCGACCACCCTCCAGCCTAAGCCGGCGAAGGCGCTCAGTTTTTTCCGCGCGCAAACGGCGTTCCTCCTCGGCCGCTTCGGCCGCAACTTTGTTGGTATGTTCAAAAATCGCCGTGCGTTCTTGCACGGTCAGTTTGTTCCTGAGCCGGCTTACCATGACAATCATCCTCGAGGGTTTCCTCATAGATGGGTGAAACGGTGCGTCCTCACAATAGGTCGGAGCTCGACGTCTGCTAGCGTACAGGCGCTGTTCGCGGCCTTGTCTCGTTCGCGCGTTGGAACCACATTGGGGGATCAAGGCCTCGTGTATACAGCTAGTTAGTTGATTACACGCTGGTGGATGGCCCGGTTCCGCCCAAGAGCACGCCAAGGTATGTCGCTGGGACTGTCGGAGAAGCGCGTCAACGGTATCTGGAGCAGCGCACCATCATCATTCTCAAGTCGCCGAGCTCATCGGATATAAATACTTCGGCATGCGTGTGAACTTGTCCAGGACCTTCGGGAACTCCTGGCGTGGAGCAAGGTTTTCCCTGACGTTCGTCACGTGGGTACATGCACAAAAGGAGTTCATGATGTCTGACACCACCGGAACCGGATCAACACACAGCGTAGGCCCCGCAACGACCGAAAACCGCTTCGGTCGTTCGGTAGAGAGCCAGGCTCAAATTGCTGACGCGCAGAAAATCGCGACCGCGACCGAAGCCGGCGAGATCTTGAACATTTACCGCCTGGAACCGGTCGCAGCGCCATATGATGCTCGCTGGGATCAGGCTCCTTTTCTGGGAACCTTGACCGTCGCCGCGCGGACCGCGGGAGATGCCCGGATCGTAGCCGCTGGAGCAGAGCTGGATTTCCAGGAGATCGACGCTCTGCCGGCTGAAGATGTCTCGACGCGGAATGCCAGCGCATTTCGCGATGAAAAAGCCTATACGGTCATTGAAGTAGAACATGGGCGGGAAGGCTTGCAGCGAGGCGTGGTCGAAGGCGTCGTCCCTGTCGACACCATTCGACCTACGCAGGTCTGAAGCGGCGCATGGCGCACTGTGGCAACTGTACCTCATCTCCGCAATATGACCATACGAGCGCCGGTTTCGCGGTCATAACCGGAGCATCCTCAGGCATCGGCCGAGAGCTCGCAAAGCGAGCCGCCGCTGCTGGCTTCGATCTGGTGGTGGCAGCAGACGAGGATCGAATTTACCAGGTCGCGGTCGAACTTCGTGAGACGGGCTCTATCGTTGATGCTATGTGCGTGGACTTGTCAACCACGCAGGGTGTCGATGACCTTGTGCACTTTGTCGAGGATCTGGATCGCCCGGTGGATCTATTGATCGCCAATGCCGGCATTGATTATGGTGGAGCTTTCGTTGAAACGGATCTATCGCAGACACTTGCAGTGATCGATACAAACATTAGAGGGACGATATCCCTTATCTATCGCGTTGCCAAAAGGATGGGCGCACGGGGCACCGGCAAGATCCTTGTCACCGCCTCGATAGTCAGCGCGCTGCCCGGGCCCTTTCATGCGACCTACTGCGCTACAAAAGCCTTCCTGTATTCGTTCGCACATGCGCTACGGTACGAGTTGAGGGATAAAGGCGTGTCCGTTACCTGCCTGATGCCTGGAGTGACCGACACCGCTGTCTACGAGCGGGCAGGGATGCAAAACACGTGGGTCGGGCGCTTACGGAAAGAAGATCCCGCATTTGTCGCCCGAAAAGCTTTCGAGGCGCTTTTAACTGGAAAGGCCGTGGCGGTACCTAGCCTTCTGAATAAGATCTTGACGAGCCTTGCCGCGATCACGCCGGTAGCCCTTCTGACAGCGATCCACGCGGTAGCGACCCGGCCTAGAAAATCAGGCGAGCCGCAGTGACGAACCGTCGCTAAAGCACCATTTGAGCTTAAGGGAGCTGCTCAACCCTGGGGGCCAATATCGAGATCCCATGGGGAAGCCTACCGGCGTTTCTAACAAGAGCGGTCTTGCACCGTACGTAAGGGTGCGCCGTTGGAACTACTCTCAAGACCAGCGGTTACACTGACCGCCTCATCAACCGGGAGTTCTTAATGAAATCGGCAATCGCCCTCGTCACTGGAGCAGGATCAGGTATCGGGAAAGCAGCAGCGCTAGCTCTGGCAGCAGATGGTTTGAAGATCGGCGTATTAGGACACACACTGGAAGATATTTCTTCAACTGTGAACGAGATTCAGGAAAGCGGAGGAGATGCCGTCCCACTGCTGGCAGATGTGGCAGATGAAGCCCAGATGGCTGTGGCCGTTCGACAGCTCGTTGAGCAATATGGACGACTTGATGTCGTCGTCGCCAATGCTGGCATCAACGGCGTGTGGGCGCCGATCGACGATCTGACGCTTGCCGAATGGAACGACACGATCTCGGTCAACCTTACTGGCACGTTTTTGACGATCCACACAGCCGTGCCCGAACTCAAGCGCTCGGGCGGCGGCTCAATAATCGTTGTGTCGTCTATAAACGGCACGAGGACGTTCACGACGCCTGGTGCGACAGCCTATACGGCGACCAAGGCGGGACAGGTCGCCATGGTGCAGCAGCTTGCCCTGGAACTTGCACGCCATCACATCCGCATCAACGCTGTGTGCCCCGGCGAGATCGATACGAATATTGATACCAATACCAAGCTGCGAAAGGAAGATGAAACGGCGATACCAGTCGTGTGGCCCGACGGACAGGTCCCCATCACTGGAGGGCGTCCAGGCCGCAGTGAAGATGTTGCAGACGTCATCGCCTTCCTTGCATCAGACAGGTCCCGGCATATTACCGGCTCACCAATTTGGGTCGATGGCGGTCAAGGTCTGCTTCGCTAATGACACAGATTACTCGGGACAACAAAGTTGATGTTTTGATAGATTATGCTTTTGGTCCCGTTATCTTGGATCACTGTGTTGAGTTACGGCTCTGGGCTCCGTTGACAAAGGACGACTTGCTCATCACTGGGGAGACACATCCCTCAGCAATGGAACGCTCAGCAGACGGATGGCATCGCTGCTTTGTCGCCGGTGCCCGGCCGGGAAAACGCTACAAGTTTGCGTTGTCAAATGGATCCGAGGTGCCGGACCCGGCAACACGACATCAGCCTCAAGACGTTAACGGTTCCAGTGAATTCATGGATCTCAAGTCCCTCGGGTCGACGGTGGATGATTGGTCGGTAGAGCCCTTGGAAAAAAGCGTCATCTACGAACTGCATATCGGCTCTTCCACGGCACAGGAAACGCTTCGCGCAGTGATCGAAAGGCTAGCGCACCTTGCACAAGACACCTCGGGTAATGGCATTAACTATGATGGCGACGGGGCGCGGGCAGAGAGTATGTCATTCATAACGCGCTCTACTGGATCAGGGGCTCCAGGTTTGACGGACATCGGTTTCCTCTTAATTCGGCTAGCGAGACTATGTTTGCTTATGTCCGTGCGTTCGAGGCATCAGCCTCGCTCCGGAATAATGTTGCCCGATAATATAGGGGAGACACCATGGGTTCGCATCTCGACCAACTAGCCAGGCATCATGGGATCAGCCCGACGCGGCCGTCCCCTGATAATGTGGAAGTCCCCGTTTCCGACGAAACGAAATGGAAGGTCCTTGCCGCCTTGGGCGTGAACCAAAAATCTGTCGTTACAGTGCTGAAGCAGCAGTCGTCAAAGACAATCCCCAAATCGTATTTGCCGAAAGCCCTCAAGCAGGGACGTGTCTGGGGCATCAGCCTCCAGCTCTACGAATTGCGCTCTAAGCGCAACTGGGGGATCGGAGACTTCGAAGACCTGGCCGGCATGATTAGGTTTGGCTCCTCGCTGGGCGCCGATTTCATCGGGCTTAACCCGCTGCATGCACCATTCCTCGCCGACCCGGATCGCTGCAGCCCCTACGAGCCGTCCAACCGGCAGATGCTGAGCCCTCTCTATATCGCGGTCGATAAAGTCGCTGGCTTCAAGAACAGCCCGCAACTGGAAAGGCGATTACACTCATTGCGGCAAACCGACCTGGTCGATTATGTCGGCGTTGCCGAGGTCAAACTCGCAACATTACGGGAAATCTGGCGTTCGCAGAAGGCGTCTACGATCGCCACCATCGACGGCGAGAGTTTCAACGACTTCATTCAAGCGGGTGGAGACGTTTTGCGACGACATGCACTTTTTGAGAGCCTGTCGTCGTTCATGGTAGAACACGGAATTGGTGCAGGCTGGGAGGCCTGGCCGGTCGAATACCGGACACCCGATGGCCCCGAAGTCGCTGAATTTTCACAGGCCCGCGCCGACGACATCCGATTTCACATGTGGTTGCAATGGCTGGCACACCGGCAGCTCAGCAAGGCAGCCGCGGGGGCACATGACGCAGGCCTCAAGATAGGCCTTTATCTCGATCTTGCGGTCGGAGAAGCAATGGACGGGTCTGCCACCTGGGGTGAGCAAGACGCCTACATTTCTGGCGCTACAATCGGAAGCCCGCCTGACCCATTCGCGACCGAAGGGCAGGACTGGCATCTGGCGGCATTCCACCCTTACAAAATTGCGTCTGGCAAGCAATCTCCATACAGGCGGATGGTGACCGCAGCTATGCGTTATGCGGGCGCCGTCAGGATCGATCATGCCGCGGCGCTGCGGCGTTTGTACTTGGTGCCGCGGGAGAGTGCGCCGGACAGCGGCGCCTATGTAAACTACCCGCAAGACAAGCTCCTAAATATCCTGGCAGACGCATCGGCAGAGTTCCGCTGCGTCGTTATTGGGGAAGATCTCGGCATGCTGCCTGAGGGACTGCAGGAGGATCTGGCTGAAGCCCAGATCTTATCCTATCGCATCCTTTCCTACGAGCGGGAGGACGATGGCTTCAAGCCGGCAAACGCCTATCCCCGGCTCTCGCTTGCGTGCATTTCGACGCACGACCACCAAACGTTGGCCGGCTGGTGGCGTGGCGCCGACATCAAGGCACGGGCTGATCATGGGATCGTTCCTCCCGATGTGAGCGCGGAACATGTCGAAGAACGGAGGCACGAGCGCGAGGACCTGCAACACGTCCTCCACGAAGCGGAGGCAGAGCCGCCGCATCGTCTGCCGTCCCCGACCGCGAATGACAAAAAGCTGAAAGACCTGGTGGTCAGCGCACATCGTTTCATAGCGAAGACGGCGTCGGCACTCGTCTCAGTGCGGCTGGCCGACATGACTGGCGAGAAGCACCCGACAAACATTCCCGGTACAAGTGATAGTTACCCAAATTGGAAGCCGAAGCTAAGCGTATCGTGTGAGGAGCTAAATAATCTGCCACTCATTCGAGAGATCGCAGATGTGATGCGGCAAGAGAGATCCTGAACTGAGTCAGATACGCAAGCCCATGGGTAGTCAATGTATCCCATCGACATATACTTGGCTACGCATTCCTTTGGCATTTCCCGTTTGTAAATTCCGAGGGAGTATGTCATCAAGAATGATGCGGTATTCCAGAGTAATCGTAGCAAGGCTGTGCGGCTACCGAAGGCCGTCGCTCTTCCAGATGATGTAAAGCGTGTCGAGATCGTCGTTGTTGGGCGCATCTATGGACGCCCCCGACTTTGCGAGGGTAAACTAGCTGCCTTGGCAATACCTGCGGCTGCGGTCATCTTTTCGGCCTCTAAATGTGTCGCACCCTGCGACCCCCGCTTTGATGGTAGATCCGCAAACCAGCTCCCAATCACTCGACACGAACTCGAAGTTCGATGCGCCCAACGGGCTCTGCTGGTTCCCGGTTTAGCCCGGCTTTGCCATCACTTGCTTTTTATCCTCGAAACCACATCGACCAGTGCAGGTCGAATTCGAAACTTGAGCTTACGGTCACGCTGCCCTCATTGTCGCGCCTTGGATGCCCATAGGTTCCACCGAACATAAGCAACGCCCAAACTACGCGAGCAGTTTTATTTGCAATCGCGACAGCCGCAACATTTGCGGGGCGACGGTCCCTTAGCTTCGAAAGCCAAACCCAAGAACGACTGCGCCAGCGCATGATTGAACGGCTGCCATGGACCAACAGCCTGCGAAGATAACCGTCTCCGCGCTTGCTAATTCCGCCAAGGTTCTCTTTACCTCCCGTGGAATGCTGCCTCGGGACCAGCCCAAGCCAAGCCGCAAAATGCCGACCCGATTTGAAGTCGGACGGCTCTCTCATGGATGACACCAAGGCCGTCGCCGTAACTACACCGACGCCAGGAATCGTCAGCAATCTCCGGCAAGCATCACTGCCCCTTACGATCCTCATAAGATCCTGATCGATGCGGAAGAGCTTCGCCTTCGCCTCCCTCAGTTGTTCGACTAGATAGCTCAAGGGGTGGCGAGCGACGGCGGGTAGTTCGTCAAATTCTTCGTCCTCGATCAGTTTTGTAAGAAGGCCAATGTTGTGAGCGCGGTTGGGAGCAATGATGCCGAATTCGCAAGGTGGCCACGGATTGAATTGATGAGTTGTTCCCGTTGACGGATTAGCATCTCCCTAACCCGATGCAGGACCAGAACTACCTGTTGCATCTCTTCTTTGATCGGCACGAGCGCATCGTCGGTCGGGTGACTGCCTCACAGATCGCCTCCGCGTCAGCCGCATCGCTCTTGTTCGTCTTCACGTAAGGGCGGACGTATTGCGCCGGGAGAAGACGAACGTCGTGACCAATGTCACGAAGTAATCTGGCCCAAAAATGAGAACCGGGGCATGCTTCGAGCGCGACTAGGGCTGGCGGAAGCTTCCCAAAGAATGCTCTACCTCTTCACGTCTGAGCTTGCGCCGAATGACAGCTTTACCTGTGGCATCTGCCCCGTGAACTTGGAAAACAGACTTGGCGATATCGAGACCAACAACACTGACTTGAGCTTCCATGATGAATCTCCTGGTTGATACGCCTCCATCATCCATCGCGGCTGGCTTCGGCGGAAGGGGCGTCCATACCATCACTCGCATTATTGCTCCCGTCGGCGAGTCTGGGATAGCTGGTTTGACGGCGCCGCCGCGACGTCCGACTTTTGAACGAACGTGATCAGCCTGCGTTGCCGGAGCGCGAGGCGTTCTGATGTTGAAATACATGTTGGACATCAACATTTGCATCTTCACCATCAAGAACAAACCAGAGCACGTCGAGATGCGTGCAAGCGCCACCAAGGTCAGCTTTGTATGAGTTCGGTCAGCCTGATGGAGCTGATATATGGGGCAGAGAAATCGGCTAGCCCAGAACACAACTTGGCCCTCGTCGAGGGGTTCGCCGCCCGTCTGGGAAGTGCTGTCTTATGACGAGCTAGCTGCGACCCATACCGGCCCGTTGTGTGCTGAACTTGCACGAAACGGAACGCCCATACGTCCATATGATCAGCTCAAGGCTGGACACGCTCGGTCGCGCGGCTTGATCGTGGTGACGAACAACCGCGGCGAGTTTGACCGCGTGGCCGGATTGCGCGTCGAAGACTGGACCATCTGACTCACTGCGATGTAACCGGCTGGGTTAGACAAAAATCTACTCCGTTAGCGGTTCTACTCCAATCAAGACCTTATTTGCTGTCGAGCTTTCCGGCGAAGTCGGATCAGTCCGAGGTGTCCGTACCAGGCTAAAAGGCGGGTTCCCGTCTGCAACTGCACGGTCGCTTTGTATTGTTTCGCAAAGTGCAATGAATTCGATATGATTCTCTCAATTGTGGGTGTGATCTTCTGGCGGCAATAATGCACCTGTCAGACGAACACGGCGTCGCCTGAAGTTTTCAATGACGAAATCGCAGGACGCGAGATGACCACGACCTTCATCCCAGGACACGCTTAGATGCATTGCTGACCGCAGATGCAGCAGCGGCCGCATTGTCGCTGCCGTTCGCAGCTCAGCGCCCGATGCTGCATCCACCAATCACCCCGCTGAAGGAAACCAGACCATGAGCACCATCACCACCAAGGACGGCGTCGAAATCTTCTACAAGGACTGGGGTCCGAAGGATGCGCAGCCGATCGTTTTCCACCACGGCTGGCCGCTGTCGTCCGACGATTGGGATGCGCAGATGCTGTTCTTCCTCTCCAAGGGGTATCGCGTTGTCGCCCATGACCGCCGTGGCCATGGCCGCTCAGCCCAGGTTACGGACGGTCACGACATGGACCATTACGCCGCCGACGCTTTTGCCGTCGTCGAACATCTCGACCTGAAGAATGCCGTCCATATCGGTCACTCGACCGGCGGCGGCGAAGTTGCCCGTTATGTCGCTCAGCACGGCCAGAAGGCCGGCCGCGTCGCCAAGGCGGTTCTCGTCTCCGCCGTCCCGCCGCTGATGCTGAAAACCGATGCGAACCCGGAAGGCCTGCCGATGGAAGTGTTCGAC
>UBXM01000014.1 GCA_900469445.1 Hyphomicrobiales bacterium
CCCACAAGGGGGGAGAAAACCCGCCGCACCCGCCGGCCTCAGATTGGGGCTCGGCGATGCGACTGGATTAAGCCCTCCCCCTTGTGGGGAGGGTTGGGAGGGGTCTTTTTCAATCGTGACGCACCATCCTTATCCTCCCGAACTCCTGGCAGAGCCAGAAACAGTCTGATACAATTATCCAAAACTGTTATGGTACATCCACCAGTACGGATGAGGCGAAAAAGCATGGATCTGACGACAGGATCGGCGGCCACCAAGGCCGAGATGGTGATGCATTTTGTCCGCCAGCGGATTGCCGGACGGGTGCTGACGCCGGGGGCGAAGCTGCCTTCTGTGCGCGCGCTTTCCACCACGCTTTCGGTTTCCACCTCGACGGTGGTCGATGCCTATGAGCGGCTGGTGGCGGAGGGGGCGATCGTCTCGCGACCGGGATCGGGATTTTATATCGCCAATCAGGCAGCGCCCTTTTCACCCGCCGAGGCCGGGCCGAAACTCGACCGGGCGGTCGATCCGTTCTGGATCTCTCGGCAATCGCTGGAAAGCGGCAGCGACAGCCTGAAACCCGGCTGCGGCTGGCTGCCGCCCTCCTGGCTTCCGGAAGAGGCGATCCGCAAGGCGCTCAGGACTTTTTCACGCGCAGACACATCCTCGCTTGCGGACTACGGCACGCCGCTCGGCCTCTTGCCGTTGCGCCGGCTGATTTCGCGGCGGGTGGGCGAGCGCGGCGTGGAAGCCGCGCCGGAACAGATCATGCTGACGGAATCCGGCACGCAGGCGATCGACCTCTTATGCCGTTTCCTGATCGAGCCGGGCGATACGGTGCTGGTCGATGACCCTTGCTACTTCAACTTCCATGCGCTTTTGCGGGCGCATCGGGCAAAGATCGTCGGCGTGCCCTACACAGTGAACGGGCCTGATCTCGCCGCGTTTTCGGCCATCGTTTCGGAGCACCGGCCACGGCTCTACATCACCAATTCGGCGATCCACAATCCGACGGGCGCCGTGCTTTCGCCCGTCACTGCGCATCGCGTTTTGAAGATCGCCGAGGAATTCGACCTGACGATCGTCGAGGACGACATCTTTGCCGATTTCGAAACGGTTGCGGCACCGAGGCTTGTGGCCTTCGACGGGCTGGAGCGGGTGATCCATATCGGCAGTTTTTCGAAAACGCTGTCGGCTGCGGCGCGTTGCGGCTTCATCGCGGCCCGGCCGGACTGGATCGAGGGGCTGAGCGACCTGAAGATCGCCACATGTTTTGCCGGCGGGCGGATGACCGAGGAGATCGTGTATGGCGCGCTTTCCGACGGCGGGTACCGCAAACATCTCGATATACTGAGAGCGCGGCTTTCCAAGGCGATGTCAGACGTGACCGACAGGCTTTCGGCGATCGGCATCGAGCCGGTGCTGCGGCCGCAATCCGGCATGTTTCTGTGGTGCCGCCTGCCGGGCGAGACGGATGCCGCCGAGGTGGCGCGCGCCTGCCTGCAAAGGCAGATCGTGCTTGCCCCCGGCAACGCCTTCAGCCTGTCGCAATCGGCAAGAAACTGCATGCGTTTCAACGTCTCGCAAACACTCGATCCGCGTATTTTCGAGACGTTGAAAGAGGCCCTCAAGAGCTAGCTTCGTTTCAGCTTCACGCCAAAACCGAGGACGAAGCTGACCAGCGCGCCGAATGCGGCGGTGCCGTAAAGCCAACTGGCGGTATCGCCCGCAGAGCCCGTCGCAAGGCTTGCCGTCAACCCTGTTGCTGCGGCGATGGTGCCGGAGAGGGCCGCACCCACCGCGTAACCGGCCGTGGACATCGTCGGCAGAAGCGCGCTTGCGCGGTCGCGGTCCTCGAGGTCGGCCGCGTCCATCGCCGCCTCGTTGACATTGGCCCAGGCGAGACCGAAGCCGGCGCCGACCAGGATCTGGCCGAAGACGACCAGCGACAGCCAGTGAAGGCCGATCGCAATCGCGATCGCGGCAAAGCCGAACAGCAGGAAAAGCGGCCCGATCCACATCGTCGCATTGCGCCAAACGAGTGCCTCGTAACGGCTGGAAAACATCGCGACGACACTCCAGGACAGCGCCATGGTGACAACGACATAACCGACGACCGCCGGGCCTTCACCGAACACCTCACCGACGAGAAGCGCCAGATAGGTGCTGCCCGCCGAATGACCGGCCGACATCAGGAACAGGATGAGGAAGGCGCGACCAAGCACCGAGCCGGAGCGAAAGGAACCGGCAGGGAAAAGCTGAGGGCCCAGACGTCCGTCGAGCGCCACCACGGACAGAAGCGCCAGCGCCCCAAGCACCAGCAGGGCAGCCTGCCAGACCGGCTCATCGCTTGTCGAAGACAGTGCGAAGATGAGCGCGGTCAGAACGCAGAGCCCGACAGAGACGGGCGCAAAGCTCGCCGCCCTTCCCTCGCCCGTCTTCGGCCTTGTCAGGGCGGTGAAAAGCGCCAGCACGATCACGAAGGGCGCCACCGCGAGGAAGGAGAACCGCCAGGATGTCGCCTCGGTTATCAGGCCCCCGACCAGCGGCCCGAGCAGAGCGGTGACGGCCCAGACCGTCGCTTCGACCGCAAAGACACGGGCAATCAGGGCTGAGGAGAAATTCGCCGGGATGAGGCTGTAGCAGATCGCCACGATCAGGCCGTCGGCCACACCCTGCAAAAGACGCCCGAAGACGATCCAGCCGAAGGCAGGCGCCGCGAAGGCCATCAGGCCGCCGAGCGTGAAGACGACAGAGGCAAGCGCCAGGCTGATGCGGGTGCCGAGCCGGTCACGGATCGAGGCCGCAGCGGTGCCGCCGGCGATGGAGCCGATGAAATAGAGGCTGTAGACCCAGCTATACCACTCGCGCCCGCCGAGTTCTGCTGCGGCAAGCGGGGTGGCGGCAACGATGGCGAACTGGTTGAAGGCATGCAGGCCGATGCCGCCGGAAATCAAGGCCAGCATGCGGCCGCTCTCTCCGGTGAGCAGGCTCGCATAACCTCCGGTTTCGGCCGGTTTTACAGTCGCCACCGAGCCGTCCCGCTCCTTTGTCAATTCCGTCATTCCGTTCGTACCTTTTCATGCAAGTCTGGTTCAAGTCAGGCCTGTTTCAAGTTGGACTTTCCACACAGGGCCTTTTCACATCGCGACCGGCACCCTAAAATCTCAACCTTGGTTGAGGTCAACGGTAAAAAATGAAGAAATCCGAAACAATTAGAGTGCTGCAGGGTCTCGGTGTCGGGCAGGTTGCGGAACGGTCCGGCGTGGCGGTCTCGACGCTGCATTTCTACGAGGAGGAAGGGCTGATCGAGAGCTGGCGCAATGGCGGCAACCACCGGCGCTACAGCCGCGATGTTTTACGGCGCATTGCCGTGATCCGCGTGGCGCAACGGGCCGGCGTGCCGCTGAAGGAGATCGCCGCGGCGCTGAAAACCCTGCCGCAGGGACGTACACCGAACGCGAAGGACTGGGCACGCCTGTCTGCCGCCTGGAAGGCTGAACTCGACGCCCGGATCGAAACGCTGACGCGGCTGCGCGACGAGCTGACCGGCTGCATCGGCTGCGGTTGCCTGTCGCTGAAGGCCTGCCCCTTGCGCAATCCCGGCGACGAACTGGCCGCCGGCGGAAGCGGCCCGCTTCTGCTGTCCGGCAGCGGCGAGACGTGATTCGCGGGCCGGCAGCAGCAAATGTTCCAGCGCATAAAGCAAAGGCAAAATGCTCAAGCAATCAGCGGTCAATGATCGATTTTTCAGCGCGTGACATTTTTACTACAGCCTTTTTAGCAATCGCTCCTACATGCCTTTCCATCAGCAATGCTTTTGGAGGGAAAATCCATGAAGGGTCTTTTCATTCTCGCCGCTTCCGTCGCCGCTTTCAGCGCATCGACCGCAGCCTATGCAGCAGACGCCGTGGAACAGATCCCGACCGCACCGGTCGCCGTTGAAACCGCTCCGGCCTTTACCTGGGAAGGCTTTTATCTCGGCGCCCATACGGGCTACGGCTGGGGTGACGGCGATCTCGAAGGTTTTGGAAACGAGAACTTCGACGGCTGGCGGCTCGGCGCCTTTGCCGGTTACAACTGGCAACTCTCGAACGGCTTCGTCGTCGGTCTTGAAGGCGATGCGAATTACGACTGGAGCGACGCCAATTACGGCGGCGGCGTCTCGGTAGACAACGGCTTTTCCGGCTCCGTTCGCGGCCGCGTCGGTTACGCATTCGACCGCACGCTGGTTTATGCGGCAGGCGGCTGGACGGCCACCAATGTGGAGCTGAACGCACCGGGCGGTTTCGATGACGACGACACGCTGCATGGCTGGACGCTCGGTGCCGGTGTCGACCACGCCTTTACCGACAATATCTTCGGCCGGTTGGAATACCGTTACAACGACTATGGCAGCGGCAATCTCAGCGGCGCAGATTTCGATTTCGACCAGCACGTGATCCAGGTCGGCATCGGTGTGAAGTTCTAAAAATACCGCCTGAACAGGCACGAGGAAAAGCCGTCCGAAGATATCTTCGGGCGGCTTTTTTGTGGGATGTCGTCAGGTGCGGCGCTTGGTCAGGCGGATGTCCATGCGGCCGATATCCTGCTCGTTGCCCCAGCCGAGAGAGCGGTAAAAGCCTGCCGCGCGGGTATCCCTGCCGGTCTCCAGCCAGATTTCCGCATGGCTTTCGAACAGCTTTTCCTCGGCCGCCTGCACCAGGCCTTTGCCAAGCCCCCTGCCCTCATGGGAGGGAAGCACGAAGGCGGCGAAAAGCGACGCGTCCTCGATATCGATCATCGAAAAGCCCACGACCCGGTCATCCACCACGGCGACCCAGGCGCAGGGTGATGCGCCGATCATCTCGGACACCGCCTGTTCGGTAATCCCCATCTGCGCAAGCTGCTCCACCGAAAGATGGTTTTCCCCGACCGAGGTGCGCACATGGAAGATATCCGCAAGGTCGGACTGGCGGGCAAGGCGGATATGGGCAGGCATGGGACACTCCGGGACTGGCAAAATGTCGCCCGGGCCGGACCGCAATCGGACATTGAACTGTCATGGAAGCGGACTACCCAGGCAAAATTATTTCATGACGTTGAAAGCGATCGAAAATGCCGCAGAATATTTATGATGAGCCTGCTTTTTTTGACGGTTACAAGACGCTTCGCCAGGACGATACCGGGTTGAACGGCGCATTGGAAGTTCCGGCGCTGCGCGCGCTGCTGCCGGACCTCAAGGGGTTGCGCATCCTCGATCTCGGCTGTGGTTTCGGTGATTTCGCCCGTTTCGCGCAGTCCTCAGGCGCGTTCTCCGTGACCGGGCTGGATGTTTCGGAGAATATGGTCGCGGAGGCGAGACGCCTCACCGACAGTTCCGATATCGACTATATCTGCAGTTCCATCGAATCTCACGTCGCTGCCGAAAAGAGCATCGACCTGGTCGTGTCATCGCTGGCGCTGCATTATGTCGATGACTATGGCTGCGTGGTTCAAAAGGTATTCGACTGGCTTGCGCCCGGCGGCCGCTTCATCTTTTCCGTCGAACACCCGATCTGTACGGCAAACCCGGTCGGGTGGACAAAGGACACTCAGGATAATGCCGTCAGCTGGCCGCTGGATAACTATCACCACCAGGGCATCCGCCAGACCAAATGGTTCGTGGATGGCGTGGTGAAATTTCACCGGACATGCGAAACATATGTCGGTACGCTTCTCGGCGCGGGCTTCCAGCTCGACCATTTCAGGGAACCGACACCAACAGCAGAGGCTCTGGACGAGCGCCCCTCGCTCGCGATCCATTTGCGACGCCCACCGTTTCTTCTCCTCGCCGCGACGAAACCGATGTAATCCGGGACAGCGGCCAAATGCCGATTTGATGTCTGGATAGATTCGATATTTCAAGACATTGCGCCTCGGGCGCGGTTTACAGAACAGGGTCGGCAGGATGCAGGGCATAAGGACGGAACGCACGGTTATCACGCTGGTGAGCGCCGCTGATGCGGGTGACCTCCGTACCTATTACCTGCACAATGCCGACCATCTTGGCCCCTGGGAACCGTTGCGTTCAGAGGATTATCACTCGGCGGCGGCGTGGAAGGACAGGGCCAGGGATTTTGCCGGCGAGGCTCTTCGAGGCGTTGCCTATAGATATGTTGCCCGGCCGGAGGGTCGTCGCGACATCATTGCAGTCGCCAATTTCACCAATGTGGTGCGCGGCGTCTTCCTTGCCTGTCATCTCGGTTATTCGATCGACAGGCAGATGCAGGGCCGGAACATCATGTTCGAGGTTCTCGACACGCTGATCCCGCATGTGTTCCACACCTACGGGCTGCACCGGGTGATGGCGAATTATGTGCCCGAGAATGCCAGGAGCGCTCAACTGCTGCAGCGCCTCGGCTTCGAGGTGGAAGGGCGCGCCCGCGATTATCTCAAGATCAACGGAAAATGGCGCGACCATGTGCTGACGGCGCGGATCGATGATCCCGACAGCGGCGTTCGCCGCGAGGACGGCTGAAGCCGCAGACGAGATGGAGCGGTTTCCGCTTCTACCGGATTAACCCGAGGGAGGAGCATGATGATCATTGTCGTCGAGGGGATCAGTGCTGCGGGGAAAACCACATGGTGCAGGGCGCATGCTCAATCCCATCTCATCCGGGAGAGCTACCCGGCCGACCGCAGGGAGCAACCGGAGACGGGGCTGGCGACGGCTCGCTATTGGACGAACTGGAACGCCAAGCGGTGGGGCGATGCGCTTTCCATGGAGCGCGACACGGGCCATGCCGTATGCGACACCGACCCGCTGAAACTGCATTACAGCTGGTGCATGTGGCAGATCGGGGTTCTGCCCAGATCGCAATGGCAGTTGCAGCTTGAGACGAGCCGGGCGGCATTTGTCGAAAAACGGCTCGGCTTTGCCGATGCCTATCTGGTCAAGGTCATCGATCCCGCAATCGCCAGACAACAGCGCGATGCCGATATGTCAAAAGCGCGGGATCGCTTCGATCTCAACGTGCAGCTACAGCCGCCGCTTGTCCGCTGGTACCGGCAGATGGAAGCCGTTCTGAGAGGCCGCGTGCGCTGGGACCTGCCAGAAACCGGCCTTCCGCTCGAGACGATCACGAGCAACACGCTTCGCTACGATATCGACACCTTCGATGCCTTCATCGCATCGCTGGAGAAGAGTGCGGCTTGAACCTAATTTCGGGTTCGAAGACCGCATCGGGTGGTTTTCCGTGATGGCGGAGAATCGCCACAAGCGGACATTGACATCGCGTTTTGCACCGCCACTTCTATCTCGACGATGGAGGAAATCATGCCGAAGTTTGTTACCATAGGATACGGGGACGAAGCAGGCTACAGACGGACAGAGGAGGCTGTCCGCGCCGATGCTCATGCTCACGATGCGAAGCTTCAGAAAGCCGGTGTCGAGATGGGTATCGCAGGACAAGCTGTTCAGGTCAGAAACCATGCGGCGAAGGAAGTATCCGTTTCCGAGGGCGCATTCATGAGGTCCGAGATGCCTGTTGCAGGTTTCGCCATTATCGAGGCGGCCGACCTGACGGAGGCGATAGAGATGGTTTCGAAGACGCCATGCGCCGTAGCTTACGGTGTGGTTGAAGTTTGGCCGCTAAACCAAGTGGCATAAGCTGGTCAGCAATCGGCCGATGGCTGCCATGCCGCTGAAGCGCCAATAGGAGACGTGCGGATGCCGCATTGCTCGCCGCCATGGGCCAATAGCGGCATGTCGGCTATAGATCACCGATATTGGACTTGCGGTGACCTGCCACTGAAAACGATCTCAACAAGCACACTCACTTAATCCTCGTTCCCCTTGGGCGATGAAGTCATCGGCCCAGGTCCGCTCCCCTCCCGTGCGATCCTGTTTGCAGTGTCGATAAACGCCCGCAGTTTTGGCTGGCTCTGCATGGACGCCGGAAAATAGAGGAAAATGCTGTCATCGGTCGCAATTTGACCCTCGAACATGACTTCCAATTCTCCCCGCTCGACCTCTTGCGCAACTTCCTGGTCGAACGCAAAAACGAGACCGAGGCCGCGCTTTGCCAGGCGCACAGCCGCCGCATGATTGTCGACCACGATCTTCGGCGGCATCCGTACGCGAACCGTCTTGCCGTTCTGGTCGAATTCCCATGTATAAATCGTTTTGGAACCCGGGAAGCGAAACAGAATCGCGTCGTGCTGTGGCAGGTCCTCTATGCGCGCAGGTCTTCCCGCCCTGTTCAGATATTCCTGGCTCGCAACAACAACCCATCGTGCTCGGGGCAACAAGCGGACCGCAATCATGTCCTTGTCGATGGCCTTGCCCAGCCGAACGCCCGCGTCATACCCCTCGGCGATCAGATCGACGAACGCGTCGTTTACGGAAAGGTCGATTGCAACATTCGGATAGTCCGCGACATAGCGCGCGATGACCGGCTCGATTGCAAAACCCACGACAGCGTGCGGAACCGTCAGCCTCAGGGTGCCGCTCGGGGTGGACTGGGAGGCGGTGAAATCCCGGATTGCATCCTCGATCTCCAAGGCAGCCCGATCGAGGCGCTGGAACAAGGCGTTTCCGGCCTCGGTCAACTGCACGCTCCGGGTTGTTCGCTGGAACAGCTTGGCCTGGTACCGCGCCTCGAGCATTTGGATCGCTTTGCTTGCCGCCGCCGGGCTTATGTTCAAGGCCTCTGCGGCGGCTGTAAATCCGCCGCGACGCGCGACCGCGAGAAAATGCGCGAGGCCGTCGAACAAATCACGTTCCATTTTACCATTCCCCAGACCCAGCGGCAGCTTCCATTATTAACTCTGGATTGAAAGCCTATACGTCTTGCTGTCGTTTTTCTCAAGAATGGGCTGTCGTACATTCCAGCTTCGGGCGGTGGGCGGATTTCGGCCTCGCGGTCCCGGCCATCTTTTATTTTCCAACAAGGCAAAGTCTGCACATGAAATCCAGCAACAATACCATTCTCATCACCGGTGGCGGGTCCGGCATCGGCCAGGCGCTCGCGCATCGCCTGCATGACGCAGGTAACCACGTGATCATCGCCGGTCGCCGTTTTGATGCACTGTCTCGTGCCGCCGAAGGTCGCAGTCGCATGACGCCGGTCCAGGTCGATCTCGACGACGCGACGAGTATCGAGGCATTTGCGCGGCGCCTGATCATCGATCATCCGACATTGAATGTGCTCATCAACAACGCGGGCATCATGCGCTTCGAAGAGCTCGCACGTCGGCGCGACCTTTCCGATGCGGAAGCGACGGTCACGACGAATTTGCTTGGTCCGATCCGACTGACGAATGCCCTGGTCGATCACCTTCTGACGCAGCCAAGCGCTTCGATCGTCAATGTAACCTCCGGCCTCGCCTTCGTGCCTCTTGTCATCTCGCCGACCTACAATGCGTCAAAGGCTGCGATCCACAGCTACACGGTGTCTCTGCGTGAAGCTCTGAAAGGAAAGATCGACGTCATGGAAGTCATTCCCCCACAGGTCAAAACCGGTTTGACGCCCGGTCAAGAGGAGCGAGAGGGCGTGCCGCTGGATGATTTTGCCGACGACGTTGTCATGCAACTCCGCAGTGAGCCGATGACACCCGAGATCACGGTCCAGTATTCGCAATATGCCCGTCGCGCAGAAGCGGACGGCCGCTTCGATGAAGTTTTTGCCATGATCAATGGGGGCTGATGTAGAGCACTCATTGCCCGCCGGCTTCGGCTTGAACTTGACGCACACCGATGTGACACCGCCTCTCGGCGGTGTCTGCCTTCAGGAAGGCGCAATGACCGCCACCATGATATCCGTGCGTGTTCCTGCCTCGCCTATGTCCTGTCGGAATGGCCGCTTCCGACCCCAAACCGGACATGAGGATACCGCAAGGATGTGCTACGACTGTCCTCATGGAACGTGTGATTGTCATGGGATGCCCCGGAGCCGGGAAGTCGACAGCGGCCAAACGGCTTGCTGGCCTTACAGACATTCCCGTTGTGCACCTTGATGCCTATTACTGGCAACCGGGCTGGAAGCGGCCTGAAACCAATGAATGGGAAGCGACTTTAACGGCGCTCATCCAGCAACCGCGCTGGATAATGGATGGCAATTATGGCGGCACGCTGCCCCTAAGACTAGCTGCCGCAGATACGCTCATTCACCTCGACTACTCCACAGCGCTTTGTTTACGCAGAGCAGTTAAACGCGCTATTTTAGGGCGTGGCCATGATCGACACGGTGAGTTACCTGCGGGATGCCCCGAGCGCCTAGATTGGGCATTCTTTCGCTTCGTTGCCAACTACCGGAGGCATCAGCGGATAACTGATCTTCAAAGAATAGAAGGCTTTGATGGAAAGGTTTATCGGTTCATATCTCCAAAGGATTTGGAGCGTTTCTTAGCGAATTTCGAAAAGCGTGTTTGATGCTTGTGGCGCGACGCGGTCACTCTAGTGAAACCTACCAACAGTAAAATCCCGCCATGATTGAGCCATTTGAAATACGCCGCGCTTCACATGATGACGCTGAAACGATCAGCGCCTTGGTGCGACACACCATCCGTATCAGCAATGCCACGGACTACTCAGCTACGGTTATCGACCGGTTGGTTGGGAATTTCACGGCTGACGCCATTCGTGGCCTCATGGCCAAGCGTGTCGTCTGGATCGCTCAACACAGGCATGAGCTTCAGGGAACCGCAAGCATTGAGGGCGATACGGTGCGGACTGTTTTCGTAAGCCCTGAAGCTCAGGGGCGAGGGATCGGTCGGATGTTAATGAATGCAGTCGAGGCATTCGCTGCAGATAACGGGACGGAGTTGGTACGCGTTCAGTCATCCTTAACAGCAAGGTCCTTCTACTCTCGCCTCGGATACTTCGATGTCCGTGCAATGCAGTACGGCGAGGAACAAACCTTCCTGATGGAAAAAAATCTCAAATTGATATGACGGCTTTCGGCCCGAAACCGTCATTGCACTGGGCGATGACGACAGGTGCCGCATGCTTGCCGCTCACTGCCTTCATGCCTAGCGAAGCAATCCGTCTATGTCGAACTCTTCCCAGCCGCGAAGCTTCGAGGCAGGATCTTCGGGGCCGCTTTCCGACTTTTTCGATCGCTTTTCGCTGTTCTTCTTGAGTGAGCGCGTCAGTTTCGCCTGATAGGCCGCCTTGCGTCGTTTTTCAGCTTTCGCCTGCGCGTCTTCCTCTCGCCACTCCTCGACTGCGCCCCGGTCGAGGAGGTCTTCGATAATCTTGGGGTCGAAAACGTGGAACGTGATCTGGCGAGCACGCCCGTTAAGCCTCACGGTTCTGGTACCCGCACTCGGTAGGCGTCCATCGGCCAGCCAGCGATGTCGCTCACTGGTCTTGATGGTCAGGATGTCCTCGATTTCGCGCGGGATGACAGGGAGTGATCCTGCCTCTTCGATCACCTTTGCAGCAATGGTCGCCGCCGCATTGAACGCGAGCTTGTCATGGGCCGCAATCGCCAATGTCAGATCGACGCCTTCAAGCGAGATCGACTTCCTGGAGCTTGAAGGAAGCTTTGACTGGATCTCCTGCAGGATCCCCTTGGCGCGGACGGCCGAGCCCATGGTTACCGCCGCGGGAAGCGTCCATGTCCTGATCAGTTCGATGTCGCTTTTATCTTGTTTCCGCATGTCACCTAGATGGGGATATAACACTCTCAGGTCAAAGAGACTGAGGCATTCAACGCTCTAATCGCCATCCAATACTTATTCGTTCCATCAGAAAAAGTGGATTGCGACGATGCCGGCCATCTCACTGGCCGCCCCCTCACCCGTGGCTGGAACTGTTCGGCACGACCGGTTCTTCGTCCTTCACCTTGGCGCGGTGGAAGATGAACATGCCGGCAAAAACGATGATGGCGGCGCCGATCAGCGTCTGGGTATCGGGGAAATCACCGAAAAAGGCCCAGCCGAAGACGATCGCCCATAAAAGCAGCGTATATTGCAGCGGTGCGAGCACCGAGGCGGGCGCAAGCTTGAGCGAGCGGGTGATCAAAAGATGCGCCGAGCAGGAAACGACACCGAGCAGAAGCAGCGCGAAAAGCTGGCTGCCGGTAAACGGGCTCCAGTTGCCGACGCTGAAAAAGATGCCGGCGACAAGCGCGCCGATGGTCTGCCAGGTGACCAGCGTCACATCCGGCGTCGCGCGCAACACGCGGCCGAGAACCAGTGACAGCGCGAAGGACAGGCTGCCGACCAGGGCAAAGACCGACGGCCAGGTGAGCATGGCTTCCGACGGGCGAAGGGCGATGATGACGCCGACAAAACCGATCAGGACCGCAAGCCAGCGCCGCCAGCCGATCCGCTCCCCAAGGAAGAAATGCGAAATCGCCGCCACATAGATCGGTCCGGCCATGTAGAAAGTCATGACGTCGGCAAGCGGCAGATAGACCACGGCGGCGTAAAACAATCCGGTATCGCCGGTCGCCATGACCACGCGGGCAAATTGCAGGCCGGGTTTCTCGACCTTCAGAAGCGACGTGGTGGAACTGCGGGCGAGCATCGGGCCCAGAACCAGAAAGGCACCGAGAGAGCGGAGCAGCAGGACCTGCCCGACCGAAAAGCTGGCGACCAGCCATTTGCCCATGGCATCGTTGAGCGCGAACATCAGGTCGCCCACCAGCATCAGAAGGATGCCGGCCAGAATGGCGTTGCCGCCGACGGCATAGGCCGTTGTTGCTTTCATGATACGTGGGCGCTCCGCGACGCCGTTTTCGACGGCGGCCGCGGCTTAGCCGGGAGAAGACCCCGAGCCATACCGGGATCGTCTCGATACCTGTTGGAATGGCTGCTCCATACTCCTCATGCCGGCCCGTTTGCAAGCGGCATTAAAGCACGATGTCATATTGCCCTGCGGCAATGACGACGGAGCGGAGCAAAGCCCTCAATCAGCTGCGACGGGCGGCATCGATTGCGGCGACGTCGATCTTCTTCATCGTCATCATCACGTCGAAGGCGCGCTTGGCCTCGGCGCCGCCGACTTTCAGCGCTTCCATCAGCGTGCGCGGGGTGATCTGCCAGGAAATGCCCCAGCGATCCCTGCACCAGCCGCAATCGCTTTCCTCGCCGCCATTTTGCACGATGGCATTCCAGTAACGGTCGGTTTCGGCCTGATCCTCGGTGGAAATCTGGAAGGAAAAGGATTCGTTGTGCTTGAAATGCGGGCCGCCATTAAGGCCGACGCAGGCCACGCCGGCAACGGTGAATTCAACAACCAGAACATCGCCCTCGACGCCATCCGGGTAATCACCGGGGGCACGGATCACGGCGCCAACGACGCTATCGGGAAATGTCTTTGCATAAAACCGGGCCGCATCCTCGGCGTCCTTGTTGTACCACAGGCAGATTGTGTTCTTGTGCATGATAACCTCCCATTGTTGTCGCGTCCGGCTCTCCTCTTCGAGCGGATCGCACATGGTCTCGCATTGAAGACGCAAGGTTAATCGTCAATCCGACAGCGGGTTTCATTTTTTCCCGATAAAATAATGATCGACGATATTCTGGCCGTTTTTCAGGATATGGCCAGCTAGTTCGGGATCTCCACCTTTAAAGGTTTCGGGATCGCCGCCGCAGAGGTGGACGAAAAGCTTCTGGTGGGCGACCGAGACGAAATATTCGTAGGCCGGCGGTGCGTCCGTCCATTCGGTCGATTTCAGCTCTTCGGCGGCTTCAACCGTCGCATCCTCGATCGCCTTGTAGATCTTGGCCATCATGGCATTCCGGGCCTTCTCGTCGATCTCCATATATTGCCGCTGGGCCGCGGTCGGGACGGGGCAGCTGTCGCTCATCGGTGGTCTCCCTGCTTGGATTTCGGTGGCGGGATGCCAATGGGGGCTGTTTCGCATCCGAATGCGTCGGTTGTGGGCCGACGACACCATTCAAGCCGCAAGCTTTTCCAGAAGCTCGTGCGCCGTTGGCCATTGATAGCGCACAAGTTCCACGGCCGGATTGCCCGCGCGCGTGACCTCCCGCCTTTCGATCACCCTGCCACCTAGCCGGTCATAGATGGCTGTCGCCCGCGTGTTCTTGGCGAAGGCGACGAGATGGACCGGTAGGTCTTTTCGCGAATGTTCGAAGGTGGAGAGTGCCTCGCGGAGAAGCGTTTTCGCCACGCCCTTTGCCTGGAAAAACGGCGATACGTAGAGATTGTGCAGATAGGTGCCGAATTCAGTTTCCTCGCTGAAAACGAAACAGCAGAAACCGGCGATCTCCGCTCCATCGCAGGCGACGATGATCAGGTGATCGGGAGATGGCAATGCGGCGCAGCGCTTTTGCCAAAGCTCCTGCTTTTCGGCCGGAAGAACATCCTGCAAGTAGCTTTCGGGCAGGATATGCGCATAGGTGTTTTGGCTCATCGACACATGCAGGTCGATGAGCATCTGGACGTCGGACGGGAGTGCCGGGCGGTATTTCAACATGGCGGCGGGGCTTTCAGCATCTACTTCACCCGCAGGATCATATCCCAGCGATCCAGCCCCGGCGCGTAACCGTTCGGCGTCACCTTGGTCGCAGTGAACCCCAGTTTCTCGTAAAAGCCTCGCGTATGCTGACTGGTGTTGAGCGTGACTGTCTCGACCTCGGCAATGCTTCTGGCAAGGTCGAGACGGGCTTCGGCGAGAAAGCGACCGACGCCCTTGCCGTGGTAGTGTCTCGCAACCATGCCCCAGGAGAGGAAGGCGGTCTTCTCTTGCGCAATCACCTTCAGCCCTCCGCATCCCGCGACCTCATTGCCATCCCGCAGGACGAGATAGGGACGTTTCAAGACGAGAGATTGCAGAAACTCGGAATATTGCGGCCGCTCTTCAGGAGCGAAGAAATGGGGCGTGTTGGAATCGAAGACGGCCAGGCAGGCGGGCCTATCTTCAATCACATAGGGCAGAGACCTGATCGACAACACTGACGCACCTCAAATCCCGGTTTTCAACCCGAAAGCAAACCCTTGGCCGCCAAGGTTACCCGCGTCGCGGCATTCAGATCATAGGCCTCAAACTCGCCGGGGCGGACCCAGGCAAAATCCTCGAATTCGTCGTTGATGGCGATATCGCGGTTTTGCGCGCGGCAATCGAAGATGAGATAGATCATATAAATCTCCTCCGTCGAGCCGTCCGGATAGGTTTTCGTCCTCACATCATCGCGAAAGGTCCAGGGCGTGACTTCGGTGATCCGAAGCCCCTCGCCCAGTTCCTCGCGGATTTCACGGCGCAGTGCCTCCTCGATCTTTTCGCCGGCCTCCATGCCGCCGCCCGAAAGCGCCCATTGGCCGGGAAACACGCCCCGGTCCGAAGGCATCTTGCAGAGCAGATATGCGCCGTCATTTTCGATCAGCGGGCAGACGATGATCCGTTGCCTCATGGTCGCGTCCCCCATGTTCAGCCGCTCAGGCGGCGGCTGCTTCCGGCGTGTAGCCTGCCTCGCGGATGGCGTCTTCAGCCTTGGCCTTGTCGCCTTCCACCGTGACCTTGTGGGATGGCAGGTCGATGGTGACGGCTGCGCCCGGAAGCGCTTCGGCAAGAGCGGCGCGGACGGTCTTTTCGCAATGGCCGCAGGTCATGTCGGTTACGGTGAAAATGGCGGTCATCTGAAAAACTCCTTGGTTGATAGTGTCGTTATGCGTGGTTGATATGGTGTTTGGCTATGCGGCGCTTTCGCCGTTAGCAGGGTTCTTTCCCGGTGCGGCGCGTTCGCCCTTGGCGGGGCTCTCGCCCGCTAGGTCATCGAGGATCGGGCAATCCGGCCGGTTGTCGCCGCCGCAGCAATGGGAAAGGTGTTTCAAGGTCTTCACCATGCCCTGCATTTCGGCGATGCGGCGTTCGAGGTCGTTGATATGGGTGGTGGCGATTTCCTTGACGGCAGAGCTCGTGCGGCTCTTATCCTGCCAGAGTTTTAGAAGCGTCTCGGTCTCTTCCAGCGAAAAGCCGAGCGAACGCGCCCGCTTGATGAAGCGCAGCACATGCACTTCCTCCTCGCCATAAACCCGGTAATTGCTCTCCGTGCGGCCCTTGGGCGCGATCAGGCCGATCTGTTCGTAATAGCGGATCATCTTGGCCGAGACGCCGGATGCGCCCGATGCTTCACCGATATTCATGCGGCATCCTCCGGTTTGAAGGTTTTCAATCTCAGCGCATTGCCGAGCACGAAGACGCTCGACAGCGCCATGGCACCGGCGCCGATCATCGGCGAGAGCGTGAGACCGAAGACCGGATAAAGCGCGCCGGCGGCAACCGGGATCAACGCGACGTTGTAACCGAAGGCCCAGAACAGGTTCTGGCGGATGTTTTTCATCGTCGCGCGACTGACGGCAATCGCCGAGACCACGCCGGTGAGTTCTCCGCCGACCAGCACGACATCCGCACTTTCGATCGCCACATCCGTGCCGGTGCCGATAGCAATGCCGATATCGGCCTCGGCCAGAGCGGGCGCATCGTTGATACCGTCGCCGACGAAGGCGAGTTTGCGGAGACTAGGGCCAGATACCCCCTCTGCCTGCCGGCATCTCCCCCACAAGGGGGGAGAAAACAAGCCGCCGACGCCCTGCCCACCACCACCCAGCCGTGATCCGTTTGCGGCTGGATCAGCGTCAGGCGCAGCGGCAGAGGAAGCCCCTCCCCCTTGTGGGGAGGGGTTGGGGAGGGGTTTTCCCGGCTTGCCCATCCGCAATTCATGGATCACCTGAACCTTGCCCTCTGGCAAAACTTCGGCGACGACCCTGTCGATGCCGACCTGGCGGGCGATGGCCTCTGCCGTGCGGCGGTTGTCGCCGGTGACCATGACAACCTCGACGCCCATCGCCTTCAGGGCATGGATCGCTTCTGCGCTCGACGGTTTCAACGGGTCGGCAACGGCGATGATGGCGGCAAGCCTGCCATCGACGGCGGCATAAAGCGGTGTCTTGCCCTCGTCGCCGAGACGGTTTGCAGCGTCCGCGAAGATTTCGACGGAAGCGCCGAGCTTTTCCATGTAACGATCAGCGCCGACCGCGACTTCCCTGCCGCCGACCTTGGCGCGGATGCCGTAGCCGGTGACGGAGGAGAAGTCTTCGGCGCTTGCGGTTTCAAGCCCCCTCGCCCTTGCCGCCTTGACGATGGCATCGGCAATCGGGTGTTCGGAGCGGGCCTCGACGGCGGCGACCAGTGCCAGGGTTTCATCCTCGCCAAAACCTTCGGCGACACTGAAATCGGTCAGTTCCGGCCGGCCCTTGGTGACGGTGCCGGTCTTGTCGACGACGACGGTCGCCACATCCTGCAGGCCCTGCAGCGCATCGCCCTTGCGGAACAGCACGCCAAGCTCCGCTGCGCGGCCGCCGCCGACGACGATCGAGACCGGCACGGCCAGCCCCATGGCGCAGGGGCAGGCGATGATGAGGACGGCGACGGAAGCGATCAGCGCATGGGTGATCTTCGGGTCGGGACCGAGAATATACCAGAGGGCGAAGGTGATGACAGCAAGCGTAATCACCGCCGGTACGAACCATGCGGTCACCCTATCCACCAGCGCCTGGATCGGCAGTTTTGCGCCCTGTGCCTGTTCGACCATGCGGATAATGCCGGCAAGCATCGTGTCGCGGCCGACCTTTTCGGCGGTGAAGCGCAGCGTGCCGGTCGTGTTGACCGTGCCGCCGATGACGGTGGCGCCAGCGGATTTGGCGACCGGGATCGGTTCGCCGGAAATCATCGATTCATCGATATTGGACTGGCCGTCGAGCACCCTGCCATCGACCGGAATACGTTCACCCGGACGGATGACGACGATATCGCCCGGAACGACCTCTGCCGTCGGGATATCGATCTCACGACCGTCGCGTTCGACGCGGGCGGTCTTTGCCTGCAGGCCGGCAAGCTTTTCGATCGCGGCACCGGTGCGGCCGGTGGCGCGGGCCTCCATCAATCGGCCGAAGAGGATCAGCGTGACGATGACGGTGGCGGCTTCATAATAGACGTAGCGGGCGGCCTCGGGCAGCAGATCGAGGGCAAAGGTGGTGACGAGCGAATAACCGTAGGCGGCAGATACGCCGACCGCGACCAAAGAGTTCATTTCGGGGTGGCCGCGGAAAAGCGCCGGCAGGCCCTTTTTGAAGAAGCGCAGGCCCGGCCAGAAGATCACTGCCGTCGCCAGGGCAAAATACAGATAATAGAGGTTCTGTGTGTCGATGACGACCATCAGCCAGTGGTGGAAAGGTTCATAGGCATGGCCGGTCATTTCCAGCACGAAAAGCGGCAGGGTGAGGATGAAGGCGATGGCCAGATCGCGCTTCAGGGCGGCTTCCTCGCCTCGGTGCATGTGGGCGTGGTCGTGGGTTGAGTGATGGTGGTGGCTTTCGGTGGCGTTGCCCTTGGCGCTGCCCCTCTCCCCGCCTGCGGGGAGAGGGGAGGTGCCCCGCTCAAGGCTGGAGACGGCCGGAACATCTCGGCTTGCGTCCTTCTCCCCGCCTGCGGGGAGAAGGTGCCGGTAGGCGGACGAGGGGCCGTCACCAACATCCACCAGCATCCCCGCCTCGCGCAGGGCGTGCTGCATCGCGCCTTCGGGCACCTCGAAGCCGAGCTTGTGGATCGCCTTTTCCAGCGCCTGCGGATCGAACTCCTCATCCGTCTCGACAGTGAGTTTCTTGGTGGCGAAATTGACGGCGCTCGCTTTCACGCCCGGCAATTTGGCAGCGCCGGTTTCGACACGGCGCACGCAGGAGGCGCAGGTCATGCCTTCAACGGGAATGGTCAGCGGGCCGGTTGCGCCGGAAATGGAGTGTGCAAGGTGCTGGTTCATGGGATGCGATCCTTTCGCATCCGCATGTAAGGCTTCCCATCATGGGAAGGTCAAGGCACAAAAATCAGGTATATCGTCACATGGCTATCGTCTGAGGCTCGAAGCCCCTCGCCAGCGAACGATCTCAGCCGCCAAGCTCCGCAATGACTTCATCCGCGGTATCAATCGCTGACTGGAGCGTGGCGAACCCCGCCGCGTTGTTGACCGCAACGGCTATCTGATCGGCACCTCCCGGATTATCGACAAGCTTCCCGGCCATGGCCAGTTGTCTTTCGCGCAGGAGTTCACGGTAGTTTCGCAGCATATCGACGGCGTCCATGGCATCCCCCAATCAAGCAGAATACCACTATTAATTGCATCACTGCAAATTGCAACCTATTTCAGCTCTACCGCCCACCCTGCCCTGTGCCCGGCGCGTTGAGGCCCGATAGCAGCAGGACGAGCTCGGCCTGGCGTGTCGTGCCGGTTTTCTGCATGATCCGCTTCAGGTGCGAACGGGCGGTTTCCAGCGAGATGTTGAGCGAGGCTGCGACCATTTCGGGGGTCTGGGCCATGGCGATGCCGCGCGCCACCTTGGCCTCAGCCGGGGTGAGATCGAAGAGACCGCAGAGAACCCGCATATCCGGCGGGCCCACCTGGCCCACCTGCGTGACGGCGAGCACGGCCATGGAGCGCGAGAAGATATCGCGCGCGGCGCGGCGGATCGGCAGGAGATGCAGGATCAGCGGCGGCAGTTCCTCGCGAGAGACCATCGGCAGCGACTGCACGACCGGCATTGTCTGCGACTTGTAGCGCTCGATCGCCTCGTCGAGCAGAGCGCGGGCCCCTGCCCCTTCGAGAACCAGCCTGTCGCCCGAGCCGGTGCGGATACGCGGCGCCAGCGCCTCGAGCTCGTCATTCATCAGGATCACCTGTCCGCCATCGCCGATGACGGCGGAAGGCAGGCCCAGCATGGAGAGCGTCTCGGTCATCGAGCGCGCCTCGGTGAAGGCAAGCCGCGACGACATGTAGGCCGCCCGCGCCAAATCCGGTTTCAGCGCATTGAGCCTGGCGATATCCTCGTTTGAAAAATTGTCATGGCCGCGGGCCTTCATCAGCGCGATGATGATCGTGTGCCCGGTCGGTTCCTGAAAACCATAACCGGCCTCCCACTGCATGCCGGCGGGCTGGATGAATTCCTTCAGGATGACATCCTGCTCCAGCTCTTCCGGGGTCAGGAAATCGATGTCGCGGCAGAAGGAAAAGGGAAACTTTTCCATCGCCCTTTGCGGCCGGATATTCTTGAAACGAAGCTCGCTTCTGGCGAACTGTTCATAGACATCGGCAATATTGGGCGTGGCAACGTAACGATGGTTACCTTCGGCATCGAAGGTGAAGATTGCCGCGGTCGCAGATCCCGCCTCGATCGCCAGCCGCTCGCAAGTCTCCGTCCAGAGTTCGGGGACCAGGGCTGCCTCGTAAAGGCGATCTGCCAGAGTGCTTTGCGCATTCATGGAGTGAAATCACGATTTTCGACAGTTGCAACGATACATATCAGCGTATCATTAGACAATATATGCGCCAAACAACATAGAAGAAGATCGTTTTATTCGTTCAAAATGCTTGGTACGGTTTCGTACACCCGCAGCGGAAACCTATGCTTTCTCTCGACTGAACGTTTACCGCCCACTGCCTTGCCCCACATGCAGCGGCCAGCTGACGACATAATCTTCGAAATCGTCCACATCGACTTCCGTCTCGTTGACGGTGCGCCCGCGGGCCGAAATGCCGGCCTGATGCACCGTCTCGGGATCACCCGAAACAAGCGGATGCCACCAATAGAGATCCTCGCCGTCGCGCACGAGGCGGTAACCGCAGGTCGGCGGCAGCCAGTGGATGTCGCGCACTTCCTGCGGCGTCAGCTGGATGCAGTCGGGCACGGTCTTTTGCCGGTTGGGATAGTCGCTGCAGCGACAGCTTTCGCCGTCGAGAAGCCGGCAGGCAACCGAGGTGAAGACCACGTCGCCGGTGTCCCAGTCCTCCAGCTTGTTGAGACAACAGAGGCCACAGCCATCGCACAGGCTTTCCCATTCGCCCTGGGTCAGTTCGTCGAGGGACTTCAGCTTCCAGAAAGGTACGTCGTTCATCATCACTTTTGCGGCAGAGAGATACAATTCGTGTCGGCCGCCCTTTGTCTGTTGCGATTTTACAATCGCGCATCAACCAATTGTCAGCTAATGCTGGTTAACCGTGGCCGGCTTATGCTCTTGATCGTTGTCGGGGGCTACGTCAAGCCAAACGCAAAAGCTAATATGCCTTTGCGGACGGGGAGGATAGAGTGCAGGACGAACGCAAGGCAGATGAAGAACGGCCGCGCAAGAAGCGCCACATCCTGCTGCGTATCGACAGCTGGATCGATTCCACCGTCTGGAACCTCGGCTTCAAACTGACCGAAGCCTGGGAAGAGATCACCATCTTCTTCCGCCGTTTTCGCGTGCGCGGCTGGAAAAAACTTGCCTTCGAAGTGGCCGGCGAGGCCATGACACTCGGCACGGCGGGTTCCGTCGTGGTGCTGGCGCTGGCGCTTCCCGCTTTCGAGGAAACCAAGGAAGACTGGAAAAACCGCGGCGATTTTGCCGTCACCTTCCTTGACCGATACGGCAATGTGGTTGGCCATCGCGGCATCATCCATGAGGATTCCGTACCGATCGACGAACTGCCGGATCATCTGATCAAGGCGGTTCTGGCGACCGAGGACCGTCGTTTCTTCGACCATTACGGCATCGACTTCATCGGCCTTGGCCGCGCACTTTCGGAAAACGCAAAGGCTGGCGGCGTCGTGCAGGGCGGCTCGACGCTGACCCAGCAGTTGGCGAAAAACCTGTTTTTGACCAACGAGCGCTCGCTCGAGCGCAAGATCAAGGAAGCCTTCCTGGCGGTCTGGCTGGAAGTGAACCTGTCGAAAAAGGAAATCCTGTCGCTCTATCTCGACCGCGCCTATATGGGCGGCGGCACATTCGGGGCGGCGGCTGCATCGCAATTTTATTTCGGCAAGAAGATAACCGATGTCAGCCTGGCGGAAAGCGCAATGCTCGCCGGCCTGTTCAAGGCGCCGGCGAAATATGCGCCGCATGTCAACCTGCCGGCGGCGCGCGCCCGCGCCAACGACGTGTTGTCCAATCTGGTGCAGAGCGGGTTGATGTCGGAGGGCCAGGTGATCGGCGCGCGGCGCAACCCGGCAACGGCGATCGACCGCGCCGACGTGAAGGCACCCGACTATTTCCTCGACTGGGCCTTCGACGAAGTGCAGCGGCTGGCCAAGGAAGGCAAGATCAAGGAACATTCCGTCGTGGTGCGCACCACGGTGGACATGGGCCTGCAGCAGGCAGCCGATGCGGCGATGGAATCGAGCCTGCGCGAGTTCGGCGAAGGCTACAAGGTCAAGCAGGGCGCCATGGCGATGATCGAGAACGGCGGCGCCGTTCGGGCCATGGTCGGCGGCCGGGATTATGGCGAGAGCCAGTTCAACCGCGCCACCAAGGCGCTGCGCCAGCCGGGTTCGTCCTTCAAGCTGTTCACCTATTCGGCCGCCATGGAACACGGCATGACGCCGGAAACGATGATTTCCGACGCGCCGATCACCTGGCGCGGCTGGTCGCCGCAGAATTATGCCCGGTCCTACAAGGGCCGCGTGTCGCTGCTGACCGCCATGGCGCAATCGCTCAACACCGTTCCGGTGCGGCTGGCCAAGGATGTGCTCGGCACGAAGGTGATCGTCGAGACCGCCAAGGCGATGGGCGTCGAGACACCTCTTCGCATGGACAAGACGATCCCGCTCGGCACGTCGGAAGTGACCGTGCTCGACCAGGCGACGGCCTATGCCGTGATGCCGGCCGGCGGCATGCAATCGCATCGCCACGGGATCGAGCAGGTTCTGGGCTATGGCGGCGAGGTTCTCTACGATTTCAACCGTGACGAGATGCCGGCCACGCGCGTGCTTTCGGAAAAAGCAATGTCGTCGATGAACCGCATCCTGACGCAGATCCCGGTGATCGGCACGGCGCGACGCGGGGCGCTGGACGGCGGCATCGTCACCGCCGGCAAGACCGGCACTTCGCAGAGCTATCGCGACGCCTGGTTCATCGGTTTTACCGGCAATTATACGACCGCCGTCTGGTTCGGCAATGACGACTTCACCTCGATGAACAACATGACCGGCGGCGCGCTGCCGGCGATGACGTTCAAGAAGCTGATGGATTACGCGCATCAGGGCATCGAGCTTCGGGCCATTCCCGGCATCGACAACCCGCTTCCCACCGGCAACCACAAGAAGGACGATGCGGTTGCCGAAAAGAAGGCAGAAGATCCGGCGCTGATGGCCCTGACGCGGCCACGGTCGCTTTCGGGCGAATCCACCCGGGTGCTGAAGCAGCTCGCCCAGACGCTGAAAGCCGCCCCGCCGCTGGTTGCGGGCGTGGAAAAGGTCGCCGAAGCCACCAGACCGGCAGCGGGCCTGCGTCAGGGATCGAGCGGAGACGTTCGCAGGGCCAAGGCGGTGGTGAGCCCGGTGGTGACCGGTTCGGTGCCGTAACAATCGGCTTGCCATGCCGGATCGACCCGTCGCGCCAGATATTTCCGTTTGCCATTATGATCCCGACCGGTTCGAGACATGTCACGCCGCCCGCGGCTCAATCCGGTTCAGTTCCTCTCCCAGTTCGCGGCGTCGTTGCATGAGATCGTAATCGGCCTGCAGACCCAGAAAAAAACCTTCCGAGAGCCCGAAGTAACGGGCAAGCCTCAAATCCGTGTCCGCCGAGACCGACCGCTTTCCCAGAACGATTTCGTTGATCCGTCTGGGCGGAACGGCGATGGACCGGGCCAGTTCGTTCTGGCTGAGCATCATCGGCTTCAGAAACTCTTCAAGCAGGATTTCCCCCGGATGCGGGTTCGGCAGCCATTCGGCTTCAGTCGTGGTAATCGACGATTTCGACATCGGCAGGCCCTCCTTCGGTCCAGACAAAACAGATACGCCATTGATCGTTGATGCGGATCGAGAACCGACCGGATAGATCACCTTTCAAGGCTTCCAGCCTGTTTCCAGGCGGCACGCGCAGATCAGACACTTGGCGATCCTGATTGAGCAGGCGCAGCTTTCTCAGTGCAACGGTCTGAATATCCGACGGCAGCTTGCGGCTCCGAAGACCCGACCAGATACGCTCTGTCTCGCCATCCGCAAAATTCCTGATCATGAGTGCGACTATAACGCATCGCGTTATAGATAACAATGTATGGCTCCGTCCGATGGTTCCTTCTCAATGGAATCAATGCTAATCCTCGCTCACTGTCTTGCCGAGGACCAAAGCAGCCCGTGTTTCGTGTTCCCTTTCTCGTCGCAATCGCGCTTGTCATCGCCTTTTCGGGCGGGATCTGGTCGACCCGGTTGGCGCTCGATGCCACGATCGGCTTCGGGGCGATCAAGCTCGGCGCGTGGGAGGCCTTTCCGCAGGCGCAGACGGCGGATGCAGATCCTTATGCCAAGTCTCACCGCGCCAATGCCGGAAAGCTGCTTTACGCCACGGCGGAGGGATTGAGCTTCACCGCCGCAACGGACGATAGCGGCGCGAGGCTTTCGGGCGGCTGCACCTACCAGCTGATCGGACAAACGCCGACCGCGCGCTACTGGACATTGTTTGCGACCGGGCCGGACGGACGACCTCCGGCCGCCGATGCGGACCTGCCCTCCGCGCTCAATTCCCGCATGGTGGTGCGTGAGCCGGATGGCTCGCTCGACATTGCGATCGCATCACGGGCGCGCGCCGGAAACTGGCTGGCGATCCCGGCACAGGGCCCGTTCCGCCTGACGCTGACGCTGCTCGACACACCGGCAGCCGGAAGCTCCGGGCTGATCGACCTTGCCATGCCGGCGATCCGCAAGATCGGGTGTGGCAATGTCTAAGGTTCCCGATTTCAACGCCGGCCGGCGCGATTTCCTGTGGCTGAAGATCCTGTTTGCGATCCTCACCGGCCTGGTGGGTGCGGCGCTTCTGCACCTGATCATCGTCTTTTCGCTGCCGCAATTCTCGCAGCGGGATGCCTATACGCGCATCATCGCGGAGGGGGAGAGCCAGCGGTTCTACCGGCTTGGCGAACAGCCGGACCGCGCGGGGCTATCCAAGGAAGATCCGATGATGGAAATATCGGTCTGCTCTTTCGACATCGGCGAAGCACCGGTCAGGCTGACGGCGCCTAATGGCGGCGTGCCGTTCTGGTCGCTGGGCGTGTTCGACGCGTCTTCCAACGAGACTTTCTCGATCAACGACCGCACCTCGGCGGATCATGTTCTGGATGTCGTGGTCGGAACGCCGGCGCAGCTTGCCGCCCTTCGAAAGAGCCTGCCGCGGGGATTTTCCCAGACCGTGCTGGTGGAAACACAGCAGACGGAGGGCTATGCGGTGTTGAGAAGTTTCGTGACGCATAGGAGCGTCATTCCGGTCGTGTCGAAATTTCTCGATCAGGCGACCTGCGCTCCGTTCCAGTGGCGGACCAGAGGCCAACTCTAGAGCCGTTCGCTTACAGGGCCGGTTCTGCCCGGTTCAGTTCTGTTCCATGCGGGCCGCGTGAGCTTCCGCGCCGCGCTCCACGCGATCGTCGAAACGTTCGTAACGGACGCCGGTGAACATCACGATCTCGCCCGCCAGAGCAAGGTTCGAAGCATCGGTCGGGGTCGAGACCTTTCGGCCTTTCCGATCGCGCCAGACATTCATTACCACTATCTCTGCCATGCTCGTCTCCGTTCAAAGGATCGAGAGGGATGAAGACGGTTCTATTTCACCCTGCCCTTTCGGGCCGACGCGCCCATGAAGATCCCGATTGGAGATCCCAGGGAGTTCACGGACATCCGCGTCTTTCTCGTCAAAGCGTCTTTTCGCCCAACGCCATCGACATCTCATCTACCGGTTACGCCTTACGCCGGCCGGTGCAGCGACATTTCAAAGTCTACCGCTGTTTACGGCCTCATGGCCGGTCATGCCTGAATTTCAGACAGAACACGGTTAACAAGATATTAACGCTAATGTAGCGACTGCCGGAAACCTGCCCCGATCGTGCGATCGACAACGCGGTGTTGCAGATTTGGTTCACTGAAATCGCTGCCGGTCCCGAATTTCTCCATGCAAGCCACGCGGATGCGGCCATGACGATCAATCCGGACGATCCGGAGCGCCCCGACGATAACCGATATGCCGCTGTGGATGACCTGTGCCAAAACATGCCGTATTCACCGGATATTAACCCTGTTAGACCTAGCATCATCCTGCCTGGGCGAGCGACGAAACCGGTGGAAAGACCGGCTGAAGCGCCCCGCCAACTTTTAGAGTTTCCAAGGTAAGGTAGATGACGTGTCGGCTGCCCTGCGGCGGCCAAACGCATTTGTCGGCACCTCTGTTTGTATTGCGTTCAAAGAGTTTGCCCGTGACGAGTGAGTTTCGAGATCTGGAGAGACCGCAGGCGCTGCGCAGGAAGGACGTTGTGCTGATGGCTACGGTGACGAGCTTCGAAGAGCTCTCCCATCCGACACGTTCGGAGCTGCGGCAATTCGCCGAGCTCTTCATGCCGATCTTTTCCGCCTCTTCCAACGATGCGCGCCGGCAGGCGGTGGCAGCCCTTGCGCAGTCTCCCAATGTTCCGCCAGCCGTCGCCTTCTTTCTCGGCAGCCAGCCGATCGCCGTTGCAGCCCCGTTCCTGATGACCTCGGCCTGCCTCTCCGACGAGGCACTGATCGCGATCGCCCGCTGCCAGGGCTCGGAACATGCACGCGCCATCGTGCGCCGCGCGGCGCTGTCGCCCACCGTCATCGACGCGCTTGTCGGCCTGCGGCCGGACACGGCCCGGCAGTCCAAGTCCGCGGCTGCGGAGGCCCAGGCAAGTTCGAAGCCTGCCGAGACAGCATCCGTCGAAATTCCGGCGATCGGGACCGGCATCGACACGCGCCGGCTGGCGCGCGAAGAAGAGCTGCGTCGTCATATCAAGCTGTTGGCCGGCCATGTGGAACGGGCAGACGATGACCGACTGGGATTGCGCAGCCTTTCGGACGTGCAGGAAGCGCTTCTGGTGCGGTTTGCCCGCAACCGGGAAGCGATGCTTCTCGTCACCGCCATTTCGGATATGCTGACGACGAGCCGCTGGCTGGCCGAGCGCATCCTGCTCGACCTTTCGGGCCGGCAACTGGCGACCGTGCTGAAGAGCCTGGGCATGGGCCTGGCCGACGCCACCTATATTCTCACCCGTCTTTATGGCCATCTGGCCGAGGCGACAGACGGCGTGTCGCAGGCGGAAAACCTGTGGCAGTCGCTCGACGAGGACGAGTGCCACGCGCGGGTGGAAGCCTGGCGCAGGGCCGACCGTTACACCTATGGCGCCGACCAGGCCGGTTCCAGCATGCTGGAAAGCGCCGCGGAGGCTGCCAATTCCGACGCGCCGATGGACGCCCGCCCGATGCGGACCTCGGCGACCGTGCGCAAGAACGCTTCCGGTTTCAGGATCCGCTAAAGCCCGGCGCGATCTTGCAGATCCGCCTGTCGCGCTTCAGTTCGTTGTTTCATCCATGTCTTTATCCCGAAGCCGGGGACCATTTTCGGCAGACATGCCCCAGGCTCACGGATCCGGTTTGACGAGCGGGAAAAGATCGCCGAGTTCGTCGATTTCCAGTTCCACCAGCCACAGATCGGTATCGAAGCGCAGTTCTCTATCGAGGGTCTCGCGCATGAGATCCGGCTCGACGCGTTCAAGCCGCGTCTCGAACTTGCGCTGGCCGTCATCCTCGCTGGAAAAGAAGTTCTGCGGCGCCGGTGCATAAAGGCTTTCCAGCCCGTCGCGAAACCGCTGGCGGATGAAGACCGCCCCTGCCGCCTCTGCCCCCTTGTGCTCGACCGCCGCAAACCCGCCCATGCCGAAAACGCGGCGGACAAGAGCGGAGACATAGATATCGGACCGGATACGCATGGGACGTGAATAGGATGGTTTTTGGGTGGAGGCAAATGGGAGAGATGGCGGTGGTCGGGATTTATGGCTGCGAACGACATGACCGCTGCCGGCGCGTCGTGGCAATCGCACGCACAACCAGCGCCCTCAGGGCGGCGGGTCGGGCCGATCGGATGTCAACGAGCTTAACAGGCGCTCCTGGATTGCCAGGAGGCGTTGAAGCAGGACGATATGCCTCTCGGTCTCGGAACGAACCGAGATATCTGACGACTTCACGGATGAAAGCACAGCGAGCTTCGCCCGGTTTCTCGCTATCCGACTTTTCAGCCACTCGATATTTTCCGACATCAACGCACCGCACAAATCCATACGCGGCGTGATCATCACTCATCGCCGTACAGCACTGGTTGCTTCACCAATGTAGGCCACAAGTGGAGGCGGGTGTCTCATTGTACCATTTCGTACAGACCGCATGGTGCATGAGGCGGGGTTTCGCCCCGAATGGCCGCGCGCCCGCTGGAAAGCCGTGATCTCAGGGCAGCCGCGCTCGGCCCATTGCGGACATCGTGGAGGGTCACATCCGCTTACTGGAATTGCGTCAATAGTCGGCGATTGATTGTTAGCTTGACCCAGCCCAAGGCTGCGCGTGCCAAATCGCCTGTTAACGCCCGATTTAATCCATTAGGTCAGAACCCCTCGCAGTAGCGCAGACTTAACGACATAAAGATATCATTATATGATATTGACTGACAGATCACCGTACAATATGGTTATCGTGCCTAAGGTTCTCCGGTCGTTGCATGCAACGTGCCGAAGCTAAGAGGGAAGTCGGTGCTCCGTGTCATTCGGAAATGCCGACGCTGCCCCCGCAACTGTAAGCGGCGAGCTGAAGTCCATTATGTCACTGGTTTACCCCGGGAAGACGGACGGAAGCGATGACCCGTGAGCCAGGAGACCTGCCTTTGGCGAAATAACGTCCACGGGCGGGGTGTCCCAGTGTGCCGTAGCAAAGGCTGCTTTGTCGCGGCCTGTCTTGCTATGCGTCCGCAGACCCATGCCCCCAACTCCATAGGGGCACAACATGTCTCAGACCTGCAGTTTCACAATCACGAGCGTACCCTTCGACGAGGATTATCGTCCTTCGGAACATACGCGCATCACCACCAATTTTGCCAATCTGGCGAGGGGCGAAAAGCGGCAGGAGAACCTGCGCAATGTCTTGGCGATGATCGATAGCCGCTTCAACGCCCTTGCGCATTGGGACAATCCCAAAGCGGACCGATACTCGGTCGAGCTGGAGATTGTTTCGGTCGAAATGAGCATCGATGTTGAAGGCGAAAAATTTCCGCTCATCGAGATGCTGAAAACGACGATCGTCGATCGCAAAACCGGTGAACATATCGACGGCATCGTGGGGAATAATTTTTCCTCCTATGTGCGCGACTACGATTTCAGCGTCGTTCTGCCGGAGCATAACAAGAGCCTGCCTGCCTTCAGCATTCCTGCCGATTTCGGCGACCTGCATGGGAGCCTGTTCAAGTCCTTTCTGCGGTCGGATGCCTACCGATCGCATTTTCGCAAGCCGCCGGTGATTTGCATCAGCGCCTCCACCAGCAAGACCTATCACCGCACCGAAAATCATCACCCCATTATGGGCGTCGAGTACCGGCAGCACGAGTTCTCGCCCACCGATGAGTATTTCGGGAAAATGGGATTGCAGGTTCGCTACTTCATGCCTGCGGGCAGCGTTGCGCCGCTGGCCTTCTATTTTGTCGGCGACTTGCTGGGCGATTATTCCAATATCGAACTGATCGGCATCATCAGCACGATGGAAACATTTCAGAGGATTTATCGCCCTGAAATCTACAATGCAAACGCAGCGGCCGGGACATTTTACCAGCCCAATCTTAAGCACCAAGACTATTCGCTGACCCGGATCGTCTACGACCGCGACGAACGCAGTCGCCTGGCGGTGGATCAGGGCAAGTTCACCGAAGAACACTTCATCAAGCCATACCGCGCTGCCCTTGAGCAATTCCTGGCTCACTGCGCCGCCTGATCAACATTTGGAAGAGGTCACCATCATGAAGAAGCTTCTCCCCACATCGACTGCCGGCAGCTTGCCGAAACCCTCCTGGCTTGCCCAGCCCGAAAAACTGTGGTCGCCCTGGAAACTGCAGGATGAGGAATTGCTGGAGGGCAAAAGAGACGCCCTGCGCCTTTCACTGGACGACCAGCAACAGGCCGGTATCGATATCGTCAGTGATGGCGAGCAGACGCGCCAGCATTTCGTCACGACTTTCATCGAACACCTCGACGGCGTCGATTTTGCAAAACGCGAAACCGTCAGAATTCGCGATCGCTACGATGCAAGCGTCCCGACGGTCGTCGGCACCGTGTCTCGTCAGAAGCCCGTTTTCGTGGAGGACGCCAAATTCCTGCGTCAGCAGACCAAACAACCCATCAAATGGGCTTTGCCGGGTCCGATGACGATGATCGATACGCTCTTTGACGACCACTATAAGAGCCGTGAAAAGCTCGCCTGGGAATTTGCCGGGATACTCAACGAAGAAGCAAGGGAACTGGAGGCGGCCGGCGTCGATATCATCCAGTTCGACGAACCTGCCTTCAACGTTTTTTTTGACGAGGTGAATGACTGGGGTGTTGCCACCTTGGAAAGGGCAATCGAAGGGCTGAAATGCGAAACGGCCGTCCATATCTGCTACGGTTACGGCATAAAGGCCAATACGGATTGGAAAAAGACCCTCGGGTCAGAATGGCGGCAGTATGAGGAAACTCTCCCCAAACTGCAGAAATCCAGCATCGGCATGATCTCCCTCGAATGCCACAACTCTCATGTTCCCATGGATCTTCTGGAACTTGTTCGAGGGAAAAAAGTGATGGTCGGAGCCATCGATGTGGCAAGCGATACCATCGAAACCCCGGAGGAAGTCGCCGCCACGCTGCGCAAGGCGCTCAAGTTTGTCGACGCGGACAACCTTTGCCCCTGCACCAATTGCGGCATGGCTCCCCTGTCTCGTCGTGTCGCAAGAGGCAAGCTAAATGCCTTGAGCGCAGGAGCCGAGATCGTCCGGAAAGAGCTCTCGGCGTAATACAGACTGAGCGGCAGGAGGCCGACATGAACATGATGAACCACGGCTTCGACAATGTGGACAAAGCCACGTTTCGCAGTGGCATGTCGCGCCTCGGCTCGGCTGTGAACGTCGTCACCACCAGACACGGCGGAAAGCGTTACGGCTTCACAGCCTCGGCGGTCTGCAGCGTCAGCGATACGCCAGCGACGCTTCTCGTCTGCATCAATCGCGCGAGCTCATGTTTTCATGCGTTTGAAAACGCGAGCCGTTTCTGCGTCAATACGCTTATGCCGGGCCACGAGGAAATTTCGAACCTCTTTGGAGGAAAGACCCGGGCGGACGATCGATTTGCTCTCGGCGATTGGAGGGAAGGCCTAACTGGTGTCCCCGTGCTGGCCGACGCTTCGGTCAGCTTTGAGTGTGAACTTACCAATGCAGTAGACGAGGCAACCCACCGCATCCTCTTCGGGCGCGTAATCGGTATTCGCGAGAACGAAGAACGGGCAACGCTGCTCTATTGCATGCGTCGCTATCTCAACGGCTAACTTGACGATCGAATCTCGGTAGTGGCCGCAAATGGCGCTAAGCTGCCTTAACGCACATCGGCCTAGTACGAAATCACAGCAGCTTGTGACTATTTAATCCGAAAGCTGTGCGGGCGGTTTCGCACTCGTCGTCACCGGGATTACAGGCACGGCACACATCGGGCCGGACTTCGTAGATCATGCAAGAAGCGCTAATGCCCACTCGCCCCGAGAGGGCCGAGCAACGCGAGCCCTCGCAGCGCATGCCCCCTCCATTCGCAGAGGTCAACTCGGTCGGTATCAACTCGAGGGCCTGTTCCGTCTCCATGGTGAAGCGCGGCCATTCGGAGGAATAGGAGCAGCATGCACCGCAGGCTTGGCAGTCCCAGTCAACGAACTGCTCAGCAGGGGTGTTCGATGCGCTGTAAGGCTCGAACTCGGCAAGGCCTGTCGGCCCGCGTTTCGCCCCGGAATTCATAAGCGTCACTTGTGTTTCAGCAGCCAAATCTTGCCAGCCATGGTTATGCCATAGGCCGTGTCCGATGTCGCGACATCCGGGGTAAATTCGCGCAGGAGCCCGTATTCAAGAAGCTGGTTCAAGGTTGCGGTCGTTGACGTCTTCACTGCACGCGGGCGTTCCTTGAAGCGGTCCGTTGCGGCATATGTGACCTGAGCATTGAGGTGCGTCCAGCGATTGCCTTCCTGAGGGAAAAGGTCGCCATCCTTGGCAAGCTTCAAACCCCTGATCTGCGTCGGCGTCAGGTCGACCGTGAGGGATGCGGGAGCTGTGTTGGTCATAACGTTTTGGTCCTTTTGATAAACGGCATCGCGGCGATGTGGGTTGCCCTTACGGAAAACATGCGTCCGAAAGCCGTCACGTCCTGTGCTGATCGGATATGCGCCAGGCCACGACCTACGCAAGTGTGCATCCGAGGACGGCTTTCCCAACGGTGCCTAGTAAATGCCCTCGCAGGCCGCGCCTCACCACTGTTTTCGGCCTTGGTGCGCCTGCTGGTTTCTGCGTAACAAAAAAGGCCAGGATTTCACCTGGCCTTAACTGGTTTCAAGCTTTCGGCAGTGCCAGTACATCCGTGGTCACAGGAAAGCGAATACAGCGTTCTCAGGCAGCCTGGAGGTTGGTAGCCGACATCTTGCCGGACCGCTTATCCTGCTCCAGCTCGAAGGAGACCTTTTGGCCTTCTACGAGTTCGCGCATGCCGGCGCGCTCAACAGCAGAGATATGCACGAATGCATCAGCACCGCCGTTGTCAGGCTGGATGAAGCCGAAGCCCTTGGTGGAATTAAACCATTTAACTGTGCCAGTGGTCATGAACGAACCCTTTCTTAGCAACACGAGTAACCGCCACGCGGATGCGTTGCGGACGAAAATAACGATGCTTTAGAGAGAGGGTCGTCCACACGCGATGCCAACCGCGTCATAAGCAAATCTCGGCAAAAAAATATCGATAAACCACAGATAGGTTCAGGACGACAGAATGTCAACTTTTCGTTTCAGCCGACGCATCCGCCGTCGATGCAGAGAAGACATCTCGCCCGGTCAGAGTTTGTACCCTCTCCCCCGTCCCGCCGGCTGTCGGGGTCCCTTCTTGCGGGCCATCGAGCTATCTTTCCAAGCGCCACCGGCCCTGCGTTCGTCGTGCTCGGAGCGATGCGATGCCGGTCTTTTTGCCTGACAGATATCGCTTTCGCCGAGAGCCAGCAATGCGAATTGAAATCGATGCAAGGCGCGTCACGACCTCCTTTGAACGCCCGCCTCCGGCCCGAAGCGTTTACTCCCGCCCCCAACCACACAGGGTCGCAAACCTAACCTGTGCTTACACATCAGCGTTGCATAATAAGGGGTATGCGCCTGCCCAAGATGGGAGCATAAGACGCATAGGTTATGCACATGAGGTTTTTTGTCATGGGTTGGGTTCCGGTCGTCTTCGTTATCTTCAAGATTTTCGTGCTGGGCGCGGGAATGTATTACGCCATCAAGTGGCATTACGACCGGGAAGACAGGGCGCAGAGAGCTGCGGTGCTACGCACGAGCGGCACGATTGCCGCGGTCTTCGTGGTATCGATCCTGCTCCTGGGGCTCTTCACCTTCGCCCTTGGCGGGATGCTCGGCATGGACTTGCGCATGCCGTGACGGCATCGATGATTTCCCCCCTGCCCGCCGGGGCATCCATGACTTGTCCCTTTATCGCCGTGATCCCGATCACCTGACAGCGCGGCTGACGCCAAATTGCGTGGGTCTCATGCATGAGCGTTTCCGGCGCTTGTCGGGCGTGTCGTCACGGCCAGACCAGCCATCCCCGGAATACCCGCGTCGCTTTACAACGCGCCGATGGCCTTCAGCTTTTGCAGCACGACTTCGTCGGGCTCGCCGGTTTCCGGCAGGCGGTAGTGTTTCTGGAAGCGGCGGATGGCGGCCTTGGTCTGGCTGCCGGCAACGCCGTCGATCTCGACATCGGTATAGGCGATGTTCGACAGGCCCTTCTGGATCTGCAGCACCATCTGCGAGGCCGGCAGCGGATCGCTCCGCCGCGCCGTCTGCTGAGGCGAGGCTGCGGCTCTGCGCGCGCCCGGAATTTCGCCAGGCGGCGTCATGTTCGGCTGGCGATCGGCCGAGCGGATCGCGGCCGTGATCGGGTCTTCGTTGCGGGCCGGCGCCTTCACCTGCTGAACGACGGGCTGAACCGTTGGCCGGATTGCCGCTCTTTGAGCTTCGGCGCGGGGCGCTTCGGCCCTTTTCGTTTCCGCTCTTGGAGCCTGACGCGGGATCGGCAGCGGCATGGCCGCAGTCTGGATTTCAGCCTGAGCTTGAGCCTGTGGCTGGGCCCTCGATTGCGACTGAAGCACAGCCAGCAGTTCCGGCGTCGCGGCGCCCCTTTGGGGCAGGCCTGCGGCTTCCTCGAAAAACAGGATGGCGCTTTCGGTGCGCGGGCCCATCAGGCCGTCGTCTGTGCCCTGATAGATGCCGCGGCGGGCAAGCTCGCGCTGGATGCCGGCAACGAGCGCCGGACCGGCCTCGGTTGCGGCAGGGGCGGCCTGACTTGCCGGCGTATTATCTGCGGGCTGGCCCGCTATGATCGAACGGATGTCGTCGGCGGGTACGGGCGCTGCCGCAGGCACCGCCATTGCGGGCTGGCTTGCGGGCGATGCGACATTTCGGGCCGAGGACTGTTGACGCTGGCCGGAAGGCTGGGCGGGCGCAGTCTCGCCGCCTGCCGGTGCACGCTCGATGCGGAAGGTGGTGACGTCGGCGGGGTCGGTCTGGCGGCTCTGGCGATAACCGGCAATCGCATTCGGATCGCGTGCGTCGCGGGTCGCAAGGAAAGGCGCGGGATGGCCGGCCGGCTGATACCAGAGCGCATTGGCCGCAACGAAGGAGAAGGCGACGATGAACGTCGTGGCGTAGAGGGTTGCCTTGGGATTGCGGGCGACAGCACCGCCGATACCTCGTGCGGAACCGCTCGCGCCATGAAGCACGGCAGAGCCTGCGCCCGCAAGGATGCGGGACGGAAGGCTTTGTTCCTTCGCTGCCCGTCGCCCCTTAGGCGATTTTCGCTTCCGCGTGGTCATTCACACATCCCAGACTGTTTGCAGGCCGCTCCATCGCGGCCCCTTCCATCATGGCCTTTTCATCCGAATTCTTCAACTGCACGGCCTTGAGCCGCGGCGGGAACTCCACCGTTTCCGCGATCATGTCGTCGGTGTCCGCCGTCTCGGGGCCGTTGAGCGGCAGCGTGATGGTGACGACCGTGCCCTCGTCCGGCCGGCTTTCGATCGCGAACGTGCCGCGGTGAAGGGCAACAAGGCCCTTGGTCAGCGCCAGGCCGAGGCCGGTGCCTTCGTAATTGCGGCTATAGCTGTTTTCCACCTGGGTGAAGGGCTGGCCCAGCGTACCGAGCTTTTCCGGTGCGATGCCGATGCCGGTATCGCTGACGGTAATGACGAGATCCTCGCCACGCAGCGCGGCATCCATCGACACGACGCCGCCGCGTTCGGTGAACTTGATCGCATTGCCGGCGAGATTGATGAGGATCTGTTGCAGGGCGCGGCGATCGGCCTGCATTTCCGGCAGGGTGCGGGAAACGCGGGCCGTCAGGGTGATGCCCTTGTCGCGGGCCTGCAGGTCCAGCATGGCGCGGCAGGTCTCAACCGCTTCCGACACCGCGAAGGGTTCGATCAGCAGCTCGTAACGGCCGGCCTCGATCTTCGACATGTCGAGCATGGTGTTGACCACCGACAGAAGATGGCCGCCCGACTGGCGGATAAGGCCGACATATTCGCGCTGGCGATCATTGGCCAGCTTGCCGAAATATTCACCGGCCAGCACATCGGAAAAACCGAGAATGGCGTTGAGCGGGGTGCGCAGCTCGTGGCTGACGGCGGCAAGGAAGCGGGACTTCGTTTCGTGCGCGGACTTCGCCTCTTCCTTCCGGCTCTCCGCCTCGCGGCGCAGCGCTTCGTATTCGGAAACGTCGCGCGCCTGGGCGATTACCTGGACAAGGCTGCCTTCCCCATTGCGGATGGCGGTGAAATCGAAACGGACGAGAATGAACTGGCGGCCATCGGCTGCGGAAAAGGTCTTCTGTACCCGCACATCGGTTTCGGCACGCGATGCGCCCTGGCGCAGCATGTCGAAGGCCTGAAGAAGTGCGATCCGATCCGAGACATGGACACGCTCGGCAAGCGTCTCGCCGATGCAATCGCGGATCGTCAGAGGAAATGTCTCGGCATCGCGTCCGCCGACCTTCAGCACCTGGCCCTGGGCGTCGAGCGACAGCATCAGACCGGGGCATGCTTCGAAGGCGGTGTCTTCGCCGGCAGCCGGTCCAGCCGACTGAAGCACAGGCCGGGGGCGCGCAAAGGTGATCGCGGCGACGATGAGGAAGGCGGAGACGACGAGAGCGACACCGACAGGCAAGGCGAGGACCGGACGCAGAAGGGCTGTAAGGCCCGCCGGAATGGCGATGAGAGCAACGGCTGCGGTCAGCACCATACGGCGCAGCAGCGTGATGTCGGCTCCCCGCACCACTTCGCCACCGAGGCGAGCCAGCCAGCGTTCCGCGGTCTCGTCGACCACGTCTACAGCCTTCCCGGCAATGTTACCCAATACGCGCACTCAATACCCTGACACGAACTCGTTTTACGCGGTCACATTAGGCTTCCGCGACTTAAAGAAAGGCTAAGGATGCGTGATTCGAGATCATGCCAGAAGCCGGGTTTTCCGGCTTTGGCTCATAATGGACCACGCATCTGCGATCGTGGTTAACAGCAGGTAAGCGATGGATTTATCTGGATTTTTCGCCAGGCGTTAACGTTTGTGGCAACCGGCGGCCGGCAGAACGCCTTGCCTTTCTAAGGCCTGCCCCATTTATGCTTAACGGCAGTTGTTAAACTTTGAAGCAAATGCCTGCCGGCATGGCCCCGATCCGGGTCATGTGCCGATTTAGGTCAAATTTTAGATAAATCCGAGCGGTAGCGTCAAAGGGGTATTTGCTTCCCGCCGGTACGGTGATGTCCAAGAGCGGCACAGGCCGTCACCCGGCGGAGGAAGTCCGCTGTGGAAAAAAACAGGCGCAGGACAGGGCAATGTGGTTTCTGATCAAGGGAAGTGTCTTCTTCGCAGCCGTGCTGGTCGTGCTTTCGTACTTCAGCAACAGGCCGCTCGAGGTGAATGCGGGAGCCGGCGCCGCAGGCGTGGAGATGGGCGACGCAATCTCGGCCGCGACCGGAGCCTATAGCTATATTGCCGGGCTCTGCGCCGAAAAGCCGGATGTCTGCGCAAAGGGTGCGGAGACGCTTTCGGCACTCGGTGTTCGGGCCGCGGAAGGCGCGCATGTGGCCTTCGAACTGCTCGACAGCCATTTCGGCAACAAGTCTGCCGACAATCCAGCCGAGCCGCCCGCCGACCTGGCGCTCAAGCAGGATCCCGATCCGACGCCCTTCCCGGCCGATGCCGTAAAGACCCAGTCGATCGCCTCGCCCGCCCAGATCCATACCGGTTCCGTGCCGCTGCCGCTGAAGCGCCCTGCACACTAAACGACCGGATTTCGAATTTTAACGACTTGCGCCGGGCTCCTGTGCCAACGGTTCCCGACGCCTGACTGCCCGCACTCGATTCAGCAATTGCTGACGCCGCAAGGAAGAAACTACTTGCGGCGTTTTTTTTCGTGTGATGGAGCAGCCCCGGAGAGCAAGTCTGCCTGGCGACGGCAGTCATCCCGCCATCAGATTTCTCCTGTACCTCCCCTGTTGCACAGGGACCGGAGATAAACGCGGTGACAACCAGAACTGATCTTTTCCAATGTCTCAGCGAACGGATCGGTGCCTCTTCGGGTCGGACGATTGTGGCCATCGACGGGGTCGACGGAGCAGGCAAGACGACCTTTTCCGATGAATTCGCCCCGATACTTGCCGAAAAAGGCCGGCCGGTCATTCGCGCCAGTGTAGATGGCTTTCACAACAATCGAGCCTTGCGGTACCGGCGCGGCAAAAGCAGCCCGGAAGGCTTTTTTCTCGATTCCTACAACTACGCAGATTTCAACCGTTTCCTGCTGGACCCGTTTCGCGAAGGCTCGGAAATCGTCCACCCAGCACGTTTCGATCATGTGACCGATACGGAAATATCTACGGAATTGAAGGGGCCGCCAGCGGCGATACTTCTGATCGATGGCATCTTCCTTCATCGCGACGAATTGTATCGCCTATGGGATTTCAGCGTGTTTCTGTCGGTGCCGTTTTCGGTGTCTTACGCAAGGATGGCCGCGAGGGATCGCACCAATTCCTCCCCTTTCGCAGCGGAAAACAGGCGTTATTACGAGGGTCAGCAGATCTATCTTAGCAATTGCGAGCCCGAGAAACGTGCCGCGGTTGTCATAGACAACTCTATTCTAGACGCTCCAAAGCTGATGTCTGAGCCGGCACGACCATCAAAGGCACATATGGCGGACCGCGCCGGAAGCGGACTGCCTTCTCAATAATCGCTCCCGGCTGGACGTTCCTGTTGGGTGCACCGCGTCTTTTTCCTGTTATCGGCGTGCAAAAGACCTATATGGAGGGTTCAAGAACAAGACCGGACAAGAGCATGGCAGAACTTTCCCAGATCATCGATGACTTCGCCTTCCTGGACGAGTGGGAAGATCGCTATCGTTATGTGATCGAGCTCGGCAAGGCGCTGCCCGATCTTGCCGACGATCAGAAGACCGCCGAAAACAAGGTGCAGGGCTGCGCCAGCCAGGTGTGGCTGGTAAGCCATGTCGAGGACGCTAGCGCCGATCCGGTAATGACGTTCAAGGGCGATTCCGATGCCCATATCGTGCGCGGCCTCGTCGCCATCGTGCTTGCCACCTATTCCGGCAAACATGCCTCGGAGATCGTCGCCACCGACGCGATCGACATTTTCGACCAGATCGGGCTTGTCGAACACCTGTCGTCGCAGCGCGCCAACGGATTGCGCTCGATGGTCAAGCGCATCCGCGAGGAAGCACGGGTGAAGGCTGCGGCTTAAGAAACGGAAGAGGTTCCGCTGCTGCCATAGGCTTCGGCGGCGGGACGAAAATCCTCCGCGCCCCAGTGATGGCGCTGGCTGTGCCGTGTCTGGCGGGGTGGCGGGGCGTAGTGGCGGGCGAGCGACAGAAGGGCTGTGCGCAGCATGAGCTTGGCGGAACGCGCCGGCCATTGCCGTTCCCGCTCCACCAATTCCAGCCCCTTGCCGAAACAGCAGACATCGGTGGCAACACCGGAAAGCTCTGGCCCCATCGCCTCCATCGCAGAGCCGAAACGGCGGCGTGACTCGAGGGCGCTTGCAGCAATATCGGCAAGGCCGCCTCTCTCGCCCTTGCCGCGCGAGGAAAGGCGCGGCTCCCAGGACGAGGTGATGCGCGGCTGAAGCTGGGCACGGGTGAAATCATCGAGCAACCGCTCCCCGGCACTGACGGCTTCTGCCGGGAAGAACGGCGCGCCGGTCTTGTCCTTCAGGCGCGCGAGGCTCGAAAGCGGCGATTCGTCGAGATTGCGGCTCACCGGCTGGCGGGCGCCGTCCAGTTCCACCGTCGTCGTGATGAGATTGCGGTGCTGGCCGGCAAAGGCGTCCTCACTTTCCATCCCCGCCGCCGCAAGGGCGCGGCGCAGAAAGCCGCGGGCTTCGGCCGTCGCATGTAGGAGATTGCCGGACAGCCGGACGAGACCGAGAGACACGGCCTGCTTCAGCGCCGCTTCCGGACAAGAGCGGCGTTCCGCGCCCAGATGGACAATGCCTGCCGCGGCCGAACCGATTGCCAGACCGGCATCTCCCGCGCTGACCGCATGCCGGACCAGTCGCGTCAGGTTCTTTGCCGATACGGCAAACGGCTGCGCGACGCGCGCCTGTCCCGTCTCTCCCTTCGCGATGCTTGACGCTTCAGTCATGGCCGCCTCCCAAAATCGCGCCGGGGCCAAACCCAAGACCAGTCTCGGGGCCAGCTTCGGGGCCAATTTCGCGGGCGGGAAGATCGGCCGACTGGAATACGGCCGTCGCCATGCGTTCGATCGCCGAGACGAATTCGTCGAAGGCGGCATCGTCGCGCCGGTCCTCCACCACATGGCAGGCGTGGCCGACCGTGGTCCGGTCCCTCCCGAAGGCTGCGCCGATATCGCTGAACGGCATCTGCAGCGCCACATGGCAGACATACATGGAAATCTGGCGCACATGACAGGAAGGCCGCCGCCGCTCATGGCGTACAATGACCCGGTCGCTGAGGAGCGAGATGGTTTCCGCCGTGATCTGGCTGACGATCCGGCAGACGATGCGGGCCGGAAGGCTGGCGGGATAGGATGGCCTGGCATCGGCAACCAGTGGAACCGCGCCGATATTGCCGGCAAGCAGATCGGGACGTCCCTTGCTGGGCGGCGCCCCCGCTTTGGTCGAGGTCTCAAAAGGCATGACAACTCCTTTTTGAATAGGAATTAATTCATACACCCTGATGACGAACGGGGAATGTGGTTTAAAGTCGTTTTTTGATGGGCGCTTGAAAAGTCTGTTCTTTTTTTGTTTCCCAACGCGGTAAATAGGATTTTTTTCCCCCTCACGTCCCCGCTCTTTCGATCACGGATGGTGTCGGCGGCGTATTTTTCGGAAAGGCCGACATGCAAAAGCCGGGCGATGCCCGGCTTCTCGTTGCGCGGCATGGCGCAAATATTGCGAAAGCAAATTCAGAAAACCGAGATCGTCGTGATCGCCTGATCTGTGGATTTCCGCAGATTTACACGGGCAAAACCTTCATCTCTGCGAGAAGCACGGTTTGCCGGAGTTATCTTGGCCAGAATTGCTTTTGCCGGACTTGTTGTGGCCGGACTTGTTTTGGCCGGACTGGGCCCGGCCAATATCGGCAGATCAGTTACGGGCGCGCTTGCGGCGCTGGCCGAGGCCCATTTCCTTGGCAAGACGCGAACGGGCTTCGGCATAGGCCGGAGCGACCATCGGATAATCGGCCGGCAGGCCCCACTTTTCGCGGTATTCATCCGGCGTCATGTTGTAATGGGTCATCAGGTGGCGCTTCAGCGACTTGAACTTCTGACCATCTTCGAGGCAGATCAGATAATCTTCCTCGATCGACTTCTTGATCGGCACCGGCGGCTTCGGCTTTTCAACCGCAGTTACGACCGGCGTCGGGGAGGATGTGCCGCTCAGTGCGGTATGCACATCGGCGATCAGGTTAGAGAGATCGCCGACGGGAACCACGTGGTTGCTCACATAGGCGGCCACGATGTCCGCGGTGAGTTCCACCAGCAGCTCGGGCCCCTTGCCCAGTGCCATATCTGTCATTTCCTGTCTCCTGTTCGACTTGAATACGGAGCCTGCCGCGACCTCCGCGGCATCTTCCGTAGTCGAGCGATGGCGACGAGATCTCAAACTTCGCGCAGCGTCCAAGGACAGAAGCCTACCCCTAAGCTTCCTGCGGGAAAAACGGATCGTCACCAGATGCTGCATGTAGCCTCCGCAAACCGCCTACTCGTCCAGTTTATCCGAAGCGGCCTCATCAAGACCGATCTAATTCAGATAAATACGCGGTATTACGTCAGTCTACAACAGCATCATTGCTCTACTTCTATTCAATTATCACTACAATCAGGAAAGTCCAATTGCGAAATCTAGTAATGCCGAATGGTTTTTCAACGAATATCGCATATTTCTGACATTTATTGCTGGCAATTTGCCGATTTTACAATCATCGCGCGCTTATAAATACCGTCTGAAAAACGTTATTCATTATTGACGGCTGCCATTTCGTTGCAGACAGACCGATTCGCCAACGAATATCCAGCCCTCAACGACGCGATTGCCAGCAAATGCGCCGAGACAGGGGCTGTCAGAACGAAGAAAAAGAAACCGGCAAGCGCTCTTGCAAGCACCGCGATGTCGCCCGAATGAAGCCCGACGGCAAGCAAAAGCAGGCCTGACCCCACCGTTCCGGCCTTCGATGCCGCATGCATCCTGGAATATATATCGGGCAACCGATTGAGACCTATCGCCGCAACCAGCGCAAAAGCAGCACCGGACAGCACGAGCGCGGAGGTCAACAACGCCACGACGAGTTCCATCATTCCCCCTTCCCCGGCTTGGGCGACCGCGTCGGCCGGGCCGATTTGCCGGATGTCCTTGTGCCGGATTTGGGCACAGTCTTATCTGCGGTTTTGCTTACGGACTTCTCTTTCGTCTTGCCGGTAATCTTTCCGGCACTCTTTTGCGTGGCCTTGGGCGAAGCCTTGCGTGACTTGCCCTTTCGTGCAGCCGCCACGACGTCCGGCTTTGCTTCGGAAACTGCTTCCGGTTGCTTGACTGCACTGGCCAGAATGAAGCGGGCAAAAGCGACGGTCGCGAGAAAGCCGACAAGGCCAAGTGCAATGGCGATATCGATATAGAGCGTGAAGCCGGTGCGGATGGCGATCAGCGCGATGAAACCGATGACGATACCGACCAGCATATCGAGCGCGACAACGCGATCCGGCAATGTCGGGCCCCTCACCACGCGCCAGACGGTGGCCAGGAAGGCGATCGCGAGCACGAAGAGGGCAATCCAGGTCGAGATTTCGAGGATCAGATCGGCGGCATTCATCGGAAGGCCTCCATGATCTTGCGCTCGAAACCGTCGGCGATCTCGCGTTTCGTCGCCTCGACATCAGAGCAGTCGATGGCATGGACGTAGAGGAATTTTCTGTCCTTCGACACGTCGACCGACATGGTGCCGGGAGTGAGGGTGATGAGATTGGCGAGAAGGGTGATCTCGAAATCCCTGTCCACGGTCAGCGGGAAGGCGAATATGCCGGGCTTCAGGTCCATGTTCCGGCGGGTGACGAGCACGGCGACCTTAAAGGCCGACAGCGCCAGTTCCTTGAAGAAGAGCAGCAGCAAGGACAGGATCCGGCCGATACGCAGAAGATAACCCGCCGCGCTCATCTCGTCGCGCACGATCCAGAGCGCGGCCGCCGACAGGACGAAACCGAAGACAAGGTTGTGGATGGTAGCGCTGCCGGTAATGGCCGCCCAGATGATCGCCAGCATCAGCGACAGGACGTAGATGATCATGGCGCCGCTCCTTGCGGGAAGACCGAGCGGATATAGGCGGACGGATCGGCAAGACCATCGGCGGCGGCCTGGCTTATCGTCAGAAGCGGCTCGGGATAAACGCCGAAGAGCACGGTCAGCGCCGCCAGCACGCCGATCGGCAGGGTGGAGCGCCAGTCGGTTGCCGCCACGGTTTCGTTCTCTCCGCTCGGTGCCGGCCGCCACCAGGCGAACAGGAAGGCGCGGGCGAGCGCAAGCGTGACGAGGAAGGCGGAGACAAGGATCGCCGCCGCCAGCCACCAGGCGCCGATATCGAGCGAGGCTTTCAAAAGCATGACCTTGGGCCAGAGGCCGGATAGCGGCGGCAGGCCGGCCGCCGCCAGCACCAGCGCCAGCGAGGCCGCAGAAAACCACGGGGCGCGGCGCCAAAGCCCGCCGAGACGCGACAGTTCGAACGTGCCGGCAAGCCGCCCGACCTCGCCGACGACCAGATAAAGCGCAGTCATGGTGACGATCGAATGGAGCGCGTAGAAGGTTGCGCCGCTGACGGAAACCGGCGAGCCTATCGCAACACCGGCCAGCATGTTGCCGATGCCGACGATCACGACATAACCGACCATGCGGCGCAGATCGTTCTGGGCGAGCGCGCCGAGAGCGCCGAGGATCATGGTCAGCACGGCGGATACGGCGATGACCAGGCTCAGCGCCTCGCGCTCGACCGGCAGCAGCATGACCGTGACGCGGATCAGCGCGTAGATGCCGACCTTGGTGAGCAGACCGCCGAACAGGGCCGACACGGTGATGCGCGGCGTGTGGTAGGAGGCGGGCAGCCAGAAATTCACCGGGAAGGCCGCCGCCTTCATCGAGAAGGCAAGCACGAACAGCGCGGTCAGTGTCATCAGCGGCGCGGTGTCTTCCGTCATGCCGCGCAGTGTCCCCGCCTTTCGGGCGATATCGGCCATGTTGAGCGTGCCGAAGACGGCGTAGAGATACCCGACGGTGATCAGGAACAGCGTCGTCGCGATCAGGTTGAGGATGGCGTATTTCAGCGCGCCCTCGATCTGTTTCGGCTCCGAGCCCAGGACCAGCAGGCCGAAGGAGGAGATCAGCAGGACCTCGAACCAGACATAGAGGTTGAAGATATCGCCGGTCAGGAAGGCGCCGGAAACGCCGGCCATCAGCAGCATCAGGAAGGCGAAGAAACCGTGGCGCAGGCCGCTCGCCTGAATATCCCGCAGCGCATGGATCGCGGCCATGAGGGCGGCGATTGCGGCCGCAAGCGCCATGACGGAGCCGAAAATATCGGCGGTGAAGGATATGCCGAAAGGCGGCAGCCAGCCGCCCATGGTCATGGTGATCGGCCCATGGGAATAGACCTGAAAGAGCAGCAGGGCGTCGAGGAGGACGAGCAGGCCGAGTGCCGCAATCGCGATTACCGCATGCAGGCGGACCGACCTGGCGATCATCATCAGCGCCGCGCCGGTAAGGATCATCAGAGCCGTCGGCAGGATGACGAGCCAGTCGGCCAGCGCCGGCGATGCGGTCACCATGGCGGCGGAGAGATCGATGGGGGTTACGGGTGAGGCCATCAGAGGGGGCCTCGTTCATGGAGCGATCGCCCCTCATCCGCCTGCCGGCACCTTCTCCCCGTTTCACGGGGCGAAGGACCCGTTTCGCGACCTCTCGCTCCTTCTCCCACGTCGAGTGGGGCACGTCCCCTCTCCCC
>UBXM01000068.1 GCA_900469445.1 Hyphomicrobiales bacterium
CGCATTGCCTCACTAGAAATGCTCCCTGATTGTTGGCCGTTGCCTCATCTGATTTGCTCCCAGCATTTGTGGGTGCGGAGCAAATCAGATGAGGCAGATCAGCGTGACGACGAAGAAGGAATTGGTTGCTGCTCTGGCAAAGCGCTATGCGGCCGGAAAGCGGGAGGAAAAATCGCGGATCCTCGATCAGTTCGTTTCGATTAGTGGGATGCATCGCAAACACGCGATGCGTTTATTGCGGGGGGCGGATAAGCAACCGCAATCGCGAACGCGGGCGCAGATTTATGACGAGGCGACCCGACAGGCTCTCATTGTTTTGTGGGAAGCCTCCGACCGCATCTGTGGCAAGCGATTGAAGCCCTTGCTGCCAATTTTGATCTCATCGATGGAACAACATGGCCATCTGAGGTTAGACGATCAGGTCCGCACACTTCTGCTACAGATGAGTGCGGCTACCATCGACCGTGCATTGAAAGGCGTGCGAGAAACAGCAGGCGGCCGTCGACGCCGACGTTCCGTTGCTTCATCGGCATTGAAGCGGAGTATCCCAATTCGAAAATTCTCCGACTGGGGTGATCCCGCACCTGGCTTCATCGAGGCCGATCTGGTGTCGCACTCCGGTCCCAACGCACGCGGCAGCTTTATTCATACTCTTGTCCTTACGGATATTGCGACCGGTTGGACCGAATGCGCCCCTCTGATTGTTCGCGAACAGAAGCTCTTGACGGAAGTTCTAACCGAGCTTCGCCGAATGATGCCGTTCCCGCTGCTTGGCTTTGATACGGACAACGATAGCGTATTCATCAACGAGACCATCAGGGACTATTGCGTTGATTCAGATATCGAATTTACTCGCTGTCGGCCATATCGCAAAAATGATCAGGCTTATATTGAGCAGAAAAACGGAACGGTCGTCCGCCGAATTGTTGGCTATCATCGGTATGAGGGTGTTGAAGCTGCAGCGACACTTGCGGAGCTTTATCGTTCGGTACGCTTGTTCGTGAACTTCTTTCAACCGTCGTTTAAATTGCTCGAGAAGCAGCGAAATGGAGCGATGGTCAAGAAGCGCTACTCTTCTCCCGCGACGCCACATCAACGGCTATTGTCGGATGCAAGGACGACGGTGGAGGTACGCGACCGCTTGGTGCGCATGAGTGAGCAACTCGACCCTGTGACGCTCCTTCGAAACATTCGTGCAGGACAACAGCGGCTTGCCGACATTGCGCATCAGGGAACACCCTTAAGCGAAGCTCCTGATATCGAGAGCTTTTTACGAAGCCTGCGTATCGCGTGGACGGAGGGCGAAGTTCGTCCGACCGCGAAAGCAAAGCCAAAACTAAAACGCGAGCGACGGCGGCCTGACCCGCTGGTTAACGTCACGAATGATCTTTACAGTTGGTTTGAAGCAGAGCCATGGAGAACCGGCCGCGAGCTACTAGAGCGACTTCAAAGCATTTATCCCGGCGAGTATCCTGATGGACTAATCCGTACGGTGCAACGACGGGTGAAAGGTTGGCGTCGCGATCGCGCGCATAGAATGATATTCGGAAACGAGCCCGGCGAAGATGAACAACTACCAGAGCTCAGCAGGGCATAGGGAGCATTCTGGTGAGGCAATATGCTATCCG
>UBXM01000053.1 GCA_900469445.1 Hyphomicrobiales bacterium
GAATATGGCAAAAACCTTGCGGCCTGCGTCCTTCTCCCCGTCATTCCGGGGAGAAGGTGCCGGCAGGCGGATGAGGGGCAAAGCCGACATCCGCCACCTGGTAATGCTTTATTGCAGCGCGAGAATGAAATCCGCCACTTCGGCGCGGATTTTTGCCGTTTCTTCCGGCGCCATCTGCCAGCCCTTGAAGTCGGCGAGCGGAATGGCGTCCTTGTGCGGCTTGATATCCGAGCGGGTTGCCCAGTCGCCGGCCACGTAGAAGGGCTTGAAACCGTCACCGCCGGTTTCCGTCTCGTCACCCATCATGAAATCGACCGCGAGGCGGGCAGCAGCAGGGCTTGCCGGCTTCGGGTTCAGCGCCAGCAGTGCCGGGAAAACGATGCCGTTGGAAGGGGCAACGTCGTTTGCCACCTGCAGCGCCCAGCCTTCATCCTCGTTGTCGCGACGATCGGAATAGCTGGTGAAGCCGATCGGCGGCTTTTCCTGGCCCTTGGCGCCGATTGCCTTGTTCACGTCGTCGGTCGAGCCGACCAGAACGAGGTCATTGGCGAACAAGTTGGTGATGAACTGCTGGCCGGCATTGTCGTTGCCGTCGGTGAGTTCGATCTTCTTGCCGAACGCGGCTTCGTAGGCCGTGGCCATCTCGTCGGATTGCAAAACGATCTCGGTCATCAGGTCGAGGTAATCGCCGCGCTGCAGCGGATCGACCATGATCACGCGGCCTTTCCATTCCGGCTTGGTCAGGTCCCAGAGGTTCTTGACCGGCGAACCGTTCGGGTGGGCTTCTTCGTTATACATCAGCACCTTGGTGGACAGGCGCTGCGCCAGAAGCGGCGATTTGAACCCTTCGGCAAGATCACCGGCAACACGCGGCGGCACGTAAGGCGCAACCAGCTTGTTGGCGAAAAGTTCGGTGAGGACCACCGGCGCATCGGAAATGTAGATCACGTCGGCTCCGGCCAAGCCGGCCTGGGCCTCGCTCTTGATGCGGGCGATCTGCTCGGTGGAGGACATGTCGAAAGTCACCATGTCGATACCCGGATAGGCGGCTTCAAAGGCCTTTTCGACACGGCCGATACGGCTGGTGAAGGCGTAAACCGTGACCTTGCCTTCCTGCTTGGCCTGCGGCAGCAGGTCGGCGGCGGACTTGGTGTCGAGGTCTTGCGCGAAGGCGGCAGTGGTCATCAGAAATGCGGCAGTAGCAGTCAGGATGCGGCGCATGGGAGTGGCTCCGTTGTTGGGTTCGGAGTGTCCTGTAAGGTGTTCTTGCTACAGTTTTATGACGTGCAAGTTTTCTTGCAAGTCAGGTTTCGAATCTTGCGATCAGCTCGCCCAGGCGGTCGAGCGTGGCCAGCGCTTCGGGCCCACGCCGCTCCGCCAGCGCGAGGATGATGGCATTGCAGATCGCCATCGGTACGGTCAGTGTCTGAAAACTGTCGGGCATGCCGGCGCGCGGTGCGGAAAGAAGCACATCGGGACTGGGGCTCAGCGCTGGCCCGATCGTGCCGGAAATCACCACCGTCGTCGCTTGGGTTTCTGTGGCCACCCGCATCAATCGCTCATAATCCGGCGGCTGCCGACGAAAGGCAAAAACCAGCAGCGCATCGTCTGCGGAAAGCGTCAGCATCTGTTCGGCAAGATCGCGCGGGCTGCCGGACAGCGGATGGCTGTCGATGCCCAACCGCCGCAACCGGCGTTCCATCAGCACGGAAAGGACCTCGGCATTGCCGTGGCCATAAATGAACACACGCCGGCAATCGAGTTTTTCTGCGGCTTCCAGAATGCGGGCATCGGAAATGTGGTCGGTCATGGCCGTCAGCGCGGCCAATTCGCTTGCCACAAGAAGCGGCAGAAAACCTTGGGCGCGGGCATCGTTCAGCGTTGCGGAGATGCGCTCGGCGGGATCGGCGACTTTTAGAAATTCGCGGCGCAACTCGTCGCGAAATTCGCCGTAGGAGGCGAAACCCAGCTTGCGGGCAAGCCGCGAGGTCGTTGCCTCATGCACGCCCAGCCGCGCGGCGAACTCGCTCGACGTGCCGATCGCCACTTCGCGCGGCGCGCGCATCAGTTCCGAGATCAGTTTCTGCTCGGTCGAGGTCAGGCTGCCGGCGACAGCCTGAACACGCTCTATCATTGCCTTGTATGTAACAACTTTGGACATGGGATACCGCGCGCGTTGAACTTTCATTCGGGCTAGCGCGCAGTGGCCTGAAAAGCAACGCAAGGAAAGAATGATTTGTCTTGCATGCCCGTGACAGATGCATCGAAGATGCCGACCAATCGTGTCGGCGTCTTCTCCCGCCGGGTGTCAGCCGAAGGGCTTGTCGATCGAATGGGCCGGCTCGGTGAAGAAGATCGGGCCTTCTTCGGACATGTAGATGATGTCTTCCAGACGCACGCCGCATTCGCCATAGACGCAAAGCATGGGTTCGTCGGAAAAGACCATGCCGGGCTCAAGCTTCGTCTTGTTGCCACGCACGATGAACGGGGTTTCGTGCAGGTCCATGCCCAGCCCGTGGCCGGTGCGATGCGGCAGGCCGGGCACCTGATAATCCGGGCCGTAACCGGCCTGCGTCAAAACCTTGCGGGCGGCGGTATCGATATCCTCGCAGGGGGACCCCAATTGGGCCGCGTCGAAGGCAGCGCGATGGGCCTGCTTTTCCATGTTCCAGAGTTCGCGCTGGCGCTCGGTCGGTTCACCGAAGACATAGGTGCGGGTGATATCCGAGCAATACCGATGGATATGGGCGCCGAGATCGATCAGCACCATGTCGCCCTTGTTAAGCGTCTGGGCATAGGGCACGCCATGCGGATAGGCGGTCGCCTCGCCGAACTGCGCGGCGGCGAAGACATGGCGCATGCCGAGCTTTGCATGGGCGGCGGCAATGAAATCCGTCACTTCCGTGGTCGAAACACCTTCGTAAAGCCCTTCCCAAACGGCCTTGTGGACGCGCAGGCTGGCGCTCATCGCCGTCTGGATGATGGCGATTTCGGTTTTCGATTTGATCTGCCGGCACCGGGCGATCAGATCGGCGGCACCGATGATCGTCAGCCGCGCGCCGATATGAGCGGTAATCGGGCTTGAGAACATGAACGGCGTGGCGGGGTCGAAGGCGAGCGTCCTGCCTTCTGCCGTCAGTCCGCAGATCAGCTCCGCGACGAGCAGGGCTGGATCTTCATGCTCTTCCCATGTGGCGATTTCGCCTTCGATCCTGATCAGCGTTATCGTCTTTGGCTCCTCGAAGGCGGGGCTGATATAGATCGGCGCGCCGGTCGAAGGAATGATCGCACCATGCAGGCGTTCGCTGGCACCGAGCGTCATGCCGGTGAAATAGGTGAGGCTGGTCGAGGTATCGAGATAAACGGCCTTCACACCCGCTTCCCGCATCAGGCCCTGCAGCTTGGCGATACGGGCCTGCAGTTCCTCGATCGAGATCGGCGTAACGGCGGCTGCGATATTCTCAAATTCGGCAAGTGACTGTTCGAAGGACTTGTAGACTGGGGCACTCATGGTCTTGTTTCCGAAAGTTGGCCGGTATCGGCATGCTATGGTGTGAGCTTAAAAGACGACGGGATGGGTGGCGCCGGTCTCGACATTGACGAGGCCTTGCGGGGCATGATCGCTCGGCGCGACGAGCACCCAGCGCCACGGCGCGCAGGTGAGCGTGGCGAAGGCCAGCCGTTCCGGGAAACCGGCAAACCAGCGCGGATGGAAACTCGGCTCATACATCCAGTCGACCTTTTCGCCCTCGGCATAAAGCGCCTGCATTTCCTCATGCAGGTCTTCCGCCGCACGGCAGCTCATCAGGCCGGCGACCTCGTAGCGCACGCGGGCAACGACCTTTCCTTCGCGCACCAGCGCCCAGCCGCCGTCATTGTCGGCAACCGCGTTGACCGCCTTCGCCATGGCTTCGTCGGAAGAACCGACGCACCAGATATTATGCTTGTCATGCGCCATGGAGCAGGCAAGCGCCGTCTCCGGCGTTGATGGCCCGCAGCCGAGCCAGAACATTTTCGAAACCGCGGCCTTGCCGGAAAAGCGGTCGATGACGGAGAATTTGGTGATGTTGCGGGCATGGTCCCGCTGGACGTGCCCGTCCCTGACCGGCAGCTCGAAGGTCAGAAAGTCGTCGGTCCAGTGGAAGGGGCGAAGCACCGCCGCCGTCATCGTCTCGCGGCCGGGTTCGGCCTTGATGGCGAAGTCTTCCGCCGTCAGATCGCGGCCGATATTGATGGTTTTCGTCGCCCATTCCGGCCAGTCGATCTTCGGCACGTCCGGCAAATAGGTCTTGCCGTCGGAGACCTGCTTGCCATCGGCCCAGACCTTGGCGATTTCAAATTTCTCGACATCCGACAGAAGCACGATATCGGCATAACGGCCGGGCGCGATCGAGCCGACCCAGGGGGTGAGGCGCATGTGGCGGGCGGGGTTGATCGTCACGCACTGGATGGCGATTTCCGGCGCGAGACCCGCCTCGATGGCGAGACGCACATTGTGGTCGGTGGCGCCGAGCTTGAGCGTATCGGAGGCGGAACGGTCGTCCGTGGTGAGCGCGATCTGCGACCAGTCGGCAAGGCCGCGATCGAGAAGACCCTTGATCACTTCCGGCAGGCTGTGCGGGCGAAGTTCCATGAACAGGCCGTGGGTGAGCTTGTCCCAGAATTCTTCCGGCGTCCATGCTTCATGGTCGGAGGCAAGGCCTGCTGCGGCAAAGGCGTTGATCGACGGCAGATCGCGAATGCCGGCGGCATGGCCCTCGACGACGGCCCGCTTTTCGAATGTGGCGCGGATCATGCCCCAAAGGCGTTCATGCGAGGGGTTTTCCGGGTTCCAGACGGCCGGCCAGTCCATCACCTCGTCGAGACCGGCGGTCATCAGGCTTTGCTGCAGGAAGGTTTTCTGCTCGTCATACCCGAGATAACCGCCGCCATGTTCGTAAGCGGTCGGGGGAACGGCGGAGCCGGGCAGGGGAAAAATCTTCAGCGGCGAACCCGCCTCGCGGGCCTTCAGCCAGAATTCCAGCGTCTTTGCGCCGTTGACATTGGAAAATTCGTGGCTGGCCTCGCAGGTCCAGGTATTGCCGCGGGGCAGAACAAGGGCGGCTTCCCATTCCGGCGTCAGATGCGAGCTTTCGATATGCTTGTGAACCTCGCCGAGGCCCGGGACGGCAGCAAGATCCGGCTCGTGAACACGAAGCGCCACCTCGCCCGGATAAGAACCGGCATTGCCGACATAGGCAATACGACGGTCCTTGATGATGATTTCCTGATCTTGCGACCATGTGCGAGTGGCGACATCGAGAAGCCGCCCGACCCGCAGCGCCACATCGGCCTTCTCCTTGCCGAGCGCAACCAGCGTCAGGCGCTGGCGGATCCGCACTTCGTTGTCGGCGTCAATGGTGGTGTCTCGAATTTCAACTGGCATGGTCTTCTCTGCGTCGCATTTTCCTGGTCGCGGGCCTGCAGTGATAGTCCGTGACGGCAGCCAGTCAACCGTCGAAGTTGATTGAGCCGGGTTGAAGACTGCCCTTCCGCTTTTCGCTGCCTGTCAAGCGAAAATTGATCTGCCTCAACGCGAGGTTTTACCGCAGCGACATAGTTGCCATAAGCCCCGTGAGCCGCTTGCGTCCTGGTCGCGTTGGTCCAGTATCCAGTCTTCTAAATCGATTAGTACGCGCCATAAGCGCGGTAAAATATGCACCATGATACAATTTGAGGTGGAATTATCATGACAGTTAGCACGATTGCTGATCTGAATACGCTGGTTGCGCGGGTCGAGGCAGCGCAGAAAACCTATGCGGGTTTCAGCCAGGAGCAGGTCGACGAGATTTTTCGCAACGCGGCGCTTGCGGCTGCCAATGCGCGTATCCCGCTCGCCAAGATGGCGGTTGAGGAAACCGGCATGGGGGTGATGGAGGACAAGGTGGTGAAGAACCATTTTGCCTCGGAATATATCTACAACAAATACAAGGACGAGAAGACCTGCGGTATTCTCTCCGAAGAGCCGGAATACGGGATTGCAACGGTTGCCGAACCGATCGGCCTGATCTGCGCCATCGTGCCGACCACCAACCCGACCTCGACGGCGATCTTCAAGGCGCTGATTGCGCTGAAGACCCGTAACGGCATCGTCTTTTCGCCGCATCCGCGCGCCAGGCGGGCAACCTGCGAGGCAGCCCGTCTCGTGCTGGAGGCAGCCGTCAAGGCCGGTGCGCCGAAGGACATTATCGGCTGGATCGATGAGCCGAGCGTCGAGCTTTCCAATGCGCTGATGCATCATCCGGCAATCGACCTGATCCTGGCAACCGGCGGACCGGGCATGGTCAAGGCCGCCTATTCGTCCGGCAAGCCGGCGATCGGCGTCGGCGCCGGCAATACACCGGCGGTCATCGATGAATTTGCCGACATCAAGCGCGCGGTGGCCTCCATCCTGATGTCGAAGACCTTCGACAATGGTGTCGTCTGCGCTTCGGAACAGTCGGTCGTCGTGGTGGACAAGGTTTATGATGCCGTGCGCGAGCGCTTCCGCAGCCATGGCGGTTACGTGCTTTCGGATAACGAAGCCGGTGCGATCAAGAACCTGATCCTCAAAAAGGGTTCGATCAATGCCGAGATCGTCGGCCAGTCGGCGGGCAAGATCGCTGCAATGGCGTGCTTCGAAGCGCCGGTCGGAACCAAGGTGCTGATCGCCGAAGTCGATGCGATCGACGAGACCGAACCCTTCGCCTACGAGAAGCTGTCGCCGCTTCTGGCCATGTACAAGGCGAAGGACTTCGACGAGGCCTGCGACAAGGCCGAGGCGCTGGTCGCCTTTGGCGGCGTCGGTCATACCTCGGTTCTCTATACCGACCAGGATCTGCAGCCCGAGCGTATCGCCACCTATGGCGCGAAAATGAAGACCTCGCGCATCCTGATCAACTCGCCGGCCTCGCATGGCGGCATCGGTGACCTCTACAACTTCCGTCTCGCACCGTCGCTGACGCTCGGTTGCGGCTCCTGGGGTGGCAACTCGATCTCGGAAAATGTCGGCCCGCAGCATCTGATCAACAGGAAGACAGTCGCCATGCGCGCCGAGAACATGCTCTGGCACAAGCTGCCGCCTTCGATCTATTTCCGCCGCGGCAGCCTGCCGTTTGCGCTCGAAGACCTGAAGGACAAGAAGCGCTGCCTGATCGTCACCGACCGGTTTTTGTTCGAGAACGGCAATGTCAACGACACGATCCGCATCCTGAAAGATCTCGGTCTCGAGGTCGAAGTCTTCTTCGAGGTCAATGCCGACCCGACGCTTGCGGTGGTGCGCAAGGCAACGGCGCTTGCCAATGCCTTCCAGCCGGACCTGATCCTGGCGGTCGGGGGCGGCTCGCCGATGGATGCGGCCAAGATCATGTGGGTGATGTACGAGCACCCGGATGTCGAGTTCACCGATCTGGCGCTGCGCTTCATGGATATCCGCAAGCGCATCTACCGTTTCCCGACGCTCGGCAAGAAGGCCATGTTCGTCGCCGTTCCGACGACCTCGGGCACCGGTTCGGAAGTCACCCCGTTCGCGGTGGTGACCGACGAGCAGACCGGCATCAAATACCCGATCGCCGACTACCAGCTGACGCCGCATATGGCGATCGTCGACGCCAATCTCGTTATGAGCATGCCGAAGTCGCTGACCGCCCATGGCGGCATCGATGCGGTGACGCATGCGCTGGAAGCCTATGTCTCGGTCATGGCCAACGAATATTCGGATGGTCAGGCGCTGCAGGCGCTGAAACTGCTCAAGGCCTATCTTCCTTCGGCCTACAAGAATGGCGCCAAGGACCCCAAGGCGCGCGAGCAGGTTCACAATGCCGCAACGCTTGCCGGCATCGCCTTCGCCAACGCCTTTCTCGGCGTGTGCCATTCGATGGCGCACAAGATCGGCGCGGAGTTCCACCTGCCGCATGGCCTGTCGAACGCGCTTCTGATCTCCAATGTCGTCCGTTACAACGCGGTCGACAATCCGAGCAAGCAGGCGGCGTTCAGCCAGTATGATAGGCCGAAGGCGCTATGCCGTTATGCCGAGATCGCCCAGCATCTCGGTCTCGGCGGCAAGAATGATGCGGCGTCCGTCGAAAACCTGGTGCAATGGCTGGAACAGCTGAAAAAGGATCTCGACATTCCCGCCTCGATCCAGGCGGCCGGTGTCGGTGAAGCCGACTTCATGGCCAAGGTCGACAAGCTGGCCGAGATGGCATTCGACGACCAGTGCACGGGCGCCAACCCGCGTTATCCGCTGATCGCTGAAATCCGCGACGTGCTGATCGCGAGCTTCCATGGCGATGCCTATGTCGAGGAGCAGAAGGAAAAGCCCGCCGGCAAGGAGCCGCGCGTGGTGCCCATCAAGGCAAAGGGCTAAATCCGCGGGCGGGAGGCTCACCCCGGTGTGGCAGCCTCCGGCATAAATCAGCCTGCCTGCCGAACGGAAGTGATCGGCAGGCAGGCCGGATAGCTGGAACGAGTTCGGCCGGGATGAAATATTCGGCGATGAGGCTACCGCAAGCGAACGCGATAAGAGCCCGATCATGGAAAATGACCGGGCTCTTACATCTAGAGCAACGCGCAACAGGCGCTTGCTTTATGGAAAAAGCACCCGCCCGAAGGCAGCACCGAAGATATCAGGCCGCGGCCAGTGCTCCGGCCTTCGCCTCGTTCAGATAACGAACGAGATCCTCGATCGTTATGACCAGCAAGCCGTTCTGCTCGGCGAAGACTTCGAGCTGGGGAAGGCGCGCCATGGTGCCGTCGTCGTTGGCGATCTCGCAGATAACGCCTGACGGGAGTTTGCCGGCCAGCTTGCAGAGATCGACCGCGGCTTCCGTGTGGCCGGTGCGGCCGAGAACGCCATCCGGGTTTGCCCGCAAGGGGAAGATATGGCCGGGACGGGCAAAATCGGCCGGGCGAGCGGTCGGGTCGACAAGCGCCTTGACGGTCGCGGCGCGGTCGGCGGCCGAGATGCCAGTCGTGGTGCCGGGAATGTAATCGACGGAAACGGTAAAGGCCGTCTTCATCGATTCCGTGTTGTTCGGCACCATGAGCGGAAGCTCGAGTTCGTCGATACGATTATGGTCCATGGCGATGCAGATCAGGCCACGGGCCTTGTTCATCATGAACGCGATCTTTTCGCTGGTGGCATCTTCTGCAGCAAAAATCAGATCGCCTTCGTTTTCGCGATCCTGGTCATCGACAACGACCACCATTTCCCCGCGGGCAAAGGCTTCGATTGCATCTTCAATTTTCGAAATTGTCATTTCAAGTCTTTCAAGGGTTAAGCCGGTGAAGGCTGTTGCATCGGCTAATCGCCGACAAAACTATCCCTTGGGCGAACAAGCGCCACGGGCAGCCCGGTCAAAGGCCGCCGCGGGTTGGTCTCTTCCATCCGGACTATAACCGTCGGCTCCGGCATCTCACCGGATCTGCTGACCTTCCTTTTTCAAGGAAGCGCTCGCGGGCTCCGGGGGAGACCCCGATACCGCCGGTGGGGAGTTACACCCCGCCCTGAGAACGGGGTGAGTTTATTTCAACAGACGCTTGAATTGCAACAGGCAAACGCGCTCTGAAAATTCAGATAGGGATGAAAATATTGCGCAATCGCCAGAAGATGCGCTTTATTTTGCTATCAGAACCTCAATACCGCGCTTCTCGAACTCACGTGCATCCCGATCAGAAATGCCGTCATCAGTGATGAAGGAGTTGATGACGTCCAGCGAACCGAGGCGGGTGAAGGATGAGCGATTGATCTTGGTGGAATCGGCCACGAGATAGACATGCGCCGCGGCCTTGATCATTGCTTCCTTGAGTTGCAGGTCGGCAAAGCTCGGATAGGTGAGGCCGGCATCGAGCGCCACGCCGGCGGTGGCGAGAAACAGCTTGCCGGCGAAGATGTTGCGGAAATACTCGACCGACTTGTCGCCAGAAAGCGAAAGCGTCGGCGACTTGAACTGCCCGCCCGGCATATGGACGGCGAAGGTCGGCACCGATCCTAAGATGATGGCGATGTTCAGCGCATTGGTGATCAGTGTCAGGTCGCGTCGGCTGGTCAGCCTTGTGGCGATCTCGGTCGTTGTCGTGCCCGCGTCGAGGATCAGCGTTTCGCCGTCCTTGACCAGGCTTGCGGCAAGCGCGCCGATCCGGCGCTTCTTGTCCATGTTCTCCTGGTGATGGAGCGTCATCGTGCCGGTCGCGGGGGCTGCGGAATTGAGATACGCGCCGCCGTGTTCGCGGGTAATGAAACCCTCGCTCTCCAGCCGCTCCAAGTCCTGCCTTATCGTTGCTTCGGATACCCGGAAGGCGCCGGCGAGGTCTCTCACCCGCGCCGACCCTTCTTCCTGAACCCATTCGAGGATACGGCGTCGTCTCGGCTCGGACAGCAGGCCGATCATCGACTCCGAAGCATCTTGCTCTTCTTTCGCTTCCATTCCGGCCTGCCTAATCCTTCAACCGCAAACAATCGAAACCATTCGATTCTCTTTCTTGGGATACTTACAGGAACGGACCCGAGCTTTAAATCCTCAATTCGCGTTCTGTTGCAGCACCACACGAGCCTGAAGCTTCTGCTGGACCTGATCGACGACGACGGCCGCGATGATGACGAGGCCCTTGATCACTGTCTGCCAGAAGGACGAAACCCCCATCATGATCAATCCGTCCGCCAGGATGCCGATGACGAATGCGCCGACGATCGTACCGGCGATGCGTCCGCGTCCGCCGGACATCGATGTGCCGCCCAGCACGGCAGCCGCGATGGCATTGAGTTCGAATGTCTCGCCGGATGCGGGATGGCTGGCCTGCAGCTGCGAGGAGATAATCAGGCCGACAAGTGCCGCACACAGTCCGGAGAACATATAGACGAACAGCTTCGTGCGATCGACATTGACGCCGGAAAGGGCGGCCCCACGCTCGTTGCCGCCGACGGCATAGATATGTCGGCCAAGCGGCGTGCGCGTTGCAAGATAGGCCGCTCCCAGCGCCACCACGACCATGATCCACACGGAAACGGGCAGGCCGATGAATGTACCCGAGCCGATGACCCGGAACGTGTCCGATCCGTATTCGGGATTGCCCGAAAGATTGGGGAAGGTGCGGCCCTCGGAAAAGAGAAGCGCTGCGCCGCGCGCGACATAGAGAATGCCAAGCGTTGCGATGAATGGCGCGACATTCAGCTTTGTTATCAGTAACCCGTTTATCCAGCCTATGAATATGCCGACGACCAGCACGATAAGGCAGATTTCGATCGTGTTGAACTGCAGGCTGTAGCCGAAACCGATGAAGTTGAGATCGATGCCGTAAAGGACCAGATAGCCGGCGACCATTGCGCAGAGGCCGACGATGGAGCCGACCGAAAGGTCGATGCCTCCGGTAATGATGACGAAGGTCATGCCGATCGCAAGGATCGCGTTCAGCGCCACATGCTTGGATATGATCAGCATGTTTCCGGTCGTCAGGAAGTTCGGTGCGGCGATGGCGAAGAAGGTAAAGACCAGGATCAGCGCCACGAAGGTGCGCATATGCAAAAGCAGCAGAAGCGCGGAGGTTCTGGATTTGTGGCCACCGATGACGGTCTTGGTGTTGCCTGCGGCGTCGATGCTGCTCATTGTGTTTCAACCCTGTTCAGATTTGGGGTCGCCGCTGACACGACGTCCGCTGCGTTGGCGCCAGCCGGAAACTGGCCGGTCAGCCTGCCATTCGCCATGACGAGAACGCGATCGGAAAGGGCGAGAACCTCTTCCAGATCGGATGTTACGAAAAGAATGCCGAGCCCGTCCGCCGAAAGCCGGCGCATCGTGCGAAAAATCTCCGCCTTGGCGCCGATATCGATGCCGCGCGAGGGCTCGTCCATCAGCAGAATTTTCGGCTTGGTCATCAGCGCCTTGCCGATGACGACCTTCTGCTGATTGCCGCCGGAAAGGCTGGAGACCGGATGTTCGAGGCTGGCGATCTTGATCGCCATCCGCTTGACGAATTCCGCTGCCTTGATGGCTTCCGCCTTCAGCGACAGATGAAACGTGCGGGTAAAATCGGAAAGCGACGACATGGTCAGGTTTTCGCGGATCGTCATGATCTGCACGAGCCCGTCACGCTTGCGATCTTCCGGGATGAGCGCAAGGCCGCGGCGGATTCGGCCGGACACGCTTTTTTCCTTTACCGGCTTGCCGCCGATGAAGATCTGGCCTGAGGAATTCGGGTGCTGCGCCATGATACATTCGAGAAGCTCCGAACGACCGGCGCCCATCAGGCCGTAAAGCCCGACGATCTCGCCCTCGCGCACGGAGAGCGACATGTGGTCGACCGCATAACCGCCCGCCGGGCTTGGAAGGCAGACGTTGTCGACACGGAATACTTCGCTGCCGAGTTGATGGTCGCCGGTTTTTGGAAACTCCTTCGAGGCGCTGCCGATCATGTTGGCGACGATCCACGGGATGTCGACGCCCTGCATCGATCGCGATCCGGTAATCGCGCCATCGCGCAGGACGGTGATGTAATCGCCGATGCGGATCAGCTCTTCCAGCCTATGGGAAATATAGACGATGCCGACGCCCTGTTTTCTCAGATCGCCGATGACCCTGAACAGGACCTCCACTTCGGTTGCGGAGAGCGCCGAAGTCGGTTCGTCGAGGATCAGGATGCGGGCGTTTTCGGCCAGCGCCTTGGCGATTTCGACGATCTGCTGCTGGCCGATCCGCAGGTTGCCGAGCGGCGTATCAGGGTCGATATTCTGCTCAAGGCGCTTCATCAGCGCCGCTGCGGCGGTTCTCTGCGCCTGACTGTCGATATGGATGCCGGCGCGTGTCTTTTCGTGGCCGACGAAGATATTTTCCGCCACGGTCAGGTTGGGGAACAGGTTGAGTTCTTGAAACACGATGCCGACGCCATGTCTGGCGGCATCCGTCTTGTCGGTAAAGACGACCTGTTGCCCGTCGAGTTCGATCGTGCCGCCGTTCAGCTGTTCGACACCGGCAATGATCTTCATCAGCGTCGATTTGCCGGCGCCGTTTTCGCCCACGAGCACGTTCACCGCTCCCATGCGCAGGTCGAAATCGACATTTTTAAGCGCCTGGGTGCCGGGATAGATTTTCGAGCCGTTGCGGATCGAAAGGCCGATGGGATGGGCTTCGGTCATGGCGCGACCTCGATCGACACCGGCGTGATCAGCGGTTTTTCGCTCGCCGAGCGAATGACCACCGCGCCGACGAAATTCACCTTCTTGCCCTTAAGCTCGGTTTCTGCAGGAGGGAGCTTGGAGACGGCCTTGTCGTTCAGCGCACGCCCGAGTTTCGCGTATTCGATCTGGTCCCTGAATGTCGAGAAATCGTAGAGGTTGGTGGTATCGCGCAAGGCGCTACCCTTGACGACCGGGCCGAGCTGCAACGTCGCATCAGCCTTTCCGTCGCCATCGACGTCGATTTCCGCAACGGCGGCCTTGGTGCTTGCGCGAGTGTCTTCGAGTACGGTCGCCGTGCCTTTGACCGGGAAATTCCAGCCGCCGCCGGCGCCGCCAACACGAACCCCATAGCTTTCCCCCGCCTTGTCCAGGCTACCCTTGATCGCGCCTTGCAGGGTTGCAAGATCGACCGCCTTTTCCGTCAAGGCTGGAACGAGCTTGGCGTCAAACGTCGTCTCGACGGTTTCGGCAATGGGATCGGCAGCAGCGCCGCCTTCACCATTGCTGGTTTTCACCAGCTTGCAGCCGGAAACAGACGCGGCAAGAAGGCTTGCCACAAACAGGGTGGTGATTTTCATGGGTACCCGCACTTCTTTTAAAGCAAGAGGCACCCGGGACACGTGTCGTGCCCCGGGTGGCGATGGCGGTCTTATGGCTTCAGCGCGAAGGTCTCGAGCTTGTCGGCATTGTCAGCGTTGATGAGAATGCAATCCATCAGCTGCTTTTCGTCGAGGCCGGTCTTGCCGGTCTTGATGAACTTGTCCGCCTGTTCGACGGCGTTCTGTGCCTGCTGGTAGGCCGGCTGCAGCACGGTCGCCTTGATGCCGCCCTTCTTGATCGAGTCACGAACGTCATTCGAACCGTCGAAGCCGACCACGATCACATCCTTGCGGCCGGCGGCTTCGAGCGCCGCATAGGCGCCCATCGCCATCGTGTCGTTGCCGGAGATCACGCCCTTGATGTCCGGATGCGCCTGCAGCATCGATTCCATCACGGTATAGGCTTCGGTCTGCGACCAGTTGGCAGTCTGCTTGGCAACCAGTTTCAGGTCGGAATACTGGTCGATGACATCATGATAACCCTGCGAGCGAATGCCGGCATTGGTGTCGGATTCCTTGCCGAGAAGCTCGGCATAGTTGCCCTTCTCACCCATCAGCTTGACGAATTCTTCCGCTCCGAGCTGGGCGCCCTGGTAGTTGTTGGAGACGATCTGCGAAACGGCGACGCCGGTCGTGGTGATTTCGCGGTCGATCAGGAACGAGGGAATGCCCTTGTCCTTTGCTTTCTGAACGGCGGCGACGGAGGCATCCGCACCGGCATTGTCGAGAATGATGGCCTTCACGCCGGCTGCAATGGCGCTGTCGAAAAGTTCGCTCTGCTTGTTGGCATCATCGTCGTGAACGAGAACCATGGTCGCATAACCCAGTTCCTTCGCCTTTGCGGCGGCACCGTCGGCTTCAGCCTTGAAGAACGGGTTGGAATGGCTGGGCGTGATGATCGCAATCGTATCGGCTGCAAGTGCAGTGCCTGACATGGCGCCGGCAATGCCGAGCGCGACGACGGACATCAAAAGACGTTTCGTAAGCTTCATGATTTCCTCCCGTTGAAAAAGACCACCCTCCCGTGGCGTCTACCGCCAACTATCGATCACTTTCGTTTAATGTCAATATGTTTTTGATGGCTGCGCTTTTGTGCGCGGATTGTTGTGATTGGCTGTCGCTTATGCTGCAATGCGGCATGCTTTTAGAACGCGAGCAACTTCAATCGGCAATAATTTGCTTGAATGTTCCTGTCGCCTGTGTCAGTTAATCCTCAAACGAAAGAAATCGAAAGCAATCAAAAGTATTTTGTTGGGGTTTGCCGAACTGGCCGCTTTGCCTGAGGAGGGTAGGTTGCTTCGGCGTCATGGCTCGCTGGCTCGTGCTGAAAGCCTCGCAATGACGGCAATGGAATAATCGGAGGAAGCATTATGACCGCACAACGTTTCGGCGCCGGTATCTGGCACTTCGCAACCTATCTCGACCGTTACGCGACGGACGGTTACGGCACGCCACGCAGCGTCATCGACGCGATCGATCTGGCCGGCCAGGTCAAGGATCTGTCGGTGGTGGATATCAACTATCCCTTCTTCGGCGGCGACTTTTCCAATGCGCAGGTGAAAGAGGCTCTGGATCGCAACAAGCTCGGCGTTATCGGCATCACGCCGGAAATCTACACCCGCGAATTCGTCAAGGGGTCCTTCACCAACCCGGATGCCGGCGTTCGCCGTCGCACACATGAACTGGTGACCGAGGCTTGCGATCAGGTCCGTTATTTCGGTGCCGATTACGTCAAGCTGTGGCCGGGCCAGGATGGCTGGGATTATCCGTTCCAGGTCGATTACGGCACGTTGTGGAAGCATTCGCTCGATGGCGTCGGGCAGCTTGCCAGCGAAAATCCGGATCTGAAATTCGTCATCGAATACAAGCCGCGCGAACCGCGGGTGCGGATGAGCTTCGGTTCGGTTGCCCGCACGCTTCTCGGCATCGAGAAGATCGGCCTGCCGAATGTCGGCATCCTGCTCGATTTCGGCCACGCCATCATGGGCGGTGAATCGGCCGCCGACAGCGCCCAGCTGGCGATCGATTACGGCCGCCTGTTCGGCATGGACGTCAACGATAACTACCGTTCCTGGGATGACGATCTCGTCGCCGGCAGCCTGCATCCGATCGAACTCTTCGAGTTCTTCTATGTTCTGCGGAAGAACAAGTGGGAAGGTGTGTGGCAGCTCGATCAGTTCCCCTTCCGCGAAGACAGTGTTGCGACCGCCAATCACGCGATCGATTTCCTCAAAGCCGCCGACAAGGGCCTCGATGCGCTCGATGTCGACGCATTGAAGGAAGCGCAAAGCCGCCACGACGCGATCGGCGCCTTGAAGATCGCACAGAAGGCCCTGTTCGGCGCCATGTAGGCGCCGATCGCGGCAACAGCCAGTTCCGGCCCGGTCCGGCAATTGAAAGGCCAATACCCATGTTGAAGAATGACATCGTCGATACAATTCGCGATAAGGCATTGTGGATGCGCCGCAGGGCTTTCACGATGGTCCATGATGCCCAGCTCGGACATCCCGGCGGCGATTTTTCGGCGATCGACATCATTGCGACGCTCTATTTCGGCGTGATGCGTTACGACGCGAAAAAGCCGGATATGCCGGAGCGGGATCGCTTCATCATGTCGAAAGGCCACGCAACGGGTGCGCTTTACACCGCGCTTTGCGCTGCCGGCTATTATCCGGAAGACTGGCTGAAAACCTATATGCAGCCGCAGTCGAAGCTGAACGGCCATCCGAACCGCAATTATCTTCCCGGCGTGGAAACCAATACCGGACCGCTCGGCCATGGCCTGCCGGTCGCTCTCGGTATCGCCATCGCCGGGCAGATGACCAAGAGCGATTACCGCACTTTCGTGCTCACCGGCGACGGCGAGCTGCAGGAAGGATCGAACTGGGAAGCGGCGATGACGGCCGGCAATCGCAAGCTCGGCAAGTTCACGCTCATCGTCGACCGTAACCGGCTGCAGCAGGGCATGGGAACGGAAGAGACCAACGGCCTCGATCCGCTCGACGACAAGTTCCGCGCCTTCGGCTGGGATGTCGAAGTGGTCGACGGCCATGATGTCGGCGCTCTCTTCAATGCCCTGTCCGAACCGCCGGGTGGGCGATCGAAGCCGCTCTGCATCATCGCCAACACCATCAAGGGCAAGGGCGTTTCCTTCATGGAAAACAAGGCGTCCTGGCACCATGGCGTGCCGAATGCCGAGCAATATAATACTGCCATGGAGGAACTGGTCTGATGGCTGCTCCCGCTGCAAAACAGGAAGGTTTTTACGATTGTCGCGATGCCTGGGCACGCACGATCGAGGAACTTGCCGAAAACGACCCGCGCATCGTCGCAGTCGTCAATGACTCCGTCGGCTCGTCGAAGCTCGGCGGTTTCCAGAAGAAGTTTCCGGATCGGCTGATCAATGTCGGCATTGCCGAGCAGAACATGGTGGGTGTCGGTGCAGGTCTCGCCAATGGCGGGCGCATCCCCTTCGTCTCGGCGGCCGCCTGCTTCCTGACGGGGCGTGCGCTGGAACAGGTCAAGGCCGATATCGCCTATGCCGGTTTCAACGTGAAGCTCGTCGGTCAATCGTCAGGCGTCGCCTATGGCGAGCTTGGTCCGACGCACCATTCGATCGAGGATTTCGCCTGGCTGCGGCCGCTGAGCAATATCACCATGGTGGTCCCGGCCGACAGCTGGGAAACCGCCGAGGCGGTGAAATGGGCAGCAGCTCATGAGGGCCCTGTTTATATCAGGCTTAGCCGCATGCCGGTGCCTGATCTCGCCGTCGAGAACCGCAAGTTCGAGCCCGGCAAGGCCGAACTCGTTCGGTCGGGCAGTGACGTCACGATCATTGCCTGCGGTACAATGGTTCATCTGGCGGTCCAAGCTGCGGCGGAACTCGAAGCGGAAGGCATTTCCGCCCGTATCCTGAACATGGCGACGATCACGCCACTCGATGAAGCCGCGATTTCCGCCGCTGCCAGCGAAACGGGCGCGATCGTCACGGTCGAGGAAGCCAATATTCACGGCGGCCTCGGTGGCGCGGTCGCGGAACACACCTCTGCCAATCTTCCGGTTCCGGTCGAACGGATGGGCTTTCCGGGCTTCGTGCCGACAGGCTCGGTCGAATGGCTGTTCGATCATTTCGGCCTGACGGCCACCGGGATCGCCAGATCCGCACGCAAGGCGATCGGGCGCAAACGGGGATGAAGGACGGCGGGAGGGGAGAGTTTATCATTGCCGTTGACCAGGGGACGACCAATACCAAGGCCATCCTGGTGAATGCTGCAGGGGAGGTCGTCGCCAAGGCTTCGGCACCCCTGACATCCACCTATCCTCGCCCCGGTTGGGCGGAGCAATCGGCAGAGGATATTTGGGCGACGGTCCAGGCGGTGATCGCCGACATCGTCAAGAATAACAACGTCAACATTGCCGGGCTTGCGATCGCAAACCAGCGCGAGACACTGGTTGTCTGGAATGCCGAGACAGGCAAGCCGATCGCGCCTGCGATCCTGTGGCAATGCCGACGTACGGCAAAAGCCTGCGAGGCGCTGATCGCCGGTGGTCACGACCCGGTTGTGGTCAAGGCGACCGGGCTTTCCATCAATGCGCTTTTCCCGGCCTCCAAACTGGCCTGGGTCATGGAAAATGTGCCCGAAGCAAAAACGCTCGCCGCGCGCGGCCTTCTCCGTGCCGGTACGGTGGATAGCTGGCTGCTTTACAAGCTGACGGGCGGAAAAGAGTTCGCCACCGATCATTCTAATGCATCGCGTACCCAACTGTTCAATACGGGCACGTTGAAATGGGACGAAGGTCTCTGCGACCTGTTTGGCGTTCCGGTCTCGGCCTTGCCTGACGTGCGTGCCTCGGACAGTCGTTTCGGCGAGATTGCCGAGGGCATGACAGCGTTAAGTGCCGGTGTCCCTATCCTTGCCATGATGGGTGATAGCCACGCAGCACTTTACGGTCATCGGGTGCGCGCGCCGGGTCTGGTCAAGGCGACCTATGGCACCGGCTCGTCACTGATGACACTGACGCCGACAAGGGTCCTGTCGAAAAACGGACTGTCCAGCACGATCGCCTGGAGCGACCGGCACGGGGTGGCCTATGCGCTCGAAGGCAATATCACGGTGTCGGCGCAGGCTGCCGCTTTTGCCGCCGATATGCTTGGCCTGCCTGATGCAAAAGCGCTGTCCGCTCTGGCCCAGACAGTTTCGGATGCAGCCGGCGTGGTCTTCGTGCCGGCGCTTGCGGGACTGGGTGCCCCCCATTGGAACGACAATGTTTCAGGCACGATTTCCGGCATGACGCTGGCGACAACCCGCGCGCATCTTGCACGCGCAACGCTCGATGCCATCGTTCTGCAGATATCGGACGTCTTCGTCGCCATGGAAAAGGATCTCGGGACCAGTCTCGGCGGGTTGCTGGCCGATGGCGGGGCGTCGTCGAATGATTTCCTGATGCAGTTGCAGGCGGATATTCTCGATCGGCCGGTAACGCGCAGCGGGCAGGCGGAAGTCGGTGCGATCGGTATCGCGATGATGGCGCTGCAAAGTCTTTACGGAGAGAGGCCGGGTGTCGATGAGACCCGAAGCGCGTTTCAGCCACATGCCGATGCGGCCGTCTGGCGAGAGGAAGCCAGACGCGGCTGGCAATCGCTGCTCACACAAATGACCACACATTGAGGCTTGGCGTAAAAGTGGACTGCGCAGATAAAAGTGGTGCGTTTTGCCATTACGGACGGAGCGCATCATTGCCACTTGACCGAGCAATCCGCCTGCCATAGCCTCATCGCATTCACCAGGGGTGTCCCGTCAAGGGGCTGAGATTCTGCTATCGCGCGCAGTGACCCGTTGAACCTGATCCAGTTCATACTGGCGTAGGGACGGTGCAAAACGCTGCAGTCATTGCGAATCCATCGCTCGGATTCTGATATCGGCGTTCTTCCATCTTTCCGGCTCTAGGACTGGGTCTCCAACCTTAACACTTGGAGCCTCACGATGAATATTGCCGCCAAACCGCAAAGCCCGACCGTTACCTCGGGTCCCTTTCCTGCCTCCTCAAAAATCCATATCGCGGGACAAAAATACCCCGATCTGCGTGTGCCGATGCGCGAGATCGCGTTGCATCCGACGGCGGGAGAACCGCCGGTGACCGTCTATGACAGTTCCGGCCCATACACAGATCCAACCCACATCGTTGCCATCGATAGCGGCCTGCCGCGCCTGCGCGAAAACTGGGTTTTGGGTCGCGGTGACGTGACCCGTTATGATGGTCGCCATGTCAAACCGGAGGATAACGGCTTTGCCACGGGCGAGCGGCTGACGCCGGAATTTCCAGTGCGCAATGCGCCGCTGAAGGCTAGTGGAGGTCAGGCCGTCACGCAACTGGCCTATGCCCGCGCCGGTATCATCACGCCGGAAATGGAATTTATCGCCATCCGCGAAAACATCGGCCGGCAGGCAGCGAAGGAAGCGCTGGTGAGGGACGGCGAAAGTTTTGGCGCGCATATCCCGGATTACATCACGCCTGAATTCGTGCGCCGCGAAGTGGCCGAAGGCCGCGCCGTCATCCCGGCCAATATCAACCACCCCGAAGCCGAACCGATGATCATCGGCCGCAATTTTCTGGTCAAGATCAACGCCAATATCGGCAATTCCGCCGTCACCTCCTCCATGGCGGAAGAGGTTGAAAAGATGGTCTGGGCGATCCGCTGGGGCGCCGATACGGTCATGGACCTGTCGACCGGCCGCAACATCCACAATATCCGCGAATGGATCATCCGCAATGCGCCGGTGCCGATAGGCACGGTGCCGCTTTATCAGGCGCTGGAGAAGGTGAACGGCATTGCCGAGGACCTGTCCTGGGAAGTCTATCGCGATACGCTGATCGAACAGGCCGAACAGGGCGTCGATTATTTCACCATCCATGCCGGCGTGCGGCTTTCCTATATCCATCTCACCGTCAACCGCGTCACCGGCATTGTTTCGCGCGGCGGTTCGATCATGGCCAAGTGGTGTCTGCATCACCACCGCGAAAGTTTTCTCTACGAGCACTTTGACGAGATCTGCGACATCGCCCGCGCCTATGACGTGACCTTTTCGCTGGGCGACGGTCTGCGTCCCGGCTCGATCGCCGATGCCAACGATGCCGCCCAGTTCGCCGAACTGGAGACGCTGGGGGAGCTGACAAAGATCGCCTGGGAGAAGGATTGCCAGGTGATGATCGAAGGGCCGGGTCATGTGCCGATGCACAAGATCAAGGAAAACATGGACAAGCAGCTGAAGACCTGCGGCGAGGCGCCGTTTTATACGCTTGGCCCGCTGACCACCGATATCGCCCCCGGTTACGACCACATCACCTCGGCGATCGGGGCTGCGATGATCGGATGGTTCGGCACGGCCATGCTGTGTTACGTCACGCCGAAGGAACATCTCGGCTTGCCCGACCGCGACGACGTGAAAACCGGCGTCATCACCTACAAGATCGCCGCCCATGCCGCCGATCTCGCCAAGGGGCATCCGGGTGCGCAGATGCGCGATGATGCGCTCTCGCGTGCGCGGTTCGAATTCCGCTGGGAGGATCAGTTCAACCTCTCGCTCGACCCGGATACGGCGCGCAGTTTTCACGATGAAACCCTGCCCAAGGACGCGCATAAGGTGGCGCATTTCTGCTCCATGTGCGGCCCAAAGTTCTGCTCGATGCGAATTTCCCACGATATCCGAGCCGAAGCCCAGAAAGAGGGGCTGGAGGCGATGGCGGCAAAATATCGCGATGGTGGCGATCTCTACATGCCGGTCGAAAATATGATGGCCGATGTACGGGGAGACGCCTGATGTCTCTCTTTCTCGTCAAGGGGGCCGGCGTTGCCGGACTTGCCGTCGCTTATGAATTGCTGAGGCGCGGCGAAGACGTCGATATCGTCGATTTTCAGGATACGGTGGGTCAAGGCGCCTCGTTTTTCGCCGGCGGCATGCTCGCTCCCTATTGCGAAAGGGAAGCGGCGGAAGAGGTCGTGCTCACGCTCGGGCTCGATGCCGCCGAATGGTGGGATAAGGCGGTGCCGGGTGCAGTCATCCGTAACGGCACGCTGGTGGTGGCGCAGCCGCGCGATCTCTCCGATCTCACCCGTTTCGCCTCCCGAACGACGGGCCATTCCTGGCTGGGCCGAGAGGACATCGCCACACTGGAGCCTTCGCTTGCTGGTCGTTTCGACAAGGCGCTGTTTTTCGAAAACGAAGCGCATCTCGATCCGCGCTTGGCATTGACGGGTCTGGCCAAGGCGATCGGCAACCTTGGTGGGCTGTTCCATCTGGGCTGGGGGCCGCCACCGAAAAAGAACTATACGGCCGTGCTCGATTGCACCGGTCCGGCGGCGATCCCGCATATTCCGGGTCTGCGCGGTGTGCGTGGCGAAATGCTCTATCTCGAAACCAGCGAAGTGGCGTTGTCGCGACCGGTGCGCATGCTGCATCCGCGCCACCCGATCTATGTCGTTCCGCGCGACGATCACCGTTTCATGGTCGGCGCAACGATGATCGAGACGGATGATGACGGGCCGATTTCGGCCCGCTCGCTGATGGAATTGCTCAATGCCGCCTATGCGCTGCATCCTGCCTTTGGCGAGGCGCGGGTGGTCGAAACCGGTGTCGGCATCCGCCCCGCCTTTGCTGACAATGTGCCGCGCGTTGTGGAGACGGAGGAGGGGCTGGCGATCGCCGGCATGCATCGCCACGGTTTTCTGCTGGCCCCGGCCATGGCGAGAAAGGCGGCCACTCGGCTTTCCAACGGTGCCGGCCTTCGCGAGGAGATAATCGCATGAATTTTATCGTCAACGGAGAAAAACAGGTTCTGGAGACTGCCACGCTCGCGGACCTGCTTCAGGCCTTGGAATACGAAGGCGAGTGGCTCGCCACCGCCGTCAATGGCGATCTCGTGCATCGCGAGGATCGTGCCGATACGCGCCTCGCAGACGGCGACCGGATCGAAATTCTTTCCCCCATGCAGGGAGGCTGAACCATGCTGACACTTTACGATACCGAATTGTCCTCGCGGCTGCTGCTCGGCACGGCGCGTTATCCTTCTCCGGCAGTGCTTTCAGAAGCAGTCAAACGCTCCGGTGCGGGCATCGTCACCGTCTCGCTTCGCCGCGAAACGTCTGGCGGCAAGACCGGCGGCGCGTTTTTCGAGCTGATCCGTGAGCTGGGTGTGCGCATCCTGCCCAACACGGCCGGATGCCATAGCGCCTCGGAAGCGGTGCTGACCGCAAAAATGGCCCGCGAAGTGTTTGGCACCAACTGGATCAAGCTCGAAGTCATCGGCCATCATGACAGCCTCCAGCCGGATGTTTTCGAATTGGTGGAAGCGGCGCGAGTTCTCACCGATGAGGGGTTTGAGGTGTTCCCCTACACGACTGACGATCTGATCGTCGGGGAAAAGCTGCTGGTGGCGGGGTGCCGCGTGCTGATGCCCTGGTGCGCGCCGATCGGTTCCGCGGCGGGGCCGCGCAATCCTTCGGCGCTCGTGGCGATGCGGGCCGCTTTTCCCGATATTCCGCTGATCGTCGATGCCGGTCTCGGCCGGCCGTCGCATGCGGCCACGGTCATGGAACTGGGCTATGACGCCGTGCTGCTCAACACCGCTGTCGCCATGGCCGGTGATCCGCCGGCCATGGCCGAGGCTTTTGCCAAGGCGACGGACGCGGGCAGGCTGGCTTATCTCGCCGGCATGCTGGAGCCACGCGACATGGCAGTGCCTTCGACGCCGGTCATAGGCAAGGCGGTGTTTTCATGAGGCTCGATCCCTTTTATCTCATCGTCGATAGCGCCGACTGGATCGAGCGGCTGGTGCCCTTGGGCGTCAAGCTGGTTCAGTTGCGTGTGAAAGATCGACCGGAAGCGGAACTTCGGCAGGAGATCCGACGGTCGAAAGCTGTGTGCCTCGCCTATGGCTGCCAGCTGATCGTCAACGACTACTGGCAACTGGCGATCGAGGAGGCATGCGATTTCATCCATCTCGGTCAGGAGGATCTGGCCGATGCTGATCTCGATGCGATCCGTAGAGCCGGATTGAAACTCGGCGTGTCCACCCACGACGTTGCCGAACTTGATACCGCGCTCGCGGTGACGCCGGATTATGTGGCGCTTGGTCCCCTCTGGCCGACGATCCTCAAAAAGATGGAGTGGCAGCCGCAGGGTGTTGAGCGCGTCGCCGATTGGAAACGCCGCATCGGCACGCTTCCGCTCGTCGCCATCGGAGGGATAACGGCCGAGCGTGCGCCATTGGTGCTTGATCAGGGGGCGACAGCTGCCGCCGTCGTTACCGACATAACGCTGCATCAAAACCCGGAAATGCGCACCCGGCAGTGGTTGGCCGCCACGGCAAGGTGGCGAGAGACGTTGGCTGTCGCGCCCTGACGCTGGTCGCGCGGTCGTAGTGTCCGTTGAGGTCGGTACGCGCGCGGCCCCGAATTCTGTCATGAAAGCTTTAAGGGACGGCAATAGAAGCGGTGCCGATCGGTTCGGTGTGCATGGCTGTGCAATGGTCGATCGGCATCGCCCGTTCAAGACAGGATCGGGTCAGTAACCCGTCGTGACAACCAGCAGATTGACCGGAGTTTTTTGTGACCGCTCCAATCCATATCGAGCGTAACGGCCACCGCACGTGGCTCAAATGGCATCGCGGCCGCCGCCGTCTGTCCGATCCCGTGTTTACCGGAGAACGCATCGTCGAGGCCATGCGCCTCGGAGCAAGTGTCGAAGTCGATCTCGTCATTCATGCCGATCATGGCTGCGCGGTGCTGCACGACCTGGAACTTGATCGCGAAACGACGGGTCACGGAAGGGTGCGCGATACCGCTGCCGCCACTCTGCGGCAGCTTCACCTGCGTGACAACGAAGGTCGGCCTGTCCCTGCAAAGGTCATGCTGCTTGAAGATCTGTGCGCGCTTCTGGCACGCGAAGGTGTCCATCAGGATGCATTGCTCCAGCTCGATTTCAAGGAAGATCTGCAGGCTCTCACCCCGCAAGTTGTCTCCGGTTTCGGAGCAAGCGTTTCTCCGCTCATCGGCTCGCTGATCCTGTCCGGCGGCGATTTCGACGCCATCGCCACGCTGGCCGGGACGGCTCCCGGCATCGCGACCGGCTATGACCCCTGCTACGGAGAGAGCCTCGCCCGACTTCAGGCAACCGGCGATTACCGCGGTTTCATCGAGCAGGCGCTGGTTACCGCGCCCGATGCCAGGATGATCTATCTCGCCTATGACATCATTCTTGCGGCCGAAGGTGTCGGCATCGATATCGTTGCTCCGATCCACGCCACTGGGCGGCGCGTCGATGCCTGGACGATCAATCACGTCACCCCTGAGACGATTGCCCAGGTCGAACGTCTCTTGCAGCTCAAGGTCGATCAGATCACCACAGACGACCCGGAAGGGTTAGCCAAGGCCATCAGTTAATGACAATCAACTACAGCACCGTTCTCGACCACATGGTCGCCACCGCTCGCGAAGCGGGCGCCTTGACCCTCGAGCATTTCAAGCGCTTCCGTGATATCGAAATCGGCATCAAGGGGCCGGGCGATTTCGTCTCCGACGCCGACAGGGAATCCGAGACGCTGATCCGCAATCGTCTGTTGTCCCGTTACCCCTTCGGCCTCACCGGGGAGGAATTCGCGCCGGTGGAAGGGGCGGATGACGGTCATCGGTGGCTGGTCGATCCCATCGATGGCACCACCAATTTCATCTATGGTCAGCATTACACGATCACGATCTCTTTGCGTCGCGGCAATGAGACGATCTGCGGACTGGTGTATAATCCGGTTTCGAACGAGATGTTCACGGCGATCAAGGGCGAGGGAGCCTATCTCAACGGCACACGCCTTCAGGTCAGCGCCAGCAGCGATGTCGGGCTGATGTGCGTCGGCACGGGGCTGCCCACTCCCAACCTGTCGCTGCATCCGGGAGCCTACCAGAGGCTCGATCAGATCCGCGCGCCGATCGGTGCAGTGCGTATCCTCGGAAGTGCAGCCAATTCCTGCGCCTATGTCGCCTGTGGCAGGCTTACCGGCTATTACGAGGAGACCGGTTTCGTCGATACGGCAGCCGGCATCCTTCTTGTCCAGGAAGCTGGCGGCATCGTCAGCGACTGGTGGGGACGCGGCCCGGAAGTCTATGAAAAGACCGGCACACTGATCGTCGCCAATGCGGCAACCCACGCCTATCTGATCGAGAACCTGCGCGGCGTTCCGCCCAAGAACCCGGTATAGGTCTTCGCGACGAAGGATCGCAGACGACCGATCCTTGCACTGGTCAACGGGAAAAGAAGTTCGACCGCGTCACGTCGAGCAACTCGTCCCCGCGACCGCTCATCACCGCCTTGGCGGCCCACAGGCTCATTCCCATGACCTGTGCCGCCTTGATTTTTGGTGGAATGGACAGCTCCTGCGGGTTCGTGACGACATCCAGCAGCGCCGGCCCCGGATGGCGAAGGATAGCTTCGATACCGCGTTCAAGCTCGCCCGGATCCTCGACGCGCACCGCGTGGATGCCGGCAGCGCGTGCGACGGCCGCGAAATCGGGATTTTCGAGGTCGGTTCCTGTTTCGAGATAACCTGCGGCCTTCATTTCCATAGCGACGAAACCAAGCGAGGAATTGTTGAAAACGATTACTTTGACGGCGAGGTTTTCCTGTTTCAGCGTCAGGAAGTCGCCCATCAGCATGGTGAAGCCACCATCTCCGGACATGCTGATGACTTGCCGGTTCCTGTCGGCTGCCTGCGCGCCGATTGCCTGTGGCAGCGCGTTTGCCATGGAACCGTGAACCAGTGATCCGATCAGGCGCCGTTTCCCATTCATCTTGAGATAGCGGGCCGCCCAGACCGTCGGCGTGCCCACATCGAAGGTGAAGACTGCGTCTTCGGATGCCTGTTCGCTCAGCAGGCGCGCGACATGCTGGGGATGTATCGTTCCTCCCGGCGTTCCCGTTGCAAGATCGTCCAGCCCGTCACGCGCTTTCTCGTAGGCGGCAAGGCAGCGCTTGAGATGCTTGGTGTCGGCCCTTTCCTCCAGCTTGGGAAGCAGCGCGCGGAGTGTGGATCTGACATCGCCGACGATGGCGAGGTCGAGCGGTGTTCTGCGGCCGAGATTTTCCGGCCGGATATCGACCTGTATGATTTTTGCGTCGGTCGGGTAAAACTGGCGATAGGGGAAATCCGTGCCAAGCATGACCAGGGTGTCGCATTCGAGCATCGCCTTGTAGCCGGATGAGAACCCGATCAGGCCTGTCATGCCTACGTCATAAGGGTTTTCCCACTCGACATGCTCCTTGCCGCCAAGCGCGTGAACGATGGGGGCCTTGAGGCGTGAGGCGAGTGCAACGACCTCATCATGTGCACCCTCGCAGCCGCGGCCGCAGAGAAGCGTGACCTTCGAATTCTCTCCCAGCAGCGCCACCAGACTGTCGATCTGATCGTCGGCGGGAACATGGCTCGGCCTGGAAAGCCTGAGGGCCTGAGGCGACGAGATCTTTGCCGAGAAATCGGCGAGCGCCACATCGCCGGGTACGACAATCACCGCGACGCCGCGCTTGCCGACCGCGGCCCGAATGGCGGCTTCCATAACACCGGGCAATTGTTCCGGTTGGCTGACGAGTTCGCAATAATGGCTGCATTCGCGGAAAAGCTGATCCGGATGGGTTTCCTGAAAATAGCCACGCCCGATCTCTTCGGACGGTATCTGCGCTGCGATCGCCAGAACCGGCACGCCGGATCGGTGGCAGTCAAACAGTCCGTTGATGAGATGCAGGTTGCCGGGGCCGCAACTGCCCGCGCAGACGGCGAGCTCGCCGGTGATATGCGCCTCTGCGCCCGCGGCAAAGGCTGCGGTCTCTTCGTGACGTGTATGCACCCACTCGATATCTCCGCGTTTGCGCAGGGATTCGGTCAAGCCGTTCAGGCTGTCGCCAACGACGCCATAGATCCGTTTCACGCCCGCAGAGTGCAGGATCTCGGTCATTACGTCGGCAACCTTGGACTTCATCGGGAAACTCCTTTGAACAGAAACTGGGTATCGTTCGGATCGCGGTCTCCGGTTCAGTTAGTCTCCAAGTACGGCTTTCCAACCCTCCACCGACAGGGCCTTCGGCCGGTTGGAGCGAATTCGAGGCGTTTGTCCCAATGATCGCCCGTGGCGCGGTCCGTGGTGGCTGAACATCCCGAACATCGAAACCTGCGCATTTTTTCGGACGGGTGGAACCAAGCCGTCATCCCGCGGCTTTTCCCTCAATGACCGCGCTATCGAACAAAGCTGCTCTAACCCGCAACGATCTCCATGTCAGGGATGCGATCATTCACGCGCTCTATCTGAAGCTCAAGTCGGAGCGGGAAACGCGTGAAACCCTCTTGGATGCCGCTCGGTCAGGCGCCGCGCCGGAGGTGCTGGAAGCGATCGCATCCGACCCGGTGCCGATGATTGACGAGTTCGGAGAAGAGGCGACAGTGCGCGCAATCGTCGAAAGGTTCTTGCAACGTCCTGAAATAAGCACTGCCGAGACAATTGGCGTCGGCCGGTAATTTTCCATGTCCAGCAAGCTATCGACATATCAAGGCAAGCGCAATTTCAACAAAACGAGAGAGCCGAGCGGTACTGTCGAGATAAAGCCATCCAATCGTCTTCGCTTCGTCATCCAGAAACATGACGCGACCCGGTTGCATTATGATCTCCGCCTGGAACTCGATGGCGTCTTCAAGTCCTGGGCCGTCACGCGTGGTCCCTCGCTCGATCCAGCGGATAAGAGATTGGCGGTCGAAGTCGAGGATCATCCGCTCGATTACGGTGATTTCGAAGGCACGATACCGCAGGGCGAATATGGCGGAGGCACCGTCATGCTTTGGGATCGCGGCTATTGGGAGCCGGAGGGCGACCTGTCGCCGGAGAAGGCGATCGACAAAGGCGACCTGAAATTCACGCTCCATGGTGATCGGCTGCAAGGCAGTTTCGTTCTTGTGCGGATGAAGACGGATCGAGACGGCGGTAAACGGACCAACTGGTTGCTGATCAAGCATCAGGACGACCATGCGGTGAGCCGCAATGGCGGCGCGATCCTCAACCGCGAAAAGACCTCCGTCGCGTCTGGCCGGGACATGGCAACGATAGAGGCGGGCAAGGGACGCAAGCCGAAACCGTTCATGCTCAGCGCCCCGGTAATGGGTGCCGATGCCGTCTGGGACAGCAGTGAAGGGCTTGCCGCGCAGGAACGTAAAAACCGTCAGCGAGGCAAGACCGCGAAAAGCGGGCGTTCGGCTGCAACGGCGATGCCTGAATTTTTTCCGCCCCAGCTCTGCAAATCGCAGGACAGGCCGCCGTCTGCATCCGGCTGGCTGCATGAGATCAAGTTCGATGGTTACCGTGCCCAGATGCGGGTCGAGGCGCAGGAGGTTCAACTCAGGACGCGCAAGGGTCTCGATTGGACGAAGCGCTTCAAACAGATTGCAGCGGATGCCACCGATCTTGCCGATGTGATCATCGATGGTGAAATCTGCGCGCTGGATGACAACGGTGCTCCCGATTTCGCGGCCCTTCAGGCCGCTTTGTCGGAAGGCAATACCGAGGATCTGGTCTATTTCGCCTTCGATCTCCTTTATGCCGACGGGCAGGATCTGCGGCAATTGCCGCTCGATCAGCGCAAGTTGCGGCTGGAGAAACGTCTCGCCGATGCAAAGCCCGGTATGCGCATCCGTTATGTCGATCATTTCGAGACGGGTGGAGATGCGGTCCTTCGTTCGGCATGCCGCCTCTCCTTGGAAGGTATCGTGTCGAAAAAGGCCGATGCACCCTATCAATCGGGTAGGAGCGATAGCTGGGTAAAGTCGAAATGCAGGGCCGGGCATGAGGTGGTGATCGGAGGATATGCCACGACGAGTGGCAGGTTCTGCTCGCTTCTGGCCGGGGTCTATCGCGGAGAACATTTTGTCTATGTCGGTCGGGTCGGCACCGGTTTCGGTGGCGGCAGGTCAAGGATGCTGCTCGACACGTTGCAACCTTTGCACAGGGCTCGCTCACCCTTTACCGGGATAGGCGCGCCGAAGAAGACGGCAGACATTCACTGGGTGAAGCCGGAACAGGTTGCCGAAATCGAGTTCGCCGGCTGGACGGCCGATGGTCAGGTGCGCCAGGCAGCCTTCAAGGGGTTGCGGGAGGATAAACCGGCTGTCGAGGTCACGACCGAAGAACCATCGCCCGCAGATCAACCGACGCCGACGGCGGAACCGCAGCGAAAGCCGGGAGCGACAGCAGGCCGCACTAAAGGCGCAAAAGTCGAGGTGATGGGCGTTCTGATCTCCAACCCTGACAAGGTGCTGTGGCCGGACGAGGAGAGCCCGGTCACCAAGCTGGATCTGGCGCAGTATCATGAGGCGGTCGGCGAGTGGTTGATCGCTCATGTGCGCGGGCGTCCCTGCTCGGTCATCAGGGCACCGGACGGTATCGAGAAACAGCAGTTCTTCCAGCGCCACGCCATGCCCGGAACATCCAACCTTCTCGAACTCGTCACCGTTTCGGGGGACAAGAAACCTTATCTGCAGGTCGATCGCATCGAGGCGCTTGCAGCACTGGCGCAGGTCGCGGCGCTCGAACTTCATCCGTGGAATTGCCAGCCCGGTGAGCCGGACCTGCCCGGTCGTCTTGTCTTCGACCTCGATCCCGGCCCGGATGTGGCGTTCTCCACCGTCGTCGAAACGGCCCGTGCATTTCGGGAGCGGCTGGATGCTCTTGGCCTGGTAAGTTTCTGCAAGACGACCGGCGGCAAGGGATTACACGTCGTGACACCGCTCAAGCGAACGAGAGGCAAATCTCCGGGCTGGGATGAGGCGAAGGATTTTGCCCGCCGGCTTTGCGAACAGATGGCCGAGGAAAAGCCCGATCTTTATCTGACCAAAATGGCGAAAAAGCTCAGGAATGGGCGGATCTTCCTCGACTATCTTCGCAATGACCGGATGGCGACCGCGGTCGCACCGCTGTCACCGCGCGCGCGACAGGGCGCAACCGTGTCCATGCCGCTGACGTGGGGGCAAGTGAAGTCGGACCTCGATCCTCAACGGTTCACGATCCGGACGGTGCCGGCGCTCCTCGTCAAGAGTGACGCCTGGAGCGAGTATTGCCAATCCGAGCGACCGCTCGCGGATGCGATCAAACGGCTCGGCAAGATGAGCTGACGAACGGCTTTCGTTAACGTTTCTTCGATCGCCGGTTATCCGCCTCTACGGATTTTCGCAGTGCATCCATGATGTCGATGACGTTGCTCGGCTTTTCGCTCTTCGAGGTATCCGGCTTTTTCGGCGCCGGCGTTCTGCGATGTTTCTTCTTCGACTTGATGATGTCGAGAAGATTTTCCTGAACCGGGTCGCGGACCATCTGGTTGTCCCAATGGCGGGTCTGCTTCTTGATCAGTTTGCGGATCAGCGGAAGCGTTTCCTTCTTCGGTTTCGCCTTGTCCAGATCGTCGAAATAGTCTTTCGCCTCACGCACCTCGTCTCCGTATCGAAGCGTCCACAAGACGATGCCCTTGCCGCGTGGTTCAAGCATCACCGCCCGTTCGCGGCGGCCCAGCACGAGCCTTGATATGCCGACCATTTTTTGCTTTTCCATCGCGGCACGGATGACGGCAAAGGCCTCTTCGCCAACCTTGTCGTTGGGTGTCAGATAATAGGGCTTGTCGAGCCAGATCCAGTCGATCTCATCGCGCGGCGTGAAGGTGGAGATGTCGATCGTTTTTGTGCTTTCCAGCGCCACGTGGTCGAGATCGTCATCCTCCAGCAGCACATACTCGTCCTCGCTGCGCTGGTAACCCTTCACTTCGTCCTGTTCGCGAACAGCCTTGCCGGTGACCGAATCCACATATCGGCTCAAGACACGATTGCCGGTCTCCCGGTTGAGCGTATGAAACTTGACCTTCTCACTGTCGGACGTAGCGGACGTCATTTCGACCGAGCAGGTGACGAGGGAAAGCTTCAGGTAGCCCTTCCAGTAGGGACGCAGTGCCATGATGTTCTAGCTCCCGTTCACCCGGCTTTGCGGCGCGACGATGATGTCGACGTGGCCCCGTCGCTTTTGGCGGCTTTCTTTCGCGCATTGTTGGAGTTGGCCGACTTGCGCTTTTGAGCCGGCTTTTTCGCTGTGCCTGCGCTGTCTCTGAGCGCCTGCAGCAGATCGCTGGGCTTGGATGGCTTGGGAGCGGCCATTTTCTTGAACGGCTTGCCCTCTATCTTCGCCTTCACCAGCTCTGCCAGCGCGTCTTCATAACGGTCATCGAACTTGGACGCGTCGTAACCGCCCTTTTTCGTGCCGATGATATGGGAGGCCAGATCGAGCATTTCCTTGTCGATCCTGATATCGGTCATGTCGTCGAACGCCTCTTCGGCGGAGCGCACTTCATAATCGAAATTCAAGGTAGTGGCCGTCAGGCCGTCGCCATATGGCCGGATCAGGACTGTACGCAGCCGGCGAAACAGGACGGTGCTGGCGATCGCCGCCACCTTGGCTTCCCTCATTCCGTCGCGCAGAAGAGCGAAGGCTTCCTCGCCAATCTCCTGAGGCGCCAGGTAATAAGGTTTGTCGAAATAGACGTCGTCGATCTCGTCGCATGGGATGAACGCGTCGATGGCGAGTGTCTTGTCGCTGTCGGGAACTGCTGCTGCTATCTCGTCCGGCTCAAGGACGACATATCGACCGTTGCCGGCCTCATATCCCTTCACCTGGTCATCGTGCTCAACGACATTTCCGGTATCGCTGTCGACAAACTCCCGCCGAATACGGTTTCCGGTCTTGCGGTTGATGATGTTGAAGCTGATCCGTTCAGACGAGGAGGCGGCGGTGTAAAGCGCGATGGGGCACATGACTTCACCGAACTTCAAATGACCCTTCCAGTTTGCGCGGGGGCCGGCCATGCCTCGATCCTCTTCGTGATGATAGCAGCGTAACCCGCAAGGCCTCCAAATCGTTCCGGCTGCGATGCGGCTGCATGCTGTTCAAACTGAAAGACCTATATCGCCGCCGATACGAGACCACGGATTTCCGGCAAAAGCGGATTTCTGTTTTCCGGGCTCCAGATGGCGTGAAGTTCGGCTATACATTCCTGCTGCAGATCCATCGGGCGAAAGACGACATTGTCGAAGCAGGCATTCTGCGTGCCGGCAGGCACGATGGCCAGTCCGATCCCGGCGCTCACCAGCGACAGGATGGCCTGCGAATGCGTCATGCTCTGAACGATGCGCGGGGTGATCGCCTGCTCCGCCATCAGCCTTGTCAGTTTGTCGTGGAGATAGCGGGCCTGTGGCGAAAACATGATGAACGGTTCGCCATTCAGCATCGGCATCGCCGGCCGGCGCCGTGACGCCAAAGGATGCGATCTCGGTATGGCAAGCATCATCTGCTCGCGCAACACGCAGAGACTTTCAAGATGATGTTGTCCGGAAAGCGGTCGTGACAGGCCCAGATCGACATCGCCGGCATTGATCGCCTGGAGCTGCTCAGCCGTTTCCATCTGCACGAGTTCCAGCTCTATCTGAGGCGCTGACGCGCGAGCCATGCCGATGAAATTCGGCAGGAAACCATAGGTCGCAGCGCCGACGAAGGCGATCCGGATCGTGCCGGCGTTGCCGCGGGCGGCCCGCCGCGTCGCCGTCACGGCAGCATCGCTCAATGCAAGCAGCTTTTGTGCCTCGGATAAAAATGCGTGGCCCGCGGGGGTCAAGGTGACGCGTCTGCTGTTGCGTTCAAACAGGACGACATCCAGCTTCTGTTCCAGAAGCCTGATCTGCCGGCTGAGCGGCGGCTGGGTCATGTTCAGTCTCCGCGCGGCGCGGCTGAAATTCAGCTCCGAAGCGACCGCAACGAATGACCTGACCTGTCCCATGTCAAGCATCTATTCAAATCCTGTATCAATGGCCATCAATAATCGATTTGGACTTAACTTGATCCGGAAGCTATTGGTCAAGAGAAGAGGCGCCCTTTCCAGGGCTGAGACCAAGGGGTGGAGACATGGATACCCAGTCGGTGAAGACGGACCCGTCGCAGAAGACCATCGAGGCTGACAGCATTGCCTGGATCAGGCTTTCGTCGATCTTCCTGCCGCTGAAAACGCCGATCAGCGATGCGAAGGTTCTGACCGGACGGCAAAAACCCCTGACCGAAGTGGCCTTCCTTTTTGCCGAAATCGAAACGAAGCAGGGCCATAGCGGTATCGGTTTCAGCTATTCCAAGCGCGCCGGCGGTCCCGGCCAGTACGAACATGCCAGGGAAATCGCCCATGTGTTGATCGGCGAGGATCCGAACGATATCGGCAAGTTGTGGAACAAGCTCTGCTGGGCGGGCGCTTCCGTCGGCCGCAGTGGTCTTGCCGTCCAGGCTATCGCAGCCTTCGATGTGGCACTCTGGGACCTGAAGGCCAAGCGGGCCGGCCTGCCGCTGGCAAAACTGCTCGGCGCGCATCGTGACAGCGTGCGTTGCTACAACACCTCCGGCGGCTTCCTTTCATCGCCGATCGAGGAAGTTCTCGAAAATGTCGAGCATTCTATCGCCGCGGGCATCGGCGGCATCAAGATCAAGGTCGGTCAGCCGGATATGAATGTCGACCTGAAACGTGTCGCTGCCGTGCATGAAAGGATCGGCGGGCGCGCCGCGATGATGGTCGATGCCAACCAGCAATGGGACAGGCCGAGCGCCATGCGGTTCGGCCGGCTGATGGAGCCTTACAATCTGACCTGGATCGAAGAGCCGCTCGACGCCTATGATGTCGAGGGTCATGCGGCACTCGCGGCACAGCTCGACACGCCGATCGCGACCGGCGAAATGCTGGCGAGCGTGCTGGAACATATTGCGCTGATCCAGAATAATTCCGTCGATTTCATCCAGCCGGATGCACCACGCGTCGGCGGCATCACGCAGTTCCTGAAGATCTGTGCGCTGGCGGAAGCCAAGAAGCTGCAGCTTGCGCCCCATTTCGCCATGGAAATCCACCTGCATCTGGCCGCCGCCTATGAGCTGGAGCCGTGGGTGGAGCATTTCGACTGGCTTGATCCGCTGTTCAACGAGCGGCTGGAGATCCGCGACGGGCGCATGCTGGTGCCGAACCGGCCGGGCCTCGGGATCACGCTGTCGGAACAGGCCGGTCACTGGACACGCGCGACGGCCGAGTTCGGCAAGCGGCCCTAAAGTCAGGCCGTTCCGCGCGCGACAATGTGGAAGTCGATATTGATCATCGCTTCCACACGTTCCGTCCCGTCGATTTTCCTGAGGATCGAGCGCGCGGCCTTCGTTCCGATATCACGGCGATCTATCCGCACCGTGGTGAGCGGCGGATGTGTGTAAGGTGCAAAGTCGAAATCGCCGAAGCCGATGATCGCCAGGTCCTCCGGCATCTTGCAGCCGCGAGCATGGGCTTCCGCCAGAGCGCCGTGTGCGACGACGTCGGAGGAGCAGAAAACGCCGAGGGAACCCTCGCCACGATCGAGGAGCTGCGCCATCGCTTCGCGTCCATCCTGGAAGGTAGATGGTGAATTCATCTCGAGATCCGGCAGCTCGACCTCGGCTATTCCCTTGAGGCGATTGACAAAACCGTCCCGCCTCTGGACTGCGCGCGGATCGTTGGCTCCCACCTGCGCGTACCGGTCATAACCGCGGATGAGCAAATGCTGGGCGACCAGTGCGCCGACCGCCGCATGCGAAAAACCGACGGCGGTATCAAGCGGCGAGGGGGTGGAATCCCATATCTCGACGATCGGCAATCCCGCTCCCGTCAGCATGGCGCGGGTTTCCTTCATATGCGTGATGCCCGTCAGGATGATGCCATCGGGCCGGCGGGCGAGGATGGCCCGCGTCAGTTCAAGCTCACGGTCCAGATCATAGCCGGAGAGGCCGAGCAGCAGCTGATAACCTGCAGAAACCAGTTCTGCGTTCAACCCCTCGATTGTCTCTGCAAAGATTGTGCTGGCCACGGACGGTACGATCGCCGCGATCAGGCGTGTCTTGCGAGAGGCGAGGCCCCCAGCAAGCAGATTGGGGACATAACCCGTCTTGGCTATGACGCGCTCGATCGCCTCCAATGTGCGCGGCTTGACCAGGGTGGGAGTGTTGATTGCACGCGAAACGGTTACTGGAGATACGTTTGCAAGTTTTGCGATATCTGCTAGCGTAACCGGGCCGGTCGTAGTGTTATATTTGTTTTTATCGCGTCCGGTCATCAAAGCCACCTTTGTTGAAATGAGTTACGCTTTCATTTTGACATCAGGCAAGTCCCAATACGCAATTTTTGATAATTGAGCTATTAAATGACTGATTTGCAATGATTTAAAAATTCATGACAAAGGTTGCGGACAGGGATTTTGCGATTACAATGAAAGCGCTTCCATTTCTTCGGAGGAGGGTTTCGAAGAGTGGGTTAGCGGGACCGGCAGGAGGCCGGACAAGTGGAGGAAGTAGTATGAAGCTCAAGCGTTTCATGACGTTTGCGGCCGTTTCGGCTGCGATCTGTGCGGGCGGCCTTCAGGCAAGCCATGCGCAGGACTACCCGACAAAGACCGTCACGGTGGTCGTACCGTTTGCTGCCGGCGGCAATACCGATACATTCGGCCGTCTCGTGGCCGAGGAACTCGACAAGCGGCTGGGGCAGCGGTTCATCGTCGAGAACAAGCCGGGTGCAGGCGGCAATATCGGCCTTGGTGATCTCGCCCGCTCCAAACCGGACGGTTATACGATCGGCATGGGTACGGTCAGCTCCAACGCGATCAACCAGACACTCTACAAGACCCTGCCTTACGACAAGGAAAAGGGTTTCGCGCCGATTTCGCTGATCGCCAGCCTGCCGAACGTGCTCGTCGTCAACCCGGACAAGATCAAGGCCAACAATGTCGAGGAACTGATCGCGTTTCTGAAGACAGAGCCCGGCAAGCATACCTATGCGTCCTCGGGCGTCGGCACATCCATTCATCTGGCAGGCGAGCTTCTGGCCACAAAGTCCGGCATCAAGATCACCCATGTGCCCTACAAGGGCAGCAGCCAGGCGATCCTCGATGTGGTGGCAGGCCATGTGGACATGATGTTCGACAACATTCCGACCGCCGCCCAGCAGGTAAAGGCGGGCAAGGTGAAGGCGCTTGCCGTGACCAGCCTGGAAAAGGCAGCGCTGCTGCCCGACGTGCCGACCATGGCTAGCGTCATTCCGGGCTTCGAGGCGACCTCTTGGCATGGCCTCTTTGCCCCTCCCGGCACACCGCCGGAAATCGTCGAAAAGCTCAGCAAGGAAGTGCAGGCGATCATCGCCGATCCGGCGATGCAGGAAAAGCTCAAGGCAATGGGCGTCACTCCGGTCGGCAACACGTCCGAAGAGTTCAAGGCCTTCATCGATGCGGAAACGGCGAAATGGGCCGAGGTGATCAAGGCCGCCAACGTGCCGCTGCAGTGAGGTTATCTGCCGGCCGGACCTGATGTGCGGCCGGCACATCTTTCCCACGCGAGTATCATGCCATGCTGAAAATTAGAAACGGCCGCGACTTTGTCGGCGGCGTGACGATGATCTGTGTCGGTCTCCTGTTCATCTGGTTTGGACGGGAACTGCAGGTCGGCAATTCCTTCCAGATGGGGCCGGGTTATTTCCCAACCATGCTGAGCCTGCTGCTGATGCTGATCGGTGCGCTGATCATCGTGCAGTCGCTGATGGTCGAGACGGAAGAGAGCGGGCCGGAAGCGTGGAACTGGAAGGCCTATTTTCTGGTGATCCTGGCGCCTGTCGGTTTCGGTCTGCTGCTTGCGGGGCTCGGGCTCGCACCAACCATGTTCCTGCTCATCGTCGGGGTTGCGACCGCGAGCCGCTACGCCAATTGGCGGCATTCGATCCTGCTCGCGCTGTTTCTGGCCGTCTGTTCGGTGGTGCTGTTTACCAAGCTTCTATCGCTTCCCGTCTCAGCCTTCGGACCCTGGATACCCTTCATCGGCGACCTTTTCTGACATCGCGTTCAGTGATCGCGGACCAGCCGACGAAACCGGATTGGATTGCATATGGATATCTTCGCTAATCTCTGGCTTGGTGCCTCGACCGCCTTCATGCCGATGAACCTCTTCTACGGCTTCATCGGCTGTCTTCTCGGAACGGCGATCGGCGTGCTGCCGGGTCTGGGGCCGACCGCCACCATTGCCATGCTTCTGCCGATCACCTTCGGTCTTCCGCCGGAATCGGCGCTGATCATGCTCGCCGGCATTTTCTACGGCGCGCAATATGGCGGCTCCACCACGGCCGTGCTGATCAACCTGCCGGGTGAAAGTTCCTCCGTCGTTACCGCCATCGATGGTTATCAGATGGCGCGCAACGGCCGGGCAGGGGCAGCACTTGCGACCGCGGCTCTCGGCTCCTTCTTTGCCGGCAGCGTGGCGACCATTCTGCTTGCCGTCGCCGCTCCGCCGCTTGCCGCCGTTGCCCTCAACTTCGGACCGGCGGAATATTTCTCGCTGATGGTTCTCGGCCTAGTCGCTTCCGTGGCGCTTGCCAGCGGATCGCTGCTCAAGGCCTTTGCAATGATCGTCTTCGGGCTGATCCTCGGCACGGTCGGAACCGATGTAGAAAGCGGTACGCCGCGTTATGTCTTCGACATTCCCGAACTCTATGACGGGCTCAATTTCGTTGCCGTCAGCATGGGCATATTCGGCATCTGCGAAATTCTGCGCAATCTGGAAAGCGAACACGAACGTTCCGTCGGCGTCAAACGCGTCACCGGCCTGATGCTGACGAAGGAAGAGTTCAAGCGGATCATCGCCCCGGTCCTGCGCGGCACCGCGCTCGGCTCCTTCCTCGGCGTGTTGCCGGGTGGCGGGGCAATGCTCGCCTCGTTTGCCTCCTATGCGGTGGAAAAGCGTGTTTCCCCCAACCGGGCGGAATTCGGCAAGGGGGCGATCGAAGGCGTGGCGGCTCCGGAATCGGCCAACAATGCCGGCGCGCAAACCTCGTTCATTCCGATGCTCACCCTCGGCATTCCCGGCAACCCGGTGATGGCGCTGATGGTCGGTGCGATGATCATCCAGGGGATCACGCCCGGCCCGAACGTGATTTCCGACGAGCCGGAACTCTTTTGGGGCATGATCGTCTCCATGTGGTCGGGCAATCTGATGCTCGTCATCCTCAACCTGCCGCTGATCGGGCTCTGGGTGCGGATGCTGACTGTGCCCTACCATCTGCTCTTCCCGGCGATCATCGGCTTCTGCTGTATAGGTGCCTACAGCATCAACAACAGCGTCTTCGATGTGTTCGTCATGGCAGGCTTCAGTGTCATCGGTTTTGCGCTCAGCAAGATGCGTTTCGAACCGGCGCCCCTGCTCCTCGGCTTCATTCTCGGACCGATGCTGGAGGAAAACCTGCGCCGCGCGATGCTGATCAGCCAGGGCGATCCGTCGATCTTCGTGCGCAGCCCGCTCAGCCTGTCGCTGTTGATCTTTGCCGTTGTCGTGCTGGCGCTCGTGCTTTCACCAAGCATCAGCCGCAAGCGCGAAGAGGCTTTCACCGAATAACGGATCGGACTGGTTCTGGAGGAGTGCCGCTCGGCACGGGAGTTTGGAATGGCAGACAAGAAAAAGACTTATGAGGAACTGCGCTCGGCGCGCTGGATGATGCCGGATGACCAGCGGTCGTTCGGCCACCGCTCACGCACGATGCAGATGGGCTATGCGCCGGATGACTGGGAAGGCCGGCCGATCATCGCGATCATCAACACCTGGTCGGATGCGCAGCCTTGCCACATGCATTTTCGCGAGCGCGCCGAGTGGGTAAAGCGCGGCGTCTTGCAGGCGGGCGGTTTCCCGATGGAACTGCCGGCCCTGTCGCTGTCGGAAAACTTCGTCAAGCCGACGACCATGCTCTATCGCAACATGCTGGCGATGGAAACCGAGGAGCTTCTGCGCTCTCATCCCGTCGATGGCGCGGTGTTGATGGGCGGCTGCGACAAGACCACGCCGGGTCTCGTCATGGGTGCGGTGTCGATGGGCATCCCCTTCATTTATCTGCCGGCGGGTCCGATGCTGCGCGGCAATTATGCCGGCAAGGCGCTTGGCTCCGGCACGGATGGCTTCAAATATTGGGACGAACGTCGGGCCGGAACGATTTCCAAGGAGGAATGGCAGGGGATCGAGGGAGGCATTGCCCGCAGTTACGGCCATTGCATGACGATGGGCACCGCCTCCACCATGACGGCGATCGCCGAGGGTATGGGGCTGACGCTGCCGAATGCCTCGTCCATCCCGGCAGCGGATGCCAACCACCAGCGCATGTCCGCCACATGCGGGCGGCGGATTGTTGAAATGGTGTGGGAAGACCTGACGCCGGACAAGGTGATCACGCCCGCCGCCGTCAACAATGCGGTGACGGTTGCCATGGCTACGGGCTGTTCCACCAATGCGATCATCCACCTGATCGCCATGGCGCGGCGTGCCGGCGTGCCGCTGGAACTCGACGATCTCGACCGCATCGGCCGCACGACGCCGGTCATCGCCAATATCCGCCCCTCCGGCACGACCTATCTGATGGAAGACTTCTTCTACGCGGGCGGTTTGCGGGCGCTGATGAAGCAGCTTGGCGACAAGCTCGATCCGAGCGCCATCACCGTCACCGGCAAACCGCTGACGGACGGGCTGGAGGAGGTAAAGATCTGGAACGAGGATGTCATCCGGCCGCTCTCCAACCCGGTCTATCACGAGGGGTCGCTGGCGGTGCTGAAGGGCAATCTCTGCCCGGATGGTGCGGTGATCAAACCGGCTGCCTGCGATCCGAAATTCCACAAGCACACGGGGCCGGCGCTGGTTGCGGACAGCTATCCGGAGCTGAAGAAGATCATCGATGACCCGGATTATCCGCTGACACCGGAAACAGTGCTGGTCTTGCGCAATGCGGGGCCGCAAGGCGGGCCGGGCATGCCGGAATGGGGCATGATCCCGATGCCCAAGGCACTGTTGAAGCTCGGCCTGCGCGACATGGTGCGCATCTCCGATGCCCGCATGTCGGGCACCAGTTTTGGCGCCTGCGTGCTGCATGCCTCACCCGAAGCCTTTGTCGGCGGGCCTCTGGCGCTGCTGAAGACCGGCGACATGGTGGAGCTCGATATTCCGGCGCGCAGCCTCAACATGCTGGTTTCAAACGAGGAACTTGCGGCGCGCAAGGCTGCGTGGGTGGCGCCGGAGCCACGCTATGAGCGTGGCTACGGCTTCATGTTCACCAAGCATATCGAGCAGGCCGACAAGGGCTGTGATTTCGATTTCCTGAAGACCGAGTTCGGCGCCAAAGTGCCCGAGCCGGCGATCAACTGATGAAGCGTCAAGGAGCAGCAATGAACCCTTCAACCCGCGAAAAACTGATGGGCGTCTCCGTCGCGACGCTCTGCTCCGCGCTTTACAAGCGCGGCCTGAAGAACCAGACGATCCAGGATGTACGCCCCGTTCGCGCCAAGGGCCGCAACATGGTCGGCCCGGCGTTTACGCTGCGCTACATGCCGGCACGCGAAGACCGCAATCCGATGACGGTGTTCCGTGATCCCAAACATCCGCAGCGCCATGCGATCGAGACCTGCCCGGAGGGTTCGGTCCTGGTGATGGACAGCCGCAAGGATCCGCGTGCAGCGTCTGCGGGCGACATCCTGATCACCCGGCTGATGGTGCGTGGCGGGGCAGGGGTGGTCACCGATGGCGGTTTTCGCGATGCGATGACGATCGGTGAACTGGATATGCCCGCCTATCACAACCGGCCGTCCAGCCCGACGAACCTGACGCTGCATGAGGCGATCGATATCAACGTGCCGATCGGCTGCGGAGATGTTGCGGTCTTTCCCGGTGACATCATGGTCGGCGACGACGACAGCGTCATCGTCATTCCGGCTGAAATCGCCGACGAGATCGCCGATGAGGCTGTCGAAATGACCGCCTACGAGGATTTCGTCGTCGAGCGGGTGAAGGCCGGCCACACGATCATCGGGCTTTATCCGGCAACCGACGAAAGCAATCTTTCGATGTTCGCAGAATGGCGCAAGGCCAACGGCAGGTGATCGATATCGGCGGGGCGCTGGTCGCGTGTCTGCACTGCTGCGCATCCAGGCAGTGCAGCCGTTGCCGCCATTCGCGGTTCAATCCCGTCGAATTGGGAGAGGATAGCGAAAATCCCTATACCAGCATCGCTTTGGTTCTGTTGCGGCCGGCAAGTTTGGCTTCGTAAAGCAATCCGTCTGCCTGTTTGTAGAGTTCGACGAAGCCTGCATCGGTGTCCGGCAGTGCATTCGTCATGCCCATGCTTGCTGTAACGGCTTGTCCGAGATCGGGCAGGGCGTTTGCGACGGCTGCGGTGATCGCCTGTCGCCGGCGCTCTGCCCGCAACTGGGCATCCTCGCCGCGTACGAGCAGCACGAACTCCTCACCGCCGAGGCGGAAGGCATGGATCTGCGGGTCGGCCTGAAGCGTCTCGGCCACCGCTTTCAGGACCTCGTCACCAACCCCGTGGCCATAGACGTCGTTGATGGACTTGAAGTGGTCGAGGTCGAGCACGGCGAGCGCACGATACCCCTCGGAGCGGTATCTCTCGAAATTCCGGTCGATCGCCCGGCGGTTGAGCAGCCCGGTCAACGCATCGGAATCCGACAGGCGCGCAAAGACATCGGCCTCGAAACGTGCGCTGTCTCTCTGGCGCTTGATCGTCATGAAGCGGTCTGCCACGCCGAGAGTGGTGAACAGGACTTCGCATACGCAACCCACATAGAAGAGCAGCATGGCATCGTTGCTCTCCAGCCCGGGAACCACGCCGGTTATCAGACGCACCAATCCTGCCACGATAACCGGCACATATCCGATCGCCTGGAACTTGGCGGCGCGGCTGCCACGCCGCAGGGCGTCGACAACGGACAGGATGAAAATGACGAGGATCGGTGCGAAGGCCGCCGTGTAGACGGGCGACTGGATCGGGCGGGCGACGAAGGGAAACGCAGCGTGAAACACGCTCAGGAACATTGCCCAAATGGCGCAATATAGCAGCGCCTGACGAAGAAACGGATGCAGGCGGCCGGGCTCGATGAAGCTGTAGGTGAACATCGCGCCCGAAGCGACCGTGAGGCCGAAAATGACCGTCGTCATCCAGCTCAGAGTCATGGCCGGCGGATCGAAGACGACGACGGCAAGTCCCGATGACACCACGATCGTCAGCAGCAACGAGATCGTCAGCGACGAGTGCCACAGCACGAATGGCTCGTGCAGTATCCGGTAAAAGGCTGCATTGAAAATCAGCGGCATGGACAACATGCCGGCAAGAAGCGCCAGAAGCAGAAGCGAGCGCAGAAAGTCAGGACCGAGAAGAAGGTCGGACGGAGCCAGATAGGCTCTTTCCAGTGTCATCCGGTGACTTGGCAGATCGAAGGCGACGACCACCTGTTGCGTGTCGCGCGTCACGCCCGGCAGAGACGCCTTGAAATATCCGCCACGCAGGGAGCTTGTCAGATCACCCGCGGCGAAGGAGTTGCGACGTATTTCTCCATCACGGTCAATGGCCAGCAGATGCACGGCTTCAAGTGCGCTGCGTCTGGAAAAGAGATATTGAGGCAATGCATCATCGGGGCCGATGTCGAAGCGCAGAAATACCCGCTCGCCTTCGAGCGAATAGGTCTGATCCCCGCATGTCCAACGCTCGGGCGCACGGATGATCGCGGCGGGATCGTCCGATAGGTCGCCGGACGCCCAGCAGGAGCTTTGAATATCCAGGGTTTCGTCCGCGCGCAGGGGATCGGCAGCCAGAGATGCCAATATCACAAGGCTCAGCACGGTCATCGCGACCATTCTTCGGAGATTGCCCCAGAACATAACCTGAAGCTATACGCCAAACATTGCAATGAAGTTACGCTGTTCCACTGGCGTCTGTCGCCCGGCTTCCATCGGGGGCGCAACCGTTCGAGCGGTGATTGCTTCCCGCTGCAATCACTAGCAAGTGTGCGGCGATACAGCTCAATTTCCCTTTAAGCTATTGCTTGTCCGCGTGAGATGCTTATTTCCGAATTATGGATACAAACTCGATGACACAGGTGAAGTGATGGCTTGGGCCGCAGCCGTCGCGATCCTGTTGGTGGGGTTGCTGTTTCTCTTCAATCGACGCGCCGCCTATCCGGCACTGGCTCTCGTGGCGATCATCGGCATCACCGTCGCCCTTGCAACCGCGCTGCAACCATCGACACGTGAGAATACCAAGGACGCGATCACGGCAAAAGTGTCGGTTGATCCGGCCGCATGTACGGACCCGTCAAAGCAGCTCGCAGTCGAATTCCTCAATGGCAACAATACCGCAGTCCAGCGCGTCTCGTTCAGTCTCATAGGGCGCCTGAAGGGGCATTCGTCGATCGCCTATCGCGGCTTCCTCCGAGACGACACGATCATCGCACCGGGGCAGGCCTCGATGACCTGCCAAGGGCTGCTTCCGCTCGGGTTTGCGCCTCCCAGACCCGCTAGGATCAATACGGAAGATTATGATTGGTCCGTCGATATCTCGCTTGTCGATTTTTCACCCCGATAAAGCATATCTCCCGAAAGTGGCGCCGTGTTTTAGTCTTTCCGGATGAAATCCGGAAAGACGGGATCGCGTTCAATCGCCGAAAACCGGAACGCGAATGCCTTCCTGACGGAAAAACTCTTCCAGTTCCGCGATCTCGGGGCATTGCGGCGGGCTTTGCAACAGGTCCGGGCTCAGATCGGTGTTCGGAAGCGCGACGACGGCAGCTGCGATCACGGTCGTTCCGGCCGGGATTTCTCCGCGAAGCTGCGGAACCAGTGTTTTGGCGTGGATGAGATTGCTGTTGGCAATGGCGCTGATGGCCATGCCGTTGCGTCTGAAAGACGGCGACCGATCGAAAATGGCACTGGTATCCGTCTGGCCGCGCCAGATGGCGCTCCCTTCATCATGTTCCGCGATATCGGCGTTGAAATCCGCGCGTGAAATTGCAAACCCGCCCTCACTCGTCTGCAACGGACGCGGGGTGGTGATGCGGTGCAGGCGGATATGCCAGGGATTGGCCGGCAGCAGCCAGGTCTCGACAGTGACGTCATCCCATGGCTTCCAGCGGGAATAGAGCTTGTCGCCAGCAATCAACGCCTCTTCCAGCGTCTCGCGCATGCGGAAATGTATGCCGTCGTCGGAAAGGCCCAGCATCCCGTCGAAGCTTGCCGCAGCGAAATGCCGGTCGTTGAGTTCGATGTTGAAGCCGTAACGGGTCGAATAGACGAATTTCGAATATTTCTCGTTGGCGCCGAGCATCTTGTCATGGCTCTGACCGGATGAAAGCACGACCGTATTGCCCGGCGTATGCATGGCCACCATGCCGGCTTCCTTCAGCGGTACCGGATCGGCATAGCTCGGGGCAGGGGTCTCGTCAGCCGTCCAGAAGGGATGATCGGCGGGCAGGGCCAGCGGCAGGAAAAATTTCAGTGCCCAGTAAGGCGAACCGGCGGAATTATAGCTCTCGCTCATCATCAGGTTCGGATAACCGTAACCGATGGACAGCACGCCGTCGCGTTCGGCAATCGGCAGGTCCGACCACCAGCGGATATGGCGCATGTAATAGCCCTTGATCTCGCTCCAGGGCAGCGCCTCGACCCCGGCAAAGGCGAGCGCCCCCCAGATGCCGCCGCAGGCGAAACGATAGGTCTGGCTGCGCCCGAAGGCGAGCGCTGCACCGTCCGGCCCGAACCAGTGGCGAATATCCTTGGCAAAGACGTGTGCGCGCTCGCGATAGGCGGCAGCTCTCTTGGTGTCTTCCTTGGCGATGACGGAATAGATCAACGCGTAGAAATGCAGTGCAAACGGAACGTAATGGTCGGCCCGCTTCACCGGCCCGTCGCGATACCAGCCTTCGCCGAGCCGGAACGCTTCGACCTCATCGAGATATTGCTCGGTCAGCGACCGGTCGAAATCCACGCCGGCTCGGGTCAGTCCGAGATCGATCAGAACGCGGAAGAACTTCCAGTTGTTGTCGACGAATTCCTTGCTCCGTGCCGAGATCAGATAGGCCGCAACAGTGGCTTTCTGCGCGTCGCTCAATGGCTCCCAGATGAACTGCGGCACCATGGCGATGGCAAAACCTATGGCGGCAAGCTCTACCTGCCGCTGGTCGGTGCGGGAAACGTCACCCCAATATTCCGGGTGGTTCGGATCGGTGCCGTTGGCGAGACCACGGCGATAAAGCTCCCAATGCGGGAAATCGTAACCGCCGGCAGCGAGCGGCACGATGCCCCAGAGCGGCCGGGCAAAACCTTCGAGATCTGCCGCCGCACGGTCGAAATGCGCACCGGTGGCGCTGAGCCGCACCCGCGCGCCGCCTTCGGAAAAATAGGCAAGCAGCGGCTTGAACAGATCCAGGACCGCTTTCGCGACGTCATCGCGCGTTTTGAGGGGATTGCCATGAAGGGGATTGGCGCGGGCGGGATCATAGATCATCGGACTTCCAGTCATTCGTCGGGGCATGAAGGGTTTTCGCGGACAAAAGAAAACCCCGCGGCAACCAAGGTTACCGCGGGGGCAAAGGTGTTACTTGATGGCCTTCACGCCATCGGTCATTTCCTTCAGACCGTCATCGATCGAGATATTGTCGGTCATCAGCGAATCATGCGCACGGTTGAGGATGACCTCGATACGGGCGGCATTCGGTGTCACCGCCATTTCAAGGTAGGACTTGCCGGGCTCAAGTGCCGCCTTGCTGGTCTCGTCCTGCGGGAAACCGTCGAGCGAGGCGATCTTGGCCGTCACTTCCGGCGTACGCACCGTCGGGATCGTGCCGGTGGATGCGATGATCGAAGCGCCTTCCGAGCTGGTGACGAACTTGATGAAGTCGAGCACCGCTTCCTTGTGGTTGGAATTGCTGTTCACCGACAGGCCGGAAATCTGTGCGGCCGTCGTGCCGGCAACAACGCCGTCCGGATGCGGGAACTTCACGATGCCCCAGTTCTTGCTCTTGCTCTCGCCCGACTTGACCTTGGCGATCTGAGTGCCGACGAACCATGTCCCCATCGGCAGCATGCCGATCGTGCCGTTGAAGAACGGGCCGGAATAGTGGGTATTGGAAGTCTTCAGTGTTGCGTAAGACGGCACGACACCGTCTTCCTGCAGCTTCAGCGCCCGCTCGTACCAGGGCTTGAGGAAGGTGTAATCCGGCCCGGCCAGCGTGTTCTTGCCATCCTGAATACCGGCCAGCTGCACGGTCGAACGCCAGGTGTGCAGAAGCGCACCATAGGTCTTGTTGACACCCATGCCGCCGGCAAGCTTCGTTGCCGTCTCGTCGAACTGTGCCCAGGTCATGTCATTGGTCGGGTAGGGCACACCGGCTTTGTCAAAGATGTCCTTGTTGTAATAGACGACCCAGAAATCCGAGCGGAACGGCAGCGAATAGATCTTGCCGTCGACCGTCATTTCCTCGGCCAGACCGCCGAAGGAAGCCGGATCAATGTTGGCTTCCTTCATATAGCTCGACAAATCCATGATCGAACCGGCGCGGATGAGGTTCGTATAGTTCGGCACGTCCTTGACGGTGACGATGTCGATATCTTTTGAACCACCCGCCAGCTGCGTGGCGATCATCTGCTGATAATCCTGCGAGCCGAGGTCGATATGCTCGAACTTCACATTGGGGTTCTTGGCCTGATAGGCCTCGATCAGCGGCTTGTAATAGGCCACCTTGTCCCAGTCCCACAGCGCCCAGCGCAGCGTGACGGCGTCACCGGATTGCGCCAGCGCCGCACCTGCGGTCGATGCCGCAAGCGCTAGGCTCGCGAGTGTGAGCTTCATGCCTCTCCCGAAAGTCTCCAAATACATCCTGTTTCTCCTTCCCTAAGGTTGTCTCTGGTTCAGATATGCTTTGCGGCGGCCGCCTCTGTCTGGAGGTTGGGCTGTGTCGCAACAGGCAGGGCAAGCACGATCGCGGCCGCTCTGTGCGCGGCAAAGGCGATGGCAAACATGCCGAGAGAAAAATTGAGTGTGGCCGGCATGAACACCGACACGGGATAAAATGCGATATGGGCAAGCCACAGGCCCGCCACGAAAAGCAATGCAGCCATCACCGGCAGCGGTCGAATTACCGAAGCGATGGCGGAAAGCTGCAGCAGCTTTTTGGCCGGCAGATCGCGCATCACCATCAGCACCAGAAAATGGCAGGCCGTGATGGTGATGAAGACGGTGACGACCAGCGCAAGCGTCAATGGCACCGCCATCATCAGATTGTCGCGCGCCGCCGAGGCGTATGTGCCGATGGCGTAGACGCCAAGGCCGATAGCGACGGCAAAAAGCAGGCCGCACAGCGTCGCCCGCCAGAAATAGCGGCGCAGTGCCTCGAGAAAATCGCGCAGCAGATAGGTATTGCGGTCTTCGACAAAGGCGACGCAGACGAAGGCCATGGCTGCGAGTGCCGCCGGCAGCGGGATGATGAGAAGGGCGGCCAGGATGAAGAGGATGTTCAACTTGACCATCTCCCACCATTCACGGGCAAATGTCTGGCCGAAAAGGGCAAGGCCGACCTTCTTCGGCGCATTCTTGGGAATGCCCGGCCCTTCCTTCGTCCACATGTCCCGCAGCCACTGCATGGCCTTCCTCCAGGTGCGACCTCGTCAGTAGAGGATCGACCGTTGCGTTTCCCTGTCGAAAAGCTGCATGTTTGTCGTATCGACGACCAGCTTGGCGGTTTCGCCCGTCTTCGCCTTGAAACGCGGCGAAACACGCACGGTCATGGCCTTGTTTCCTGCGGTGATATTGAGATGGATCTCGGAACCCATCGGTTCGGCAAGATCGACCACAGCATCGAAGGGCGCGATGTTTTCCGGGTTGATGTCGCCCGGCGCCAGCTCATGGAAGTTCTCCGGCCGCAGGCCGACGACGACCTCCTTGCCTTCGTATGGAGCGATGCGGGCCATGTCGAAGCTTGCCGGGATCGGCAGCACGCGGCCGTCGAAGATCGCCACATATCCTTCGCCGCGCTTTTCGATCTTCGAAGGCAGCATGTTCATCTGCGGTGCGCCGATAAAACCGGCCACGAACATGTTGATCGGGCGGTCATAGAGGTTCTGCGGCGTATCGACCTGCTGGATATGGCCATCGGCCATGACGACGATGCGGTCGGCCATGGTCATGGCTTCGATCTGGTCGTGGGTGACGTAGATGAAGGTCGAGTTCAGCCGCTTGTGCAGCTTGGTGATCTCGGCACGCATCGTGCCGCGCAGTTTTGCATCGAGGTTGGACAGCGGCTCGTCGAGCAGAAACACTTCCGGGTTGCGCACCATGGCGCGACCCAAAGCGACGCGTTGCCGCTGGCCGCCAGAAAGCGCCTTGGGCTTGCGGTTCAGAAGATGCGTGATGTCGAGGATTTTTGCCGCTTCCTGAACCTTCTGGTCGATGACCTCTCGCGAAGCCTTTCGCAGCTGCAGACCGAACGCCATGTTCTTGTAGACGGTCATATGCGGGTAAAGCGCATAGTTCTGGAACACCATGGCGATGTCGCGGTCCTTCGACGGCACGTCGTTGACGACGTCGCCACCGATGATCAGTTCGCCGCCGGAGATTTCCTCGAGGCCGGCGATCATGCGCAAAGTCGTCGATTTTCCGCAGCCGGACGGGCCGACCAGAATGATGAATTCCTTGTCGGCAATCTCCAGATCGATGTCATGGACAACGGTCAGGGCACCATAGGTCTTGTTCAATTTCTTCAGTGAAATGCTGGCCATCGGTTCAATCTCTCACCAGTACGAAGACCATGCGCGCGAAAGGCGCGTCAGGGCTTCCATGTAATAATAGTCCCCCCAGGACACGCACTCATCGACGCCTTCGCCGCGGCAGGTGTTGTAGGGGGATTTTTTGGAATAAGTGCCGTGCAGCACGAGCCCATTGGAAATTTCCGGGTCCTTGACGGCATAATGATCGGCGAGGCTCTTGATCATGCGGCGGGCGAGATCGCGGTAACGGTCCGCCGCTTCGCCGCCGACGAGATCGGCCATTTCCAGCAGTCCGCAGGCAACGATGGAGGCCGCCGAAGTATCGCGCGGCTCTTCGTTGCCATCGGTAAATACCATGTCCCAATAGGGCACCATGTCTGCCGGCAGTTTTTCGAGATAGAAGGCGAGCAGGCGGTCGAACGTATCGCGGTATTCGTCGATGCGTTCGTAACGATAGGAAAACGCCATGCCGGCCACACCCCAGGCCTGACCGCGCGCCCAGAAACTGTCGTCAGCATATCCCTGCTTGGTCACGCCACGCACAGGTGCACCCGTTTCGGGGTCCATATAGAAGGTGTGATAGGTGGAATTGTCGGGCCGCACCGAGTTGGCAAGCGTCGTGCGGGCATGCACGAGCGCGATATCCCGGTATTTTGGGTCACCGGTCTGTTCCGTCGCCCAATAGAGCAGCGGCAGGTTCAGCAGGCAATCGATGATGTAGCGGTATTCGTTGGGGTTGCCCTTGCGGCCCCAGGCCTGAATGAACTGGCCGATCGGCTGAAAACGTTCCAGCAGCTGGTCGGCGGCCAGAAGTGCTGCCTTTCGGCCATCATCATCGCCCACCAGTTTCCATGCGGCAATGCAGGAGGGCGAATAGAGGAAACCCATGTCGTGATGGTCTGTCTCGATGCGGTTTTCGATCCGGTGCAGAAAACTCTGCACCTGGATCTGCGCCGCATATTGAAACACCTTGTCGCCGCTATGCTCGTAAGCCAGCCAGATTTCACCCGGCCAGAAACCGGCCGTCCACTGGTCGTTGGCAACGGCCGGATAGAAATTGCCGACGCTCGAATGGTTCTGCGCCGAGTAGGTGAATTCCGGCAGATTGCGACGGATCTGCGCCACGGCGATATCGAGTGCGGTTTTCACCTCTTCATCGGTGATCGGCTGTGGAGCGATGGGGGAAATGGCGTTCATGAACTTAACCCTTGATACCGGAGGATGCGACGCCTTCGACGAAGAAGCGTTGCAGCGACAGGAAGACAATCAGGACCGGGATCAGCGCCACCACGGAAGCGGCCATGATCAGTCCGTATTCGGCCGAGTATTGGCTGATGAACATGCGCAGGCCGATCTGGATCGTCTTCAGCTCGGTCTTGGTCAGGTAGATCATCGGCCCCAGAAAGTCGTTCCAGGTGGTGACGAAGGTAAAGATCGTCAGCGTGGAAAGCGCCGGCTTCGACAGCGGCAGCATGATCTTTGCCCAGATCTGGTATTCGTTCATGCCGTCGATACGCGCTGCTTCGCACAGCTCGGTCGGGATCGACATGTAGAACTGCCGCATCAGGAACACGCCGAAAGCGGTGAAGGCCTGCAGGCAGATCAGCGCTAAGTGCGTGTTGTTGAGGCCGAATTCGCGCATCAGCAGGAACTGCGGCACCATGTAGACCTGCCAGGGCATAGCGATGGTGGCGATGTAACCAAGGAACAGTGCGTTCTTGTAGGGGAAATGCAGTTTTGCGAAGGCGTAGGCGGCAAAGCTGGACGTGAACAGCTGCAACAGCGTGACGATGATCGTCAACTTGGACGTGTTGTAGATGAACAGCGCCAGCGGGATTTTCGTCCAGATGTCGACGTAATTGGACCACTGCGGGTTGGACGGGATCCATTCGATCGGGAAAACGAACACTTCGCTGCTGAGTTTCAGCGAGGCCGATAGCATCCAGGCGAAAGGCAGCAGCATCACGATGGTGATGATGATGACCGTCGCGTAAATTGCGGCGAGTTTTCCGGTGAGTTTCTGGCCGGCAATGCGCATGGCTCAGTCCTCCTTCTGGCGGCGGAACTGGACGACGGTGACGGCCAGCACGAGGAAGAACAGGACGAGTGCGATCATGCTGGAATAACCGAGATCCCAGGAAATGAAGGCCTCGTTGTAAATGTGATAAACGAGCACGAGGGTCGAAGTGCCGGGCCCGCCCTGCGTGATCATGTAGATCTGGTCGAACACCTTGAAGGACTGAATGGTCAGCATGACGGTGACGAAAAAGGTCGTCGGGCCGAGCTGCGGTACGGTGACGTAAAGGAATTTCTGCCAGGCATTGGCGCCATCCAGATCGGCGGCTTCATAAAGCTCGGAATTGATGCCCTGCAGGCCGGCCAGATAGATGACCATGAAATAGCCCATGCTCTTCCACACGCCGAACAGGATGACGGTGACCATGGCCCAATGGCGGTCGGCGGCCCAGCCCGGCATGTTTTTCGGGTCGAGGCCGAGCGTGTAGAGGATCATGTTCACCGGACCCATTTCCGGGTTGAAGATCATGTTCCAGACGACGGCAACGGCCACCAGCGAGGCGACATAGGGAAAAAACATCGCGGTGCGGAAAAAATCACGGCCGAAGATTTTCTGATTGAGTAGAATAGCAAGGCCAAGCGCGCAGACCAGCGTCGCGGGAACCGAGGCCACCGTATAGATGATCGTGTTCCAGAAGGCGTCGATAAAGGCCTTGTCCTCGAACAGGCGCCAGAAATTGGCGAGGCCCGCAAAGGTCATTTCATTGCTGCCGTCCCAGTGCATGAAGGCCAGCACGAAGGCAAACAGGATCGGCCCCAGCGTGAAAACCGCAAAACCTAAAAAATTGGGAGCAATGAAGGAGTAGGCAATAAGCGCGTCCTGCACCTTGCGGCGACGTTTGGACACGACCTTGCGCCGCCTCGTCACAACAGGCGTGTCGCCAGCGGCAATGGTAGAGTTAGCCATCATACTCCTCCGAAAAAAGATGCCGCAGACGACGCTCGTTCGAGAGCTTATCCGCGGATGCACAGCAGAAAATTGATCTGCCTTCCGTGCCTCCTCCCACGATCGACATATCACATCCACGATATTGGTCAAACAACTTCTAAATGGATAATACGAATCCTGTAGAAAACCCAAAATACATATGATAGGCCGGACCCTACGCAGTTTTCATGGCAGGAGGATGCGATGTTTCGCGAGGCTGCAGCGCGCCTACCCTCGGTTTTCTCGGGATTTCTTCCCGGTGCTCCATTTGATGATCGAAGCGCCTGGCGGAATGTCGCCGATGAGTTGAAGGCGCATGTGCTGAAAGATGCCGAAGCGGCAACCTGTCGCAGCTGGTCGGTGATCAGAGCGCTGGACTACCGGCAGTTCTCGATCACCGGCAACCGGGCCGATTTCGAAGCCGCCTATTTCTCCCGTCGCCGGATGCTGAATGATCTCGTGCTTGGCGAACTGGTTGAGGGCGAGGGGCGTTTTCTGTCGTCGATCGTCGATGGCGTCATGCTGATCTGCGAGGAAAGCGGTTGGCAGCTGCCGGCGCATAATTCCTATGAACGCGGTGGTATGCGTCATCCTCTGCCGGATGTTACGCGCCCGGTCATCGATCTTTTCGCCGCCGAAACCGGGGCGCTGCTGGCCACCGTCGCGGCGTTGCTCGGTGGGCCGTTGCATCAGGTCAGCCCCGTTATCCGTAGCCGTATCGAACATGAGATCCATGTCCGAATTCTCGCACCTTACCTCGGCACCCATTTCTGGTGGATGGGCAATGGTGCGGAGCGCATGAACAACTGGACGGCGTGGATCACCCAGAACGTTCTCTTGGCGACCTTCAGCCTCGATACCGATGACGAAATGAAACGTCGTGTCGTCGAGAAGGCGCTCGGCAGCCTCGATTGTTTCATCAAGGATTATGCAGAAGACGGTGCCTGCGAGGAGGGCGTTGTCTATTATCGGCACGCGGCGCTTTGCCTGTTCGGTTCCATGACGATCCTCGATACCGTCGCACCGGGCAGCATGGCGGCGCTATGGACCGAGCCGAAGATCCGCAACATGGCGGAATACATTCTCCATATGCATGTGGACGGCCGTTATTATTTCAATTTCGCCGATTCAGCCGCCGTCATCGACCCCTGCAGCGTTCGCGAATATCTGTTCGGCAAGGCTGTCGGGTCGGAGGCTCTGGCGGCATTTGCCGCACGGGATCGCGCTACCGGCACTGCGCCGCATCTGCCGGAAGAATGGAACCTCTGGTACCGCGTTCAGGAACTGCTGACGGATGTCCGGCTGCCAGATGCGGCAGGTCCGCCCGCCGGAGATGCGTCCTATCCGGGCATCGGCCTTTATATCGCCCGTGACGCGCGTTTCGCGCTTGCCGTGAAGGGCGGAAACAACGGCGAAAGCCACAATCACAACGATGTCGGCAGCATCACGCTCTACAAGGACGGCCAGCCGTTCCTGATCGATGTCGGTGTCGAAACCTATACGGCCAAGACCTTTTCGATCCGCCGCTACGAAATCTGGACGATGCAATCGGCCTTTCACAATTTGCCGACATTCGGCGAAGTCATGCAGTCGGAGGGGGCGGCTTTTGCGGCGCGTGATATGCGGGCCGTGTTTTCACCGGAAGCGGCGGAGATCTCCCTCGATATCGCCGCGGCTTACCCAGAAGCGGCAAGGCTTCGAACCTATCGCCGCACGGTGTCGCTGCGCCGCGGTCATGGCGTGGAGATCATCGATGATCACGACGGAGATCTGCCGGCCATCCTGTCTTTGATGACCTGTGAAGAGCCGGTTGTTCGTGGCGGATCGATCCATGTCGGCGAGTTGGGGCGTATCGAGATCGAAGGCGGCGGCGACATCGAAATCGAGACGATCGAGATCGACGACGCGCGTCTACGGATTTCATGGCCCTCGAAAATTTATCGGCTGCGCATTCCGCTTGTCGGCAAGCAGCTGAAATTGCAGATCGTCTGAGGAGGACGGAATGGAACTGAGACTGAAGGTAATCGGCGCGAACGGTGCCGTGCGGGCAGAAACGAAGGATACGGATGAGGCGTTTCTGATCTTTCGCGACTTTTACGAAGACGGTGATCAGGTCGTGGTCGAAGCCTCCGAGCCGGGGCATATCGTGCTTGCGCTCGATGATGCGATGAGCCCGACGCTCGTCTATCTGAAAGGCGAAGCCTATGGCTTGACCGTCCCCTTTGAGATCCGGCGCGCGCCTTATTCTCCCCGCGCTTTCACCGGTGATCTGCATCGCCTGCATGTTCGAAAGGCGTGCCCCGAGGAAGTCGCGCAGCGGCGAAACCTTGCCCTCAACCCCTGGGACGACAAGGGCAATGCGACACTCTTTCCGCATGCCTCGGCAAACGTCCAGACCCGCGGTGAGACCCAGTTTGCTGCGCGAAACGCCATCGACGGCGAAAAGGCCAATGATGACCATGGCCGCTGGCCCTATACCAGCTGGGGCATCAACATGGACCCGGCAGCGGAGCTGACGGTGGAGTTCGGCCGTCCGGTAAAGGTCGATGAAATCGTGCTCTACCTGCGCGCTGATTTCCCGCATGACGCCTGGTGGAAAAATGCCAGCGTCACGCTTTCAAGCGGCGAGGTGCACAGCTTTCCCCTGGTGAAAACCGGCGGTGCGCAGCGCTTCCGAATTACGGAGCAGACGGTCGAATGGATCAAGCTGCACAGCCTCATCAAGGCCGAAGATCCTTCGCCCTTTCCGGCGCTGACGCAGATCGAGATCTGGGGGCGTGATATCGGCTGAGCCGCCCCCTTGCCGGGTGATCCCGCGGGGATCAGCCGGGGGTGGCGCGCGAGTTGCGCAGCAGTTCGCGATAGCGGGCCTGGCTTCCCCTCAGGTGATCGCGCATCGCGTTGCGCGCCGCCTCTTCGTCGCGGTCGGAGATCGCCATGACGATTGCTTCGTGCTCCTGGTGGATCAGGCGGCGATAGGCGGTCTGTTCGGCAAAATCCGGGTCCGGCACGGGTCTCGACTGGGGGATCACCGCGCTGCCGTGAAACTCCAGATGTTGCCGGAACAGCGGGTTGTTGGTCGCATCTGCGATGGCGAAATGGAGTTCCAGATCGGCCAGCCGGATCGATTCGTTCTGTTCGATGCAGTGCAGAACCTGCCTGTGGCACTCGAAAATCGCCTCTTCCTGCGCCGGCGAGCGGCGCGCGGCGGCAAGGCCGGCGGCTTCGATCTCGAGCGGCGCGCGGACTTCCAGAACCTCGAGATCAGACGATACGCGCGCCTTGTCGACGGTGCGGCTTGCAGTCACCTGAAAGGCCGGGTCGAGCACGAAAATGCCGGCGCCCTGCCTCACTTCCACGAGGCCATCCGACTTCAAGGCGGCAACGGCCTCACGAATGACCGTGCGGCTCACCTTGTGGGTTTCCGTCAGTTCCACTTCGCTCGGCAGTTTCTGCCCTGGCGAATACTGGCCGCTCGCAATCGCGTGCCGGAGGCTTGCCCCCACTTTTGAAACCAGTGATCCCGGCCCCTTGGGCCGAACCTTGGTCTGGACCGTCACAGCTGTTCCTCGCGATGCTGCGGAATGAGGCGAAACGATTTTCGGCATATCCGCGTGTTCGCTAAATAGGTATGACAAATTTCAATTGTGATCAATCGCAGAAAGGTGATTTGTAGCGGTTTTGCGTCCAATTGACGCTTTTCCCGATCCGGAAACGAAGGCTGGACGGGGATATTCGTCTGCTGTATTTCTGAAAACTTGAATTCGCCCATTAAGTCATATGATGACGTGACCGGCAGCATTTTCGGGAGGATGCAGCTAAAATGCCCATGAACGACATTTTCGATCGACGCCGTTGCGAACTCGGTGAAGGTGCCTTCTGGCATCCGCAACGTCAGCAATTCTTCTGGTTCGACATCGTCAACAATCTCCTCCTCAGCCGGCAAGGCGACAAGCCGCTGGAATGGGCGTTCGATGAGAATGTATCGGCAGCGGGCTGGCTTTCCAGAGACGAATTGCTGATCGCGGCAGAAAGCGGCCTTTCGAGCTTCAACCTGATCTCGGGCAAGCGCGAACCTGTGGCGGCCTTCCCGCACAACCCGGTCCTGCGCTCCAATGACGGCCGGGCAGATCCCTATGGCGGTTTCTGGATCGGCACGATGGGCAAGCGTTCGGAACAGGAGGCCGGGGCGATATGGCGCTACTGGCGCGGTGAGTTTCGCATTCTCTACGACAAGATCAGCATCACCAACGCCATCTGCTTCGATGCGGAGCGCTCGCTTGCCTATTTCTCCGATACACGCCTGAAGAAGATCTGGCGCGTCCGGCTGGATGCCGAAGGGTGGCCGTCGGGCGAACCGGACCTGTTCATCGATCTGACCGAAGCCAGCTTCAATCCGGATGGCGCGGTGATCGATGCCGCCGGTAACCTGTGGAACGCCCAGTGGGGTGGCCGCCGCGTCGCCTGCTACGCGCCCGATGGCCAGGAAATCGCGGCTGAATATTTCGAAGCGACGCGCATCTCATGCCCGGCTTTCGGTGGCAGGGATATGCAGAGCCTTTTTGCCACTTCCGCCTGCCAGGGCATGAGCGCCGAGGCGCGCGAGGCCGAACCGCTGGCCGGAATGACCTTCGAGCGCAAGACCGCATTTCTGGGTGTGAGCGAGCCGCAGGTTATCCTGGGCTGACGATCGTTGTTCGCTTCGCGGACTGGCCTCGATGATCGAGGCATGAACAGGACAGGCAGATGAGCCACGAAATTTCCGCCACTCCCGGCGCTGACGAGACGGCAGCGGATCGCAAGGCGCGACTGGAATTCATGACCTGGGAGCGCTGCCCGGACGAAACCGACAGTCCCGAACAAAGGGTTCTGAAGGACAAGCTCGCGCGAACCGCCAATGCCCGGATTGCCGACACGGCCTATATCGCCGAGGACGCCCGTATCTTCACCACGGCGCTCACCGTCGGCAACCGGTCCTGGATCGCGGCGCATGCGCTCGTCCGAGGAGACGTGGAATTCGGCTCGAACTGCTCGGTCAACGCCTATGCCTGTATCTCGGGAAAGGTTCGTTGCGGGGATGGTGTCCGCATCGCCTCGCTGGTGTCGATCGTCGGTTTCAACCACGGTTTTGACGATCCGAACACGCCGATCAACAGTCAGCCCCACGAAATCAAGGGCATCGTCATCGGTGACGATGTCTGGATCGGCGCCAATGCTGTTATCCTCGATGGCGTGACGATCGGCGATGGTGCGGTCATCGCGGCAGGCGCCGTCGTCAACAAGGACGTTCCGCCGCTGGCGATCATGGCCGGCGTGCCGGCAAAGCTCGTGCGCCGTCGCGGAGAAAAGCCGATGGCCGCAAAGTCCCGCCGCGGAGACGTCGAGCAGGCGCTGCGGTCGATCAGCGAAATCGCTGAGAGCCAGTGGCGTGAGGTTCTCGGCCATTATCGCCGGCCCGAAGGATATCTCTCGGCAGATGCGAGCGGTGTGGCCTGCGAAAGCGCTCGACATCAATGTGACGCAATCGAAATCGCAGCGGGTTTCGGCGCGCCTCCATCCGGGCAAGAGGCGAGGGCGATCATCGACCGCCTGCAGTCGATGCAGGATGTAAAGACAGGGCTGTTTCCGGACCCCTTCACGCCTCCGGATCCATCCAAACCCTTTCTGGAGGATAATCTTTCCCTCTATAATGTGCTGGCCGCCGGCTATGCCCTCGAAATTCTCGGCAGCAGGCCGAAATTCCCGATCGCCAGCGTGGAAATGGATGCGGTTGCTTTATGCGACTGGCTGGACGCCCTGCCGTGGAAAGAGCGCGCCTGGCGCTGCGGAGATCGCCTTGATGGCGTCGCTACGGCGCTTTATTTCAATGCGCGCTATTTCGAAAGCGGCGAAGGGCGTCCGAGGGGGCGCCAGGGGGGCAGGGA
>UBXM01000023.1 GCA_900469445.1 Hyphomicrobiales bacterium
ATCGTCTATCTGACGCCGGATGAGACCAAACTGCACCGTTTCGATGACAAGGGCCTCGCTATCAGGGCCTGATTGATCCTACCAGTTTGGGATGTCGGATCGACGGGATGGGGTGTCAGCATCCGGAAACAACACTCAATCGCCTTGTGAAGCAATCGATCGGATCGTTGTTTCGATTTTTGAGAAAAAGGTTTGAATTTTGCCGCGCGAGTGCGTCCAGCATTCGCGTGCAGTTCAGGATCTTGGCGCCTACATCGCGGTGGCCAAGAGGGCGACCATGCCGCCAACCCAAGCCGTCGTGAATACAGCGGAACCAACGAGATAAAGTGTTCTATCCATCATCTGAGCTCCTTTCGTCAATTTCACAAGGGAAATCCGTAGAACGCAATCTCGTTCCATTGAGCCTTGGGACAATGAGCGGATTTGGCCGGAAGAGGCGGCACGGACTGGGGAGCAAAGGCGTTCGCTCCCATCTTTCGTATCTGAACCCGAGTTATTCGTGCATTGGACAGAGGCCTGAAGCTTCAGTCCACGTTATTGGCAGCAATACATCAGGGTTAGAGCCCCAGGGCGCTCAGCTGGTCATGTTGTCCGTGATGGGCCAAGACCGAGTTTGTGTCCGACAACACGGAGTAGGGTTGCGGCCGCTCAAGAGTTTACGAAGGAATGACGGTTTCGACGGAGACGGGGATATGATTGTCACGGCTCTCCACGATTGTCCGGATTGCTTTTAGTTTCGTTTCCGATCGGAAACGTTTGCATACATACCCGTCGTTCTAAAATCACTGGGATTGGTACCGTAAAGGCGCCGAAATACTTTAGAAAAGTAGTTGGCGTCATCAAAGCCACAGAGCGCCGCGACTTCCTTGATCGGCATGTCGGCGGCTTTCGTCAGCAGTTTTGCCGCCCGGCGCAGGCGTCGTTGCAGCACGAGTTCGGCGGGTGGCAAACCCTCGTTGGCCGTAAAGATCCGAGAGAAATGCGCACGGCTCAAGCCCGCCACATTTGCCAGATCGCTCACCGAAAGCCGCTGATCGAGATGGTTTTCGATATAGGTCAGAACATGCTGCATGGTACGGTATTCCTGACTGAAATTCGGATGTGAGCCGAATACATCGTCGTAGAGTGTCATTGCAGCCTCATAGGCGATGGATGAGGCCAGACCTGGGGTTTCGCCGTCGGTAATGAGCCGGTGACAACAATGGGCGAGTTGATCGATCGTTTCTGGCTGCAGATGAAGGATCGGCCCGGTGATCGACAGGATCGAGCGATGGATGCGCAGCGCCTCTTCGCCGTTCATGGAAATCCAGAAAAACTCCCATTCGTCACCCGGCGTCAGCCAGTAGCGATGATTGTGTGGCACCAGCACGAGCAGCGTCTCGCCGGCCTTCACCTGCATGGTGCGGTTTTCATAACGCAGATTGCCGCGCCCGCTGATGCAGTGTTGCAAGACGGTGAAAGGCGCTTGGCCGCGCCGCCGCCCGTCCCAGTCATAAGCGATGTCGCGCCTGATCTCGTAACCGCTGCTCGTCGGCATCGTATGCAGGGTCTGGCGACCGCGGGGCAGCGTGACGGAGCGTGAGGCCGGGCCAGCGTCTATCAGATTTTTGAGCACAAAATTACCCATGATAGCATAATCCTTCTCTGGTCCGGTTCTTGATAATACGCATAATCACATTCCGAGGAGAAGTTGAAGGGAGGGCCTGCGGAAGCGATTTCGGCGGAATACAGTCACTTATCCGTATTCATGCTGCTGTCATGGCGGTGTTTCATCGTTGCTGCGCTTGCGTATGTCATGCCTTTGAAGTTGCAACGAGGATTTGCTTCATGGGTTTCAAAATCGCTATCATCGGCGCGGGAAGCGTCGGTTTCACCAAAAAACTGTTCACCGACATTCTCTGCGTTCCGGAATTCCAGGACGTGGAATTTTCGCTGACCGATCTCAGCGAACGCAATCTCGGCATGATCCGCGAGATCCTCGAAACGATCATCGAGGCGAACAAGCTTCCCGCCAAGGTGACGGCAACGACGGATCGCCGCCGGGCGCTGGAAGGCGCGCGCTACATCATCAGCTGCGTGCGTGTCGGCGGGCTGGAAGCTTATGCGGACGACATCGCCATTCCGCTGAAATACGGTATCGATCAGTGTGTGGGCGACACGATCTGCGCCGGCGGCATTCTTTATGGTCAGCGCAACATCCCGGTCATTCTCGATTTCTGCAAGGATATCCGCGAAGTCGCCGAACCGGGCGCAAAATTCCTGAACTATGCCAACCCGATGGCCATGAACACATGGGCCGCGATCGAATACGGCAAGGTCGATACGGTGGGGCTGTGCCACGGCGTGCAACATGGTGCCGAACAGATCGCCGAGGTTCTGGGTGCGAAATCGCTCGATGAACTCGATTACATCTGCTCCGGCATCAACCACCAGACATGGTTCACCGAACTGAAGCTGAACGGACGCAAGATCGGCAAGGACGAACTGGTCGCCGCCTTCGAGGCGCATCCGGTGTTCTCGCAGCAGGAAAAGCTGCGCATCGACGTGCTGAAGCGTTTTGGCGTCTATTCGACGGAAAGCAACGGCCACCTGTCGGAATACCTGCCCTGGTATCGCAAGCGGCCGGAGGAAATTTCCCGCTGGATCGACATGTCGGACTGGATCCATGGCGAGACCGGCGGTTACCTGCGCCACTCGACCGAAACCCGCAACTGGTTCGAAACCGAGTTTCCGCAGTTCCTCGAACAGGCGAAAAAGCCGATCGATCCGGCTAAACGTTCCAACGAACATGCCAGCCATATTCTCGAAGCGCTGGAGACGGGACGCGTCTATCGCGGCCATTTCAATGTGAAGAACAACGGTGTCATCACCAATCTTCCGGCGGATGCCATCATCGAATCCCCCGGTTTCGTCGACCGCTTCGGCATCAACATGGTTTCGGACATCACCATTCCGGAAGCCTGCGCTGCCACCTGCATGGCGTCGATCAACGTTCAGCGCATGTCTGTTCACGCGGCCATCAGCGGCGATATCGATCTTCTGAAACTGGCCGTGCTGCACGATCCGCTGGTCGGCGCCGTCGCCACGCCGGAGGAGGTCTGGCAGATGGTCGACGAGATGGTCGTCGCCCAGGCGCGCTGGCTGCCGCAATATGCCGATGCCGTGCCCGCCGCCAAGGAACGGCTGGCGCATTCCAAGGTCAAGACACGCGATTGGCAGGGTGCCGCGCGCCGCAATGTCCGGTCCATCGAAGAGCTTCGTGCAGAAAAGACCGCCATGAAAAAAGCAGGCTAGATTTTTTGAAAGGCCGTGACCCGGAGGAGCGGGTCGCGGCCCCATCGCCATTAAGGCAAGGCAGACCGACTGCCGTCAGGGAGGAATGACGATGCCGTTTCAGACCAGAATTTCGACCATTGCCGCGCTCAGCCTCGGCGTTTCGTTCATCGCAGTAAGCGCCCACGCGTTCGAGCCGACCACGCCGCCGGAACCGCCAAAATTTCCGGCAGAAGGCAAGGTCACCTATGTGCCGCGTGATTCCATTCTCGAATTCAAGGCGCTGCCGCAATACAGCCAGCCGGAATGGGTTGCCGAAAAATTCGAAAAGACCGGCAAGCTGCCGCCGCTAAAGGATCGCCTGCCGGAAGAGCCGCTGGTCTACAAGACCGGCAACATGCCGGATGGCGTCGGCGTTTATGGCGATACGATGCGCCATGTGGTCGGCGGGCGGCCCGAAGGCTGGAACTATATTGCCGGCCAGAGCCAGGGCTGGGGCGGCATCGATATCGCGCTGTCCGAATGCCTGACGCGCACCGCACCGCTGTTTCAGGTCAATGCCGCCGATACCGAACCGCTGCCCAATCTTGCCAAGAGCTGGGAATGGTCCGAAGACGGTCACAAGCTGACCATGCATCTGGTCAAGGGCGCCAAATGGTCCGATGGCGAGGCCTTTAACGCCGATGACGTGATGTTCTATTGGGAAGATGCCGTCATCGATCCGCAGGTTTCGCCGCTCGGTGGCGGTGCGTCGCCGGAAGCATTTGGCGAGGGCACAACGCTCAAGAAGATCGACGACTACACTGTCGAGTGGACGTTCAAGGCGGCGTTTCCAAAACAGTATCTCTACACGATGGCCTATCCGACCTTCTGCCCCGGACCGTCGCACCTCCTGAAGCCGCAGCATCCAAAATATTCCAAGAACACCTATAACCAGTTCAAGAACGCTTTTCCGCCGGAATACATGAACATGCCGGTTATGGGCGCCTGGGTGCCGGTCAGCTATCGTTCCGACGACATTATCGTGCTGCGCCGCAATCCCTATTACTGGAAGGTCGACGAGAAGGGCCAGCAGCTGCCTTATCTCAACGAAATCCATTACAAGCTGTCGACCTGGGCTGACCGCGACGTGCAGGCGGTGGCTGGCTCGGGCGATATTTCCAATCTCGAGCAGCCGGAAAACTTTGTTGCCTCGCTGAAACGCGCGGCGGATGAAAACGCACCGGCGCGCCTCGCATTCGGCCCGCGCCTCACGGGTTACAATCTGCTGATGAATTTCTCCGCCAATGGCTGGGGCAACCCGGACGAACGTGGTCAGGCGATCCGTGAACTCAACCGCAACCCGGAATTCCGCAAGGCGGTCACCTCCGCGATCGATCGCAAGGCGGTCGGCGACTCGCTGGTGAAGGGGCCTTTCACCGCCATCTATCCGGGCGGGCTTTCTTCCGGAACGAGTTTTTATGACCGCGCGTCCACGGTCTATTACCCCTTCAATCTGGACGAGGCCAAGGCGGCGCTGAAGACGATCGGGCTGGTCGATACCGACAATGACGGTTTCGTCAATTTCCCGGCCGGGACTGCGGGCGGCAAGAATGTCGAGATTGTGCTTCTGGTCAACAATGGTTATGCGACCGACAAGAGCCTTGCCGAAGGGCTGGTGGGCCAGATGGCTAAGCTCGGCATCCGCATCGTTCTCAATACGCTCGATTCCAACCAGCGAGACGCCAAACATTACGGCGGCCAGTTCGATTGGGCGGTCCGCCGCAACAGTACCGAACTGTTTTCGGTGGTGCAGAATACCGAGCAGCTTGCGCCGGTCGGCCCGCGCACCAGCTGGAACCACCGCGCACCGGAAGGCAAGCAGGTCGACATGATGCCTTTCGAGGCCGAGATGGTCGAGGTCGTGAACAAGTTCACCGCATCGCAGGACAATGCCGAAAAGGCGGAGCTGATGAAGCGGTACCAGAAGCTCTACACCGAAAATCTCTACACAATCGGCCTGACGGAATATCCGGGCGCCCTGATCATCAACAAGCGCTTCTCCAACGTTCCGGCCGGCACGCCGATCAACATGTTCAACTGGGCCGAAGACGCCATCATCCGCGAACGCATGTGGGTGGCGACCGACAAACAGGGCAAATACGAACTGTTTGCCGAGCAGCTGCCCGGAAAACCGGGTGACAAGGGTCCGACCCAATAATCTCCCTCCCAGAAGAAGCCACCGGTCGCGCGTGAAGCGCGGCCGGAGAGGACGACAATCCGGGCGCTTTTTACGCGCCCGCTGAAAGGAGAGAGACGGAAATGTTGAGATTTCTGTTGACCCGCATCGGCTCCGCCATACCGGTGCTGTTCATCCTGAGCGTGGTGACATTCGCCATCATCCAGGCCCCACCCGGCGATTATGCCGATTACATCCGCTCGCAGCTGATGAACCAGGGCGGCGCATCCTTCGAACAGGCGGAAGCGCAGGCGCAGGCCTATCGTATCGAGCATGGTCTCGATCAGCCGATGGTGGTACAGTATTTCAACTGGATCAGCGGTATCCTGACCCGCGGCGATTTCGGCTACAGTTTCTATTACAACAAGCCGGTGGCCGAAGTGGTGGGGGAACGTTTGCCGCGCACGCTGGCGCTGGCCATCGTCTGCCATATTCTCGCGTCGCTGTTCGGCATCGGTTTCGGCATCTGGGCCGCCACCCGGCAATATTCCTGGATCGACAACGTCCTGTCGGTCGTCTCCTTCCTCGGCATGACCATACCGCGCTTCCTGATGGCGCTGGTGCTCGTCTATTTCATGGTCTTTCATTACGACGTTTCGGAAATCGGCAGTTTCTTCTCGCCGCAATATGGCGGAGCGCCCTGGTCGTGGGCGAAGTTCGTCGATCTCGTCAGCCATATCTGGCCGGTGGTGGCGATCGCCGTGTTCGGCGGGCTCGCCTACAACATGCGCGTCATGCGCGGCAATCTGCTCGACACGCTGAATGCCCAATATGTCGAAACGGCGCGTGCAAAGGGCCTGTCGGAAGGCGCTGTCATCATGCGTCATGCGGTGCCCAATGCCGTGCATCCGCTGGTCATGTATCAGGGCGTCGTTCTGCCCTACATGCTGACCGGCGAAATCGAGACGGCGATCATCTTTTCGCTGCCGACCGTCGGCCCGGCCATTGTCGGCTCGATGGCGGTGGGTGATGTTTATGTCACCGGCACGTTCATGATGGTGCTCGCCGCAACGCTTATCATCGGCAATATCATCGCCGATATGATGCTGGCCTTGCTCGACCCACGCGTTCGCGAATTCGGGAGGGCGTGAGATGACCGCCATCGATCAAACCACCACAAAAATGATCTCGCCGGCTGTTGAACCGCAGCAGGTCAATGAAAGTTATGTCGCGCTGGTCTGGCGGCGTTTCCGCCGGTCCGTCACCGGCATGCTGGGCCTCATTCTCGTCGGCCTGCTGTTCCTCATCGCCATCTTCGCCAATTTTTTTGCGCCGATGGACCCGATGGAAACCCATGCGAGTTTCGCACCACCGCAGGCCATCAGTTTTTCCGACAAGGAAGGCGCTTTCAGCATCTTTCCGCGCGTCTATGCTGTCGCCGAAACCGAGGAGCTTGATCCCGTCACCTTCCAGCCGATCGTCGGCCCGGATTACGACAATCCGCATTATCTCGGCTTCTTCGTGAAGGGCGCGGAATACAACCTGTTCGGCCTCATCCCGATGGACCGCCATTTTTTCGGCGCCACCGACGGCCAGCCCGTGCATTTTCTCGGCACAGACAAGTTCGGTCGGGATGTCCTGTCGCGCGCCATTCATGGTTCGCGTATCTCGCTTGCCATCGCGCTGAGCGTGGTGTTCATCGTCACGGTCATCGGCACCACGGTGGGCCTGGTCTCGGGGTATTTCGGCGGTGTCGCCGATACCTGGATCCAGCGTTTCGTCGAGGTCGTGCTGGCCTTTCCGCAACTGCCACTTTATCTGGCGCTCACCTCACTGATCCCGGTCACGGCGCCAACCCATGTCTTCCTCACCTTCGTGGTCGTCGTCATGTCGGCGCTCGGCTGGGCGCAGATGTCCCGCGAGGTGCGCGGCAAATCGATGGCGCTCGCCCGTATCGATTATGTGCGCGCGGCGATTGCCGTCGGCGCCACCGATCGCCGCATCATCTTCCAGCATATCCTGCCCAATGTGATGAGCCATGTGATCGTTTCGGTCACGCTGCATATCCCGAGCGTCGTGCTGCTGGAATCCTTTCTCGGTTTCCTCGGTTTTGCGGTCAAACCGCCGCTCATCTCCTGGGGCCTGATGTTGCAGGACACATCCACCTATTCCGTCATCGGGTCCTATCCGTGGATCCTCGCCCCCGTCGGCTTCGTGCTGGTCACCGTTTTTGCGTTCAACGCGCTGGGTGACGGTCTGCGCGATGCGGTCGATCCCTATTGAGCGGAGGACAGAACATGGCTCTTGCTATCGTCAACAACTACGCGCCGCTCGACCGCTTCGATCATGATGCGCAGAAGGGCACACCGATCATCGATGCCCGCAATGTCGGCGTCACCTTCAAGGTGGAGCATGGCACGGTGGAAGCGGTGAAGGATATTTCCTTCCAGCTTTATCGTGGCGAAACCATCGCCATCGTCGGTGAATCCGGTTCCGGCAAATCCGTCACCGCACGCACCGTGATGGGGCTTTTGTCGAAACGGGCAACCATCTCGCCCAAGGCGACGGTCGGTTTCAACGGCGACAATATCCTGAAGTTTTCGCCGCGTGCCCGGCGGGCGCTGCGCGGCAACCGCATCTCGATGATCTTTCAGGAACCGATGAGCTCGCTCAATCCGCTTTATACGATCGGTTCCCAGATCGTCGAGGCGATCCGGGCCCATAACAGGGTCAACCGCAAACAGGCCGAAGCCAAAGCGCTGGATTTGTTGAAACAGGTGCAAATCCCCGAACCGGAAGCGCGGCTGAAACAATATCCGCACCAGCTTTCCGGCGGCCAGCGCCAGCGCGTTATGATTGCCATGGCGCTCTCAAACGATCCCGACGTGCTGATTGCCGACGAACCGACCACGGCGCTCGACGTGACCGTGCAGGCGCAGATCCTCAACCTCATCCGCAATCTGCAGAAAAAGCGCGGCATGGCGGTGGTGCTGATCACCCACGACCTGACGATCGTGAAAAAATTTTCCGATTACGTTTATGTCATGCAGCATGGGGAAATGCGCGAGCATAACACGACAGAGCGCATCTTCGCCGATCCACGCCATCCCTATACGAAAAAACTGCTGGCCTCCGAACCGCATGGCAATGCCGGGTCGCTGCCGGCGGATGCCGGAGTTCTGCTTTCGGCAAGCGGCGTGCGGGTTTCGTTTATGATGCGGCATGGCGGTGTCTTCAAGCCGGACCTGCGCGAACTGGTGGCCGTCGACAGTTTGGGCCTGACGCTGCGCCGCCATGAAACGCTGGGGCTGGTGGGTGAATCCGGCTCGGGCAAGACCACGTTCGGCCAGTCACTTTTGCGGCTGAACCAGCCGAAAACGGCCGAGATTACCTTTGCCGGCGAGCGCATCGATGGCCATTCGCGCACCCAGATGCGACCGCTGCGGGCGAAAATGCAGATCGTTTTTCAGGACCCGTTTTCCTCCCTCAATCCGCGCATGACGATCGGCCAGATCATCGAGGAAGGACTGGTGGTCAACGGGCTCGGCGCGAACCGTGCCGAGCGGCTGGAGCGGGTGCGCGAGGCGCTTGATGCGGCGGGCATGCCGACCAACATCCTGTCGCGTTTCCCGCATGAATTTTCCGGCGGCCAGCGGCAGCGTATCGCCATTGCCCGCGCGGTGGCGCTGGAGCCGGAATTCATCCTGCTCGATGAACCGACCTCGGCGCTCGACCTGTCTGTTCAGGCGCAGATCATAGAACTGCTTCGAAAACTGCAGGATGAACGTGGCCTTAGCTACCTGTTTATCAGCCATGACCTGAAAGTAGTGCGCGCACTCTGCCACCGCGTCATCGTCATGCAGAACGGCCGCGTGGTGGAAGAGGGGCCGGTCGCCGACGTGCTTTCCAACCCGAAGACAGAATACACACAGCGGCTGGTGAAGGCTGCTTTCGAAATCGCTTGATTATTGCCCAATGCCGGAGGAACAGATGGCAGGACATCCCAAAATCACATTCATCGGCGCCGGTTCGACGGTGTTCATGAAAAACATCATCGGCGACGTGCTGCAAAGGCCTGCGCTTTCCGAGGCGCATATCGCGCTGATGGACATCAACCCGCAGCGGCTGGAAGAAAGCGCCATCGTCGTCAACAAGCTGATTTCGACGCTTGGCGTGAAGGCCACGGCGGAAACTTTTACCGATCAGCGCAAGGCGCTGGCCAATGCCGATTTCGTGGTCGTCGCCTTCCAGATCGGCGGCTATGAGCCATGCACCGTCACCGATTTCGAACTGCCGAAAAAGTACGGCCTGCGCCAGACGATTGCCGATACGCTCGGCGTCGGCGGCATCATGCGCGGGCTTCGCACCGTGCCGCATCTGTGGAAGATCTGCGAGGACATGCTCGCCGTCTGCCCGAACGCGATCATGCTGCAATATGTGAACCCGATGGCGATCAACACCTGGGCGATCGCGGAAAAATATCCGACCATCCGGCAAGTGGGCCTGTGCCACTCGGTGCAGGGCACGGCGATGGAACTCGCCCATGATCTGGATATCCCTTACGAGGAAATCCGCTATCGCTCGGCCGGTATCAATCACATGGCGTTTTACCTCGAATTCGAGCATCGCCAGAAGGACGGCAGCTATCGTAACCTCTATCCCGATCTCTTGCGCGGTTACCGCGAAGGCAAAGCGCCAAAGCCGACATGGAACCCGCGCTGCCCCAACAAGGTGCGGTATGAAATGCTGACCCGGCTCGGTTATTTCGTCACCGAAAGCTCTGAGCATTTTGCCGAATACACGCCCTATTTCATCAAGGAAGGCCGCGAGGACCTGATCGAAAAATTCGGCATCCCGCTCGATGAATATCCAAAGCGTTGCATCGAGCAGATCGAGAAATGGAAAAACCAGGCGGATGCCTATCGCTCGGCCGAAAAGATCGAGGTCAAGCAGTCGAAGGAATATGCGTCCTCGATCATCAACTCGGTCTGGACGGGCGAACCCTCGGTCATCTACGGCAACCAGCGCAACAATGGCTGCATCACCTCGCTGCCCTTCAATTGCGCCGCAGAAGTGCCGTGCCTTGTCGATCACAACGGCGTCCAGCCCACCTTCATCGGCGATCTGCCACCGCAGCTGACGGCGCTGATGCGCACCAATATCAATGTGCAGGAACTGACGGTTCAGGCGCTGATGACGGAAAACCGCGAGCACATTTTCCACGCAGCGATGATGGACCCGCATACCGCCGCCGAACTCGATCTCGACCAGATCTGGTCGCTGACCGAGGACCTGCTGACCGCCCACCGCGACTGGTTGCCGGCCTGGACGCAGAGCGCCCCGGTGCGGCAGGCAAAGGCGAGCTGACCCAACCGGCTTGCTTGAGAGTCTGTCAGGACAGACTCTAACCCGCCGCGGCACGTGTGTCGCGGCGGAAATCCGATGGCGGCATGCCGGCCGTCGAGCGAAACGCCTTGTTGAAGGCGCTGACGGAACCGAAACCGCTGTCCATCGCCACCTGCAAAATGCTGTCCCGGCCGTTCATCAGTTTTGCCTGTGCATGCGAAAGCCTGAGCAGGGTCAGGTATTTGATCAGCGTCATGCCGGTCGATTTGCGAAACAGGTTCATGGCATATTTGGGATGCAGTTTTGCCGCCTCGGCAATATCGGTGGCATCCAGTTCTTCCAGAAAATTGGCGGCAATGAAGTCGCACATCTTTACGACGGCGGGCGAGGGCGCACCGGTTTCCGTCGAGGAAGCGTGCATCTTGTCGGATGAAATCGTCTCGTAGGGTTCCATAAAAATCCGTTCGACACGCAGCAGCAGTTCTTCCACCGCATGCTGCGCCTTCATCTCTTCACCGGATGTCACGTAGCGGAACCAGCGCGGAAAATTTTCGCGGTCGGCGGCGTCGGTCTGCGATGTCAGCATCGTCGCGCCGCCCATCAGCATGGCGGAAACGCTGGCGGGCAGGCGCATGCGGAAAAAATGCACGAGCGGCAGATGCGCGCCGGCATAGATGGAATCGCGCGAGGACTCGTCCATCCGGTGCGGCTGGCCGCCCCAGAACAGGCCGATCTGCCCGGCCGACAGTGTCAGATCATGCCCGCCCATGCGGTAATGCACATGCCCGCGCATGATATAGTTGACTTCGATCTGCGCATGCCAGTGCGGGCGCAGCATGACGCGTGGATGTCCGTGAAAGAATTGCAGTGTTGTCGGCATGCCCTCGATGCTGCTCGCACCCGGCTGGTAAAAAGCCTTTTCCTCGATCTTACTTTCCGACAGGTCCGTGTTCCCTTTGTACGAGACAGAGTTTTGCCGATCGTTAATCTGCTCATGTTCGTGGAGGAACAGCAATTGAAAAAGGGAGGTTTTCAATGGGCTACAGGTTTCTTGGCGCGACGGTATCGCTTGTTCTTTTAGCAACCGGACCGGCAGCCGCGCAGTCGACTGAAATTACCATCTGGAGCTGGAACGTTGCCGCTTCGGCACTGAAATCCACGCTGGAAGGGTTCAACAAGAAATACCCCGACATCAAGGTCGCGGTACAGGATCTCGGCAACGATCAGGTTTTCGACAAGTCACTGGCTGCCTGTGCTGCCGGCGGTGATGGCCTGCCGGATATCGTCACGATCGAGAATTTTGAGGCGGAACTGTTCTGGAACCGTTTTCCGGATTGTTTCACGGATCTGACGGCGCTCGGCTATACCCCGAAACAGCAGGCGCTTTTTCCCGAATTCAAACGGACGGAACTGGAGATTGATGGCACCGCCTATGCGATGCCGTGGGATTCCGGACCGGTCGCAGTCTTCTACCGCCGCGACTTCTATGAGAAGGCAGGCGTCGATCCGACAACGATCAAGACCTGGGATGATTTCCTCGCTGCCGGCAAAAAGGTCATGGAGGTCAACCCCGGCACGGTGATGGCGCAGGCGGATTTCAACGGCGACAGCGAATGGTTCCGCATGCTCTCCAACGAGCAGGGCTGCGGTTACTTTTCGACCGATGGTCAATCGATCACCATCAACCAGCCCGCCTGCGTCGCCACGCTCGACAAGATCAAGCAGATGAAGGATGCCGGCATCATCACCGCCGCCATCTGGGACGAAAAGATCCAGGCGAACACGGCCGGCCGCACGGCCAGCCAGGTTTTCGGCGCCTGGTATGAAGGCACGATCCGTTCGGGTTCACCCGATCTTGCCGGAAAATGGGGCGTTTATCCCATGCCGAGCCTGACGGCGGACGGTCCGCGTGCCGCCAATCTCGGCGGTTCGTCGCTCGCCATCAGCGAGGTTTCCGAAAACAAGGAAGCCGCCTTCAAGTTCGTGGAATATGCGCTGACCACCAATGAAGGTCAGGTCTCGATGCTGAAATCTTTCGGCCTAGTGCCCTCGCTTCTGTCGGCGATAGAAGATCCCTTCGTCAAGGAAAAGCAGGCCTATTGGGGCGATCAGGCCGTGTGGACGGACATCCTCTCCACCCTGCCAAAAATCAAGCCGGCGCGCGGCACCGCATTCCAGGCGGATGCGGATGGTGTCTACAAGGCGGTGCAGGCGAAATATTTCGCCAATGGCTACCCGGATGCCAAGACGGCGCTCGACGATGCCGCCAAGCAGATCGAAACGGCCACCGGCCTTCCCATCGCGGAATGAGCAATCCGACCGGGCGCCTTGCCGCGCCCGGCCGACCCTCACCTGCCGACGATGAGTGGAGGATGCCATGCGTGTGCACAACAGGATCGCCTATGCGTTCCTGGCCCCATACCTGCTGATCTTTGCCACCTTCTGGCTGTGGCCGATCATCAGTTCGTTCCTGATCTCGTTCCAGAATACCCGCGTCAACCCGTGGCGGTTTGCGCCATCAATGAACTGGGGGCGGCTGGTCTCTGATCCGGCTTTCTACAACGCGCTCTACAACACGCTAATCATTCTCGTCATTCAGGTGCCGGTGATGATTGCGCTCGCCACCGTCATGGCGGTGCTGCTGAATTCGCCGCTCCTAAAGGCGCGGCCACTGTACCGTTTCGCATTTTTCGCGCCCGTCGTGGTCGGTGAAGTGGCTTATGCCGCCGTGTTCCGCCTGATGTTCAGCGCCGATTTCGGCATCATCAACAAGATCATCGGCACGGTCGGGTTTGCGCCGGTCTCGTGGTTCGACAACGGCACGGCCGCGATGGCGCTGGTCATCATGGCCGTCACCTGGCGCTGGGCCGGGTATAACGCCATCATCATTCTGGCCGGCCTGCAATCCATTCCCGGCGATGTCTATGAGGCTGCGACGCTCGACCGTGTCGGCAAGGTTCAGCAATTCTTCCATATCACACTGCCGCTCCTGAAACCCATCATCCTGTTCTGCATCGTTTTGTCCGTCATCGGCACGATGCAGCTGTTTGCCGAACCTTTCCTGATCACCAATCGCGGCGGGCCGGGCGGGGCCACCGAAACACTGGGCCTCCTGCTTTACCGTCAGGGCTTTACCTCGCTCAATTTCGGTTATGCCTCGGCAATCGCCTATACGATCGCGGGCTTGGCCGTCGCCATCTCACTTCTCAATCTGTTTTTCGGGAGGGAGGCGAAATGAGATCGAAATCCCGCTCGCTGTTGATGCGCCGGGTGGCGCTGCATGCGGCACTCACCCCACTCGCCATCATCTGGCTGTTTCCGCTGTGGATGATGTTCGTGTTCTCCACCATGTCGGATTACGGCATTTTCAGCCCCGACATCGTGCTCTGGCCCTCGACGGGCTTCATCGAGAATTTTCAGAACCTGCAGGCCGATACGGATTTCCTGCGGGCAATGTTCATCTCCATCACCGTCGCAGTCATCTACACCATCCTGTCGGTGATGCTGACCTCTATGGCCGGCTGGGCGCTGGCGCGCTATCATTTCAAGGGGCGCTCCGTCGTGATCGCCATCATTCTCGGAACCATCACGCTGCCCTTCGCGGTCGTCGTCATTCCGCAGTTCATCATGGTGGCGCGCGAGTTCAAGCTCGCCAATACATGGGTGGCGCTGATCGTGCCACCACTCTTCAATTCGCTCGGTGTGCTGTTCATGCGGCAGGCATTTTCAATGATGCCGACCGAACTGTTCGACGCGGCCCGCGTCGAGGGCGTCAAGGAATGGCGGATCTTTCTGCACATCGCGCTGCCCTTGGCGCGGCCGACCATGGCGGCGCTGTCGATCATCCTCTTCCTTGCCTCCTGGAACAATTATCTCTGGCCGCTGCTGATCAATTCGAAACCGGGCATGATGACGGCGCCTGTGGCGCTCGGCACGCTGATCGGCCTCACCAAGGTTTCGTGGGGCGGCATCATGGCGGGGGCGGTCCTGCTGACGGCACCGATCCTCTTCGTTTTCATCTTCCTTCAGCGTCATTTCATTTCCGGCATCACTGCCGGCGCCGTAAAATAATCGGAGGCTTCATGGCCGGGCTCACCCTCAAAAATGTCATCAAGCGTTTTGGCGCCTTGCAGATCATCCATGGCGCCGACCTGGAAATCGAGGACGGCGAATTCGTCGTGTTCGTCGGCCCGTCCGGCTGCGGAAAATCGACGCTTCTGCGCATGATTGCCGGGCTGGAGGATATCTCCGGCGGCGAGATCGCGATTGCCGGCACCGTCGTCAACGATGTCGAACCGTCGGAACGGCATATCGCCATGGTGTTCCAATCCTATGCGCTTTATCCGCACATGACGGTGCGCAAAAACCTGTCCTTCGGACTGACGATGAACGGAAATCCGAAAACGGATACCGAACGCCGCGTGGCGCATGCGGCCGAAATCCTGCAGATCAACGAGCTGATGGATCGACGCCCGGGCCAGCTGTCCGGCGGCCAGCGCCAGCGTGTTGCCATCGGCCGCGCCATCGTGCGCGAACCGCAGGTGTTTCTGTTCGACGAACCGCTCTCCAATCTCGATGCGGAATTGCGCGTGCAGATGCGGGTGGAGATTTCGAAGCTGCACAAACAGCTGGGCACAACGATGATCTACGTTACCCACGACCAGACCGAAGCGATGACGCTGGCCGACAAGATCGTCGTTCTTCGCTCCGGCCGGATAGAACAGGTCGGCGCCCCGCTCGATCTTTATGACGATCCGGCCAACCAGTTTGTCGCCGGGTTTATCGGTTCGCCGAAAATGAATTTTCTGAAGGCGACGGTTCATGCCGTCGGGCCGGACGGTGTGACGGCGGCTGTGGTTGCGGATCCAAGCGTCAGGCTGACACTGCCCATATCCAGCCGCCTCGAGATCGGCTCCCCCGTCATTCTGGGCATCAGGCCCGAACACTTTTCCGATGCCGGCACTGGCGAGGCGGACCTGACGGTGGCGGTCCATGTCGCCGAACATCTCGGTCATACCAGCTACGTTTACGCCGGGGTTTCCGGGGAGCCGCTGATCATCGAACGACCGGAATCCCGCCATGCCGGCGATCAGAAAACGCTCACCGTCGGCCTGCCGGCCAAACGCTGTTTCCTGTTCGACGCCGAAGGCCAGCGCCTTCGCTGAATTCTTCCATTTCATCTCCCAAGACCGACTGAAAAGGACATGCCATGAGTGCAGATCAAAAAATCCGCTGGGGCATTATCGGCCCCGGCACGATTGCCAGGACATTTGCCGAGGGAATTGCCGGCTCTTCTACGGGCGAACTTGTCGCCATCGCGTCCCGCAACCCCGACAAGCCGGGGCTGGGTGATGGTTTTCCCGGTGCCCGTATTGTCAGCGGTTACGAGACTTTGCTTGCCGATCCCGATATCGATGCCGTCTATATCGCCACGCCGCATACCGGCCACGCCGAATGGGCGATCAAAGCCGTGCGGGCAGGCAAACACGTGCTGGTGGAAAAGCCGATTGCGCTTTCGGCCTATGATGCCGACGTGATTTTTTACGAGGCGAAAAAGGCCGGCGTGTTTGTCGGCGAGGCCTATATGTACCTCTTCCATCCGCAGACGGCGCGGCTCATCGAACTGGTGAAACAGGGCGTCATTGGCGATGTCCGTTTGATCCGCTCCAGCTTCGGGTTCGACATGGGCGGTTTCCGGCCGGAACATCGGCTGTTTTCCAACGATCTCGCCGGCGGCGGCATTCTGGATGTCGGCGGTTATCCGGTCTCGATGGTGCGGCTTCTGGCCGGTGCCGTCAGCGGCCCATCCTATGCCGAACCGGTCAGCGTGTCCGGTGCCGCCCATCTCGGGCAATCGGGCGTCGATGAATGGGCATCCGCCGTTCTGAAGTTCGAAAGCGGTATCGTTGCCGAAGTCTCGTGCTCGATCATGGCGAACCAGGACAACACGCTGCGCATCATCGGCTCCAAGGGGCGCATCGAGGTCAAGGACTTCTGGTTTGCCGGAGGTCGCAAGGGCGGCACGGGAAAGATCGAGATTTTCAGGGGCAATGAACACGAAGTGGTGGAGGTCACCGAAAACCGCCACCTCTATTCCTTCGAGGTCGATGCAGTGACGGCCGCCATCCGCGCCGGTGCAAAGACATTCGGCTATCCGGGCATGAATGCTGCCGAAACACTTGCCAATCTGCGTGTGCTGGATCGCTGGCGTGCTTCGGTCGGTCTGGAGTACGGGGTCGAAAAGGCAGCGCAACGCACGAAAAACATTAGCGGCGCAAAGGTCGTCGCCGGCAACAGCCTGCCGAAACGGCAGATACCCGGCATTGCCAAGCCGGCTTCCGTCGTTGCCCTCGGTTTCGAGTTCTTTCCGAATTTCGCCTCCGCGTCCCTCACGCTCGATGCCTTTTATGAGGCGGGCGGCAATCTGTTCGACACCGCCTTCGTTTACGGCGCGGGGAAAACCGAGAGCATTTTTGGTGATTGGCACACCAGCCGGGCCGTGCCGCGTGAAGATATCGTGCTGATCGGCAAGGGCGCCCATTCGCCGCTCTGCTATCCGGATGTGATTGCAAGACAGCTCGACCAATCGCTGGAGCGGCTTAAGACGGATTATCTCGATGTCTATTTCATGCACCGCGACAACCCGGACATTCCGATCGGCGAGTTCGTCGATGTCATCGATGCCGAGGTGAAACGCGGTCGCATTCGGGGCATTTATGGCGGTTCGAACTGGACGCGCGAACGTCTGGATGCCGCCATCGATTACGCGCAAAAAAATGGCAGGGCGGCGCCAGCGGCGCTTTCCAACAATTTTGCGCTGGCGGAAATGCTCGATCCGATCTGGCCGGGCTGCGTGACCTCCTCCGACGATCAGTGGAAGCAGTGGCTGAATGCCCGGCAGATGCCTAATTTTGCCTGGTCCAGCCAGGGGCGGGGCTTTTTTACCGACAGGGCAGGGCGTGACAAACACGACGATGAGGAGATCGTACGTTGCTGGTATTCCGACAGCAATTTCGAGCGTCGTGACCGCGCCATCGAACTGGCCGGAAAACGCGGCGTCAGCCCGATCCATATCGCGCTCGCCTACGTCATCGCCCAACCCTTCCCCGTCATACCGCTGATCGGACCGCGCACGGTCGGTGAGCTGGAAGACAGCCTGTCGGCCCTCTCGATCAAGTTGTCTGGAGATGATGTTGGTTGGCTGGAGGCAGAGAACTGAAAGAAATAAGACTTCAATCGGTTTGGCGCGACGTATGAGATAGGCGGCAGCTTTTCGAGGCGAAAGGATTCGCGCCGAATTGCCCGCAATCTGGGCTGTGCGTTTTCTCAGGAAAGCGTACGGCCACCAGTTCGCAGGTTCGGTCCCCATCAAGACCCAGGAAATTTACAAGTCTCCCTGCGTTCAGGCCCCCGCAACCAAAACATCTACACCTCAATTTGCCCACTCAAGTCGCTTCATAGAAAGCTCCTCCGCGTAAGCGTCGAGGAGCTTTTTGCGTTTCTGCTCCGTGTCCAACTCACCGGCGCGAAGCTTCTTCAGATAATCGTTCTGTTTGAGCCCTTAGAACTGCTTCTCCAGGGTCGTCGTGACTTCCATCGCTGCGAGGATCGATGCGATCCGGCCGTGGACCTCAAGGGATGACGGCTGGTGGCCTGGGTTTTGCCGATGACAACCTTCTGCACGAACTGCTGCACGAGGTTGATGAAGGGCTGCTTGGTTTCCGTGTCGGCGTGCTCGCGCATGTAACAGAAGGCGGAGTTAATGATCAGCTCGACAGCCTCAGGGCTGACCTCGGCCTTCAGCTTCCTGATCTTCTCCGTGAAATCTTCCTGCGCCGGCGTTTGCTTCAGACGCGCTTCAAGGCCAGCCGGCGGCGGCTTGGGATGCGCTCATCAATGTTGTCCGCCTCGTCCAAGTGAGCTTGGCGCTTCTAAGCTGATCGGTGACCGGGCTGGTCGCGGATTGAGATCGCTTACAGCATGCGCCTGTCGGTCACTCTTCGGCAGCAAATTGTCTAGGGTCAGCAGCGCCTCGCTAACGGCATTACCCACACGATCGAGGAAGCACTCGTTTTAAGTCGTGGTACCGAGGCTTTCCTTGCAACTAATTGACTGCAGGGCTTCATAGTCGTCGATGTGGATTACCCGATTGCTGCGGACACGGAGTAAAACCTTTGGGCGCCGGCCGCCACTACTACATGCAAGCGTAACGCCCCGCTGAGCTCCTAACGCGCGTTGCATCTTATTCGAGAACGAAAATTCCAAAAATTCTGCAATTATAGAAAGAAATGACCTGCGAAGTTTGGTTTGTGAGCAACTTATGTTTTTGCATATGCTTTAAATCATGCAATATTTGAATTGATAAATGCCAACCCTGCAGAAAATGCATTGTAAGCCGCTCATGGAAATCAAGCAGCTCGAGGTCTTTCTGGCCGTGATGTCGGCAGGCAGTATTACTGCGGCTGCCCGGCTGCTGGACCGTTCGCAGTCGCAGGTCACGCGGCTTATTCAGGAACTGGAAGCATCGATCGGCTTTGCGCTGTTCGAGCGTAACGGCCCTCGGATCACGCCGACGCCGAAGGCTATTTCCTTTCATTCCGAGGCAGAGCGTTTCCTGAGCGGTATCGGCCAGCTACAGGAGCGGGCAAAGACCATCCTCGCCGAAGAGCCGCCGCCAATCGAGATCGCCGCCATTCCCGCTTTTGCCAGCGGCCTCGTGCCGTTGGCGCTGGCGGAGCTTCCGGAGGATGTCACGCCGCGCAATGTGCATTTGCGCAGCGTCTCCGCCGAGGCGGCGGTTCAATCGGTTCTCGGGCGTACCGCCGACTTCTGTGTCGCTTCGTTGCCGGTCGAGCATCCCGGCTTGGAAATCCACGGGCTTTTCCAGGCGCCATGCGTTGCAGCCGTGTCGTCGAGCGATCCTCTGGCGAAGCGCGCGACGATTTCGGTCGGGGATCTCGCCGAGCGTTGCGTCATCACCATGGCAAATCCGTTTCGCTTGCGCCGGCGCGTCAATCAGGCGTTGGCGGCAGCGAATGTCCGCGCTGCACGGCTGGTCGATACCAATGCCGCCATCAATGCGCTTCAGCTGGCATCCACCGGGTACGGCATTGCGATTGTCGAACCCGCCACGGCTTACGGCATACAGCTGAAAAATATCGAGATCCGACCGCTCGACGTCGATATCCCGTTCCTCTGGGGCATTTTTTCCGCCGGGTCCCGTCCGTTGCCCGAGAGCGCTCGCGAACTCATTCAATTGATCATCCGGATTTCATCCGCCCGCATGCCCGGTTTCGTCGCGCATGATCCCGGTCATATCGAACGCGTTGCCGATGCCACTTTCGGTATCGATCAGCGTGCACAGGAGCTTTGACGTGAACGCCCAGTCCAGCCTGTCGGCCGCCGGCCTTGCCAATCTCGAACTGAGGCTTGCCGAAGACCTTTCCCTGCTCGAGCTGCCGCCCAAGGAATGGGTGCCGGTGAGCGAGCATGACGGCCAGCGGGTTTACGATACGGTGGTGATCGGCGCCGGCATGTGCGGGCTGGTCGCCGCCGCCTCGCTGAAAATGCTGGGTATCAGAAACATCGTCTGTCTCGATCGCGCGGCGCAGGGGCTTGAAGGCCCCTGGATCACCTATGCCCGCATGGAAACACTGCGGTCTCCCAAGCAGCTGACCGGTCCGGCGCTCGGCCTTCCATCGCTGACTTTCCGTGCATGGTACGTCGCCCAGTTCGGCACACAGGCGTGGGAAGCGCTTGGCAAGATCCCCAAGGGCCAGTGGATGGATTACCTGGTCTGGTACCGCAAGGCGCTCGACCTGCCCGTGCGCAACCGCATCGCCGTGACCGATATCGAGTCCGTCGGCGACGATCTGATTGCCGTGACGGCAGACAATCTCGAAAGAGGTTCGACGGAGCGACTTTACGCGCGACACGTGGTGCTGGCGACCGGGCGTGACGGTCTTGGCGGCGGTTACGTGCCGCCTTTCGTTGAAAAGCTCGATCGCCGTTTCTGGGCCCATTCGGCCGACGATATCGATTTCGCCAGCCTGAGCGGCAAGCGCGTCGCCGTGATCGGGGCAGGGGCCTCGGCGATGGACAACGCAGCAACCGCGCTGGAAGCGGGCGCCGGCGTCGATATGATCATCCGCCGCAAGGATCTGCCGCGTATCAACAAGTTCACCGGCATTTCCAGCCAGGGCGTGGTTCACGGTTTTGCCGGCCTGAGCGACGACTGGAAGTGGAAATTTCTGCAGCACACGCTGGGCGCCCAGACGCCACCGCCGCGTGACTCGACGCTGCGCGTGTCACGCCATCCGAATGGGCGTTTTTTTCTCGGCACCGGTGTGACCGGCGTTCGGGAGGAGGGCGACAAAATCGTGCTCGAGACCACCCGTGGCGACATGGACTATGATTTCGTGGTGTTCGCGACCGGCTTCAACGTCGATCTGGCCGAGCGACCGGAACTGAAAAATTTCGCGCCGCTGATCCGTTTCTGGAGCGACGTCTTCACGCCTGAACAGGGCATGGAAAACGGTGAGCTGGCGACATCGCCCTATCTCGGCCCGGACTTTGAATTCACTGAAAAAGTACCCGGCAGCAGCCCGGCCTTGCGCCTTCTCCACTGCTTCAATTACCCGGCCTCTCTCAGCCACGGCAAACTGTCGGGCGATATTCCGGCTGTCAGCGATGGCGGTCGCCGGTTGGCGCGCGGCATTGCCCGCAGCCTGTTCGTCGCCGATCGCCAGACCCATTTCGACAATCTCGTCGCCTATGAAACACCGGAGCTTCTCGGTGACGAGTGGACCGATGCCTCCGCCGCAATCCCGACCGTAATGAAAGGTGCCGCGGAATGATGTTCGCCGGAACCCCGTCATCGGGAGGGACGCCATGAGCCGATACCTTCTCGTCAAGCTGGCCGAGTCTGCGCTTGCCATATGGGGCGTGGTGACGATCGTGTTTTTCGTCAGCCGCGTTCTGGGCGATCCGGCAGTGCTGCTGGTGCCGGTTGGTGCCAGCCAGCAGGATATCGATACCATCCGCACAGCGCTCGGTCTCGATCGTCCGATCCTCGAACAATATGTCGTCTCGCTGTTTTCCATGTTGCGCGGCGATTTCGGCATGTCGTTCCAGCAGGGGCGGCCAGCCATGGATATCGTGTTGGAGCGCATGCCAGATACGGCGCTTCTCGCCGGTACGGCCCTGCTGTTCGGTTCGATCATCGGTGCTGTCTGCGGCGCGATTGCAGCGCTGAAGCGTGGCACGGTTGCCGAATTCATCGTCATGGTGGCAGCCCTTCTCGGTCAGGCGACACCGGTCTTCTGGCTCGGTATCATGCTGATCCTGATCTTTGCCGTCGACCTCGGCTGGCTGCCGACCGGCGGTGCTGGAACATGGGCGCATCTGGTTCTGCCCGGCCTGACGCTATCCGTCTTCGTGTCGGCCTCCATTGCCCGGTTGCTGCGCTCGTCGCTGCTCGACATCATGCGCGAAGACTATGTGCGCACGGCACGCGCCAAGGGGCTCCTGCCGCGCACGGTGTTTTTCTGGCATATCGCCCGCAACGCGCTGATCCCGGTTGTTACCATGGTCGGCATCATTGCCGGCGAACTTCTGGGCGGTTCGGTCGTCATCGAGACGGTGTTCGCCTGGCCGGGTGTCGGCCGTGTCATCATGCAGGCCATCCAGAACCAGGATTTTCCGGTCATTCAGGCCGGCGTGGCGCTGATCGCCGCAATCTTCATCGTCGTCAACCTGCTGGTCGATCTGCTTTACGGCGTCCTCGATCCGCGCATCCGTCGGCGATAGGGGGGCGATGCGATGAAATCCTTTTTCCTTGCTCTGATCAAAAGCCGCGCCGGCCTGTTCGGTTTCCTGCTGGTCACCGTTTTCGTCCTGGCGGCGCTGCTTGCGCCCTATCTCGGCCTGCCGTCGCCGACGCGTTCCAATCTGGTGGCGCGCATGGCGGCACCCACATGGACAGGTATTTTTTCGCCCGGTGCGCATCCTCTCGGCACCGACGAACTGGGCCGTGACGTTCTTTCACGCATCCTGCACGGCAGCCGCATCACCTTGGCGATCGCAGCCGCCTCCGTCGTGCTCGGTGGTATCGTCGGAACCTTGCTCGGCATTGTCGCCGGTTATTATCGCGGCATCGTCGATCGTGTGCTGATGCGCGTCGTCGATATCCAGCTGGCATTGCCGCTGATGCTCCTGGCGCTGCTGGTTGTCGCCGCCCTCGGTCCATCGACACGCAACCTCATCATCGTCTTGGCGCTAACCAGCTGGCTTCGTTACGCCCGCATCATTCGCGGTCAGGTTCTTGCCTTGAGGGAGCGCGAGTTCATCCTGTCCGCCCATGCAATCGGTGCAGGTACCTGGCGGATCATGATCAAGCATCTCCTGCCCAATGTGATGACGCCTGCACTGGTGATCGCCACGCTGGAGCTTGCCCGCATCATCATCATGGATGCCGCGCTCTCCTTCCTCGGTCTTGGCGTGCAGCCGCCCAATCCGAGCTGGGGGCGAATGCTGGCGGATGGCCGCGTCTATATCTCGACCGCTTGGTGGATCGTCACCTTCCCGGGTGTCGCCATCGTGCTCACCGTGCTCAGCGTCAACCTTCTAGGGGACTGGCTGCGCGACTATTTTGATCCGAAATTGAGGACAATGCGATGACCACAGCTTTTTCACTGCCGCCGCGCGTCAGCCGTCTGAAGGCCGGCATGGCCAAACGCGACATCGACGTGATCGTCTCCTTCAAGCCGGAAAACAGTTTTTATTTCACCGGCTTCAATCCGATCATCTATTCGCATCCGGTCATTGCCATTCTGACGCGGGATCATGATCCGATCATGCTCGTGCATGCGCTGCGCGATGACCATGGCCGTGCCAGCGCCTGGGTGCCGGATATCCGCCTTTACGGCGCTTGGTCGACCAAGGTAACGATGGGCCCGAACTGGCAGGGCGCGCTCGCCTCCATTCTCGGTGACCTCGGTCTTGCCGGCAAAACTATCGGTATCGAAGAGGAATTCATCTCGATCCAGCGCATGAAGCAGCTGCAGGCAGCGCTTCCGCAAGCCGATTTCACCGATGCAAGCCACCTGATCGACCATTGCCGCCTGATCAAGGATCCGGACGAGATTGCACATGCCCGTATTGCCGCGCGTGTTGCCGATCTCGGCATGGACACCGCCGTCGCAACGCTTGCTGCCGGTGGCAACGAGCGCGAAGTCGCCATCGCCTCCATGCACGAGATGAACAAGCTCTGGGCAGCTGAATATCCCGATGTCGAGGTCGCCGATTTCGGCTCGCTGGAAGGCGGCGTGCAGAATGGCATGGCCACCTGGGTTCTGTCGGGGCCGCGCATGTTCTTCAACTGCGACAACCCCACCCAGCGCAAGCCGCAGCGTGGCGAGGCTGTCTCTGTGCTGATCTGGACGATTGCCAACGGCATCCATGCCGAGAATGAACGTACGGTGGCGATGGGGCCGCTGCCGGATGCCAATCGCCGCGCGCTCGACGCCATTCTCGAAATCCGCGAGGAAGTCGACCAGCTGATCAAACCCGGCACGCCCTACAAGGACCTGTTCGAAAAGACCCGCGAAGGCCTGCAGGCGCGTGGTTACGGCGCCAATATTCCCGGCCGTATCGGTCATGGCATCGGCCTTGGCGCGCACGAACATTCCTCGCTGGATGCGGCGTCGGCGCTCGTGCTCGAACCCGGCATGCTTTTCACCTTCGAGCCGAACATCCGTGTTCCCGGCATCTGCGCGACACAGATTTCCGACACCGTTCTCATTACCGAAGACGGTCGCGAATATCTGACGCGCTCCGCCGGCGGTTATCTGGAGGTTTAAAAGGCAGACATGGCGCCCTTGCTCGAAGTCCGCAATCTGACCGTCGCATTCGACACACCGTCGGGTACGGTGCATGCTGTCAACGACGTCTCCTACACGCTGGAGGAAGGCGAAACGCTGGGCATCGTCGGCGAGTCCGGTTCGGGCAAGAGCGTGCATGCCTTGTCCATGGTTGGCCTCATCGCCTCACCGCCGGGTCGAGTTGTCGCTGGCGAAGTGTTGTTTCAGGGGCGCAATCTTCTCACTCTGCCGAAACGCGAACTCTTCGAAGTGCGTGGCAAGGAAATTGGTTTCGTTTTTCAGGATCCGATGACCTCGCTCAATCCGGTGCTGACCATCGAACGGCAGATCGCCGAACCGTTGCGCCGCCATTTCGGCATGTCGGCTTTGGCTGCGAGCAACCGTGTGGTGGAACTGCTGGAACTGGTCGGCATTCCCGATGCCGCCCGTCGCGCCAAACAGTATCCGCACGAGTTTTCCGGCGGCATGCGTCAGCGGGTGATGATCGCCATCGGCATTTCCTGCAATCCCAAACTGCTAATCGCCGACGAGGCGACCACGGCGCTCGATGTTACCGTACAGGCGCAGATCCTCGATCTGGTGCGCGATCTCAAGCGCCGCATCGGTACTACCGTCATCTGGATCACCCATGACATGGGTGTTGTCGCCGGTCTCGCCGATACGGTTCAGGTCATGTATGGCGGCCGTATCATGGAGCGCGGGCCTGTGCGTCCGGTGTTCCACGATCCGCGCAGCGCCTATACCTGGGGTCTTCTGAAATCGCTGCCGCATGGTGGCAAGCGCGGGGTCACCCGCCTCTATCAAATCCCGGGCAATCCGCCGGACCTGACAAAACCACCGCTTGGCGATCCCTTTGCCCCCCGTAACCAGTTCGCCACCGCACGTTGCCACACCGAAGTGCCGCCGCTTTTGGATGTCGCCGGCAGCACGCCTGGGCACAAGGTGGCGGCCTGGTACGATCTGCGCGCCGAACTTGCCGGGCAGGCCGAACTTACCGGGCAGGAGGGCCAGCCATGAGCGAGACGAAACTCTCTCCGCAGCAAACGCAGCCGCTGGTTTCGGTTCAGAACCTGAGCAAGATCTATGGCGGCGAAAAGCGCCTGCTGGGCGGCAATGTTCCGGCTCTGAAGGCCGTCAACGACGTCAGCTTCGATGTCGCTCCGGGCGAAACGCTTGGCCTCGTCGGAGAATCCGGTTCAGGCAAGAGCACGACCGGTCGCGTCCTGTTGCAGCTGGAAGCGCCGACATCCGGTGACATTCTCTACAAAGGCCAGAACATTACCGGCCTGTCGAAGAGCCTGCTCAAACCCTACCGACGTGACATGCAGATCATCTTTCAGGATCCGTATGCCTCGCTCAATCCGCGCATGACGGTCGGCGAGTTCGTGGCCGAACCCCTCGATGTGCACGGCCTCGGCGGTAATCGCAGCGAGCGCCAGGATCGGGTTGCCGGCCTGTTCAAAAAGGTTGGTCTCGACCCGTCCTTCATGAAGCGTTACCCGCATGAATTTTCCGGCGGCCAACGCCAGCGTGTCAACATCGCCCGCGCCATTGCACTGGACCCGGCCTTCATCGTTGCCGACGAGCCGATCACGGCGCTCGACGTGTCGATCCAGGCGCAGATCGTCAACCTGTTCCAGGATCTGCAGGACGAACTGGGGCTGGCCTATCTGTTCATCGCCCACGACCTGTCGATGATCCGATATCTCTGCCATCGCGTGGCGGTGATGCTGCGTGGCCGCATCGTCGAGATCGGCCCATGCGAGGCGATCTTCGAAAACCCGCAGCACCCGTACACGCAGGCGCTGCTTTCGGCCATTCCGGTGCCGGATCCCGATATCGAGCGTGACCGCAAGCCGATGGTGTTCGACGTCAATGCAAATATGCCTTCCGAGACGGCCGTATTGCAGCCGCTCGGCGGCGGTCATTTCGTGCTGGGAGCCTGACCTATGCACCTGTTCGCAACGCATTTCGGAACCTATGAGGTCGACGCGGATGCGAACGGCAAACCCCGCCTGCTGCCGTTCCGGCATGACCCGGACCCTTCCGGCATGGGGCTCGGATACCTCGCGCTTGGCGATCATCCGCAACGGGTCAAAACCCCGATGGTCAGAAGGTCATGGCTGGAAAACGGACCGCTCGCCGGTAGCGGGCGGTTGCGTGGGAGGGAAGAATTCGTCGCCGTCAGCTGGGATGAGGCCGCGGACCTGATCGCCGGCGAAATTCGCCGGGTTTCTTCCGTGCACGGCAATCAGGCCATTTTCGGCGGCTCCTATGGCTGGGCGAGTGCCGGCCGTTTTCACCATGCGCAGAGCCAGCTCAAGCGCCTGCTCAACCTTGCCGGCGGCTTCACTTCGTCGGTCAATACATATTCCTATGGTGCCGCCGGCGTGCTTCTGCCGCATGTGCTCGGTGCCGATTACAAGGATGCCTGCGATACTTCGCCATCCTGGAGCGACGTTGCCGATCATTGCCGGTTGCTCGTCGCATTCGGTGGCTTTCGCCTGACCAATGCGCAGGTGGAGGCAGGTGGGACCGGCAGCCACCGCGCCACCGAATGGCTGAAGCGTTGCCAGGAAAAAGGCGTGGAGATCGTGGTATTCAGCCCCGCGGCCAGCGATGCTCCGCAAGGCGGCAATGTCCGGTATATTCCGCTTCGCCCTAATACCGATGCGGCTGTCATGCTCGGCATGTGCCACACGCTTTTGATCAAAGGCCTGTTTGATTGCGATTTTCTGAACCGCTGCACCGTCGGTTTTTCAGACTTCGAAAGCTATCTGATCGGCGAGATCGACGGCGTAGCCAAGGATGCGGGATGGGCTTCGTCCATTTCCGGCGTGCCCAGGGAGACGATCGTCGAAATCGCCGAGAACCTGCATGATCTGCCAAGCCTCATCAATGTCGCATGGTCGCTGCAGCGGGCGCAATTCGGCGAGCAGCCGTTCTGGGCGGCGATTGCGCTTTCCTCGATGGCAGGCCATGTCGGCAAGGCGGGTTGCGGTTTCGCCTTCGGCCTGACGGCGGTCAATTCCGTCGGCCAGCCGGTGAGGCGCCTGAAAGGGCCGGCTTTCGATCAGGGCAGAAACCCGGTTCAACATTACATTCCCGTGGCGCGCATTACCGAGCTTCTGGAAAATCCCGGCGGCACGGTGGAATACGACGGTAAGGTTCTTGACCTGCCGGATATCCGGCTGATCTGGTGGGCTGGCGGCAATCCGTTTCATCATCATCAGGATCTCAACCGGCTGGCGGAGGCTTTCCGCAAGCCGGAAACGATCATCGTCGCCGAGCCGATGTGGACGGCGACGGCAAAAATGGCCGATATCGTGCTGCCGTCCGCCCTCCCGTTCGAGCGTGATGATATCGCCGCGTCCTCGCGCGACAACTGGCTGGTCTATAGCCGCCGGGCGGTAGAACCGCCGGCCGGTATTCTCAGCGATCACGAATTTTATTGCCTGGTTGCCGACCGGCTGGGTTTGCGCCAGTCATTCGATGCTGGGCTGAACACCGACGAATGGCTGGCCAGGATTTATGAAGGATACCGTGAGCGTTATCCCGAGCTACCCGATTTCCAGGCTTTCCGTCTTCGTGGTTTTGCGGCGCTGGACGAAGGTGAGGATGCGCCGGCGCCTGCCGATCACTTTCGCCGTTTCGTGAATGACCCGGCTGCTGCGCCATTAAAGACGCCGAGCGGCCTCATTGAGATCGGCTCGGCGGCCATTGCCGGTTTCGGTTATGCCGACATGCCGGGGCATCCGGTCTGGATGCCGCCTGCGGAATGGCTCGGTGCGCCGCTTGCGGAAAAGCATCGCTTTCATCTCCTGTCACCGCAGCCCGCGCATCGCCTTCACGGACAGCTTGAATATGCTCCGGCAAGCCAGAGCGCAAAACGGCATGGTGCCGAACAGTTTTTGCTGAGCGGTGTGGATGCGGTGGAACTCGGCCTCATCGATGGCGATCTTTGCGAGATTTACAACGACCGCGGTCGTGCGATTGCGGCCCTGACGGTTGATGCCGGATTGATGCCGGGCGTGACCGTTTTACCGGCAGGCGGCTGGTTTGCCCCCGACGCGGACGGCGTCGATCAGGGCGGCAATCCGAACACGCTCACCGATATCGCACCGGCCTCGACCTTGTCGCAGGCGACCGCACCCAATTCCTGTCTGGTTTCGATCCGCTTGTGGAAGCGTATCGGCCAACAGGCAGCATGAGGACCGACTGGATGGATCAGATCGACCATTTGTCCGGCATCGCACCGGATACAGAACTCTACCGCATCCGTCGCGAACGGCCTGATTTTGTCGATGGCACGGAGCTCTGCCGCCAGACGGTTTTGACGCCGGCGCATGGTTTCGATCTCGATCACGCGCTGCGTGCGGCACTTGCCGTCCGCATGGCGCGCTTTATCGGCCGCGAGGATCTGGCGAGAACATATGACGGCATGCTGGCTAATGCCGGCGCGACACCGCTTTTTTCCGGCATCGCGGCGGGTAGCGAGCCGGGTGTGGAAGCCGACGGCTTCCTGCGGGCTATCCTTCGCCATGCGGATCTCGTGACCAAAACGCCGCGCAACAATACTAGGGCCGATATAGAGGCGCTCGAGGCCGCCGGTCTCAGCAATCCGCAGATCATCGCGCTCTCCGAACTGATCGCCTTCGTCAATTACGAAGCGCGTGTGATTGCCGGCCTGGAAATTCTGGGAGAGGTCGAATGAGCGGTGCGCGTTTCAAGGTCAAGGCCCTGTCCTGGTCGCCCTATATCGAGCCGGTCGATGTTGCGACGGCAAATGAAGAGCAGCTGGCCGCCATGCAGGTGACACCGTCAAACACCAAAGTGTCGCCCTATGTGCGCACGCTGGCACATGATCCGGAATCCTACGTGGCGCGGACAAAACTGTTCAACGCCATCATGTACGCCAAGGGTGGTCTCGACCGGGCGGAACGGGAACTCGGTGCGCTGGTCGCTTCGGCGGTGAACCGCTGCGTTTATTGCGCATCGGTGCATGCGCGCCGCTATGTCGAACTGTCCGGTCGCGACGAAGTGGTCGAGGAAATCTATGTCCGGGGGCTGGATGGCAGTTTCGACGACAAGACGAAAGCCATCATCGACTTCTGCAAGACCCTGTCGGAAACACCGTCGCATGTGACGAAAGAGCAGGTTCAGAAACTGCGCGATCACGGCATGTCGAAAGCCGAAATCGTCGATCTCGTTCACTCTGCGGCGATCTTCGGCTGGGCCAACAGGTTGATGCATACGCTTGGTCACTCGGTGCCGGTGGACACCAAATGATGGCAAAGCCGTTAAGGCGTCACAACCGCTTTCACGGATTGCCGAAATTGCAGAATGGTAATTCGCAAAGGGGCGGAAGAGAGGAAAGTCCGTTTCTTGCAGAGACATACAACGGCATGAAAAGAAAAGACAATTCAGGGTCATTAGGAGACGGAACATGACAAGCAGACTGCCTCTGGCGACGATTGTCGCCCTGTCGTTTACCACATTGATTTCTTCAACGGCGCTGGCGCAGGAAAAGACCCTGACGATCGCCGTTACGAACATGATGAACACGTTCGATCCGCACATGACGGCTTCGGTCGGCACCGATCTCAGCCTGCTCAGCCATATCTATCCGTCGCTGGTCCTGCGTGGTCCCGATCTGAAGATCGCGCCGTCGCTCGCCACCGAATGGAGCAATGTCGACGACCTGACATGGCGCATCAAGCTGCGCTCAGACGCGACATTCAAAGACGGCGAAAAGATCGATGCGGAAGTGGTGAAGTGGAACTTTGACCGCGTTCGCGATCCGGCGGTCAACGCCCGTATCAAGGCATGGTTCACGCTGATCAGCGACGTCAAGGTGGTAAGCCCGACGGAAATCGAGATCAAGACCAGCTCGCCTTATCCGGCGCTGATCGACCAGATGTCTATGTTCTTCCTGCTGCCGCCGAAATGGGCATCCGAACACAAGCCGGCAACCGAAACGACCTCGGGCGGTCCTTATGTCATCTCTTCCATCAAGGCGGGCGACAGCATCACGCTCGAAGCCAACCCGCAATACTGGGGCGAAAAGCCGGCCTTCGACAAATATGTCATCCGCGTCATTCCCGACGCGGCGAGCCGCGTCGCGGCGTTGATGGCCGGTGAGGTCGATTTCATCAATTCGATCCCGACGACGGAAATCGAGCGGATCAAGACCAGCGGCACGGCCCAGGCCGGCGCCGTGCCGAGCACGCGTACGGTCTTCATCAAGTTCAACACGCTGAAGGCGCCGCTCGACAACAAGTTGCTGCGTCAGGCACTGAACTATGCCGTCGACAAGGAAGGCATCGTCAAGGCGATCTTCAACGACCAGGCCGAGGTCGCGCATTGCCAGGTGACATCGAAAAGCTACTTTGGTTTCAACCCGGATCTCAAAGGTTACCCTTATGATCCGGACAAGGCGATCGAGCTGCTTGAACAGGCCGGTGGCGCGCCGGCGGAACCGATCGAACTGGAAGTGCCGACCGGCACCTATCTGAACGGCGAGGAAGTCGTGCAGGCCGTGGCCAGCCAGCTGGAAGAGATCGGTGTCCAGACCAAGATCACCGAGATGCAGTTCAGCACCTATATGGACAAGTATCTGAAAGCAAAGGACCTTGGCCGCATGAGCCTGCTCAGCCAGGCCTGGCCGACGATCGATGCCGATGGTCTGCTGACGTTGTTCGCGCCGGGTAACATGTACGCCTACTGGGAAAATGCCGATTTCGGCAAGGCGCTGGAAGATGGCCGTTCGACCATGGACAAGGCCAAGCGCCAGGAAGCGTACAAGAAGGCGACGGAAATCATGTGCGATGATGCGCCGGCCCTCTTCCTCTATACGCAGCCGACCACTTACGGCCTGTCGAAGAAGATCAGCTGGACGGCGCGTGGCGACGACTGGGTTCGCGCCTTCGACATGAAGCCGGCTGCCAACTGATGAGAGCGACACCCCGCATCGCAAGGTGCGGGGTGTCTTGCCGCTGCCGGTCGTCCGGCTGCCCCGATCTCCCGTGCCGAGAATGCCATGCCGACAGCCGATTTTCCCGCCGACCGCACGCTTGCCGACATTGCCGCGCGGGAATGGCAGTTCCGCCGCCGGCATGTGGTTCGCGAACTCGGCGCTTATGTGCCGTTGCGCCATGTGCTGCCGGATGTGGATGCGGAAAGCCAGGCAGAAAAACTGGCCTTCTGGACCGGTATTCTTGCGGAACTGGAGGCGCTCGACCTGACGATGCTTTCGCCGGCCGGGCGTGAAGACCGGCTTGTGCTGCGCCAGCAGGTCGCGGCTTTGAGGTCTTCTCAGGCTTTTCGCGATTACCAGCGTCCGTTCAACGGTTTTACCAGTTTCTGGGACGATACGGCCGCATCCATCCGCGAAGAGACGTTCGATCGCGAGGAAAAATACCGCGACGCGATCGGGCTGATGCGTGATGTCCCGCGTTATTTCGACGAGACGATCGCCAATATGCAGGCTGGTCTGGCGCGCGGTTTCAGCCAGCCGTCGGTCATCCTGCCGACATCCATCCGCACGATCGAGGCGGTTCTGGCGCAAGCGGTCGATGAAACCGATTATTTTCGTCCGTTCCGGAAATTTCCGCAGTCGGTGCCGGTCACTGTACGGGATGAGCTTGTCCGGCAGGCGCGGGCAGCTATTACCGATGCGGTTTTGCCGTCCTATCAGCGACTTCTCGTTTTCATGCGGGATATCTACGCGCCTGCAGCGACGCAATGTATCGCAGCGACCGGGCTTCCGGATGGACCGGATTATTACCAAGCCAAGGTGCGGGAATTCACCACGCTCGACATGCCGGCGGACGAGATTTTTGAACTCGGCCTGACCGAGGTCGAGATATGCAGCGCCCGCATGCTGGAGGCGATGCGCGCGAGCGGATTTGGCGGCACGCTCGCCGAGTTTCTGGCATTTCTGAAAACCGATCCGCAATTTTACCCGATATCCGCTGAGGAGCTTCTGATGCGCGCGGCCTGGATCACCAAAAAGGTCGAGGCAAAACTGGATCGTTTTTTTGGTCTTTTGCCGCGCCGACGCTTCGCCATCGAACCGGTGCCGGAAAGTATTGCCCCGACCTATCCGATGGGAACGGGCGCTCCGGGACTTTACCTGCTGAACACCTACAATCTTGCCGCCCGTCCGCTCTACATCCTGCCGGTGCTGACATTACATGAAGCGGTGCCCGGCCATTGTTTCCAGATGTCGCTTGCCGCCGAAAACTCCGCGCGACCGCCCTTCCGTTCGGAAACCTACGGGATTGCCTATGGCAATGCCTGGGCGCTTTATTGTGAAAAGCGGCTGGGCGTCGAAATGGGTATCTATGAAACGCCTTACGAGCTGTTCGGCATGTGGAGCCTGCTCACCTTGCGCGCAGTGCGCATGGTCGTCGATGTCGGTGTCCATGCCAAGGGCTGGGATTACGATCGTGCCCGCGATTACATGAGCGAAAAGACCGGACTGCCGCTGCCGGTCATCGAAGCCGAACTCAAGCGTTACATCAGCTGGCCGGGCCAGGCACTGGGATATTATCTCGGCATGATGGCCATCGAACGCTCGCGTGAGAAAGCCGAGCGGCTTCTCGGGGCAGGCTTTGATATTCGCGCTTTCCACGACCGTATCCTGGCGCTCGGTCCCGTACCGATGACGGTGGTCGAGAGCAGTATCGACCGGATGATTACCGAACAACTCGCCCACGCAACCAAGCCCGCATGATCCTACACGGAGCACATATCCCATGCCGACAGTATCCCTGAACAACGCCACCTTCGTTTATGACGAGATCGGCGATCCGTCCGCCGAAACCATCATCGCCCTGCATGGCGGGCGTGGCATCGGTGATCGCAAAGGCGAGTTCAATGCTTACAAGGTGCTGTCCGACAAATACCGCGTTATCGCCTATGACCAGCGCGGCTGCGGCGAAACCAGCCTGACGCCGCCCTACACGTTCGAGCAGCTGGCGGATGATGTTGAAGCCTTTCGCGTCAATCTGTGCGGGGGCAGGAAGATCATTCTCGAAGGCGGTTCCTTCGGCGGCATGATCGCGCTCACCTATGCCGTTAAATATGGTCACAATCTTTCGCGTCTCATTCTGCGCGGCACGGCTGCCAGTTATCATCACGAGGACGATGCGATGGTCGTCTTCAAGGAGCGGATCCACAAGGCCCCGAGCGCATCACTCGGCATGCTCGACAAGATGTTTTCCGACAAGGTGATCGACGATACCGAATTGCGTCTGATCTGGCTGGCGCTGCAGCCGCTCTATTACGAAAAATTCGATCCCGACGCAGCACTCGAGCGCACGCGCACCATGCATCTGCATGCCGAAACCCACAATGCGCTGTTCAAGGAACGTCTCTACGATCTGCGCGACCGGTTGAAGGATATTCCAGTGCCGACGCTGGTTGTCTGCGGCGCCGAAGATTGGATCTGCCCGCCCAACCATTCGCGGCTGATCGCCGAAAGCGTGCCGAAGGGCGAATATTTCGAAGTGCCGGGCGCAAACCATGCCGTTCATGCGGAAGCGCATGAAGAGGTGATTGCAGCCATCCGCGAGTTTCTGGTTCGAACCAGCATCGGCTCTTAAATGTCTGATTTTGAGTTAGTGGAAAAGGGCATGTTCTTGGCGCATACGGCTTGAGAGGATGAATAACTACTAGGAGTTCCGTGCCATTGCGGAGTTGCAAGTTCAGATCCCGTCAAGACCTTGCTGCTGACTGCGAAGCCGCTCTCAAAAATTCGAGAAATACGCGCATTCCTGCACCGAGATGACGGTGTCGCGGGTACTCTCTAACTTCGATTTCATGTCGATGGTATTCCCGAAGATTTCACTTCCAGTTAGCCTCCAAGAGCAGAGACCTCCCCTTATCCAACGTGTTGAATAAGTAGGTGCTTTTAGTCGCAGCTTAGCTGATTGCCATCCGGCTCGAGAGCCGCTACAGGGTCAAGGTCGGTTTCCGAAAGGAACTAACAGGGAATCCGTAGCCACTCAAATGGCCAAACGGAACTGCCCCCGCAACTGTAGGCGGCGAGCTGAACTCGGATTATGCCACTGGACTTCGTGTCCGGGAAGGTCGAGCCAGCGACGACCCGTCAGTCAGGAGACCTGCCGACGCAGATTTACCAACCGAGCGGGTCGGCTCGGGTGGCTTGCTGTCGGCACACTCTTGCCCGCATCGGTCCACCTTCCGCCCGTTCAGACATAATGGAGCGGAAGGACACATCATGTTGAGAATAGTAGCGGCAGTTGTCGCAACACTCGGCCTAGCGCCTGCGGCATTTGCGGCCACCGAATATCCCTTGAAGCTGATGAGCTGCGGCCACGAGGTCAACTTCGACAAAGCGCCTGAGAGCGTCATCAGTGTCGGTCAGAGCACAACAGAAATTCTCTACATGCTGGGCCTTGGAGACAGGGTCAAGGGAACCGCATTGTGGATCAATCCGGTCCTTCCGGAGCTTGCGGACATCGACAAGGATGTCGAGCGTCTGTCGGACAATGCTCCCAGCTTCGAGAGCGTGGTTTCCAAAAAGCCGCAACTGGTTGTCACCGCCTATGAGTGGATGATCGGCCCACAGGGCGCCGTAGGCACACGCCAGATGTTTGACGATGCGAAAATCTCAAGCTGGGTGATGCCGACGGAATGCATCGGCAAGGACAACACCCAGAGCATGGATGGCGCGCGCACCAAGATGTTCGACACCGAAATGCTTTACCAGGGTATTTCCGAACTGGCGCAGATTTTCGATGTTACCGAGCGGGGCGACAAGCTTATAGCCGACCTGAAGTCCAAGGAAGCCGCAGCGGTGGCCAAAGCCAAGGCGCTCGGTCTTCCAGCAGATGTTTCCGGTGTCTTCTGGTATTCCTCGGCCGACATCGAGATCGATCCTTATGTAGCGGGTGCTAACGGCGTGCCAGGCTGGATGCTTGCCAAGCTCGGGATAAAGAACATCATCGCCTCGCAGGAAGAATGGCCGACAGTCGGTTGGGAGACCATCGTTACGTCGAAGCCGACCTTCATCGTCGCGGCAGAGATGAACCGCCGCCGCTTCCCGGCTGATGATATCGCCGTCAAGCGCGAGTTCCTCACCACCGACCCACTGGCCAAGGAAATGGAAGCGGTGAAAAACGACCGCATTCTTACCATAGAGGCCAACGCCATGGACCCATCGGTTCGAGCAATATTCGCACTTGAGAAGTTGTCGGACGCTTTGGCTGGTTTCGGGTTGAAAAAGTGAACCAGGGCAGCGCCGCCTCCAAAATGAAATGGGTTTGGTTTTCCCCCATAATTCTGGCCGCGGCGTTGCTTTTCGGCACGGCCATCGGCGAAACGCGCATCCCGTTTTCGACCGTGGTCGATGTCCTGTCATTCAAACTCGGCCTGTCAGGGGCCGAGATAGACGTCGTCGATATGAGTGTGATCTGGAACTACAGGCTGGCACGCGCCGTCGTCGCTGCCTGCGGCGGCGCAAGCCTGGCGCTTTCGGGTCTCATCTTGCAGGCATTGCTGCGCAATCCGCTTGCCGAACCATATCTTCTCGGAATTTCGGCGGGCGCTTCGGCAGGCGCGGTCTCCGTGACCGTCGCAGGTCTTGGCGCTGGCCTCGTCAGCATGTCGGCGGGTGCGTTTGTCGGAGGGCTAACGGCGTTTGCGTTCGTCGCGCTGCTGGCACAGGCCGCGGGTGGAAGTACCGGAGCGCGTGGTGCAGGCGTCATCATCCTGGCTGGTATAGCCGGATCGCAGATGTTCAATGCACTGACGGCCCTCATCATTGCGCAATCGGCCAGTGCGGAACAGGCTCGCGGCATCATGTTCTGGCTGCTTGGAAATCTCTCCGGCATCCGCTGGCCGGACACGTGGCTCGCAATTCCCATGGCCGTTCTCGGTCTTGGGGTGACCTTATGGCATCTCCGGGCGTTGGACGCCTTTACCTTCGGTGCAGACAGTGCCGCATCCATCGGGATCGATGTCCGTCGTACGCAGGCTCTGTTGATCGGCGTCGCCACCCTCATGACAGCCCTCATGGTATCGATGGCCGGTGCGATTGGCTTCGTTGGTCTCGTCGTGCCACATGCGATGAGAATTCTTGTCGGATCGCGTCACAGTCGGCTAGTTCCCGCCACAGCAATTGCCGGCGCGGTATTCCTCGTCGCCTCCGATGTCGTCTCCCGGATTGCGCTTCCTGGGCAGGTTCTGCCAATCGGCGTGGTCACCGCACTGGTTGGCGCACCGGTATTCGCCATCATCATGATTAAGGGCAGGAAGCGATGAGCGTCACTCGGATCCTTGACCTCATCGGTGTCAGCCGTATCGTTGGCGGACAGAGCATCCTGTCGGACATTAACCTGTCCCTCATTCCCGGAGAGAAACTCGGGTTGATCGGGCCGAACGGTTCGGGAAAATCGACGCTCCTCGGCATCATGGCGGGCCTGATCAAACCCCAAAGCGGTGAGGTCTATCTGGGTGGGAAGCCGATACGCGACATCCGCCGTCGCCAGATCGCCCAGCAGATTGCCTGCGTTGCCCAGCACGCCGATACTTCTGATCGGCTGACCGTTCGCGAGGCAGTGGAGCTGGGACGCACGCCGTGGCTGAGCGCGCTGCGCCCTTGGGGTGACGAAGATGAAGAAGCCGTGACGTGTGCGCTCGACGTGGTCGGGATGGGGAATTTTTCGTCACGGGACTGGTCTACGCTATCGGGAGGAGAGCGCCAGCGCGTTCAGGTCGCGCGTGCCTACGCGCAGTCCACGCCCGTCCTGTTACTGGACGAGCCCACGAACCATCTCGACATTCACCACCAGATTTCGATTCTCGATCTCGTCGAGCGGCTTTCGTCCACCATCGTCATCGCTCTTCACGACATGCACCACGCACTTCGCTGCGATCGTGTCATGGTGATGGAACAGGGCCGTTGCGTGGCTCTCGGCTCCCCCCTCGACGTCCTTACGCCGAAACTCATCAGCGAGATATTCCGGGTAAACGCACAGCTCGTTCCCAACCCTGCTGGCGGGCGGCCAGTGTTTTCATTCCAAAGCCTGACGTGAAAGGTCACACCATGCTGCTTCGCAGTCTCATTGTTCTCTTCCTCTTATCGGTGCCAGCGAGGGCTGAAACGTTCGAGGTTAAAATGCTGAACCGGAATGAGACGGGGCCGATGCCTTTCGAGCCTGATTATCTGGTCATCAAGCCGGGCGACACGGTCAAGTTCATTGCGACCGATCCTGGTCATAACGCCGCGACCATTGCCGGAATGATCCCTGGTGACGGAAAGAAGTTCGTTGGCAAGATCAATCAGGAAATCGAAGTCTCGCTCACGCAAGAAGGCATATGGGGCATCAAGTGCTCCCCGCATTTCACCATGGGAATGGCGATGCTGATACAGGTGGGCGACAAGCCGGCGACCGAAGCAGACCTTCCCGCCGATCTACCGCCGGCAGCCCGTAAGCGCATGCTTGAAATTCTTGCCAGAAAAGCGGCTGCCCAGTAAATGCGCCGAAAGCGTTGCCGCAATCTGATATGTCTGGAGGAGACGTCAGAATGGCTATCGAAAAGCTCTCCCGGAAATGGGCGGCTGATGACGCACAGCCTGCTTGACGGGCTGGAGCGCATCCTGGATGGAGCTTCTAGCGCTGGGCTGCGCTTCGAATGCGCCCTCGTCCTTCGCACGCTTCGCCTCGGCGCTTGCCAGCTCGGCAGCGATCTCGCGGCACTCGGCCTAGTCGATGGATGCTGCAAATTCGGCACGCACATTGACAGTCAGGCCTTTTAGGGCCACTATCTGCCCGAAGCGGCCATTGCAGGGCAGGTCGCCATGCGAGCTGCTCCACTTCAAGCGTGACCTTCGTATTGCGGAAGATCGTCCGTGATTTCATACCATGGGGCTTTCGAACCGACGAAGATATGATGGCTCGGGCGAATGGAAGGCGGGTCCGCCAGCGTGCCCATGGCGACATGAACCCACGCACCTTCGCGCACGAGAGAATAGAGCAGCGAACCGCAGGAGCCGCAGTGCTCGTCGTGATTGTCAGTGCTGCCATAGACGAGCAGATCGGCTGCACCTTTGGTCACCGATAGTTTTTCTCGTTGAATACCTGCGAAAGGCTTGAAGGCCGACCCTGTGACCCGACGGCAGCCGGAACAGTGGCAGTTCGCGGCATATACGAAGCCGTCCTCAACCTCATATTCCACGACGCCACAATAACATCCGCCGGACAGCATCATGGCAAGTCTCCTCTCTTCAGCTCGGAGCACATAATCTGGCTCATCGGCGACGAGAAAGCCAACGCGGAATTGATGCATTCGCATAGGACCGCAGTCGGCCCATTGCGAACTTAGGAGGAGGTCCGTTGGGCGTTTTCCAACGGGCCTCCCGCCTACTCAGCTTTGAAAACCAGCCGACATCCAATATTGGTGTAGTGCATCGACATCACCGCTTGTCAAAATCGGCATCACCGGTTTCAACTGCTCATCTGGCCAATCCCACCACCTTATCTCAAGCAGCAATTCAATTTGCCGATCATCAAGCCGTTTGCGGATCGTCTTCGCCGGGTTGCCACCGACGATGCTGTAAGGCTCCACATCGCGCGTCACCAAAGCCCGCGTCCCGATCACCGCCCCATCACCGATTCTGATACCCGGCATAATGATGGCCTCGGAACCGATCCACACATCATTGCCAACATTGGTATCGCCCGCAGGCAGATATCCATTCTCCGCCCTGCCAAAGGCCGGAACATCAGACATCCAGTAAAACGGAAAGGTGCTTATCCATTCGTTTCGATGCCCCTGATTGCCCGCCATGATAAAGGCAGCCCCGGTGCCAATCGAGCAAAAGCTGCCGATAATCAGCCTGTCCGCACCCTCATCCGGCAAAAGATAGCGAGCGCACTCCTCAAAGCCATGTCGATGATAATAGCCTGAATAATAGCTGTATCGACCAACGGATATGTTCGGATGCGTAACCTGCTTGTCTAGCGTAATGCCCTTGAAAGGGCTCTCAAAATAATTGTCCATGGGATTTTCCCTGCATACTTCAATCCTCGTTCGCAAAGGCAAACGAAAGGGATGCCGGAAGCCATCAGCTTCTGGCGTACGCTCCTCGCTTAAGCGCGGGAGCTAGATGCAGGTGGTACACGGTGTAGATTTCATACCCGCTTGTTACCGTAAATACTGCCAAGAGCCAATGACCGCAAATGGCGCAGAGCGGAAGGCACCAGTCGGCCCGAAGCGCTCAGCCTTGGAGAGGCTCGTATTCTGCTGCCGCGCGCCGAACTCAAAAGCCTGCACCGATGACGACTACCTTTAAAATCTCCAAACCGAAAATGCATATGTCTGACCTGCTTGCCCGGGTAGAGGCTGGCGAAGGCTTGGTGATCGCTCACATCACGCACGCGCATGCGAAAGGCAAACGACCTGCAGCTACTGCTCGCGGAAGTCAGCGCTGCCCTCTGCCCTGTCCCGTAACCGTTCTTTTTCAGGATCCGCAACATTCTGGCCATGACTGAGCTCCTCGGCCGGACTGCTGCTGGCGGCGGACTGGTCAACATGGAGCGGGTGCGCTGGCTGCTCCATCAATGTCGAGCGTCGACAACGTAGGCGCCACCTTCGCTACTTCCGGCAGGGTTGAAGCGAGTAGGACAAGCCTTTAGCTGCCACTCGAGCGATGCACCACGGCTCGCGAAGTATAGGTTTCAGGCAGGTTGAAAGAAAAGGGACCCGCTGCGCGATCGACCTGGGCCGTGTGCGTTACGATTTTGCCGCCCTGCAAGATATGCAGCAGATATCCTGGGGGCTCAAGCATGAAGCAGGATGGCGCCTCGGGTCTCAAGTCAAGCGTGACCTGATGCGCGACCGAGGGAGCAACCTGGCATAGAGTGCCGGCGAAAATTTGCTGGATTGACCGGTGGACATGACCGCATAGGACACGCTGAACCTGAGGATGGGCTGAGATGATGCTTTCAAGCCGTTGTGCGCCATCGACAAGCCGCACGACATCCATATGGCCAATGCCGGTCACAAAGGGCGGGTGATGCAGCATTACCAGCGTGGCCCGGTCCTTTGCTTCTGACAAGGCAGATGAAAGAAAATCAAGGGTTTCGTCCGTCAGTACACCAATCCCGGTGCCTTCTTCGAGGCTGTCGAGAGCGATAAGCTGCAACTCACCGCAGGATATGCTGTAGTTTAACGGCCCCATCGGTGGCAGATAGCCCCGGCTTTCGAAGGCCCGGCGCAACGGCTCTCGCCGATCGTGATTTCCGGGGATGACATAGACAGGGCATGACAGGCGACCGAGAAGCTCCGATGCGATGGCGTATTCCTCGTCATAGCCGTTCTCAGCCAGGTCTCCCGTCACAACCACACAGTCTGGCACTGGATTGAGGCGCATCAGGGCATGAATGGCCCGTTCGGCGAAAAGATTGGTCTCTGAGACGCCATAGGCAAGATCGCCCTTCTGGCAGATATGCAGGTCGGAAATCTGGGCTATGAGCATGGTCAGGCTTTCAAATGGAATTCGATGACGGATTGCGGGTCGAGATCGAAGCTGACGATTTCGCCGGGTCGAAAAGAGAGGCTGGACGGCAGGTCCAGTTGGAGGCTCGTTCCCTCAGCGACTTCAACCACCAGACGCTGGGTTGCTCCGAAGAAGGTCGAAGCGATCACACGGGCGGATATGTCGCCTGCACTAGACGCAATGCGTACCGCTTCAGGGCGGAAGCAAATTGTGGTCTCGCGGTCCACGCCGCCGACCGCCAGGCGGGCTCCTGTACCGATGCCCTCGAGAACCAGGATACCATCGAGCACTTTGCCTTTCAGGCGGTTCATCGTGCCGACGAAATCCGCAACGAATTCATTGGCCGGGCGGTGATAGATCGTCTGCGCTACATCGATCTGGGCAATGCGTCCCTGCTGCATTACCGCGATGCGGTCGCCGATCGCCATCGCCTCTGCCTGGTCATGGGTGACATAGATGGCGGTAGTGCCGAATTCCCGCAGGAGCGAGCCGATCTCGACCCGCAGGCGCTCGCGCAACACGGCATCAAGGGCGGCAAGCGGTTCGTCAAGCAGCAGAACGCGCGGCTTGATGGCCAGAGCTCTTGCCAGGGCAGTGCGCTGCCTCTGGCCACCTGATATGGCGGCAATCCTGCGGTTTCCAAGTTCCTCCAGCCCGACCAGCGCCAAAAGGCGTCTTGTCTCTGCCGCGCGCTCGGCCGCCGGCATCTTGCGTATCTTGAGACCATAGGCGACGTTCTCAGCGACCGTCATGTTGGGAAACAGCGCATAGGACTGGAACACCATGCCGACATTGCGCTTCTCGATCGGAACATCTCCGACATCCTCGCCATCGAACCGGATCATGTCGCGTTGATCCGGCTGTTCGAGACCGGCGATGAGACGCAACAGGGTCGTCTTGCCGCAACCGGACGGCCCGAGCAGAACGAGGATTTCCCCGGCCGCGATTTCAAGATCGGTCGGCTGGAGCACAGTCACGTCGTTGAAGGTTTTGGAAAGCTTCCGCGTGGTAATTGAGGAACCGCTGCGTGGCGGGGTAGCAAGAATAGTTGTCATAGCTTGGACCGCTTATCGGTAAGGCCGGCGACCAGTTGCAGGCCGACGAGCAGTGGAACGATCATCAAAAGGAAGATGAGCGTATAGGCCGAGGCGATTTCGAGGCGCATCGAGGCATAGGCGTCGGCAAGGCCGACAGGGAGCGTCTTGGTAAGAGGCGTGTGCATCATCCAGGTCAGGTTGAACTCGCCGACGGAAAGGGTCACGACTGTCAGCGCGCCGGCAAGGACGCCCTGCTTTACATTGGGAAGTATGACGTCGAAGAACCGCCGCCATGCCGACGCTCCGAGGCTTGCCGCACCTTCATCGAGCACCTTCCAGTCGATGGTCTGCAGAACCGCCATGACTGAACGCATCATGAAGGGCAAGGTGAACAGTACATGGCCGACAATGATGAACAGGCTTGACTGCCGGAAGCTGCCGAAACCGCCATAGGCCAGGATCAGGCCAAGCGCCAGCGCCAGGCCCGGGATCGCCACCGGCAAGGTGATGACCTCCTCGACGATGCGGGCGAAGCGTCCACCGCGCCGCACCAGCGCATAGGCGCCCGGCACGCCGATCAAAAGGGTGAAGATGAGCGTGGCAATCGCCACCAGGATGCTCCGCACGACGGTATCGGAGTAAAGGTCCCAGACTTGCTCCACCCATTTGAACGTGAAACCTGCCGAAAGGCCGCGCGCATAGTTGGCGGTCAGGCCTGCATAGATGGAAACCAGCACTGGTAGAATGAGGAATACGGTGAGAAGAGCGGTAACGATGACGCCTGAAAGTGTTGTCCAGCGCATATTCATGTCAGCCTCCGTCCACGTCACGCATGGCGCGGCTGCGGGCGATGGCCAGTGCCGCCCAGGTGATCAGGCCGAGCGCGATCGAAAGGGCCGCCGCCATGCCGGCATTGGTTGCCAGCGTGAATTCGGTGTAGATCAGCAGCGGCACAACATCGATATTGGTCGCCAGCGTGAAGGCCGTTCCGAAGGCCCCCATGGCCGTCGCGAAGCAGAGCGCGCCGCCGGTGTACATTGCCGGGAACAGCGCCGGCAGAACCACGTCACGCTGGATGGCGATCGGGCCGGCCCCGAGCGAGCGGGCCGCCTCTTTCAGCGCAGGATCGAGCTTTTCCGCCGCCGCCAGAATGGTCAGCAACACGCGCGGAACGGAGAAATAGACGTAACCGAGAAAGAGGCCGAACAAAGATAGGCGAAAACGACATTGGTGCCGACAAGTGCCTTTGTCACGCTACCGACAAGGCCGAGCCGGCCGCCGAGGAGGATGATCATAAAGCCGACGACCACGCCGGGAAAGGCGAGCGGAAATGTCAGCATAGCCAGCAGTAATCCTCGACCGGGAAACTTCCTGTTGGCAAGCGTCTGGGCGGCGACAGTCGCAAGCGCCAGCGTGGCGATCGTGCTGACGATGGCGAGCAGCAGGGTAACGATCAAGCTGTTACGGTACCGCGTCTCGGTGAGGATCGCCAGGAAGGCGCCCAGTCCCCTTTCGCCCGTTCCGGCCTCAAGAGCAAGACGCGCCACCGGCAGAATGAGGAAGGCAAGCGTGAAGATCGCCATCGGCAGTAGTAGTAAGGTTTCGAAGCGCCTGTTCTGCAAGGCGGCCTCCTTCAGTGTAAACGTATCAGGCTGTCTCATCGCGCCGCTCACGTGGCGTGATAGTGTTCCGGGCGAGAATTGCGCTCGGAACACTGTCGATCTGGTCGTTTAGCGAACTTCGCTCAGATAGCGCTCGGAAAAGCCCTTCTGAGCGGCTGCGGCAGCTGCCCAATCGACAGCCTTGGCACGCTCGTACTCGCTGGCCGGCAGGAATTTATCGGCGATTTCCTTCGGCATCTGGACCGGCAAGGCAGGGCGCAGAAAGGCGTTTGCCCAGAAGAGCTGGCCCTTGTCGGAAAGCAGATAATCAAGAACCTTCTTGGCAGCTTCAGCATGCGGCGCGTTCTTCACCAAAGTCATGACATAGGGGAAGCTGACCGAACCTTCGCAGGGCAAGACGAAGACGAATTTGCCGGATTCGGTATATTTGGCACGATAGGCATTGAAATCGTAATCCATCAGGATCGGCAGTTCGCCAGATACGACGCGGGCATAGGAGGTCTGCTTGGTAACGAGCGCGCCGTTCTGCGACAGTGCTTTCAGATAATCGATTGCCGGGGTGAAGTTGTCGAATGAACCACCGAGCGCGGTATTGATTGCGACGGAGGAAACATAACCGACGGCCGCCGAAGTCGGATCGAGATAGCCCACGAGACCATTGTATTCAGGCTTTTTCAGATCCGCCCAGCAGGCCGGAACCGGCTTGCCATCAAGCGCATCGACATTGACGAACAGGCCAAGAGTGCCCTGGTGAACGGTCCACCAGCGGCCATCCGCTTCTTTCAGCCCTTGCGGTATCTCGTCGAAGCGGGCGGGTTTCCAGGCCTCAACCAAACCCTGCTGGCCGGCGGAAATGCCGGCGTTGATGCCGAGATAGGCTATGTCGGCAACCGGGCTCGCCTTCTCGGCAATGATCTGAGCAATCGCCTGACCGGAATTCTTGTTGTCGCCCGGGATTTCAATGTTGAGGTCGGCCTTGATGTTCTTCAGCATCTCGCCCCAATTGGCCCATTCGGGAGGGCAATTGTAGCAGACGGCATCAGCGGCCCTGGCGGGTGCCGAGGAGAGCATCGCGGCGCCGAAAATGACGGCTAGGATGGTCATAATAAAGTTTGGTTTCATGATCGTGTCTTTCGCGGTGGTTGATTGGAAGAGAGCATGGCTTCGTCATTCTCGCGGGACGGCGCGATGGTTTCGCCGGCGAGGATATTGATGTCCGCCCGAAGGTGTTCCGGACGGCGCCTTCCGGCAGCCATATCCAGCACCATCGATGCGGCGAGCACGCCCATAGTGAGCGAGGGCTGGGCGATGGTGGTCAGCTTCGGGGACATGTGACGGACGACGTCGATCCCGTCGAAACCCGTCACGGAAATGTCGGCAGGTACAGACAGTCCCATGTGACGAAGCGACGAAATCACCGTTATCGCCAGCAGATCATTGGATGCCATGATTGCGGTCGGACGGTGCTCGTGAATTGCATGCGTGAGATCTATGTCCCTGGTGGCGTCGATGAAATCGACCTCAAAGGGTGGAAGTGGCATCAGGCGTGCAGCCTGAACCGCGTCCTGATATCCTTGATATCGGCACGCCGCGCGGTCCGACGACGCAAATCGCCCGCCGACGAAAAGGATGCGGCGATGCCCCAACTCGAGCAGCTTGTTGGTCATCCTGAGAGAGGCTTGTCGGTTATCGACCGATACGGCTCCGATACCGGGCGGGTGATGCTCGTTGTAAACGGTGACGGTGGGAAGCTTCTGCCTCGCCGCAGCTTCCAGCAGTAGGCTTCGATCAGGATCACAGACCGTCACCACGAGACCGACCGGACGCTCGGCAATCAACGTGGCGGCGATTTTTTCTTCCTGCGCGGGATCGTAATTGGATTGTCCCACAACGACAGACAGTCCGTGATTGCGTACCGTCTGCTCGACCCCGGCTAGGACCGCGGCGAAGACGGGATTCGTTATGCTGGGCACCAGCACGCAGACGACCGGGCGGCTGGCCTGCGATGGCGAATTGATGTTGAAGCCGACTGCCAATGCCGCCGCAACGACACGTTTGCGCATTGCATCGCTGACTGGGCCGTTTCCGGTAACTACTCGGCTGACGGTTGCGATGGAACAGCCCGCACGTGCCGCGACATCGCGAATTGTGGTGGTCGTCTCCTGATCCAAGTCCCGCCCTTTCGGTTTGACACCCGTTTTCGAGTGCTTCGGCAGGACGTCGTAGCAAGACAAGTTAATGACCGGATGACGTTGTTTCAGTCGTTTTCAGTTGTCGGGCGACCGGCTGCCACATGCAGCCAGTCCGACAAGGCCCGGCTCTAGCCGGAGGCGAGAAGTATAGATCAGACCGTTTTCCCGCTAGATGCGTCGTTTGTGATGGCGGCGAACTCCTACGCCAAGCTCTTTTTCTCACCTGCCGAACGATCGAGCCGATCGTGTTGACGACAAATGCGCGCGACCGTCAGCGCAGACATGCCGTCGATGTCGGCGGGCGGATAGAGTTCGACAAGATCAAACCCTGCGATCCTTGCCCGCTCACTGACGCCTGTCATCAGGTCGATTGCTTGCGTACAGGTGAGCCACCGAGAGTACGCTCCGCCACACGGGGCATGATACTGGGATCGAAGCTATCGCAGTCGAGAGTGACCACGACTCCTTCTGAAATATGCCGAAGAGCGGCCGTGATACCTTGGGTGGGAATTTCACGAGCGGGTAGAGAAAGGCTGCCGTAGCGTCGTGCTGCGTCGACAGCAGCGTGAGCCGCCAATCGAGACCGAAGCTGGCCTTCCCCACCCGCGCCATTCATCTCGGCCGGTCGAGGCGCTCGACAGCTGGATCGAGGCGGCAAGGATCGCTAGTGACAGCCTGTTTCGGAAGGTCGATTGCTGGCAATGTCTCGAAGCGCCAGCATGCGGCACGTTACTATAATAACGCCACGCGGCGTAGCGGTCAGGATGCTTTAACTCTGGAGCTGGCACATTGCAGACTTCCGGCAGACATTGTGAAGTCGCCATCGGTAGGGATGATTCTCCGCGATCAGAGGGCCGAGCCTGTGAAGACCGTCAAAATTGCTACAGTGCAGACGCCTGAATTCAGGGAGGATATCAATGCCTCTCTGGAGTACGCGGCCCAAGTCATCATCCAAGCATCCGATCATGGTACTCGACTGCTCTGCTTCCCTGAATGCTTTCTTCAAGGATATCTGCTTGATTAAACCAAGGCTTGGCAATCCGCTGTGGACCTGTTTTCTTCAGAGTTTGAATCAATCCTCGCTCGCCTTCCTACCACGGACATGAAAATCACATTCGGCTTGATCGAAAAGCGGGCTGGAAGCCTATTCAACAGCGCAGTCGTTATCCAGAACAACGCCTTAGCAGGGCTTTATCGGAAAACTCATCTTCTCAGGTCGGAGGCCTTTTTCACGCCCGGAACGCAAACACCAGTATTCTCCGTCGATGGACTGAGGTTCGGGCTGAACATTTGTTACGATACGAATTTTCCAGAAAGGGCCGAAGCGGTCGCCAAGCAAGACGGTTCACTGATCGTCTGCCTGTCGAACAACATGATGCCTCGCGACAGGGCGGAGCAGTATCGTTACATTCACAATGCGGCGCGCGCCGAGAGATGCAAGGAACAGGGTCTCTGGCTTGTCTCATCGGATATTTTTGGTGAGCGTGACGGCCGGGTATCGTGGGGACCTACCGCTGTCATCGATCCGAATGGATGTGTCGTAGCTCAACTAGCACTAGGACGAGCTGGGCTGCTGCTTTTCGACCTCCCGGCGTCATTTTCACGTTGACCGCTTGTGGCGCAACGCGGAAGACGGCCTTCGGCCCAGGGCGGTTATCGTGTCACTCTTCAGTCGTGAAGCTGGCATAATAGACGCGACCTTCAACGATTGAGTTGGTAGGTGGTTCTCAGATCATGGAATAGAAATCGCCTTGCTATGACGATGCCGCGCGCGCCGGATTTGTTTAAGTCTTGCGTTCTCACCAACGCGAGGGCCGCGCAAGTTTAATAGAGTAAGTGGCAATCTTGCTCTGTCCGGTTTCTATGGGGATTGGATCAACGGAGCAGTGAAGTGCGGCCCACAGAGGAGATCTTTAATGGCTGAAGAGAATATCGTTGGCAAAATCGCCGATGGCGTTGGAGCTGAAACCACGACGGCACCTGGTGCAGAAAAAAAGAAGCGCGCAGCGCGGCGCCCGAAAACCGCCGCTGAAACCGTAGCGACAGCTGCCGCTGCTCACGCTGCGGCGGAAACGCCGGCAAAGGCTCCGCGCGCCAAGCGTGGCACGAAAGCTGCAGAAGTGAAGCCCGCCAAGAATGCCGACGCGAAGAAGTCCGTCGTCAAGGCACCTCGAGTTCCAGCGGCTGCCAAGAAGCAGACTGCACCAGCAAAAGCTTTCGACGATATCGCCGAACTGATCAAGCTGGAAGAAGAGAACAAGAGCCTGCGCAAACAACTTGCCACGAAGCTGCGCGACGAGAACGCGGACCTTCGCAAGCGTCTTGGTCAGAAGTGATTTCGCCTGGCGATTGACATCGAAAATCGATCGCCCGGACGCTTGTTCATACGTGAATGTCGGGCTCATTTCTTGAGCCCGACATTGTTCAAAATTCAATAGCGGCAGATTGCTGCCGGAACGCGATAAGGATTGTGATCCAATGAAAACACCATGGAGATTTCTTTCGGACCTGGTGTCGCGAAAATCAGAGGATCGCCCGGTCGAGCAGATTGCCAAAGCTCCTGGCGTTGTAGCGATCGAGCATTACCCTGAGGAAGAAGTCCGACCCTCTAATGCGGCTTCGGTTGAACATCCGGTTGACGAAGGTGAGGCCAATCTAGCTGCCCAGGAAGGTGAAGCAACAGCCGGCGCGCTAGCCACTCCTGTGGTTGAAGGCAATGCTATCGAGCCGTCACTCGAACCTGCCGAGACAGATTTCACTGCTGAGCCTGAAGTGTCGAAGGAAGATCACGCCAGCGAAACCGACGATGCAGGTGATGTGACTGAGGATGCCGCTGTAGCATCGGCCCCGAAGGCGACGGAAGCGAAGCGGAGAGGCAAGGCGGCTCTCGCAGGGTCTCCGGTCGGTCTGCCAGCTGACCTGAAACCTGAACAGGCCAATGTCAAGAAGACGGCTTATGATGAGATGGTCGAACTCGATCAGGAGATCGCCGAGCTCAGGCGGCTCCTGTCGGAAAAGCTCATCATTCAGAACGCACAGCTGAAGGCGTTGCTCGCGCGCTACTAACGAACGTTGCTCTCCTCCGAGGCAGTTACAGCCGAAGGATTCTCGCTTCCACCTATCAGGATGTGATGCAATCGTCGGGCTAGTCGGTGATCATTCTCGACACAGCAACTCAGAGGATGCCTGAGTGATGTAAAGAGTTCGCTGCGCCTGTCGACCGCCTTTCCACCACATGGCAGGCGAGTTCGATGCGGCGTGACAGCGCCGGCACGCCGGAACAGAGATCGCGCAGCAGATCGACCGCCGTCATGCCGATTTCGCGCATGGGGATATGCACGGTGCTGAGCGGCGGGTTGAGGAAAGCAGCCTGCGGCAGGTCGTCCATGCCCATCACGGACACGTCTTCCGGCACGCTGTAACCCGCCTGTTGCACCGCCATCATGGCGCCGGCCGCGAGGCTGTCGCCGGCGGTGAGGATGGCGGTGAAATCGAGGCCGCTCTTTGCAATGCGGTCGGCAATTGCCTGTGCCGCCAGTTCCGGCAGCCAGTCGTCGACGGTGACGGTCATGTCCGGTGTCGGGGTGATGCCGCGATGGCGCAATGCATCCCAAAAACCTTCTTGGCGGCGTTCGATCGTGCGCCGTCCCGGCCGCATCAGGAACAGGATGCGGCGGTGGCCGAGATCGAGCAGCCGGTCGGTGGCCAGTTGCGCGGCGGAACGGTTGCAGGGGGTGACGCTCGACAGCCGCATATGCGGATCATCGCCATTGATCAGCACGACCGGTTTGTCGAAGGCGCGGGTGGCGGCCAGCATGCGTTCGTCATCCACCGTCAGGAACAAGAGGCCGGTGACGTCGGGATCACTGCCCGCCTCGTCGAGCACGGACCGTTCGTCGCTGGCATCGGCAATCGGGCGGGTGATGATGTCGAGGCCCAGCATTTGGGCGCGGTCACGGGCACCCTCCAGAACATGCAGGGTGAACTGGTTGCGCACGTAATCGATCATCGCCGCACTGGACGCGGCAATGACGATTTTTTTCCCCGGCACGGGCGCCGGCATAGGGTAATTGGCGTCCTTTGCGGCTTCCAGAATGCGCTGGCGGATATCGTCGCGCACGCCCTTTTCACCGGTCAAAGCGCGCGACACCGTGCTCAGCGAAACACCGACTTTTTCAGCAATATCTTCCAGCCGCACTCGCCGGCTTTTTTTGCCGCGTTTGTTGGGAAGTGCTGCATCCGCCATCCGTTATCTCCGGTAATCGTCACCAGACTGCAAAAAATTTTCAGATTGCGCAATCGCAAATCCGATGTTTACATCTTGGTCACCGCTCGGGAGAAGCGGATTGGAGGAGACCCGTACCAACAGGTATGGGGATGGAGGATTAAGGATGGGCCTTTCAGCCCGGCATATCCGTGAGAAACTCGATCTGCTCGTCACCGGCATGACCGGCCTGCGGGATGACGGTCGCTTTCACGAACCCAATCTCGATGGCTCGGCCGGCGATTACATTTCCTTCGACAGCTGGGAATGGCCACAGGGCGTCGGCCTTTATGGCCTGATCCGCCTGTGGCAGTTCACTGGTCGCGACGACCTCAAAATTCTGATCGAGAACTGGTATGCCGCCCGCATCGAGGCTGGCCTGCCGAAGCTGAACGTCAACACGACAGCGCCGATGCTGGGCCTTTCGGTCCTCTGGCGCGAAACCCGCGATCCGCGCTGGCAGCCGGTGCTGGATGCGTGGGCGAACCGTGCCGTCACCGAAATGGGCCGGACAAAGGAAGGCGCCTTTGCGCATCACGTTTCCGACAAGGTCAATGACGACGAGCTTTGGGACGACACGCTTTATATGGTGGCGCTGTTCCTTGCTTCCTATGGTCAGGCCAGCGGTCGCACCGAACTGGTCGATGAAGCGGTCAAACAGTTTCTCGTCCATACCCGGTATCTGGCCGACAGGAAGACCGGTCTTTGGTTCCACGGCTGGACGTTTCAGGGACACCACAATTTTGCCGAGGCCCGCTGGGCGCGCGGCAATGCCTGGATCACCGCCGGTATGCTGGATCTTTTCGATCTGGCCGATGTGCCCGTGGCGGTGAAAGATTATCTGACTGGTGTTCTGGTGGCGCAGGTGGATGCGCTTCTGACAACGCAAACCGCATCCGGTGCATGGCGCACGCTGCTCGACGATCCGACCTCCTATGAGGAAATTTCGGCCACGGCCGGTTTCGGTTACGGCCTGCTGAAGGGGCATCGGCTGGGGCTCGGCACGCTGGAATGGCGGGAGGCCGGTCTGCGGGCCGTCGAGGCGCTGCTCGCCAATATCGATGACACCGGCACCGTGCTGAACGTGTCCTACGGCACCCGCATGGGCCATGACCTGCAGTTCTATCGCGACATCCCGATCCAGCCGACCGGTTACGGGCAGGCGCTGGCGATCCTTTGCCTGTCCGAGGCGCTACGCCATGTCGAAGGAGAAACGTCATGACGATGAAGGTTCTTTATGGCGCCGGCCCGGACGACATCAAGGCATTCGATACCGCACGGCTGCGCAAGGAATTTCTGGTCGAGGACCTTTTTCAGCCGGGCGAGGTGAGTTTCACCTATACCCATGTCGATCGCCTGATCCTTGGCGGTGCGGTGCCGCTGGATGCAACGCTGACCTTTGGTTCGGGTAAGGATATCGGCACGCCTTATCTTCTTTCCGCGCGTGAAATGGGCATTGCCAATCTCGGCGGCGCCGGCACGATCACCGTGGATGGCCAACAATTCGAACTGGAAAACCGCGACATTCTCTATATCGGCCGGGGTGCGCAGGAGATTTCGGTCGCCAGCCATTCGGCTGACAGGCCGGCGCGGTTTTACATGAATTCGGTTCCGGCGGGTGCGGATATCCCGCATCGACTGATCAAACAAGCTGAATCGAAACCGCTCGATCTCGGTGAGGCCAGACGCTCCAACAAGCGGAACCTGCGGATGTATATCCACCCGCAGGTGGCGCCTTCCTGCCTGCTTCTGATGGGCATTACCGATCTTGCCGAAGGCAGTGTCTGGAACACCATGCCGCCGCATCTGCATGAGCGGCGCATGGAGGCTTATTGTTATTTCGACCTCGCCCCGGAAGAGCGTGTCATCCACCTGATGGGGTGGCCGGAGGAAACCCGGCATCTGCTGGTCAAGAACCTTGATGCGGTTCTGTCGCCGGCCTGGTCCATCCATATGGGGGCCGGCACGGATTCTTACGCCTTCGTCTGGGGCATGACCGGCGAAAACCAGGAATATAACGACGTGGCCCCGGTGGCCTTAAGCGAACTCAGATAAGGCGGCAGGCGACCATGAACCCGGAACAGAACTGGATGCGCAAGACATTGAAGCCGGGCGATGCCGTGCGTTACTGGCAGCTTGGTCGCATCGCCGAGGAACGGTTCGACGTGCCCGACGCGCCGATGAAGGGCGAGATGGACCCGTTCTTCTTCCTCACCAAGGTGAAGAACTTCATTCCGCACGAATATCCCTGCCGCACCATCTTTGCCGAGACCTATCGCGGCAAGAGGCCGGATGTACGCGGCGAATTCGAGGCGTCGCGCTGGTGGTTGCCCTTCGGTTCGCCACGGCTCGATCTCTCCGGCTTCTGGTTCCGCCCGACGCGGCTGGCCACATGGACACGCACCTATATCGAGGCCGAAACGGCAGGCACGGCAAAGATCCGGCTCGGCACCTGCGGCGGCGCGGTTCTGTGGCTGAACGGTTCGGAAGTGGGCTGGATGGCGCCCTATAGCCGCAATCTCGAAGCCAAACAGGAATTCGAGCTGGAACTGACCGCCGGTCTGAACGAGATCGTGCTGTTTTTCGATGATCTCGCCGAGCGCGATGCCCGTTATTTCTACCAGTTCGATTATCTCGCTGGTCCTGACGCCAATGTTGCCCTGCCGGTTCCCGTAGCGGGCGCTGTGGCGGACAGTCTGGAAGAAGCGCTGGACGGCATGCATCTCGACCGCCAGCATTATTTCGGCGGTGATATCACCGTGCAGTTTGCCAAGGCGCTGCCGGTGGAGGCGAAGGTCAATGTCGCCATCGAAGGCGATTTCATGTCGCGCGAACGTTTCGATTACGATTTCGAACTTCCGGCCGGTGTCGCCAGCCTCAATGTCGGAGCATCCGAAAATGCGCCGGCGGATTTCCGCCATCTGCGCGTGACGCTGAATGCCGGCGGTTTTGTCGCCTCGCGTTCGGTCGGCGTGGAAATCTGCCATGCGGCACGTCAGGGCGATGCCTCGGCTTCGCTGGAGCAGCGGATTACCGATACGCTGACCGAAGTGTCCGATTATTCCGAACGCGATACCGTGCGCGCCTTTGCGCAGCTGGCCAGTGGCCGTGGTGGCGCCGATACCGATGCGATGATCGAGGAAATCCTGCCGTCGATCGAGGATTGCCATGACTGCGCCGATTTTTCGCTGGTGCCTTTGATCTGGTCGCGCACGACATGGGGCGGCGATATCAACGACAAAACGCGCGCCCGCATCGATGCCGCCATCCTCAACTATCGTTACTGGATGGATGAGCCGGGCAATGACGTGCAGTGGTATTTTTCGGAAAACCACGCGCTGCTTTTCCACACCTCCGCTTATCTCGCCGGTCATCTTCTCCCCGAAGCCACTTTTGTCCGTTCCGGTCGTAAAGGTTCGGAGCAGGCAAAAGTCGGCGCGGAGAGAGTGCGCGCATGGCTTGACCATTTCGAGCATTGGGAAATGGCCGAGTTCAATTCCGCTCCCTACTTTCCGATCGACCTCAAGGGCCTGACGGCGCTGGCGGCGCTTTCGCCGGACAAGGATATCGCCGACCGCGCCAAGACCGGGATCGTGCGGCTCGCGGAAATCATCGCGCGTTCGGCGCATCACGGCATGGTGACGGCGGCGCAGGGGCGGTCTTACGAACACACGCTGTGCGCCGGTCGTTCGCTGGAGCTTTCGGCGGTTGCCCGCCTGCTTTGGGGCAAGGGTTTTTACGGCCGCCGCGTGCATTGCCTGCCGCAGATGGCGGTGTGCCTGCGTGACCATGGGCTGGTGATCCCGCAAGAGTTTGCAGCGATTGCCGATCATCAGGGCGACCAGCATCAGGAATGGCGGTTTGCGCAGGGCGAAAACTCCTTTGCAGCACTCTATCATTACAAGGGCAAAAATTTCGCCATGGGCTCGACGGTGCATTATCGTTGGGACGAATGGGGGTATCAGGAAACCGTGCTGCATCTACGCATCGGGGAGAAGCCCGAAGCGGCAATCTGGATCAACCATCCGGGCGAAACCATCCAGTTCGGTTACGGGCGCCCGTCATACTGGGGCGGTTGCGGCACCATTCCGCGCGTGCAGCAATATCGCGGCCTCGCCGTCTTGGAATTCACCACCTACGAGGAACAGCCCGACTTTACCCATGCCTGGTTCCCGGCGGCCGAGTTCGATGAAAGCCGCGTTTCGGGCAGTCTGGCGCTGGCCCGCTCGGGTGAGGGGGCCGTACTTTTGCGTGCCGGGTCCGATCTGCATGCCACAAGCGAGGGCCCTTCCGCCGGCGCAGAACTGCGCCAGTACGGGCAAAAAACGCGCTGGATCGTAAGGGTTTGCGAAGCCGGTGATCTGGCTTCCGTGGAAAACCGGTTTGCCGGATTGTCGGCTGAACATGGGGCCGATGGCACGATCGTTGTTGAGGACCCGGAATATGGTAGCGTGTCTTTCCGGGCCGATGGCACGGTGGAGGCTGAAGGCCGCGTGATCGCGCGGAAAGATTACAGCGTGAAGGGCGAAGCAAACATGCTTGCCGCCTGATTGTGGTCAACGGACGGGTTGGGAGGCCTTAGTCCATCAGAGGAGGAAAATGCGCATGAAGACCAGATCGCTTCTTACGGGCCTCGCGCTCGCTTTTCTCACCTCGACGGCGGCCCATGCCGGCGATGTGCGCATCATGTGGTATTCCGATGGCGTCGAAGGTGAGGTGATGAAAGACCTTGTTGGGCGTTTCATGAAGGAAAATCCCGGCATCAACGTCATTCTCGACAATGTCGCCTATAGCGTCATCAAGGAACAGCTGCCGGTGCAGCTGGAGGCCGGCAACGGCCCGGATATCGCCCGCGTCACTGCCATCAAGGACCTGTCGCGTCACTGGCTCGATCTTCGCCCGCTGGTGAAGGACGCCAAATATTGGGACGACAATTTTGGGCTCCAGGCGGACTGGATGCGCCCGGATGGATCAAACCAGATATCCGGCTTCATGACGCAGATCACGCTCACCGGCGGTTTTGCCAACAAGACGCTGTTCGATCAGGCTGGCGTGCCGATCCCCGGCCCGAAGGCGACCTGGGAAGACTGGGCGGCGGCTTCGAAGAAGGTGCAGGAAAGCCAGCAGGTGCCGTTCGCCATGGCGATCGACCGTTCCGGCCATCGCATCACCGCGCCGCTTCTTTCCTACGGTGCCAATTATATCGGCTCTGACGGCAAACCCGCCCCGCTCGATCAGGGCGCCAAGGATTACCTGACAAAATTTGTCGACTGGGCCGATGACGGCACTGTCAGCAAGGATGTCTGGGTGTCTGCTGCCGGCAACACCTACCGCGCTGCGGCCGACGATTTCATCAACGGCCAGCTCGCCTTCTATTATTCCGGTTCCTGGCAGGTGGCGAACCTTGCCACCAAGATCGGCAACAACTTTGACTGGGTTGCGGTCGGTAGCCCCTGTGGCCCGGCCGCCTGCACCGGCATGCCGGGTGGTGCGGCACTGGTGGCGGTGAAATATACCAAGAACCCGAAGGATGTCGCGACGGTGATGGACTGGTTCGCGCAGGAAAAGATCGTCAAGGAATTTTCCGAACGCACGCTGTTCCTGCCCGGCAACAAGGCCGTGGTCGACAAGGGTGGCCTCGATTTTAAGTCGGACAATGAGCAGGCCAAGGCTGCGCTGAACGTGTTTGTCGAATCCACAAAGACGACATCCGAAGCGGCGCTGAAACTGCCGGGCTGGCGCTGGTCCGACACGGTTTATGCGGCGATCGTCACCCGTATCGGCCAGACGCTGGCGGGCGAGCTGAAGATAGATGATGCGTTTACGCGGATCGATTCGGATATCGCCCAGAAGGTGAAGGATGCGGGTAAGTAACCGCATCAGCTACGGCTGAGAAGCTGCCCCTCACCCTAGCCCTCTCCCCGCATGCGGGGAGAGGGGACGTGCATCGCTTACCGTCCGGAAATTGGGGCACAGGGGTGCCACAACGCCCTTCTCCCCGTCAGAACGGGGAGAAGGTGGCGGCAGCCGGATGAGGGGCCAATCACGAAACGCGAAGTCGGCGGGAGATCAAGCAAAGCATGACAACACCATCTCTCTCCAACCTTCTCATGGCACCCGTCAACGCCGTCATGCGCGTCATCGATGCGCCGCTGCGCCGCCTGCAAAAGGCGACCGGCATCGGTGGCATGGCCGCCTTTTTCCTCGCACCGAACATGCTGATCTTCGGCATTTTCGTGCTTTTGCCTCTGGTCATCAATTTCGTCTACTCCATGACCGGCGGCACCGCCTTTTTTCTCTCCGAGCGCGATTTTATCGGCGGGGCGCAATATTCGCGCCTGTTCGAGTGCCAGAACTATCTCGATCCGATGTCCTGCCAGGAAGATGCCTTCTGGACCGCCGTCGGCAACACGTTCTGGTTCGTGGTCCTGCAGGTCTCGCTGATGATCCTGACGGCGCTGATCACGGCGCTGATCCTCAACCGCGAGCTTGCCGCCCGGTCCTTCTGGCGCGCCGTGTTCTTCTTTCCCGTGCTGCTGTCGCCGGTCGTTGTCGGCCTGATCTGGAAATGGATCCTGCAACGGCAGGGCCTCTTGAATTTCGGCCTCTACCAGTTCGGCATGGACCCCTATACGTGGCTCACCGACCGCAACTGGACCTTTGCCGCGACGATCGGCGTGTCGCTCTGGGCGCATATGGGTTTTTACGCGCTGATCATTCTGGCCGGCCTTCAGGCGATCCCGAAAGATCTCTACGAGGCGGCCGAGATGGACGGCACCAAGCCGGCGCGCGTCTTCTGGCGCATCACCCTGCCGCTGCTGGCACCGAACCTGCTCGTCGTCGTGGTGCTGGCGCTGATCAAGTCGGTGCAGGTGTTTGATGAAATCTACGTGCTGACTGGCGGCGGACCGGGGACCAGCACGCTGTTCCTGACGCAATATATCTATGAAACCGGCTTTGCCTCAGCATTGCGCAATCCGGGTCTGGCGGCCGCCGCCTCGATCCTGATGGGCACGGTGCTGGTGGTGCTGACGCTGATCCAGCTCGGTATCGGCAAGCGCGGCGAAAACAAGGGGAAACGCTGATGGGAAAGGTCGCGCGTTTCATCCTGCGCCGCAAAGGCGGAAAAGGTTGGCACTGGACCGATATCTTCACCTGGGTCTGGCTGGTGGGTGGGTTGATCATCATGTTCGGCCCGGCCGTCTGGCTGGTGTTTTCCTCGCTGAAAACACCGGCGGCGCTCGCCGAATTCCCGCCGTCGATCCTGCCCTATGTCACCAGTCAGGCGACTGTCGAAGGATATGACAAGCCGTTGATGCTCTATGACGCCAGGATGCCCGACGGTTCGACGCGGGTTCTCGCTGAAGTGCGGCGTATCGGGCTGGTGGCGCAGATGGTCGATCCCAAGGCGCCGGGAGAGATCGTCAAGGTCAATATCAACGACCGCACGCCGGTGCGAACCATGTCGTTCGCCACCAACAACTATACCGAACCCTTCGTACATTTCGATTTCCTGCGTTACCTGTGGAATTCGGTTTTCGTCACGGTGGTGGCGACTGTCATCACGCTGGTGGTCAATTCCATGGCGGCCTTCGCGCTGTCGAAATACGAGTTCAAAGGCAGGTCGGTGGCCATGCTCGTTATCCTCGCGACGCTGATGGTGCCGCTATCGGTGATCATGGTGCCGCTTTATTCGATCATCTCTTCGCTTGGCCTGTTCAACAGTCTCTGGGGTGTCATCCTGCCGACGGTGGCGACGCCGACCGGGGTGTTCATCCTGCGGCAATATATGCTGACCATTCCCGACGAACTGATCGATGCGGCGCGCATGGACAAGGCATCGGAATGGCAGATTTATTGGCGCATCGTGCTGCCGCTGACCGCACCGGCTCTGGCGGTTCTGGCGATCTTTTCGGTCGTCTGGCGCTGGAACGACTTCCTGTGGCCGCTGATCGTGCTGTCGCGGCGTGAGCTTTACACCCTGCAGGTGGGCTTGAGCATCTATTCCGGCGAACTCAATGTGCAGTGGCACTTCATTCTGGCGATGACCGTCGTCACCATGATCCCGGTCGTGCTGGTCTTCATTTTCCTGCAGCGTTTCATCACCACCGGCATTGCCGGCACCGGCCTGAAGTAAGGGACACCGATGGGCGAAATCAAACTCACCGACGTCAAGAAATCGTTTGGCGCACTCGCGGTCCTCAAGGATATCGACCTGCATATCAAGGATGGCGAATTCGTCGTTTTTGTCGGCCCGTCCGGCTGCGGAAAATCGACCCTGCTGCGCACCATTGCCGGGCTGGAAAAGGTGACCAGCGGCGAAATCGAAATCGACGGCAAACGCGTCAATGACGTGACGGCGGCCGATCGCGGGCTTGCCATGGTATTCCAGTCCTATGCGCTCTACCCACACATGAGCGTGCGTCAAAACCTCGCTTTCGGGCTGGAAAATTCCAACATGCCGAAGGCCGAGATCACCGAACGCATCAATGAAGCCGCACGCATGCTGGAAATCGAGGCCTATATGGATCGTCGTCCGGGCCAGCTTTCCGGCGGGCAGCGCCAGCGTGTCGCCATCGGCCGCGCCATCGTGCGCCGCCCGACGGCATTTCTGCTGGATGAGCCGCTCTCCAACCTCGATGCCGAACTGCGTGTCTCGACACGGGCGGAACTGGCGGCGCTGCATGCGCGGCTGGGCTCGACGATGATCTATGTCACCCACGATCAGGTCGAGGCGATGACCTTGGCGCATCGCATCGTCGTCATGCGGGCCGGCAAGATCGAGCAGGTCGGCACACCGCTGGAGCTTTACAACGAGCCGGCCAACCGATTCGTGGCGGGTTTTATCGGCGCGCCGCATATGAACTTTCTGAAGGCCGATGTGGTGGCCGTGTCTTCCGGTTCGGCGACGCTCACCTTCGCCGGCGGTTATCGTGCGGATCTGCAGACCGGGCATGCGAAATTGCAGGTTGGCGACAAGGTGACTGTTGGCGTGCGGCCGCAACATCTGATGGTCAGCAATGATCCGCAACATCCGGCCGCAAAACTCTATCTGGTCGAGGCGCTGGGCTCGGAAACCGTCGTGCATGGCGATATCGGCGGCGAAAAGCTGTTGGCGGTGCTGCCGGGTCAGCAGCGGCTGACTGCGGGAGAGACGGTGCGTTTCGACCTGTCGAAACCGGTCCTGCATGTGTTCGACGACAATGGCCACCGCCTGTTCACCCATCCGGGAAGCGGCGCCTAAAACCTATCGACGTTCGCCTGTGCCAAGTGGCGTGGCGGGCGTCTCTTTTGGCACGCGGCCATAGGCATGCGGCAGCGAGCAGGTTTTTAAGTGCGGCAGAACCTTTGTGCCAAAATGTTCGGCCTCGTCGAGATGCGGATAACCGGAAAAGATGAAGGCCCGAATGCCCATTTTTCGATAGGCCTCTATTTCCGAAAGCACCTGATCCGTGGAGCCGACAATGGCGGCGCCGCAGCCGGAACGGGCGCGGCCGATGCCGGTCCAGAGATGCAGCTCCACGTAACCGAACTGGTCGGCCAGTTCGCGGGCGCGGGCCTGATGCGATACGCCGAGCGAGATGCTGTCATGCGCGCGTTCGCGGATCAGCTTGCCGTATTCGTCATCGAGTTTCGAGACGAGGTGTTCCGCATATTCGCGCGCTTCCTGTTCGGTATCGCGCACGATCATGTGGACGCGCAGACCATAATCGAGCACCCGACCATGCGCCTCGGCGCGAGCATGCACGGCCCGCATGCGTTCCGCCAGCTGTTCCTTCGGTTCCGGCCACATCAGATAGACGTCGCATTGCGCGCCGCACAGCTCCAGCGCATCCGGTGAGTAACCGCCGAAATAAAGCAACGGTCCACCATTCTGCTGGTAGGGGCGGGCGGGTTCGGTGGATACGTTCTTGAACTGGTAGATCTCGCCATCGTGGTCGATCGTGTCGCGCGTCCAGGCCTGTCGCAGGATCTGCACGACCTCGTGGCTGCGGCGATAGCGATAGGCGCTGTCGGCGACCTCGCCCGGGAAATCGGAACTGATGACGTTTAGTGTCAGCCGCCCTTTCAGCATGTGATCGAGCGTGGCCACGGTGCGCGCCAGCATGATCGGCTGCATCTCGCCGCAGCGGATGGCGGCGAGAAGATTGATGCGCTCGGTCATCGGTGCGCAGGCGGCGACAAAGCTCAGCGTGTCCTGTCCGACCTGATAGGAAGAGGGGCAGAGGATGTTGCGAAAACCCAGCGTCTCCGCCTTTTTGACGATGTCGGAGCAATGGTCGAAGCTGGAGCGCAGGGCGCCGTCGGGCACGCCGAGAAAGGCGTAATCGTCGGAGCAGAGCGCGGAAAACCACGAAACTTCGGATGCGTCGAGATCGGCGGATCGGACGGGCACAACGGTCATCGGAATTCTCCTCCCCGAGATCGATTGTCTGTTGCGTAACATCGCGATTGATGTAAATCAATAGTGTATCAATTTGGCTGCGCGTGATGGGAGACGGCATGCAGCAGACATCCGGCAGCCTGCCGATCTATCTGCAGATCACCGAACTTCTGATCCGCGACATTGCCAGTGGCCGCCTGATCGACGGCGAAAAGCTGCCGCCGGAACGGGAGATGTCGGAAAAGCTCGGTATCGCCACCGGCACGCTACGCAAGGCGCTGGCGGAACTGCAATCGCGCGGCATGCTGGAGCGGGTGCAGGGCTCGGGCAATTACGTGCGCGCCGTCAGCGATCCGAAAAGCATCTATGCGATGTTCCGGCTGGAACTGCTGGACGGCGGCGGACTTCCCACGGCGGATATTCTCGATGTGCAGCGTTTGCCAAAACCTGGCGATTTGCCGGATTTCGGAACGTCTAACGAGGGGCATCGCATCCGCCGTGTCCGTAAACTGTCCGGCAAGGTGGCGGCGCTGGAAGAGATCTGGCTGGATGGCGATTACGTCGAAACCATCCGGGCGGAAGAGCTTTCGGAGTCGCTTTACCTCTATTATCGCGAGGCTCTCGGTCTCTGGATCGTGCGAGCGGAGGACAGCATCGGTCTCGATATGGTGCCTGACTGGGCACCAAAAAGTTTTGGCCGCCGGGCGGGAGAGCCGGCGGTGCAGGTGCTGCGTGTCAGCGAAGCGCAGGATGGCAAACGGGCGGAGGTTTCGCGCACATGGATCGACCATGCGGTCGCTCACTATGTGTCGCGGCTGAAATGACTGGCGCGAAATGAAAGGGAGGAGAGATGGCAGTGCGTTACGGTGTGATTGGCTGCGGCATGATGGGGCAGGAGCATTTGCGCAATCTGGCGCTTCTGCCGGATGCGGATGTGGTGGCGATTTTTGAACCGGATGCGAGCATGAGGTCTCGCGCCGCCGAGATTGCTCCGAATGCCCGCATGGTCGGGTCAGTGCCAGAGCTTCTGGCCATCGAGCCGATCGATTGCCTGTTGATCGCCAGCCCCAATCATTTTCATCTCGGTCAGATGGAGGAGATCGCGGCGATCCGGCCGCTGCCGGTTCTGGTGGAAAAACCGCTATTCACCGGCGCCGACGACATCGCCCGCATCGAGACCTTGCGCGAAAAATATCCGGCGCCGATCTGGGTGGCGATGGAATATCGTTACATGCCGCCGGTGGCGCGGCTGATCGCAGAGGCTGAAGCCGCAACCGGCGGCATCCGCATGCTGACCATTCGCGAACACCGTTTTCCCTTCCTGAAAAAGGTCGGCGACTGGAACCGTTTCAACAGCCGGACAGGCGGCACGATGGTGGAAAAATGCTGCCATTTTTTCGATCTGATGCGGCTGATCCTGAAATCCGATCCGGTGCGCATCATGGCGTCTGGCGGGCAGGCGGTGAACCATGCCGATGAGCGATATGACGGTCTGCAGCCGGATATCTGGGACCACGGTTATGCGATCGTCGATTTCGCCTCCGGTGCCCGCGCCATGCTGGAACTCTGCATGTTCGCCGAAGGGTCACGGTATCAGGAGGAGATTTCGGCCATCGGGCCGGATGGCAAGATCGAATGCAAGGTGCCGGGGCCGGGGCGTTTCTGGCCGGAGCATCTCGGCAGCCCGCCGGTCGCCAAGGTGATCGTGTCACCGCGCGAGCCGCAGGGACGGCGCGCGATCGATATACCGGTCGATCCGGCACTGCTGAATGCCGGCGACCATAACGGCTCGACCTTCTACCAGCATCAACGGTTCTTGCGCGCCGTCAGAGGCGATGGACCGGTGGAGGTGACGGTAGAGGACGGAAAATGGGCGGTGCTGATGGGACTAGCGGCACAAAAATCCGCTATAACTGGCCAGGTCGTGGAGTTCTGCTCTGAACCGCACACTGATTTAACACGATAACCGGAATGCGGCTCGTGGAGTTACTTCCACTAGATTGTGTCCTCTTCAAGCATGTTCCCTCCGGGCATCTTACTGCGGGTGTTGATTGCCAGAACTGGCAAGCAAGTATCTGGGCAGCCGATGCTCCGGCACCTCTTGGAGCGCTAGATGAGGCGAGAGGGGAAGGAGGCGCGAAGAGCCCTAATCATTGTAATAATTGAGATTCTAACGAAGTCTCAGATTCGCTCGATGTCATGGCGCTGTCATGAGGAGCAGAAATAGTCGGCCATCCTCGCGCTTCTTTAGCGCTCGTTCACACCCCCAAGGATGGAGGACCTTCCCATGCGTCTCGACGGCAACTCCCGCACCCAAGATAGCAATCCGACCGGTCCAGAGGCAGGCAATCTGTTCGATGTCATTCTTCGCGTTGCTCAGAAACAGGGCGGCGATGACAAGCCCGATTACCGCATGGCGACCGACAACGAGGTCTGGCCGGATGTGCGCGACACCGAGATTGTCGATGTGCCCGGAGAGGCGAAGACAAAGGATGGTGCGGCCGGCGAAGACGTGATCGCGTTCAAGGCGGACGGCGAAACGGTGGTGGTGAAGCGCGACGTCAATCCGCGCCTGTTCGAATATATCGACGGCATCAAGGGCATGGCCGGTGCCGAAATGAACACGATGCAGCAGCGTGATGAACGTATCCTGCGCAATGACGAAACCCTGCCTTTGCAGGACCTGAAGGACATCACCGCCTGGATGGTGGATGGCAAGGTGTTGACCTATACCGCCAAGGACAAGGACGGCAACGGCATTGCCATCAGCAAAGAACTGACGCCGGATTTCTTCGACAAGGTCGACGCGTTGCAGAAGGGCAATGACAAGGGATTTGCCCTGAAAACGGACGGTGCGCTGATTTCTCCGGAAGATCTGGCCAAGGCCGAAATCCTGCCGCCGGATGAGCGCAACGGCTTTATCGGCCTGACCGTCAATGGCGAAAAGATCCATGTTTCTGAAGAGGTGACACCGGAAGTCTACGATCAGGTGGCCACCTACCAGAAAAGCCAGGCCGATATCAAAACTTCGGAAGACGACGGTTACAAGCTGGCAGGCCCCAACGATTACCCGGATGACAAGGATATTGTCCGCTGGGGCATGGCGGACGAATTCGACAATGGTCTCATCCGTTTCGAAACGAAGAACGGCGACAAGTTCGTCGTGTCCGAATTGACCAACAAGCCGCTCTATGACCGGATCGTTGAAAAGGCTGAAGGTACGCAGTCCGGTGACGTAGATTCCATCCGCAAGGATTTTGGCATTCCTTCCCCGTCCGAACTCAGTGTCTTCGAGCAGAAAACCGATGTCGATGTCGACGAGAAGGACGCTGCCAAGGGCAAGCTGACGGTTTCCGAACTGGCAACCAAAAGCCTGATCGAGGACTATCGCAAGGGCGTAGAAGACGGTTCGATCGCCAAGGACGATCCGCGTGCGAAGCTGGTGCGGGCTCTCGAGGCGAAGAGCGCCTTCGAAAATGGCCGTGGCATTACCGGCTACGAAGAAACGCAAGGCCTGTTCGGCGGCACCTGGCGCGAAAGCAACGACAAGCAGACGCAGCTGACCGGCGCCGACATGCAGGACATCATCAATGGTCATGCGCTCGACACCTCGCTGGAGGAACTGTTCTCCGATCCGACCATTTCCAAGGATTACAGCGCCAAGATGGAGGATGCGATCGGCAAGATCGATCGCGAAGGTCTGGAAAAGAAGCTCGAAGACCTCGTGTTCGGCAAGGACTCCAAATATATGGAGTATATTGCCGAACTGAAGGAGCGGGGGCTCACCCACGCAGCCCAGGCCGATATCGCCCAGGTGGTGCAGAGCCTTTCCGCGCTCGACCCTGAAAAGGGCAAACAGGCTGCCGCTCAGCTGCAGACCGATGCGCTGACGATGGACCTCAACAATCTCGTCGCCAACCCGGATACGATTTCCGAGGTCAACAAGACGCAGGCAACCAAGGATCTGTTCGGCCTCCTCAAGGCGATCTTCAAGCAGGAGAGTTTTGACGTCCCACGCCGCACGATCGAGACCATCGAAAAATTCATCGAAGGTTTCATCAACGGCAATGTCGATGAAAAGGCGGTAATGAAAGCCGTCAACGGTGCGGCACAGGAAGCGGCGGCGAATGGCGGTCACATCCCGAAGGAATCGCTGGATAAATACAAGGCCTTCATCCCGATGAAGGATCAGGAGGGTTTTGTCGGTTTTCTCGGCAAGATCAACAGCATGGGTATTCTCGGCTCGCTGGGTGGTGGTGTGTCTCTGATCTCCGGTATCTACCAGCTGGCCGGCAGGGGCGGCGCTCTGGCCGATACACCGATCGAGCGTCTCGCGGTGGCCAAGGATTTCATCAGCTTCGTCGGTGCCACCTCGCATTTCACCACGCTCGGCGATTCCATCACCAAGGCGCTGGGTGGCGAGGGCAAGATGGCCGATGTGCTCGGCCTAAAACAATCCGTGCCGGAAATCTGGGGCGACAAGGGTCTGAACGGGCAGGCGTTGAAGGACAGCGTCTCGAAGAACAGCTATGTCCTGCCGGAAATCGAACTGCAGGATTTCGACCGGTTCACGACAGACGCCACCCGCGAGATCAATCAGGCGGCCGACCGCATCGCCACCGGCAAGGGTGTCAACGGCAGCAAGTTCATCGAGAATTTCGATCCCGATGTGGTCGATGGCGTGCAGACGACGGTCGAGACCCAGGCCAAGGCGGCTGGGTTGAGCAATCTCGATAATCTCAAGAATATCGGCAAGACCGTCACCCGCGTGCTCGGGCCGGTGGCCGACACCTTTGGCGGCATTGCCGACATCGTTCTCGGTGCCTTCACCATCAAGGATGCGGTGGCGAGCGGCAGCGATCTCGGCAAGGCGGCTGGTAGTCTGCAGGTTATCGGTGGCGCGGCTGGTCTTGCCGCCGGCGGCATCGGCATTGCCGGCGCCTTCGGCATCGGTGGTGCGGCACTGGGGGCGGCTGCGGCGCCGTTGTTCCTCGTCGGTGTGGCGCTCCTCGGTATTGGCGGCATCGTCGGTTATTTCCTCGATCACGAGAAAAAGCAGAAAGCCACCGATGCGGAAGGCAAGTGGTACAAGGATCTCGCAGACGACGGTCTGCTGCAGGGCGATTGGGGCGACAAGGTCGAATATGCCCGTTATTCGTCCTATCGTTATGAAGGCCGCGATGCGCCGGATGACGAGAGCATCTACGATTTCCAGAAGTCAGAGTGGGAGCACTTCAAGGAAACGGAGCAGAGCAACGGCTCCTCCAGCAATCGTCTTGATGAAGACCTGCATGTCGACAAGGAAATGGCGGGATATCAGCGCGAATTCTACGACGAGAACCGCGACGTCATCGAAACCATACGCTCCAAATGGGACGACTGGAACGGCAAGGACAGCATCGTCAGCGACAAGGACCTGCGCAAATACGCAGCCGATGAAGGCCGAGCCAAGGAAGACCGCGAGGCAGCCCAGTTCCTGCTCGACAACAAGGGCTTTTTCGACCTCCTCGACATCAGCGCCCACGACAACGGCAAGGATGGCAAGATCAGCAACAACGATCTGAACGCCTGGCTCGGCAAGGTCGGGGCCTGATCCGTTCTACGGGTCGCTTTTGCATAATTCGTGGTTCTCCGTCCCCGGGCGGACCACGAATCCTTCACCCGTTCCAGCAAGTTCAACGATTTGTCCAGGGAGACCGGCAACTGAAGTGACTGCGTGTCACATGCCCTACACATGGGGTCGGTTAACCTTACCGCAATCCTTAAGCCGAAACCGCCCCAACGTTAACGAGACAGGAGAAGCATCCCATGGCAAAAGTCAGCGCAGCAAGCACCAATCCAGGCTCAGGCGATTCTGATTCTGTGAAGGCATGGGAACAGGCTGAAAAAGACGCCAAGGATGCCGGTATCCGCTGGGAAAAACCAGCCGACGACAAACGCTCTGCCGAGGAAATCATGCGCGACACGCCGATCAGCGATGTCGAAGACACCAAGATTGTGACCGCGGATGGGAAAAAGAAAACCGTCGAGGAAGTCCTCAAGGAAAAGGTCGGTGACTACGACACCGATGAGCATGCCGCCTATCGCGCTGCTCAGGTACTGGAGCATATCGAGAGATTTGATAACAACGGCAAGCGGATTGCCAGCAATGATATCGGCAATGGTGAAATCGACGGTTTTACCAGCAAAGACGATGCGAAACACGGCACCGAAGCCGGCCGTTTGCAGGATTTCGGCAAATACGGCTTCACCAATCTGAAGGGCAAGCTCAACGATGTGACATCCAAGGTCGAGGATCCCGACGCCCGCATCAAGGCTGAAAAACTCGGTATCGAGTGGGAACGCCCCAAGGGCGACGACCGATCAGCCAAGGATATTCTCGATTCCGACCGTCTGCTCAGGGACCTTGGCGACCAGAGCGGCGTCAAGGACATGCTCAAGGAACAGGTCGGCGATTTCGAAAAGGATGCCGATGCTGCCTATCGCGCCTCGCAGGTTCTTGATCACATCGAGAAATACGATGGCGGAGGCAACCGCCAGGTCGGTGGCGGAGTCGGCGACGGCAAGATCAATGGCTTCACCAAGGACGAGGAAGCTCGTAACGGTACCGAGGCCGGTCGCCTTCAGGACTTCGGCAAAAACGGTTTCGACAGCCTCAGCGGAAAACTCGACGACTACAAGAACGCCGGAAAAGATAAGGACGAACGTTCAAGAGCGGAAAAAGACCTTGGCATCGAATGGGAGCGTCCCGAGGGAGACAAGCGGTCCGCCAAGGACATTATCGAGGGCGATCCTCTCTTCAAGCAGCTCGGCGATCATAGCGGCATTCGCGACCTGATGAAGGAACGGATCGGCGACTTCGACAAGGATGCCGATGCTGCCTATCGCGCCGAACAGATCCTGCGGCATGTGGAATTGTACGACAGCAACGGCAAGGAGCTGTCCGGAGGCGATGTCGGCAACGGCGAGATCAACGGTTTCAGCAAGGACCGAGAGGCCTATAACGGCACCGAAGCCGGTCGTCTTCAGGATTTCGCCAAGGACGGCTTCATCGCGCTCAAGGGAAATCTCGGCGATGTCGCGCCTATCAAGGGCAAGGCCGAGGATACCAAGGCCTACAAGGATTATCTGAAGGCCAATCCCGATGCCGACGAGGCATCGAAGGAAATTGCCAAATACGGATCGATTCTGCAGGAAAACTACGACACGATCCGCGAGAAGGCCGGCGGTGGGGACCACCTCGATGCCGGTGCGATCAAGCGTTACATGGATACGACCAAAGGCTTGAGCGACGAGACCAAGGAAGCCTTGAGCTTCTGGTCGCAACCGGGGGCCATTCTTTCTGTCGATACCGCAAAGAATGAACTCAAATACAAGCCGGATGGCAAAGTCAGCAAGGACGACCTGAGCAACTGGATGAAGGACCAGGCACCGAAGGATGCCAACTCGTTCATTTCCTTCCTCTCGGGGGTGATCAGCGGAAACGCGGTCGGCAACGTCGATACGAGCAAGCTGGACACGGAAGTCTTCAAGCCAGACAGCAAGAGCACCACCCAGGAAAAGGCTGCAGCCCTGCAGGAACTTTTGCAGGCGCAGCAGCTGGTCAGCGCGGGCGCGGGCGCCGGCATGTGGAGCAGCGATTACGGCAAGGTCGCCATCGGCACCAACCCGGATCCGAACGAAGTGCTGAAGGATATCGGCCAGAAAATCAGCATTCTCGAAAGCGATCCAGCCGTTGTCGAATATATGAAGACCAATACCGCCGACAAGACGGCAGAACTGTTCGAAAACAACAAGGGTTTGAAGGACGTCGTCCAGAAAACATATGATGATGAAGTAAAATCCGGAAAACTCTTGGACGACTTGTGGAAGACGAACACCAAGGACGGAAAAACCGATCAGTTCACGGCGCTTTCCGATTTCTACTCCTCGGCGAGCATCTACCAGGATGTCCTCGGCATCAAGGATGGCCCTGCTGAAATCCGCGAGACGATCGGCAAGTCCGATCATGCCCAGGCGTTCAAGGACTATTACAAGGATTCTCTTGCTTCGGGTAAGCGGCTCGAAGAGCTGATGAAAGATAAGCCCTACGGCGAGGCGCTCAGCACGTTCAGCTCGGAAGTCGCTATCTACAACGGTGCGCTCGATTCCGAATTCACCAAGACCTACAACAAGGATATTGAAAGCAATTTCAATCGGATCGCGAATGAAAACACGCTCAAGGACGGCACTTTTGACGATCTGAAGAAGGTTTTCGGGAAAAACGGTTCAGACGAACTGGACAAGGAGAAGATCGAAAAAATCGTCACTGATTTCGTCAACCAGAACCCCGAACTCGTGGTCAATGGGCAGTCGAAACAGCAGGCTATCGATGCGATCCTAACCGGAGTTCGAGGCAGCTGGGACGTCCTGCGCCAGGGCACCAAGGCGCTGGCCGACATGCCTGAGACATGGATGGACGCTGCGAGCAAAAAGGGATTGATCAACCCCGATCTGAAGGTCCTGGCAGACAAAGGCGTCATGCACGGTGTCAGCGGCGTATTCCTGGCAGGTGTTACCATCGCCAAGGGCGCGCAGAACAGCGGCAACCTGAGCGACAAACACATCGTCGATATCGTCACCGGATCCGTTCAGACCGTGACGGTGCTGACGGAGGGCGGCATCAAGGGCTACAAGGATCATGTGACGAATAATGTCGTCAGTGATTCCAAGTTGGAAAATCCGGCGACCGAGGCTGGGCGCAACCTCAAGACCAAGCTTGATGACGTGCGGGAAAAACATCTTGATGAACTGCTGCAATACGACGCGAAGCTAAACAGCAGAGAGACGATTGCTGATGCCAAGCTGGAGAACCCGCAGACTGAAGAAGGCAAAAAGCTGAAGGCGGACAGGGAGGCAACCATAGCGGATGCCAAGTCCGACGATCCCAAGACTGAACTCGGCAAGCAGCTTAAAGTGAGAAGAGAGCAGTTTCTGGACGATGCCAAACTTGATGACCCGACGAGTGATCTAGGCAAGAAGCTGAAGGAAGATTTGGCGTCGACGCAAAAGAACTATTTCGACGATACATTCAAACCGCAGAACAAGCTTGAAAACGCAGCCAAGATAACAGGCGGACTGGCTGGTATCGTCGCCGGGGCCTACAGCATTTTTGATGGCAAGAACGCCTTGGACAGAGGCGACAAGGTCACCGGAGGTCTCAATATCACAGCAGGTTCGCTGGGCATTGCCGCGGGTCTTGCATCGGCCGGGGAAGGCGCGGCGTCGCTTGCCGGCCGTACCGCACTCAGGGCCGTCATGGCCGCTGTTTCAGGCGGTCTGGGACTGCTTGCCGCCGGTGTCGGAACGATCGCCATGTTCCTGCCCGGCCTGATCGAGGAAGGCAAGATGCAGGCCAGGCAGGATGATTTTGCTTCGCTGCTCGATCAGTATCTCGGGAAGTACGATATCGACGGCGTTATCTACGGTGACATCGGTGATCTGCCGGAAGACGTATGGGGCAAGACCACCGACGGCATGTCCTGATAGGCCGTTCCCCGAACGGGGGCGTACCCGAAGTCAGGGACGGTGCGCGGCAGGATCTGCGGCGCACCGGCTAAAACGGGTATCGGAATCGAGGTTTCGATACAGCCGGTATCTGTGGCGATCCCCCGCGCCGGCCGGTTGATACTCTAAGCGGTTAAAACACCCGCACCCTCGCGCCAATACCGACGCGCTGGTAGAGGTCGATCACATCCGTATTGGTCATGCGGAAACAGCCGGAAGAGGCTGCCGTGCCGACGGTTTCCGGCTCGTTGGAACCGTGGATGCGGTAGAGCGTATCGCCCAGATAAAGCGCGCGCGCGCCGAGCGGATTGTCGGGACCGCCGACCATATGGCGGGGCAGATCGGGGCGGCGGGCCAGCATGTCGGCGGGCGGGCGCCAGTCCGGCCATTCGCGCTTGGCGCTAATGCGCTCGGTGCCGTGCCAGCCATACCCTTCCTTGCCGACACCGACCTGATAGCTCTGGGCAAAACCGTTGGCCTCGATCAGGTAGAGACGACGCGCGCCTGTATCGATCAGGATCGTGCCGGCGGCTTCATTGCTGCGGTAGCTGATGCGCTGACGGGTGCTGCGGTCGGCATTCTCGCGGTGATGCGCCGTTGGGCCGGATGGCGCGGATGCGCCCGGGCGGGTCGGCGAAAACAGGAAATCGATATAACCTTCATCGAAAGCAGGGCGTGAACCTGATTGCGCGAAAGCAGGTGCCGCGGCCAGCAGCAGCGAAGCCGTCAGTGTGAGGAGGCGGTTGGAATATGTGCGCGGCATCGTGTGTCGTCCTCACTCTAACAATCAGATCAGCTTGGCGGCGACCAGAAGGTCGGCGACACGCTGGAACATTTTTTCGGGCACCGGTTCGCCGGTGCGCGCGGATTTCGCAATGGCATCGGCGAGCGCCGTTTCGCGGATCACCGGGATATCGGTCAGAAGCGCTTCGGTGATCATCGTGCGTGACTGGCTGGGGCTGGCGCGGGCAACGATCATCGGCACCGGCGTCTCACCGCGCACATAACGGATGCCGACCGTCCAGCCATCCGGCGCGCCGACCAGAAGCGAGGCGTTCATCAGGCCGGTCTTGGTGGCATAGGCCTGCATTTCGCGGCGTTCCTTGCGGCGCTGCTGCAGAATGGCGGGGTCGCCTTCGGCATCGCGGCGTTCGCGTTTCTGCTCGCTCTTGGTCATTTTCAGATCGCGCTGGAAAAGCCAGTGCTGCACCAGAACGTCGATCAAGCCGACGACGATGAAGGCGATGATGGCGGTGATGATCAGCGGCTGCAGCAGCGCCTTGAACGTGTTGCTGATACAGGGTTCGCCGCAGGCGGAAGACAACATCAGTGCCTGCAGGCCCATGCGGAAGACGATGACGAAGGCGGTGGCGAGAACCGTGACCTTGAACAGCGCCTTGAAGAACTCGACGACGCTGCGCATCGAAAAGATGCGCTTGGCGCCGGAGACCGGATTGATATGTTCGAAATTCGGGGTGATCGGCGTGACCGAAAACACGAAACCGCGCATGACGACCAGATTGGTGAGCACGATGGCCGCCACCGTGACGGCCAGAAGCGGCACCGACAGATTGGTCAAGATGCTGCCGGCCAGCGCCAGAACCACCGGCCACAATTCGGCAAACGGATCGGTGTGGACACGCCGCGCGATCAGATCCAGCAGGGCTTCGATCCTCGCCTGCTCGGCGGTGAGCGAGAAGACGAGATAGGTGATCGAGGCGAGCAGCATCATGCCCGCCACCAGATCCTGGCTTTTCGACACCTGACCTTTTTCGCGGGCGTCGCGGATCTTCTTGTCTGACGCCGGCTGGCTTTTTTCCTCGCTTGTGTCGCCGCTCATGAAATGCTCCGTTTCGAAACATTCTGAGCGCCTGGGTGCGGAAAAGTCACCCTTCGTCGGTTGTCAGCCGGAGCCGCAGCGGCTAGAAAAACGCCGGACCTAACGGACGGGATGACATGCGGAATCACTCTTTGAACGCCCTGGTTCTCTGCGGGCTTATGCTGGCCGGCTGTACCACCACCAGTGAGACGACCGAAACCGGCCCCACCAATGAGGAAGCCCGTCTGATCAAGCTGGCGCAGGATATCGAGCGGCGTGGCGACAAGACCACGGCGGCTTCTCTTTATGAGCGTGCAGCCCAGTCTTCCAAGGACAAGGTCGGCGCCTATACGCGGCTTGGCGATGCCCAGATTGCTGCCGGCGATCCCGAACAGGCGATCGCTTCCTTCCGCAAGGCGCTCGATGTTTCGCCCAATGATGGCAAGGCTCTTCTCGGCCTCGGCACCGCGCAATTGCAGGCGACGCAGGTGGAAAGTGCGGCCCGCACGCTGGCGGTCGCAGCCCCTCTGGTGAAGAGCTCGACGGCCTATAACCGTCTCGGCACCGCTCTGGTTCTGTCTGGTGACGGGCAGGGTGCGGAAAACGCCTTCGGCCAAGCCCGCAATATCGATCCGGGCAATCTCGACACGCAATCCAATCTCGGTCTGGCGCAGGCGATTTCCGGCCGCAATGATGCGGCGGTCTCGACGCTGCGTGCGGTCACGCAGTCGCCGCGTGCCGAGGCACGGCATTTCCGCAATCTGATGCTGGCGCTGACGCTCGGCCAGAAGGACAAGGATGCGGCGGCCGTGTCCGTGCCGGATTATCCGGATGCCGAAAAGCGCACGTTCCTTGCGGAAGCGCGAAAAGTTCGCACGATAAAAGAACCGGCGGCGCGCGCCCGCGCCATCGGTCTTCTGGCGTCCAGCTAAGGCTGGACGGCCATCCATCAGTTCATGGATCCCGTGGTGCTGACATCGCGCTGGTCGTCCGGCGTCTGCGCCGGCTTGACGCCATCGATGCTGTTGCGGGCGGCGCGCACGACCGGGGCGGCCATGGCAGGCCCGGTTCTGCGGCCCTGAACGAGATCGCTCTGGCGCTCCACCATCAACTGAAGGTTCATGTTATTGGCGCAGCCCGGCGGCAGATACATCGGGTCTTCGGTGACATCAGGCGTCACGCAGGCATCCGGCACGAGGCGGCCGCCGGCCTGTTTTTCATACCCCTTGCTGACCGCACCAGACCCTTGCGCATAATGATAGTTCGGCGAATAGGGCAGGGGATCACGTTCCTTGCTGTTCTGGCAGCCCGAGAGGGCAAGAACGGCGAGCGCGAGGGCAAGGCGTGGTCCGGTGATGTTGGTCTCAATCGACATAGAAGCCGAACCCCTTGTTGATTTTCGTGCGTTTGGTGGCGACCGGACCGGATAGCGCGCCGTTCGGGCTGTCGAGCGGGGTCTTCATGCTGCGCGCCTCGACCGGTTCCACCAGATAGGGCGTGATCAGGATGACCAGTTCGGTCTCGTTGCGCTGGTACCGCTTTGATTTGAACAGGTCGCCGAGAATCGGCATGTCGCCCAGCATCGGCACCTTTTCGATGTCCTGCGAGGCATTGCGCTGAAACAGGCCGGCAATCGCAAAGGTCTGGCCGCTACCGACTTCGACGGTGGTATCGGCGCGGCGGACCTGCAGGGCGGGCACCTGCAGATTGGCGATGTTGACCATGCCGCTGGCCGACAGGCTCGAGACTTCCGGGCGTACACGCATGTTGATGCGGCCGTTCGGCAGCAGCGCCGGGGTAAAGAGAAGCGACACGCCGTATTGTTTGTATTCGATGCCGACCTGTTCATTGGTGACAGGAACCGGCACCGGAATTTCGCCACCGGCGAGGAAGCTCGCGGTTTCGCCGGTCACGGCGGTGATGTTGGGTTCGGCGAGAACGGTCAGGATGCCGTTCGATTGCAGGGCTTCCAGAAGCGCATCGACGCGGCTGCCGTTCCATGCGGCACCGGCACTGAGCGCATTGGAGGCGCCGCTTGCGGCATCGCGCGCCAGATTGCCGCCGGAGACGAAACCGAAGGAAAAATTGCCGGCGCTGACAAAGGCATCCCAGCTGACGCCGTAACGCAGCAGCTGGTTGCGGGACACTTCGGCGAAACGGACGCGGATATTGACCTGATTGGAGCCGGAAACGGTGGTGTTGTTGATGGCAGGCTGGTTTTCCGGCGCATAGGCTTCGATGGCGCTCGACGTGTCCATCGCTTCTTGCATCGTGTTGGCATGACCCTTGGCAAAGGGCTGCTCGCCGAACAGCGAAATATTGATCGTGCTGTTGGGCTGCACCGCGCGCTGCGCTTCCTGAACGGGGCGCGAATCCGGCATGACCCAGAAATCCACCGAACCGCGCGACTTCTCATCGGGGCTGAGCGCGATCAGATTGGTGCGGCCAGTCTTCAGTGCGAACACGTAGACCACGCCGGGAGAAACGACGCGCACGTCGGCGATCTTGGCATCGGCCATGAATACGGATTCGACCGGCTGGTCGAAACGCAGGATACGGCCCTGGCCGAGCGGCAGTGCCACCGCTTCACCGGCCTTGGCATCGATGCTGAAGGAGTCTGCGCGGACCTGCGGAGCAAGCAGACAGAAGGCGAGGAAGAGCAGAAGGAGAAAATGTCCCTTTGCCAATATGGTCGATCTCGTCATTCTTGCGGTCGTCTCCCCAAGTGCCGTGTCATTGTGATGTCTCATGGCGTCCTGTCGTTCCGGACAGTGGCCAAACAGATTCGCCCACCAGCCCGTCGGGGGCCAAACGCGCGATTTATGGTTAACCAAAAGTTAGCGCGTGCTTTTCCTGCGCGGCGTCGGCCTCGTTACTGTCTGATTTCGTTGAGCGGTTTCGGATTTGTGAATTTATTGTGACAGACATAAGCGACTGCACGGAATACTCCGGAGCGATCTCCTGATAGGAGATGACCGGTAGTTCGATATCGTTGCGCGTGAGGTAGTTGCGCATGACCCTGCGAATATCGAGCGAGGTCAGGAGCACGGTCGTCTGCTGGTCTCCACCATCGGCCAGCGCCTGGCGCAGTTGCGACAGCATGGCGCGCGACGCGTCCTCCGGAAGCGCGAGCATTTTGCCGACGCCTGTGCTCTTGATGGCGTTGCGGATCGCATCTTCGGCAGCGCGCGACAGCACATAGGCCGAGAGAACGCGGTTGAGCTGGGCATGGCGGTGGCAGATCTGGCGGGCAAGCGCGATGCGCACGCGTTCGGTCAAAAGAAGCGTATCGGTTTCGCGGCCGCCCCATTCCACCAGCGCCTCAAGGATGGCGCGCAGGTTGCCGATCGGCACATCCTCTTCCACCAGCCGGCGCAGGATGTCGGAGAGCTTGTTGAGCGGCACCACACGCGTCGCTTCCTTGACCAGTTCCGCGTATTCGCCTTCCATCAGGGTCAAGAGTTCGCGGGTTTCCTGGATGCCGATGAAATGCGCCGCATAACGCCGCAGGGAATGCGACAGGCTTTTTGCGAGCGTCGCGGCGGGATCATGAAAACCGATGCCGGCTTCGGACAGCGACTCCGCCTCGTCAGCACCGATCCAGATGGCGCGCTGGCCTGCCACCTGCGCGGGGCCCTGAAGGCGCGGCACCTGCAGGAGATCGAGATGCATGGGATCATCGTTGAGCAGCAGGGCGTTTTTCGGAATCTCGCCCTCAACGATCGGCACGCCTTCGAGATCGATGCGGAAACGATCGGGCAGAAGGGCGGGGTCCGGGCGCATTTCGACGGCCGGCATTTCAATGCCGAGATCGGCCTTCAGCAGATCGCGCACATGGTCCGCTTCCAGACGAAAACGCTCTGGCCATACCGTTTCACCGATATGGGCGCCCACATGCGCAACGACGCGGTGGCGGGTCGAACCGCTGGAGATGACCGTATGTTCGATGACAGGGCCATCCTCGACCTCGATCAGGTCCGGTTCCGGCTGTTGCACCGGCGGGGGAACTGTCTTGGGGCGACGGCGGCCGATCATGAAGGCAAAACCGCCGAACATGGCCGCAAGTGCCAGAAAGATCAGCGTCGGAAAACCGGGAACGAGGGCCGCGCCGAGAAGGATGACGGCGGCGAGCCACAAAGCCTTGTCGCTTGATCCGAGCTGGCGAAAAATTTCCGTGCCGAGGTCCGCTTCCGTTTCGGAGGCAACGCGGGTGACGACCGTGCCGGCGGCAATCGAGATCAGCAGGGCCGGGATCTGAGCGATCAGGCCGTCGCCGACCGTCAGCAGCGAATAGGTGTGGGAGGCATCGGCAAAACTCATGCCGCGGCTGAGCATGCCGATCAGCAGGCCGCCGATCAGGTTGACGAAAACGATGATCAGGCCGGTGATGGCATCGCCCTTCACGAACTTCATGGCGCCATCCATGGCGCCGTAAAGCTGGCTTTCGCGTTCCAGCCGGCCACGGCGGCTGCGGGCTTCCGCCTGATCGATATCGCCGTTGCGCAGGTCGTTGTCGATCGACATCTGCTTGCCGGGCATGGCATCGAGCGTGAAGCGGGCCGCAACTTCGGCCACGCGCTCGGCGCCCTTGGTGATGACGATGAACTGGGCGGCGGTGATGATCAGGAACACGACGAGGCCGACGACCACTTCGCCGCCGATGACGAACTTGCCAAAAGTTTCGACGATATCACCGGCATCCGCATGCAGCAGGATAAGGCGTGTCGTCGTGATCGACAGGGCAAGGCGGAACAGCGTGGCGATCAGGATGATCGGCGGCAGCGAGGAGAAATCTCCGGGCCGGCCGATATAGAAGGCGACGACGAGAACGAGCAGGCTCAGAGACATGTTGACGGCGATCAGCATGTCCACCGCCAGCGTCGGCAGCGGGATGACCATCATGACCACGGCCAGCATCATAAAACTCGCGACGATGACGTCGGAGCGATAGGACGCCATGCGCGCAAAACGGTTCAGTGTGCCGAGAATGCCAGTCATAACGGCCCCCGCAATTGCAGATAGTCACGAAAGCAGCGATAGGCCTGCGGTTTGTCGTCCAGCACCCAGAAAGCGCGGGCGCGCAGCAGATGCGAGGACGGATCGGCATCGACTTCCATCAGCCGGTCCAGCGCGCCAAGTGCGCGTTCACCGGCGCCGTTTTCGATAAGGGCTGCGGCGAGGCTGCGCAGGATGCCCGGATCGTCCGGCTCGATGCGGTTGGCGATCAGCAGGAAAACGAGGCCACGGCCCTTCTGGCCGCTGCGCATGTAGATATACCCCAGCGCATGCATCAGTTCGGCGGAATCGGCGTCGGTGCGGTTCATTCCAACCCACCTTCCTCGTCGATCCGCGCCTGCAATTCGCGGCGGCGGTCGATCTCTTCCTCCAGCATCGCCTTGGCGATGGAGCTGACGTCTTCATTGGCGTCGAGATTGGGCAGGATAGCGGTAATCACGTGGTCGAGCAGGTTCATGCTCCGCTCATTGCCGAAAATACCGGGATCGGTGATTTCCGGCATGGTCAGCTGGTCGATCTCGCCGCGCAGCGAGGCACCATGCGCAAGGCTGCCGCGACGGCGCAGACGCACGGCATTTTCAAACGCTTCGATCTGCGATCGGCTGACGGGATCGGCGCGCTTGGCAGCCTCGGTGAGCGCCCGGTCAAGCCGCTGCCGATCGATTGTGACGGGCCGCAATGGTTCGTTCATTGCCACCCTCCTGAACGTCTCATGCGCATCATAAGGTCAGCTTGAACTCCTGCCCGCCGCGCACGACGAGGATCTGGCCGTTCTCGATGGATTTCAGCATCCAGCCATCCTGCAGGGCGGCGCCCGGATAACGGCGCTCGCCGCGCGCATCAACGACGTAAGGATTGTCGCCGAAAAACACGGCCTGGAAGATGAATTTTGGCGCATCGGTGAGGGCCGCAGGCGCAACGAAACTGGTCAGCACGTAACGGCCACCATGCGACTGGTCGAACCAGCGCTGTACGCCACGCCATGCGTCCATGCGCGCCGGCGGCACTTCACCGGCGACATCGATACGCCGACCATCGGATGTCACCGTCAGATTGCCGAGATCTGCCTCTGCGATCTTTTGCTGGAGCGTGCCGACAATTTCGGCATCCGTGGGCGCAAGAGGTGCTGCCGGAACGGTGCCGACGACCAGATTGTCCTCAGGGGAGGCGGCCTTTTGTGGCAGCAGGCCGGAAATGCCGGCCTGAACGGCGACGATCGGCATCATGACAAGCGCCACGGCCAGAACCGCCAGATAGGGTCCCCAGCGCCTCGTCATCAGGTTTTGCGCGCCGTTGCGGGCGATGCGCAGTTTTGCGCCACCCACCACAAGCGTCACGGGAAGATTGGCGCGGCAGCCAAAACCGCGTTGAACGGGCGGACGGCCCTCGATCACGACCGGCCCGCCGATGGCGTTGATCGCGACCTGACGGCCATAAAATCTCAATTGAAGATGTTCGTCGGCAATATCGGCGTCGGAAAGGACGAGGTCGCAGTTTCGCGAGGAGCCGATCGTGCAGGCATCGCCATCAATGGGCGCGCGCACGCCGTGATGCAGGCCCGACAACACGTCCAGCGACAACGTTGCCGGTGCCGTTGAGACTATTGTCGTCGATAGTGCCGTGGCGCTGGAAGAGCTCAAACTGTTCAGCGACATGGTTGCACCCCCTTATCGAAATCATTTCGCAAACGGTCGGCTGGTGCAACCGACCATGAAACATCCCTCAAGGGATGAAGGCGGCGCGGGCAAATAATTTCGCCCGCGCCAAACCGGATTAGTTCTGCGGACGCTGCTTGGTGGCGTCGAGCTCGGTCTTCTTCTCGGTGGTGATCTCGGTGATCTTGGCCGACTTTTCGATGGCTGCGTCGAAAGCAGCTTCCATCTTGGCGATGGCCGCGTCAGAACCGCCGCCGGTGCTCGAAGGTGCAGGTACGTTTGCCATGGGTGGTCTCCATTCCTGTTTCAGGTTCATCGATACGCCGCATTGATGCGCCGCTTCACGCCGCTCTCGTGGAAGAGCCGCGACGGGCCGAAACCTAGAATCCGTTTTCTACAGATTAACGACAAAGTGAAAATTCTTGCTGAGACGTTAAGATGGAGGGCCCGTATCCGCGTTGTTGCTAACGTGGATTATCGCTTAAAAAATCTTTTTAATCAGGAGATTGGCCGTGCTCCCGTCGTCAGGAAACGCGGGTAGAAGAAAAATCTCATTCGTCATGTTCGGTGCGCAATCTTAACTGTTTTCCACCTGCGGACGTCACGAAAAAGCGGGGTCGAAGGTCACGAATCTTTTCGTGCAAATCGCCTGTTCGACCGCTCGCCCTTAGGGTTAAATTTCATTAAAATTTCATATTGGCTTGTTCATTCGCCGGATGTGTTCGGCTAGCCTTTGCGGATGATTTTTCGGTTCGCCCATTTTTATGCGTTGAAAGACAATGTTGCCGGGCAGGCGTCGAACGAACCTGCGGGATCGTTGCCCACCCGGTCCCGGATCGGCTGGCGTCCGTTTGTTTTCTCCGCATTTCTGCTGGCGGCGGGCGTGCCGCTCGCAGTGCCGGCAATCGCCGCGCCTGCATGGTTCGACAGTTCCTATAATTACGTCGTTCTCGATCAGGATGTGCGCGTGGCGCTCACCGAGTTCGGGCGCAATGTCGGCCTTCCCGTCGTGCTTTCGGATGCCGTCAACGGTCGGGTTCGTGGACGTATCGAGGCCAAGAGCGCGGGCGAATTCATCGACAGGCTGGCCGCTACCAATGGCCTTGTCTGGTATTTTGACGGATCGGTTCTGCATGTCAGCGCCGACAAGGAATTCATCACGCGCGTCATCGATGCAGGCCGGTTGCGGGGTGATGTCGTGGCCAATGAGATGCGCGATCTCGGGCTGGCCGACGAGCGTTTTTCGCTGCGCGCCGCCCGTAACGGCAATGTCATAACCGTGTCAGGCCCGCCTGCTTACATCAATGTCGTCAACCAGCTCGTCGAGCGTCTGCAGCCGGAACCGGTTGTTGCAGGCGACGATCCGCGCGTTCGCGTGTTTCGCGGCGGTGTGATGACGGAAATGGTCTCGACCGGTCCGGCGGATAAAGCCCCGTCCGGTCAAGGCCAGGCGAATGCCGCGCGAAAATGATTTTCGGCGGATGAGACTGAAACGGGTGGAAGTGGCAGGACGCTTTCGCCCACCGATGAAAAAGAGGAGCAAGACAATGGCTGTGACCCCTGTTTCCGGCGTGGATTCCGTTTCAACGACAAATGGCGAGGCTGCGTTCGATGCCGCCGTCAACAATGCGCAGGGCAGCGAAATGACGCCCGAACTGGAAGACATGATGATCGAAGGCGCCATCAGCATCGGTGGTCAGATGATCATCATGCCGCGCGCCAACGACATCCTCAATGAGGCGATGTCCGACGAATAATCGCTAAAACGAACGCGATTTTTTCGGAAGGAAAAACCGATGACGACACCGATCGTGGCTGCGGGCATGCCGCAGCCGACAGCCGTGCAGGATGTGGCGGCGCAGGCCAGCCAGAACCTGTTCGAACATGTCGCCAGCCAGGCAAAAGCGCTGCCGGAAAGTGCGGGCCCGACGCAGCTTGGCCAGGAAGTGCTGCAGAACCTGCAGGGCTTTTTCGAGCGCAGCGGCAGCTTTGCCGAGCGCGCCAGTGGGCTGACCCAGCGCACGCCGCAGGCAACCGGTGGGGAACTCGTCAGTCTCGGCCCGAAGGGTGCAGGCATGACTGACCTGTCGCAGACGCGCAATTCGGCATTGCCGGTCGATCGGAACCAGATCGACAAGGTGATCCAGTCGCTCGGCATGATGTTCGACCATTCGATCGAAACCCAGATGGTGGTGCGCGGCACGACGCAGGTTTCGGGCGCGGCCAATACGTTGTTGCGCGGTCAGTGATGCGCATGAAAAATTCGGGGCCTGTCCGTACTGCCGTCACCCCATTCCTGTCCGCGCCGCTGAAAAGACTCGGCAGCGCGGCACTTGTCGCGTGCACTCTTCTGCTCGCGGGCTGCCAGCAGGATCTTTATACCAACCTTGCCGAACGCGAGGCCAATTCCATGGTCGCGACGCTGCAACGCAATGGCGTTCCGGCGAGCCGCGTGTTGCAGGACGACGGCAAGATGAAGGTCGTCGTCGATGGCGAGCGGTTTGGCGAAGCCGTGCAGGTTCTCGAAGATGCCGGCCTTCCTAAACAGGCCTTTGCCACGATGGGCGAAGTTTTTCAGCAGGAAGGTCTCGTCGCCTCGCCGACACAGGAACGCGCAAAAATGCTCTATGCGCTATCGGAAGAGCTTTCGCGCACGGTGTCGGAAATCGACGGCGTTCTCTCCGCCCGCATTCACATCGTGCTGCCGGACAATGATCCGCTGCGGCGCGAGGCGTCGCCATCCTCGGCTTCCGTCTTCATCCGTCATGAGGCGGGGTTGAAGATCGATCCGCTCATTCCGCAGATCAAGACGCTGGTTGCCAACGGCATTGCCGGCCTTTCCTATGACAAGGTTTCGGTCGTGCCGGTTGCCGCAGCCGCTGCCCAGCCTGCATCGGCAAGCCAGCCGATGGTATCCTTCCTCGGTCTGTGGATGCTGGAAAGCAGCGTTTCGCGGGCCATGTGGATTGTCGGCGGGCTGGCCGGGCTTGTCGTCGCATTGGTGGCAGGCGTGGCTGCGCTGCTTTTGCGCCAGCGTGATCGAAAAACCTATCAGCTGGAGAGTTTTCGATGAGCGCTCTGCTGGCCGAGATGCATCCGGATCGCATCGCTATGTGTTTTCGCACTGTCGGGGCCGATGGCCTGCCTGACGGATTGCTGGACGAACCCCGGTTTGCGGCACGGCTCGTACAGATCGTCACGCGCCATTACGATCTTGCCGATACGGGCGAAACCATTGAAGAGGCTGATCGGGCGCTCGCCCTGCTCTCGCGCGAAAATCTGGAAAAACTGGCGCTTCGTGCCGGCGTTGTGATGCATGCGCGCCAGTTCGTGCAGGAAATTCGCGGACCGGTTCTGGCCGCCCTGGGTGAACGTTTCGGGGCCGACGCTCTGGATGACGCGCGTCGTCATGCCGATCTGGCGATGGACAAGGCGAAAATCGACGATGTCGATGAACTCGAAGCCGAAATCGCGCGCGATGGAACGGCGTGCCTTGCTGCCTGGATCGAGTCGCTTCCGGTTTCCCTGCAGCGGCGCGTGCGGCTGAAATGGCCGAACGACCATGCCGTTCCGGTGACGGATCACACTGATCTGGTCGAGCGCGGCCCGGCCATCCTGCGGCGCCTCGGCCACTCTGAAAGCCGCAGCGCATGACGGAAATGCCCAACCGCCCGCTCGCCCGTATCATCCGGGCGGAGGAGGCCGAATCCTGGATCGACGGTTACGCCTTTCTGGAGCGCGCCAAGACGGAGGCGGTTGCCATTCGTGCCGGAGCGCAGGATGAGGTGGCCAAGGCCCGCGAGGCCGGCCATGAGCAGGGTCGCAAGGCCGGCGAGGCGCAGGCCGCAGCACTTCTGATGCGCTGCCAGGCCGATGTGGAACGCTATCTCGGCTCCGTCGAGCCGATGGTTGCCATGTTGGCCATGCAGATCGTCGAGCGCGTCATCGGCACATTCGATGATGCCGAGCTTGTGGCGCGTGCCGCCCGGGAGGCTCTGGATGGTCTGCGGGAAGACAAGGCTGTCGTGGTCAATGTCGCACCCGAGATTTTGGGCGAGGTGCAAGAGCGCCTTCAAGCCATCAGCTCCGACGCCCTGACGGTGCGCGTCGCCGCCGATCGCCATCTGTCCGCGCGCCAATGCATGGTGACCACCGCCTCGACCAGCATCGATGTCGGTATCGATACGCAGCTCGAAGCGGTCCGCACCGCCATGCAGGACCAGTACCGCGAACAGGAGCGGAGCGGCGCATGAACGAGATGCCGCGCCCGACAAACCTCGAAACCATTTTGCCGCGCCTGTCGCTGGCGGTGTCCTCGGTCGATACGCGGCCGACACGCGGACGCGTGCGGGAAATACGCGGCGTCATCGTGCATGCCAGTCTGCCCCAGGCGCGGATCGGGGAACTCTGCCATCTGCGCGATCCGGTGACCGGACGGCAGGTGCCGGCGGAGGTGATCGGCTTTGAAGATGAGCGTGCCGTACTCTCGCCGATCGGTGACCTTGAGGGCATGTCGGCGCGGGCCGAGGTGATTGCCACCGGGCGGTCCCTGCGGGTGCCGGTCAGCGAGGCGCTGCTTGGGCGTGTCATCGATCCTCTGGGCCGAGCGCTGGACGGAGACGCCGGCCAGCTTGCCACATCCGAAACCTATCCGGTGCAGGCCGATCCGCCGCATGCGCTGAAACGCGATATCATTGAACATCCGCTTCGTCTCGGCGTGCGCGCCATTGATGGTCTGATGACGGTGGCGCGTGGCCAGCGCGTCGGCATTTTTGGTGAGCCAGGTGTCGGTAAATCCTCGCTTCTCGCCTCGATCGTTGCGGGCACGGAGGCGGATGTCATCGTTGTCGGGCTGATCGGCGAACGTGGCCGCGAAGTGCGCGAATTCGTCGATGTGCAGCTGAGCGCGCAGGCGCGCAAAAAATCCGTAACGGTGGTGGCGACCTCGGATCGTCCGGCGATCGAGCGCGTCAAGGCCGCCTATGTGGCGACCGCCATTGCCGAGTATTTTCGCGATCGGGGCCGCAATGTCCTGCTGCTGATGGATTCGGTCACGCGCTTTGCCCGTGCGCAGCGCGAGATCGGCCTTGCCGCCGGCGAACCGCCGACCCGGCGCGGTTTTCCACCATCGTTTTTTGCAGCCCTGCCGCGTCTTCTCGAACGCGCGGGGCCGGGCAGGGGCGGTTCCATCACCGCGCTTTATACGGTTTTGACGGAAGGTGATGGCGGGCTCGATCCGGTGGCCGAGGAAACCAAGGCCATTCTCGACGGACACATCGTGCTCTCCGCCGAACTGGCGCAGCGCAACCATTTTCCAGCGATCGATGTTCTCAAAAGCCGCAGCCGCCTGATGAACACCGTTGCCGCCAGGGAACATAGCGACCTTGCCGGCCAGATGCGGGAAAGCATGGCCGCCTATCAGGATATCGAGCTTCTGCTGCGTGTCGGCGAATACAAGCCAGGCAGCGACAAACGCGCCGATCTCGCAGTCAGCCGGCATGACGCAATCGAGGCATTTCTGCGCCAGCCGCCGAATGAAATCTGCGACATGGCGGCAACGCTGAAGGCGATGAAGGAGGCTTTGGGTTGAGCGGCCTTTCCGACCTTTCCCGGCTTCTGGACCTGCGCTCGCTGCGCGAGGAGCGGGCGCGAGCCGCCGTATCGGTGGCCGCGTCGCGTTTGCAGACTGCGGAGCGCGACGTCGTGGCCGCCGATGCCGAGATCGACATGCATGATCGCGAAACCGGGCAGCAGGAACAGCGCTTTTTCGCGGCCATGGGCATACGGCCGGTCTCCGAAAACGAACTGGGCCGCTCGCGGGATCTTCTCGGCATCTCCGACCAGAAACGCGAAGTTCTGGTCGTTGCCCGCGATGAGGCACGGCAGACCGTTGCCACACGACAGGCGGAACTGAGCGCAGCGCAGGCCGAATGGCGGCAACGCCTGTTTGAGCGCGACAAGCTGAGTGAAGCGCAAGAGCGTTTGCGGCGGCAGGAACTTGGGCGCAGCGATGCCGCCAGCGAACTGGAAATGGAAGAGATGAGTGCAGACCGGGTACGGATGTCATGCTGAGGGATACGGGCGCGCATTTTGGTCTGGGCTGTGGCGGCGCCAGTGTCGCCGAAGTTCTGGTTTCGCAGCCGGAACCGGCGCCGGTTTCTCTGGCGGACCGTCTGTCGCGGCCGCGTGAAGCCGTTGCTGCAGTGCTGGCAGGACGCAAGATGGAACTGCATCCGGTCGTTGCCCACGCGGATGACAAGCCGGTTGTGATGTCGTTCAAGATCGGTGCCGACACCTGCCGGCTTTGCCTGTCCGCCGGGCTGATCGACTGGCTGGCGCAACCGCTCGGGCTGGAGGGCGCTCTGATCGATGAGGAGCCCTTGCAACGCGCCGTGCTTGTGGAACTGGCCGGTCTCGATTTCATCCGCCGGCTGGAAACGCATATCGGTGAAGACATTCGTCTGGGCGAAGGCGATGCGGCGCAGACGCTGCATGCGCTGGACATGGCGATCGAAACCGATGGCACGATGTTACCCTTGCGGATCGAGCTGACCGAGCGTCTTGCCGAAAAACTTGCGGATTATCTCGACCATCTGCAGCCGCCCGCACCGATCGATCTCTCCGGTATTTCCGTCGAACTGGTCGTCGAGGCCGGCTCACAGGATATTTCCATTGCGGAGCTGGAAAGCCTTGCCCCCGGTGATGTGGTGATGCTGACGCATCATCGCCCGGTTGTCGCGGCGAACGGAAAACTGGTTGCGCCGGTGCGCCGCAAGGGTGACGGCGTGGAACTGGACGGGCCTTTCCAGCCCCTGACCCGCCGCGCCATGGTCGGTTCACTGGCTGATATCCAGTCCGGCCGGGAAACCCGGCATATGGTGCAGATGATTGCCGAAACCGGCCGTGTGGCGGCAACGGTCGGCGTCATCGATGCGCTCAAGCCGGGTCAGGCATTGCCGCTTTCCTGTTTCGATGGAACCGGTGTGGACCTCGTTGTCGATAACAGACGGTTCGGGCGCGGCGAACTCATCATGATCGGCGCCGGCCTGGGTGTGCGTATCGTTTCCCTTTTCCCCGCAGCCCCCGCCTGCGCACCAGACAGCCAGACAGCATGACCGAATTTCAGCCGAACCTGATTGCCATCATCATCGTCGTTTCGACGATCGGTCTCCTGCCGCTGGCGGTGGTGACCATGACGGGATTTCTGAAAATCTCCGTCGTACTGTTTCTCATCCGCAATGCGCTCGGCATCCAGCAGTCGCCGCCGAACCTCGTGCTTTACGGTATCGCGCTGATCCTGACCGTTTATGTGACGACGCCGCTGGTCGGAAACATGTATCGCGCGGTCGAAAGCCGGCCGATCGATATCGAAAGCGTCGAAGGTCTGCGCAATGTCGGGCAAACCCTTGCCGATCCGCTGCGCGATTATCTGAAGCGTTTTGCCAATGAACGCGAGCGCCAGTTCTTCATCGAGGCGACGGAAAGCGTCTGGTCGCCGGAAGCGCGGGCCGATCTGAAGGAAGACGATCTCGTCGTGCTGATCCCGGCCTTCGTTTCGTCGGAACTGACGCGCGCCTTCGAGATCGGCTTTCTTCTCTACATCCCGTTTCTGGTGATCGACCTGATCGTCGCCAACGTGCTGATGGCGATGGGCATGATGATGGTGTCGCCGACCTTGATCTCCATTCCGCTCAAAATCTTCCTGTTTGTGGCGGTGGAGGGCTGGTCGCGGCTGATGCACGGACTGATCCTGAGCTATGGAGGATAGCCGATGGGGCAGGAAATCTTTCTCAATGAGATGAACCGGGCACTGGTGACGGTGCTGATCGTCTCCGCGCCCGCGCTCGGCGTCGCCATCGTCATCGGCGTGGCCGTCGGTCTCATTCAGGCATTGACGCAGATCCAGGACCAGACGCTGCCGCAGGCGGTGAAACTGGTCGCCGTCATGCTGATGCTGATTTTCGTCGGCCCGCTTTTGGCGGTGCAGGTCGGGTCGCTGGCCAGCCAGTCGCTCGACAATTTTGCGTCTCTGACACGATAGGTTGGCGGCATGAACCTCGCGGCGGTCACGGCAGCGATCACCGAATTTGCCTATCCGGTGCTGGTGGCCGCCGCCATCGCCGTTGCGCGCGCGACCGGCATGATCATGCTGACGCCTGCCTTCATGCGGCTTGGTCTTACCGGCATGATCCGCTCGGCGGTGGCCTTTGCGATTTCGCTGCCGATGATCTACCCGATCTTCCAGCAACTGGCGGTGAGCGGCCAGCCGACAAGTTTCGATCTGGCCGGCCTGCTGATCAAGGAAATGGTGGTCGGCGCGCTGATTGGTCTCGCCTTCGGCATTCCCTTCTGGGCGGCGGAAGTGGCGGGTGACCTGATCGACCTGCAGCGCGGCTCCACCATGTCGCAGCTCGTCGATCCGCTGGCGGCGGGCGAATCCTCGGTGACCGCGACGCTGCTGACCATTTCGCTTATGGCCCTGTTCTTCATGTCCGGCGGCTTCATGCTGCTGCTTGACGGGTTTTACCGCAGCTACCAGCTTTGGCCGGCGGCAAGTTTTGCGCCGGTGCTCGACGCGCAGGCGTTTACCGGCATCCTGAAGGTGCTCGATCGCATCATGCAGATCGGTGTGCTGATCATCGCGCCTCTGGTCATTGCCATCCTGATCGTCGATATCATGATGGCCTTCCTGTCGCGCATGGCCTCGCAGCTGCATGTCTTCGATCTGTCGCTGGCGGTGAAGAACCTGCTCTTCTCGTTTTTGATGGTATTGTATCTGAGCTTCCTGGTGCCGCTGCTTCTGGATCAGATGGGCGCATTGCGCGGTACGTTCGAGATCCTGCGTGGCTTCGTGACGAATGGAGAGGGTGCGTCATGACAAATCCGCTGTTTCCGTTGCTCGATGGCCTGGCGAATACGGGCCAGATCTTTCTCGATAACGCCGTCCAGAAGAACTGGAGCGAGATCGAGGACCTGGAAAAGGAGCAGGGATCGCTGGAAGCGCATGCGAAGCAACAGCGTGCCGGCACGGCACTGACCAGCACGACCGGTACCTCGGCATTCACGGATGCGGTGATCCGCACGCAGCCGGTTTCACACCCGGATGTCGATGCGACGCCGTCCCTGTTTGAAAAAATGGCGGAAAACGGGTTTGATCCCGTTTCCTTCGGTGACGTGGAGGATGGCGAGCAGGTTGACGCTGCAAGGGATAACCGCCCCGCCTCCGCCGCCCGGAGCTTGACGCCCGGCCATGCCGCGCCGGCTGCGACGGCAGCCCAGACGGGGGCGGCTTCTGGCGTGCCCGGAGGCGAATGGCAGACGCTCGGCGAGGCAGCCTCCTCATCGGCCACGATCACGGCTGACGGTTCAGGCCGGATGATCGAAACGGCCGCGACCGGCATCGATCATAGCCTTGCCTCGTCGGGCAGTTTCGTCGCCGCGCAAAAACTGCATGCGGCGGTGCGCTCCCTGTCGCCGGAGCAGGTGTCCATCCTGCTCGACAAGGCAGGAGGCGCGATCGCAGCCATGTTCGAGAGGACGGTGCGGGGGGAGGATGGCGGCGGCCGCGCGGAGGAGAGGCAACGGGAAGTTCGCATTGCGCTGTCGCTTGCGCATGTGGCTGCGGCGATCGACAAGGACCCGCGCAATCCGTCGTCCATGCGGCTGGTGCAGGATATCTGCGCCATCGTGCTGGCATCGGCGGCGCCGAACGACAACACCACGTTTTCCGGCCTCGCGCAGGCGATCGGTGTTGGCGCCGGTGCAAGGCTGGCGCTCGCGGTTGCCACGCATCTCGCCCATCACGACGAGGATCCTTCACGCGCGCCGGCGCTGATGACGCTGGTTCTTGCCGGTTTCGTGCGCCTCGGTGAACGGGTCGATGATGCTTATGCCGAGGTTCTGAAACACACCGGTCCACTCTGCCTGGAATGGTTCAAGTGGCGTGGCGAGGGTCAGGAAAATGCGTTGCGGGCCCTCGTCAACGCACTCAAGGCGCAGCCCGCCTATCTCGAAAGGCTGGCGCCGCAACTGGAACGGCTGGAACAGGCGGGGCTCGAGGCTTTTCGCGCCGTCCGCGACCTTGCCGTTTATACCTCCGACCGCAATTTCCGTGAGGTGCATGAGCGGTTTCTGGCGAACCCGAGCGTATTTGCCGCGATTGCCGGCAGCCGCACGGCGCTGAAGGATATTCGCCATCTGTCGCTGGTGACGAACGGTGGGCAGGGTGGGCCGGTTCTGGAGGCCGTTCGGCTGACATTGACGCAGATCGGTTTCGATGCGCCGCGGGCGGCTTTCCTTGCGGATCTCGGCCAGCTTGGGAGTGATGCCCTGATGCTGGGCGCCAACTGGACGGAACTCGATGATTTCGAGTTCATGGAAATGCAGGGCCGTGCTTTCCAGCGGCTGCTTGCCTTCCTGAATGGTCAATATGTACTGGCGGAAACACCGGAGACGATCGGCTTCGACGATGCCGACATGCAGGTCTGAACGGACGCCCTGACCCGGTGCCGGGACCGGAAACATGAAACGCCGGCAGCCTTCGCCGCCGGCGTTTCATCATGTCTGCGGATCAGTTCTGCGCACGCTGCTTGGTGGCGTCGAGTTCCGTCTTGCTCTCGGTGGTGATCTCGGTGATCTTGGCCGAGGCGCCGATGGCGCGATCGAACGCTTCGGTCATGGCGGCAATGGCTTCGACCGAGGTGCCTTCGAGGCCGCCGGCGGCAGCCCATTCGAGGTTCCAGATGCCGGAAAGGCCATCTTCGCCCGCGACGTCATGGGTTTCGATGGCGGTGAACACGTCTTCGTGGCGCACCATGTAGGAGGCCGCTGCCGAAACCTCGGACGGCACGTCGCCCTTCTGGTTGTTGGCGAGTTCGGACAGTTCGCGTTCATTGATCGCGGACTTGCCGTTTTCCTTGAGATATTCGACCAGAACCTGGCTGGATTTCGCCGCGTTGAGCTTCTGCTCGAACGAGGAATAGGTGGACTGCGAAGGGGCCGTTACGCCGGCGGGCAAAGTGATGGACATCAAAATCTTCCTTGGCTGACAACAGTAAGGATTTATTCACCAAATCGATGACGGTGGTGTGAAGTGAATACGAGCGAAAAACAGTCGTGTGGTCTTTATGCGAATTGGGGTTCGTTACTGCCAACAATAAACAGGATGAAGACCTGATGAACTGCGTCTGTCGGAGAACGAAGTTGTCTGCCAGGAGATTTTCCATTCTGCATCAAGTGACAATAGTGGTGACCCTGAGTCCATACGGTGATGGTTGTCCGGGGCGGTGGTAGGCAGCTTGCATACGGCACAGCCTTGAATTGGAAATCACAATCATTCGAAAATAATCAGCTTGAATTTGTATGGCTTTGCATTCGCACGATCAGTTGAATGCTCAGTGGGAGAGTCGGTGTATGTGCTATGGCGGGTATTTGACAGCTATCTAATTCAATCTCGCATTCGATTTTTCAGCGTTTTTTTGATCCCAACCTGCCGACCTGCATATGAAAACTCCTTTTCTTTCCTGTCGGCATGGTCTCGTTCGCTCAATGATCACTTACGCATGGTTGTGGAAACGACAAAGACCAGCAGCATTCGAAATCAATTGACAATGAATAGCAAAGAAAAGATAGTCTGTGGTGAGGACTTCAAACGATCTTTGGGAGGAGATCATATGAAAACTTTCGCAAGACTTTTGGCTGCATCCGCACTGGCAATGGTGGCGACCGCAGCGCAAGCAGAGGATCTGACAGTCTGGACGATCAGCTATTCTGCGGAATCGCAGGTCAAGGCACTTCAGACGGCGGCCGAGAATTTTGAAAAATCCCATCCCGGTGTGAATGTCGAGATCGTCATGCGTGGCGTCGATGAGCACAAGACCGCCCTGCGTGTAGCAGCCGGGTCGGACAGAGGGCCGGACGTCTATATGAGCTGGGCCGGCCTCGGCCTCGGCGGCGAATATGTCAAAGCCGGTCTCAGCAAGGACATCACCGCCGACTACGCCAAATACGGTTGGAACGACCGCCTGACGGCGCCGTCCCTGGCATTTTCCAAGAGCTACGGTTCCGGCCAGCACGGCGTTCCGTTCCGCTTCTCCGGCGAGGGCCTGTATTACAACAAGGCGATGTTCGAAAAGGCGGGCATCACTGAGGAGCCCAAGACCTATGACGAACTCGTCGAAGCGGCCAAGAAACTGAAGGAAGCGGGCATTCCCGCCTTTACCTTCGGTGGTTCGGTCAACTGGCATCTGATGCGCCTGATGGACGAAATCCTTGAGACGACCTGCGGCGCAGATGTCCACGACCAGCTGAAATCGATGAAAGCCGACTAGAGCAAGACCGAGTGCGCCACAAAAGCCTTCGCCGAGATGAAAATGTGGGGGCAGAACTATATCCTGTCGCCATTCATGGGCGTCGACCAGAAGCAGTCCTTCACGCTGTTCCTGGCAAAGCGCGCCGCGATGATGCTCGAAGGTGACTGGCTCGTATCGCAGATCAAGGAAGGCGGTAACGTCGACGATTACGACGTCTTCCCGTTCCCGAACGGTACCGGCCGCCTTTATGGCTTCGCCGAATACTTCTACATTTCGTCGAAGACCAGCAAAGCGGATCTTGCAGCCGAGTTCATCAACTCGTTTACCTCGACCGAATTCCAGACGGAAATTGCCGGCACGTTCGGTGCGCTGTCCGTCAACAAGGAAGTGAAGCTGAAGGACGACGCGTCTGCCATGCACAAGGAATGGACGCAGATCTTCGCCGATGCGAAGGGCACGTTCGTCAATGGCGACCAGGCATTCCCGCTCGATGTGACGACCGAATATTTCCGCGTCATCAATGATGTCGCGGCAGCACGGATCGAACCTCAGGCGGCAGCGGCTGCGATGCAGACGTTTATCGGCAACCGCAAGAAGTAAGTCGCGCGGCGCCTGATCTCTCCGCGGCGACGTCGCCGCGGAGACTGTCGACCTGCAAGGCAGGTCAGGACTCGGGACAAACGGGTTTCCAATGTTCAATTCAAAATTCATGCAGTCCTCACGGACGCAAGCCGTGCTGCTTATCGGTCCGGCGCTGGCGGTTTATGCCACCTTTGCCATCTGGCCGATGATCGAGGTCGTGTTCCTGAGCTTCCAGCAATGGAACGGCCTCGACCCGCACAGGGAATGGGTCGGACTTGCCAATTACCAGTATATTCTGACGAATGACGCGGTGTTCTGGGTTGCCCTGCGCAACACCATCACCTGGACAATTCTGGCCGTCATCTTCCCGCCCACCATCGGCCTGTTGTTGGCGCTCGGCCTCAATCAGCAGCTTTTCGGCCGGGTGCCGATGCGCGCCATCTACTATCTGCCGGTCATCATCGCACCAATCGCGGTCGCGACCATCTGGCGGTGGATGTATGACCCGTTCTTCGGCCTGTTCAACCAGGTGCTCACCAGTCTGAGCCTGCAATCGCTGATCAGCGACTGGCTGGGTGACCGCGAAATCGCTCTCTATTCGATGTTCGTCGCCTATACCTGGCAGTATGTCGGCTTCTCCATGGTGCTCTTCCTTGCAGGCCTGCAGAGCGTCGATCGTTCGCTGGTGGAAGCTGCACGCATCGATGGCGCCAGCCGTTGGCAGGTTTTCCGGCATGTGACGCTGCCGGCGTTGCGGGTAACGCTGGCGATCGTCCTCGTTCTGTCGACCATCTCTTCGCTCAAGGCCTTCGATATCGTTTACGGCATGACCGGCGGTGGCCCGGCCCAGTCGACACAGATGCTGGCTTTGTGGGCCTTCATGCAGTCGATGCAGATCTTCGATTTCGGCAGAGGCTCGGCGATCTCAGTCATCCTGCTTCTGGTCACGCTGACCATCGTCGTTCCCTACCTGCGCTGGTCGCAACGTGATGAAGGAGCAGGCGAATGACTGCTATAGCACCCCGCCGCGAAGACGACGCCCTGCAGCTCAAGCCGCGCCGGGACCCGTTCCTGATCATCCTCTGGATCATCCTCGTCACCTTTGCGCTGGTCTGGATTGCGCCCGTCGTTCTGATCGCATTCACGGCACTCAAGTCGAATGCCGAGGTTATGGCCACAAGCGCGTTCACGCCGCCGCAGGAGATTGCCTGGAACAACTTTTCCGGCGCCTGGGCGCGCGGCAATTTCGAGACGACGTTCAAGAACAGCGTCATCATCACCGTCATCAAGGTGCCTCTCGGCCTGATGTTCTCGGCGATGGCGGCCTATGCGCTGGCAAGGATCAGGCTGCGTTTCGGCAAATTGCTGCTGCTGTTCTTCCTTTTCGGCGCAATGATCCCGTTCCAGGTCATGCTGGCACCGATCTTCACCCTGTTGAACGGTTTTGGCCTGATCGATACCTATCCCGGCGTGATCCTGCCTTATCTGGCCTTCGGCGTTCCCTATCAGGTCTTCATCCTGCACGGCTTCTTCAAGGCGGTGCCGAAGGAATTGTCTGAAGCGGCGCTGATCGACGGTGCATCGCATGTCACTGTCTTTCGCCGGATATTCCTGCCGATCTCGCTGCCGGTGCTGGCTGCGCTTTTGATCCTCGACTTCGTCTCCACCTGGAATGAATTCGCCATGGCTCTGGTGCTGCTGCAGGACCGCCACATGTGGACCTTGCCGCTCGGTCTGATGTCCTTTCAGGGGCAGTTCTCGACAGATTACGGCCAGCTGAATGCGGCGATCGCCATGACCGTGTTCCCTGCGGTCCTCGTCTACATGATCTTCCAGAGATACTTCGTCAGCGGACTGACCTCAGGCGCGGTCAAGGGCTGAAAATCCAATCACATCAAGGAGTTAAAAATGTCAGAACAAGTGAGCCAGTGGGACGTATTCGAGTTTTCGACCAAAGGTCCCGCAGGCGGCAATCCTTATCTCGACGTCAATTTCGCAGCGACGTTTTCGCTCGGCAATCGCGACGTAACGGTTCCCGGTTTCTATGATGGCGACGGCGTCTACAAGGTGCGCTTCTGCCCGGATACGGAAGGCGAATGGCGGTTCGTCACGACATCGACCGACAAGGCGCTTGCAGACCTGAATGGCCAGCTCTCGGTCGGTCCGGCCAAGCCGGGCGTTCATGGCCCGGTACGGGTGCGCAACCAGTTCCATTTCGCCTATGCCGACGGCAAGCCGTATCTGCCCTTCGGCACGACCTGCTATGCTTGGACGCACCAGACGGTGGAACTGCAGGAACAGACCTTCAAGACGCTTGCAGATGGTCCTTTCAACAAGATCCGCATGGGCGTGTTTCCGAAGGATTATATCTACAACACCAACGAGCCGCTTTTCGACGTTTATGAGAAGCGCGCCGACGGCAGCCACGATCTGGATCGGCCGAATTTCGAATGCTTCCGCCATTTCGAGACGCAGATCGGCCGCCTTATGGACATGGGCATAGAGGCCGATATCATCCTCTTCCATCCCTATGACCGCTGGGGTTATTGCACGATGACGGAGGAGCAGGATTTCCGCTATCTCCGTTATATCGTCGCACGTATCGCGGCCTATCGAAATGTCTGGTGGTCGCTCGCCAACGAATACGACTTCCTCCTGGATACGAAGCCGATGGAGCGTTGGGACCGCTTCTTCCAGATCATCGAGGAAGGCGATCCGCTGCGTCATCCGAAGTCGATCCACAATGGCGACGTGGACAAGAACTATGATCACCGCAAGCCCTGGGTCGACCATGTCTGCATCCAGAACTGGGACGTCAAGAAGACGCTCGACTGGCGTGCGGCCTATGGCAAGCCTGTCGTCAACGACGAGCCGGAATATGAAGGCAACATCCCCAAGGAATGGGGGAATATCGATGGCCACGAACTGGTTCATCGCTACTGGCTGACGCTTTGCCGCGGCGGCTATATCGGCCATGGCGAAACATTCCTAGATGCCAATGACGAGCTCTGGTGGGCAAAGGGCGGCGTGCTTCACGGTGAGGCGCCGGCCCGTATCGCCTTCCTTCGCAATATCTTCGAGGAGGATGCGGTCAACGGCCTGACGCCGATGCTGGAGCGCGGAACCACCTACAAGCGCGTATCCGCGGTGCAGGATGGTGATGTCCGCTACATCTATTTCGGCGAGCACCAGCCGGTCGAATGGGCGCTTGGCCTGCCCGAAAAAGATGGCGACTGGGAAATCGACCTTATCGACGTCTGGAACATGACGGTCACGCCGCTGGAAAAAGGACCGCTGCCGAAGGTTCATCCGCAACGTATCACCGGCGGTTCTCATATCACCAACCAGTTTGCCGCCGCATTCGGGCTGAAACTGCCGGGCAGGCCGTATCTTGCCGTGCGCATACGCCCGCGCAAGACGCATTAGAGAGGTATCATCATGGCGACGGTTCAAGTCTCCGATCTGCGCAAGAGCTTTGGTGCGCTCGAAGTGGTCAAAGGTGTTTCTATCGACATCCGGGATGGGGAGTTCCTCATCTTGGTCGGGCCATCGGGCTGCGGCAAGTCGACCTTGCTCAGAATGATCGCCGGCCTTGAGGACATATCGGCTGGGCGTATCGATATCGGCGGGCGTGTGGTCAACACGCTTTCGCCGAAGGAACGGAACATCGCCATGGTGTTCCAGAACTACGCCCTCTATCCGCAGATGACGGTCGCCCAGAACATGGGTTTTTCGCTGGAAATTGCCGGCATGAAAAAGGCCGAAATCGATAAGAAGGTGGCCGAGGCATCCGAAATTCTTGGTCTCAACCCTCTCCTGAAACGCAAGCCGTCGCAGTTGTCGGGCGGTCAGCGCCAGCGTGTCGCCATGGGGCGCGCGATCGTTCGCGATCCTGACGTCTTCCTCTTCGACGAACCGCTCTCCAATCTTGATGCCAAGTTGCGCGTACAGATGCGCGCGGAAATCAAGGCTCTTCATCAGAGGCTGGGATCGACGATCGTCTATGTCACCCACGACCAGGTCGAGGCCATGACCATGGCAGATCGTATCGTCGTTCTGCGCGGGGGCTGTGTCGAACAGATCGGTACGCCGCTGGAACTTTACGATCACCCGGAAAACATGTTCGTTGCGGGGTTCCTCGGGTCGCCATCGATGAACTTTCTGCGCGGGAAGATCGAAGGGCAATCCCTTCTTCTTGCCGGCGGAGAGCGATTGGCGTTGCCATCTTTACCGATGGCTGAACACGGCGGCGACGTTGTTGTCGGCGTCCGCCCGCAAGGATTTTCGGTGGGCACGCAGGACGGCGCCAGGGCGACGATCAAGGTCGTTGAACCAACAGGTGCCGACACGCATGTCCTGGCCGATATCGGTGGCACGGAAATCACCTGCGTCGTCAACGACCGGGTGGACTTTGCTCCGGGTGAGGAGGTTCGTTTCTCCATCACATCGAAGCAAGTTCACTACTTCGACCCGACGAACGAGAGCAGAATCGGATAGTGTGGATAGGATAGGGCGTAAAGGATTATCCGGAGATTGCGTAGGTTTTTATCGATTGAATGGCGCTGGGAAATTACAACTCTCCCCGCCTTCAGGCTCGCGCAATCAAATCCTCATCAAATCATTGCCATTCAACCCGTCTGATCGAAAGCTCCTCCGCATACCCGGGCGCGATGGGAAGGAGGTTCCGCGGATCTCATCAGGCCGAACGACATGACCGTTGCAGCCGTCGTGTGGTGCCCCGTTAATGGAGGCACCACCATGGCGAAAGTTCGCCGGGAATTTGTCTCAGGAGATCAGAAACGCTGCGAAATCGTCAGATAAAATGAACGTCCGGGTGCCGAGGCAACACCACCGACCAGATAGGCATAAGGAAGGTAATATTGCTCGTCGGTCAGATTCTTGACCATGAGATTGGCTGAAAAACCGTCCTTCTTGTATCTCACCGCCGCGTCGGCAGTGACATAGCTCTCCGTTTCATAAAGGTTGTCGAGTGCGAGTGGCGCACCTGAGGCCGCATGCAGACCAGCGCCTGCGCTGAAACCCGCCAGCGTGCTGTCTTCGCCAAATGTGTAGTCGATCCAAAGGCCGCCGGAATGCCTTGGAATGGCGTTGATCTTGTTGCCCGCAGACGCTCCTCCCGGAATATCTTTCGTCAACTCGGCATCCACATAGGCATAGTTTGCCATCACTTTCCAATGCTCGTCCGGCTGCCAAGTAAGCTCGGTATCGAAACCACGAGCACGCTGTTGGCCAATGGCCAGACTGGTCAGCATCGTCGGATCGTTCGGGTCGGTAACGGGCACGTTCGAGCGCTCGATCTGGAACAGCGCGGCACTTCCCGAAAGGCCATTGTCGAGATCGAACTTGATACCGGCCTCGTATTGCTTGGATGTCTCTGGAACGGCGGGGCCGGAATAGAAATAGAACGGGTTGCCCTTCATGCCCTCGCTATAGTCAGCGAAGACCGAAAATTGATCGGTGATGTCGAACACCGCACCAATGCGCGGCAGAAGTTTCGTTTTGGCCGTGTAATCCGTTCGATCATAGGTCAATGAATTCTGATCGATTTCCAGGCGGGAAAGGCGCAAGCCGGCGAGGAAATGGAGACGGTCCGCGTAGGTCGACTGGATTTGACCGAATGAGCCATATGTCCGATAGACATTGTCACCGTTGGACATGGCAACACCGGTCGGTCGCACGTATTTTGGCCAGCCACCAGGGTTGAGGAGGTCAACCACAGCGGCAGGCATCATGTCCATATACATGATCGCCCGTTCGGACATCCGGCTGTAGTCTACCCCCGCCAGGACCTTGTTCTCAAACTGTCCCGATGAGAAATCGCCAAGGATATGCGATGAGATCGCAAATTCCTCGCGCTCTTCCTCGACTGCCTGATTGTAGAGGTTCCAGGATGATCCGCCGGCATCCGGTGTGTTGCTGGTGATGATCTGTGAGAGCTGCTCGTATGAGCTCCTGCCATAGCGCAGCTTGGTGCTTGTCGACCAGGTATCGTCGAATTCGTGATCGAGGGTTGCGGTCATGCTCTTTGTTTCGGAGAAACTGTCCGGCACATCCGGGCTTCCAATAAAGAGGTTGCGATCCAGCTTGAAGGGACCTGCGACGGTGCCGACCGCCGGCAGGCCTTGATACTCCTGCTGCTCCCAACGGGAGATACGGCCTTGCAGGATAAATGTCGTGTCTTCGTTGTTCGTCAGCATCAGTGTCGGATTGAACGAATATCGCCCGGTATCGATGGCGTCGATTTCGGAGCCCGACTTTGCATAGGTACCTGTTCCTCTGAACAGGATTGTTCCATCACTGTTCAGCGGCTGGTTGATGTCGAAATAGGGCGCGTAATAATCGTTGCTTCCGACAGTTCCGCCGATTTCGAAAAACCTGTCTGCCGTCGGCATTTTCGAGACGACATTGATAACGCCGCCGAGTGGTGCGCCGACCCCGCCGCCATAGAGTATTGCGCTCGGACCTTTGAGTACCTCTATCCTTTCGACATCGGCCAGAGAGTTCGGGTCACCGCTCTGTAAGTAGGTCGTCATCCCGTCGAGATACTGCTCCGCGGCAAAACCTCGGATGTAGTTGGAATTATAGACGGGGGTCTGAAGCGCCGACTGCCCAACTGCACCGCTGACGTTTTTCAGCGCTTCACCTATGGAGGTGACGCCCTGACTATCGATAACGCTGCGGGGCACGACCTGGATCGATTGTGGCACTTCCTTCAGAGGCGTGTCGGTGAGAGTCGAGCTGGTCGCCGACAGCGCCCGAAAACCATCTACCTCGCCAGCTGTCGTCGAGGTAATCTCACCGGTGCGAGAGGCACGAATGACGATCGGTTCGAGTTCGGTATCCTGTTGCTGTGCAAGCGCGGGGACTGTTAGAAATGTGCTCATGACGAGCACAACGTGCAAATGCCTCATTTGAAATTTCCAAAGTGAATACGTGAATGGAAGTCTGTCGTGCCGCATGTTCGGCGGCGCGTTAGGGTGAGGTTTGGTCAGCCTTTGTAGGCGGCGGCCAATGACCCGGCCTTCCTGGTGAAGTCGGCGGCAAGCTCAATCATGGCCTGCTTTACGTCATCGGGTGCAGTGTGTATCGAGCCTGCGTTGAACGGCGGATGCGGATCGTACTCGCTCATGAGTTGGCTGCATTCGGCATAGATCTGGTCACGCAACTCTGCGATCATCGACAGTCCGAAATCCAGGCCGGAGGTTACGCCCGCACCGGTGATCCTGTTGCGGTCGCGCACGACGCGAGCGTCGGTTGGGATGGCGCCAAATCCGGCCAGCGCTTCACGGCAGGACCAATGCGAGGTTGCCTTATAGCCTTTGAGCAAGCCTGCCGCCCCGAGGATAAGCGATCCCGAGCAGACGCTGGTGACGTATTTCGCGCGGGCACCACGATCGGCCACGAAGGCCAAAGTGTCCGCGTCGTTGGAGGCGGCGATCGTGCCATCGGTGCCGCCAGGCGCAAATAATACTGTCAGGTCCTGCGGGCAGGTTTCGAACGTCGCGTCCGGCACAATCGTCAAGCCGGCGTCGCTGGTTACGGGATCGAGAGACTTCGCGACGATATGGATTTTCACCCCCATCAGTGAGCCGAACATGCAATGCGGGCCGATAAGGTCCATGACCGTCATGCCGGGATAGACCAACATGGCTATTTCCTCGGACCCCATCCACGGAACCTTGCTCATGTCACGCGCGGTACCGTGACCGAAATCCGGTATTTTGTGAGGGTGGTCCGTTTGCGCAACGGCGCTCGTGGCAGCAAATGGAGCGAGGATTGTGAACAGGGTTGCGGTACGGCGATCGATATCGATCATGGCATTCTCCAAAAACGGGTAGGTGAAAAGAAATGAATGCGGCTGCATTGAAGGACGCTGTTGATCGCACACGTGAGCGTTGCTCCGTCTGATCATGACGGAACGGCAAACTGCCGAACTCCCGCGATCAGATGCCCCGCTGACTATCGGCAGGCGAAAGAGAACGCAGACGGCTATCGTTTCCCGCTCATCCTCTCGGAAGGGCGATCAACAGGTCAGGTAATGAACAGGATTCAGATGACCGGGGGAGGGCCCCTGGCAGAGGTGCCGGATGGAAGGAATGATGGCGGTGCAAGCGCAATTGTTTCCAATTGCGAATGCGCGATTTCTCGCAGGATTAGGGCACCCCACGAGTCGGTAGGTTCCGGCAGGATAGTTGCTGCCGCCAATCGGCATGTTTCGCAAAAACCGGTTGCTTCCTGTCCATGGTGATTTGTCTTGCCATCTCCTGATGAGAGGCAAAGCATCGGTAGCGAACCGTCAGGGAGGATGAAGGCAGCGATTTCACTGGCTGGAACTGCGCCGGCGTCGACAACTGGAGCCTTATGGGCAAAACCGAGCAACAGGAATGCGAGTGCGCAGATGACGCACAGTCCCCATTGCCGCAAGTGCCCGAAATTCCGGATCATTTCGTAAATTAGCCCGTGAAACTTGGCAAAGTGATACCCGTTTGAGGCGAGCGGCGCAATGTGTCGCAATTGTGGCGACACTTTGACGCGGGAGAGGCTGCGCTTGGATGCAACACGCGAAACTTGACACCAGGGCCTGGCGTAGTGTCTCGCCCCTAGGTCAGCATCTCTGTGGGCATCAGGACAAAGGAGTTCGCTACCAACCCGCAGCCTGGCTTGTCGTAGAAGCTTAGACGCGCTTCAATCCCGCCATGCTTTCGGCTCAACGCCCAATGCTGACGAGAACCACGACCTCTTTTACGGACCGGGTTCCTTCCATGTTATTGGCAAGCAAGTAGCGGCAAAAGATGAGGATTGAAATTTTTGAAGCAGTTATCCTTAAGCGCGACAAGACAGGCATTATTTTCGCTTTTAGCGGTAGCCATGAATCTCTAAAAAATAGTGGTTTTGCCCCCTATGTTAGACCGGTCGGAGGTTGAGAAATGAAAGCTGCCCCAAACACCGCGAGAGCCATGTCCGATCACTGGAATGGCCGTGCTCATCGTTTCAACGGAGCCGCGTCTCATGTTCGCCACCACGATGAATGGAGAAGTGTGTTTTCGGCAGCGCTTGGCCAAGAAGCTCAAGATGCTCTCGATCTCGGTTGCGGCACGGGTGCTTGTGCGTTGCTTCTCGCTGAACTCGGCCACAGGGTTATCGCCGTGGATGGATCAAAAGAGATGCTGTCTCATGCGAAGCACGATGCCGAGGCGCGTCGGCTTGATCTGACCTTCGTTCATTCTGCGATGGACGATGCCGATTTGCCAGATGCCAGCGTCGATGTGGTTACGCTCCGCAATGTGCTTTGGACGCTCGAAAACCCGGCGGGCGCTTTGTCATTGGCCAGGCGAGTGCTTCGTCCTGGCGGCAAATTGCTGGTCTCGGACGGCCTGTGGTTCATGCATCGGGAAAATAACAGCGCTGCCGAATTTGGTGGGGAGTTGCCATTTTTTAACGGCCTCACCGACATCGATGCGCGGGCGTTACTAGGCGGGGCTGGGTTTGATGAACCTCAATCCTGGGAACATCTGTTCGAAACGCATCCCTATGGCGCGGTTTATGATGACAGCAGCCGAATGATCGAGTTTTTCGTGCTGACCGCGACAAAGAGGTCCTGACCTGCAGCGTGGGCTTGCACAACCATCTCAAGCCTGTATAGCTTGCCCCCGTCGGTTCCCGTAAGGGACGAACAGGGAATTCGGGACGGAGCAATCCGTCAAACGAAACTGCCCCCGCAACTGTAAGCGGCGAGCATCCTTTCATCGGCCACTGAGCGATTTGCTTGGGAAGGCGAGAGGATGTAGCGACCCGCCAGTCAGGAGACCTGCCGACATCTGGATAGACTAATGCCGGCGGGGTGTCCGGAGGAGGAAGCGGATGTTTGCAGCGTCGTTATGTGCTGTTCCGAATGGCGGTGAAAACCGACAGGCGGTTGCTCCGTGCCATCTTGATGATCCCCGATCGGGTCCTTTTCTTTGACCGGAGATCAATCATGACGAAATTTAAGGCAGCTATCGCCTTGTCTTCCCTTTTGTATGCCAGCCCGGGCGCATATGCCGCCTCTACGACATATCCACTGAAGATAAGCAATTGTGGTCAGGAGCTGGTTTTCACTGCCGCGCCAAAGAGTGTTGCGGCAGTCGGCCAGTCGACGACGGAAATGCTTTATGCGCTCGGGCTCGGCAACAAGGTTGTCGGTACGTCGGTCTGGTTCAACGAGGTTCTGCCGGAGTATGAGGCGGTCAACGCCAAGGTGCCACGTCTTGCAGACAATCACCCCGGGTTTGAAGCCGTCGCGGCCAAGAAACCCGATCTGGTGACGACCCAGTTCGAGGTTCATGTCGGTTCGCAGGGCGTGGTTGGCACACGTCAGCAATTCAACGAGCTTGGCATCAATGTCTACGCTATGCCGGCCGATTGCGTCGGTAAGGACAATCTGTCGGGCGGTGATGGCTCCCGCAAAACGCCTTTCTCAATCGATACCGTCTACCGCGCTATTGATGAACTTTCGACGATCTTCGACGTGCAGGATCGCGGTGACAAGCTCGAGGAGCAACTTCGCTCGCGGGTGGCTTCTGCTGCGGCAAAGGCAAAAGCACTCGATTTGAAGGACGTCTCCGCTGTCTTCTGGTTTTCCAGCGCCGACATCGAACTCGATCCGTTCGTTGCGGGGCAAAAGGGCATTCCTGGCTTCATCATGAACACGCTTGGCGTGAAGAACGTGGTCGAGAGCGATGAGGAATACCCATCCGTCGGTTGGGAGACGATCGCGAAGGCCAATCCGGATGTCATCATCATCGCCCGCATGGACCGCCGCCGCTACCCGGCAGACGACTATCAGGTCAAGCTCGACTACCTGAAAAGCGATCCGGTTACCCGTGAAATGAAGGCTGTCAAGCAAGGCCGCATTGTTGTGGTCGATGCTCATGCCGTGCATGCAGGCATTCGTATCCCGGCCGGCATCGAAGCTGTCGCTGATGCCCTTGAAGACATCAAGGGCCAGCAGTGACCGATATTACAGTCGAACGGGACAGACGGATCGCCACGCGCCGGATATCTTATCTGCTTGGCTCCGTCTTCCTGCTCCTCATTGCCGTTGCTTTGGGCGTCTCTGTCGGGGAGACGTCCATGCCGATCCATCTTGTCGGCCAGACGCTGGCCAACAAGATTTTTGGTGCATCCTATGTCCTTGATCCGATCGACGCTGGCATAATCTGGAACTACCGGCTGACACGCGCCATCGTGGCGGCTTGCTGCGGTGCGTCGCTTGCCGTTTCCGGCGTGGTTCTGCAGGCAATGCTGCGCAATGCGCTGGCTGATCCTTACATTCTCGGCATCTCCGCCGGCGCCTCGACCGGGGCGGTAACTGTCCTTATCCTGGGGATCGGTGGCGGGCTTCTGTCGTTGTCCATCGGTGCCTTTGCCGGTTCGCTCGTTGCGTTCCTGCTGGTCATCATGCTGGCGCGCGCCGCAGGTGGCGGTGTCGGCATCCAGGCAACCGGGCTGATCATTCTGGCCGGTATCGCCGGTTCTCAACTCTTCAATGCCCTGACTTCCTTCATCATCACCCGATCCGCCAATGCCGAGCAGGTGCGCGGTGTGATGTTCTGGCTAATGGGGAACCTAAGCGGCGTGCGCTGGAACGATGTTCTGTTGGCCGTGCCGATCGCGATTGTCGGCGTGTGTATCTGCATCTGGCATCGCCGGGCACTCGATGCCTTCACCTTTGGCGCCGACTCTGCCGCCTCACTTGGCGTACCGGTGCGCAGGGTGCAGGCAATCGTCATCGGAACGGCAGCGATGATGACCGCCGTCATGGTCAGCATTGTCGGATCGATCGGTTTCGTCGGCATAGTCATTCCTCATGCCGCCCGTTTTCTCGTCGGACCACGTCATGCCCGTCTTTTGCCCGTGTCGGCATTGATGGGGGCGGTGTTCCTCGTGTTTGCAGACATCGGCTCGCGCGTTCTCGTGCCCAACCAGGTCCTGCCGATCGGCGTGATCACCGCACTTGTCGGTGCACCGGGTTTCGCGCTGATCCTCATTCGCGGGAGGCGTATTCGATGATCCTTACCGCTGAGAAACTTGGCTGGAAAGTCCGCGGCATCAGCATCTTGCAAAATGTATCTCTCGACGTGGAGGAGGGGGAGACGCTCGGATTGATCGGTCCAAACGGCTCGGGAAAGTCGACGCTTCTGAAACTGCTGGCCGGTATCCTCACCCCTTCATCAGGCCATGTCTCGCTTCAAGGTCAGGCCATGGCGCGTATGAGCCGGCGCCAGGTGGGCCAGACCTTGGCCTTCGTCGAGCAGCAGAGCGATACATTCGAGCGCCTGACGGTCAGGGACGCTGTGGAGCTGGGTAGAACGGCATGGCTGTCGGCACTTCGGCCGTGGTCCGCCGAAGATGACCGGATCGTTCGCGAGGCTTTGCGTCAGGTCGATATGAGCGGCATGGAAAAGCGATCATGGCACACGCTGTCCGGCGGAGAAAAGCAGCGCGTCCATATCGCCCGCGCCTTGGCGCAGCAGCCGAAAATTCTACTGCTCGACGAGCCGACCAACCATCTCGACATCCAGCATCAGTTATCCATCCTCGGCCTGGTCAAGGCGCTCCCCATCACCTCCGTGATCGCGCTCCACGACCTCAATCAGGCGATGACTTGCGACCGGATCGGCGTGATGTCGAAGGGCACGCTTCTGGCCGTCGGAACCCCCACTGAAATTCTGACGCTCGATTTGATCCGCGATGTTTTCGGCGTCACCGCTCGATTTATCAGAGACACGGACGGTTCACACCTGATCCGGTTCCAATCCATCCAATGAGGTTTTCATGCGATCTGCAATCCTTGCCGTTCTTCTGGCTCTTCTGCCTATCGTTGCCCAGGCCGAGACTTTCGAAGTGAAAATGCTGAACGGCAACGCGACCGGCGGCATGGCGTTCGAGCCGGATTTCTTGTCGCTGAAGCCGGGCGACAAGGTGAAGTTTCTGGCGACGCAACGCGGTCACAACGCTGCGACGATCAAGGATTTCCTTCCAGAAGGGGCACCTCCGTTCAAGGGCAAGATCAACCAAGAAATCGAGGTTACCTTTACTGAAGAGGGCTTCTACGGGATCATGTGCACACCGCATTACGACATGGGCATGGTGATGGTCGTACGCGTGGGAGATGCGCCGCTTACCGAGATGACGTTGCCCAAAGACGTTAGGCCGGGTGCAGTGAAGCGTATCGAGCAGATAGTCGAACGAAATCAGTGATGACCTATTGATATTGACTGGGTCACTGGTTCCAATCCCCTCAAGAGCAAGACAGGTTAATTGGCTATCTGATATAACTCATAGGTCGCCCCGTGTCGGGATGGCGCATGACGCCCATCCTCGTTCCGTAGATTGTCTGCAATTGATCAGGTGTGAGAATTTCGTCCGGAGTGCCGCGTGCGATCATTGTACCCGAATGAAGCGCCAGGATTTCGTCGCAGAAACGAGCAGCCATGTTGACGTCGTGAAGTACGACGACAACCCCAAGCCCGCGCGCCTCGGTAAGCCGTCGAACCAGGGACAGGACTTCGACCTGATGAGCTATATCCAGCGCCGAGGTCGGCTCATCAAGGAGGAGGCAGTCAGGGTTCTGGGCCACCAGCATTGCCAGCCAGACGCGCTGTCGCTCCCCGCCGGACAACGTATCGACGATGCGATCACGGTAGATTGCAACGTCGGTCAACTCCATCGCTTCCTCGACCATTCTTTTGTCCTCAGCGCCAAAGCGACCGAGCGGCCCGTGCCAGGGATAGCGACCGAGTGCAACCAGTTCGCCGGCGAGCATGCCGGCGGCGGCTGGTGCCTGTTGCGGCAGATAGGCAACCTTGCGGGCGAATAGGCGATCGCGCCATTTCTCCAATCTCCTGCCTTCAAAGGAGATTGCGCCATCGGTTGGGGTTTGCTGACGTGCAAGAAGCTTGATCAACGTCGATTTCCCGGAGCCGTTGTGCCCGATGAGTCCGATAACGTGTCGAGCGGGGAGCGTTAACGTAAGCGGCTTGAGCAGGACGCGGTTCTCCACGGAGAAGCTTGCGTTATGGAGTTCGAACAAGGGCGTGGCACTAGCGTCGAGTGGCGTAGAGACATCGGGCGAAGGGTGCAGCTCGATGTTGGCCGATGTGTCGTTCATGAAACTGCCTATTGCTTTACGACCGGAACATGGTCTTGCCATTTGAGCGGATGACCCAGAGGAAATATGGTCCGCCGATGAATGCCGCGATCACGCCGGCCGGGATCTCGTAGGGAAAGTCTGCAGTCCTGCCGAGCCAGTCGGCTGCAATCATCAGCGCCGCCCCGATCGCGGTGGAGGTCAGCATGATGCGCGTCTGCCCGCGCGCGCTGGCCATTCGGGCGATGTGTGGCGCCATCATGCCGACAAAGCTTAATGGCCCGACCACCAGCGTTGCGATGCCGGTAAGGGTCGCGACAAAAATTAGTAACACGCCGCGTGACCGGCCTGGATTGATGCCAAGCGCGCGCGCGGTGCCATCGCCAAGTGGCAGCACGTCTATCCAGCGTCGGAACAGGGGGGAAAGAGCAAGCGCCATCAGCGCAAAAAACGTAGCGATGAGCGCGACTATACCGGTTGCCCGGAATGTAGGTCCCATAGTCCATGCCAGGATGTAGCTGGCGCGCGGATCTCCACTGGCCACGATGAGCGAGATGATGGCAGTGGAAAGTGCCCCGATCGCGATGCCGCCCAACAGAACCGGCTCTGCCGCGTAGCTTCGCCGCCTCGCAACCGCCAACACGAGGGAAAAGGATAGGATTGCGCCAAGAATACCGCCGGCCAGCGGCAAAAGAGGAGAGGCCATGCCGCCGAACAAGAACGCCGCAATAATCCCAAGGCCTGCTCCTCCGCTGACACCGAGGCCTTCGGGGCTGGCCATCGGATTGCGGGTGATTGCCTGCGTGATGGCGCCGGCCATGGCGAGCATGGCGCCGGCGCCGGCCGCGGTCAGAACACGTGGCCAGCGGCCCTCAAAGAGTGTCCAAGGCTCGATGCCATGGGCAAATATCTGTTCGGTCAGGGACAGGATCACGACGAAAACAAGGATCGCGAGGCAGGCAGGAACAAGGACGCGGCTGGATGTTTGACTTGCGGGATTATACCCATCGAGGTTCGCGAGCTGTTCGATAGAACGTGGTGCGCTTTTCAACAGGGCGAGCATCAGCGCTGACCCGGCGATCGCCGTGATCGTGCCGGTGGGAATTTCGCCGATGACGGGTGCACTTACGAGAACGATTCCGTCTGCGAGCAGCAGAAGAAGGGCACCGATCAACGCGCCCCAGAACAATCTTTCCTTCAATGTTCGGGCTCCGGTCATGCGGGCGACCTGGCCCGCCGCAAGTCCGACAAAGGCGATTACGCCGACCCTGGCGACGACCAGCGCCGTCAGGATGGTGGCGATGAACAGGATGATCGCGCGCATGCTGATAAGTGATAGCCCGAGGCTGCGGGCATTTGCATCATCAAGCCCGGCAATCGCCAACGGGCGTTGGAAAAGCATGAGTAGAGGCACGAGGATGACGAGGCGCACCGCCAGTGCAAGAGCGTTTGAATAGTCATTCTGGATCAGCGATCCGCTTCCCCAGACAAATACCCCGCGCAGATATTCATGGTGGAACAGCGCCAGAATGACGGAGGCCGAACCTGCAGAAAAGCTGATGACCATGCCGCAGAGAAGGAGCGTCATCGGCGCAAAGCCGGCTTTCCTTGCAAGGCCGGAGACAATCGCAACCGCAGCCAGACCGCCGGCCAATGCTGCGATATCGCGCTGGAAAGCCGACACAGTGGCCATCGACAGTGTCAGCAGCGTGATCGCCAGTTGCGCGCCGGAAAGGATGCCAAGCGTCGACGGTTCGGCGAGCGGATTTTTCAGCAGTTGCTGGAAAATCGTTCCGGCAAAGGCGAGCGCTGCCCCGGCAAACAGGGCGACGAGCATCCGCGGCATGAGTGAATAGTGAACATAGATCTGAGCAAATGAGGCAGTGTCGGGGTTCAGCAACGACGCCTGCAAATCTGCAGGTGGGATATAGCCGAGTATGGCAACGGCATAAAGGCCAAACGCAGCAAGCGCCATCAGGACACTGAGACGGGCCGGAGTAAAAATGCGTGTCATGTGATGCCGAGACCTTCCCGGATGACTTCGGCGAAACGCATGGCCGAAGGAAAGGCGCCGAATACCCATGTGGGCGGGATCGTAGAGACATGGCCGTTGCGCACTGCCGGCAGGGACCGCCAGAGTGCGCTTTGCAGAAACGGACCGGGCGGGCCTGGTTCGATAATGATCAGGCGTGCCTCGGGATAGCGGGCGATCGCGTCCAGTCCCGTCGTTGCGAATCCCCAGTTATTGGTCGCGCCGTCCCAGGCATTGGCTATGCCGAGGCGCTTCAACACATCGTCGAATAATCCTCCGGCGCCATAGATGTCGATTACCCTGTCGTCGGTAAATTTGATGATCAGCAGCGGCCGCCCGTCATATGTCTTTGCCTCGGCGCCGATTGTCTCCAATCGGGCATGGGAGTGCTGAAGATAATCGATCGCAGCCTGTTGTCGCCCGGCTCTGGTCGCGATGTCCTTGAGCGCTCTTTCGGCCGCGACCAAAGGCTTGCGCTCGGCGCTATAGAGCGGCAGCGCAAGCGTTGGTGCGATTTCGTCAAGTCGTGCCTGTGAGACGCCGTATCCAGCCTGCGACAGGATGAGATCAGGTTTCAGGGAGCGCAGCAACTCCATGTTCGGCCAGGACCGCAAGCCGAGGTCGATCGTATCCCGCGGCAGGGCAGGGACAACCACCCGATCGCTGTAAAGAGGGGCTTCCGCCACGGCCATCGGCTGTATTCCCAGCGCAAGCAGGCTTTCCGCCCATCCCCAGTCGAGTACCGCGATCCGTGGTGCCGCAGGCGCGGCGACCACCTTCGCAGGCATCAGGACAGACGCCAACGCGGCGGCAAATTGCCGTCGCGTCAGTTTGTGGTCATGGTTTGGCTCGGCAGGACGAGACACGGCCTTACCAGCTGTATTTCACGGTCGCATAGACGCTGCGACCTTCACCCCAATAGCATCCCGTGGCGGCAATACATGTCGAAACATATTTGCGATCGAACAGGTTGCTGACGTTGAGCGATGCTTTCAGGCCTTCCAGCTTCGGATTGGACTTGCCGAAATCATAACGGACTGCCGCATCGAAGACCGTGTAGGACGGGATATCGAACTTGTTGGCGTTGTCGCCAAAGGTTTGGCCGGTGTAGCGGGCGCCGCCGCCGAAGCTCAAGCCATCCCAAATAGTCGATGTCTGCAACGCATAATCGAGCCAGAGCGACGCCTGATGGCGGGGCACGAAGGCAAACCGATTGCCTTGATTGCTGACACCGGCTGCGTTCGGATTGGCCTTGGTGATTTCGCTGTCGGTATAGGCGTAGGATGCCAGAATGGAGAGAGCATCAGTCAGCTCTGCCTTACCTTCCAGCTCTACGCCCCGCATCCTGACCTGGCCTGTCTGGACGCTGAAGCTTGTGTTCAGCGGATCAGGTGACAGAACATTGTCCTGGGTGAGGTGATAGGCGGAAAGGGTGATGAAGCTGTTGCTGCCATCCGGCTGATATTTTACGCCGAGTTCGAATTGTTCACCGGTGGTTGGGCTGAAGGCATTGCCTTCGCGATCGGTCCCGCTGGCGGGGCTGAAGGATGTCGAATAGCCTGCATAGGGTGAGATGCCGTTGTCGAAATTGTAAACGAGACCTGCACGCCAGGTGAATTTGCCGTCCCTCTGATCGACCTTGCTGTCAGACGTGCTGGTCCGGGTTCTGGTATCCGTGTTTGCCCAGTCGTAGCGGCCGCCAAGAGAGAAGACGAAGTTGTCCCACTCCACCTGGTCTTGAGCGTAAAGTCCGATCTGACTGCGATCCTGATCGATACGGGTAGCGATCGGCGGTCTGGTGACCGGCGTGCCATATACCGGATCCATTCCATTGATCGGCGTGAAAATCGGAGAAAGCGCGGACTCCTCGTAGCGGCTACTCTCGTATGAATAATCCAGGCCAAACAGGGCGGTGTGCGCGAAATCTCCCGTCTGGAAGTGCCCAACCGCCTGATTGTCCACGGTGATGGCGCGAGCGCTCTCAGGGAATGCCCAGGCATAACGGTCAAAGCCCGTCGGAGCGCAGGCGAAAATGCAAGCGGCTTGAACGCGCTGGCTGTCGGTGCTGATGTAGGAATAGCGAAGGTTCTGACGAACTGTCCAAGTATCATTGAGTTCATGTTCGAACTCGTAACCCGCGGATGCCTGGTCACTCTTATAGTGGTCGAAGCCCGGCTCGCCGGGAAAAGCGCCACGGGGCAGTTCAGGATAGATGCCGGTATAAAGCGTGCCGTTTGCCGGCAGCGCCGGCGCTCCACCGCCTCCGGGTGAGTCGATGCGCTGGTAGCTGCCATAGAGCGTCAACGACGTTCCTTCGTCAGGCTTGAAGGTGAAGGACGGCGCGATATAGGCCTTCTTCTCGCGCACATAGTCATACTGGGTATCGGTGAGGCGGCCGACACCGACAATTCGGTAAAGCAGGCTGTCGTCACCGTTGACCGTGCCGCCGAGGTCGAATGCGGTCTGGATGCGCTTGTCCGTCCCGATCTGCATCTCGACTTCGTTTGGCGCGGTTGCACTCGGCCGCTTCGACACCATGTTGATCAGGCCGCCCGGATCGCCCTGGCCGTAGAGAACCGAAGCGGGTCCCTTGAGGACTTCTGCCCGTTCGAGGCCGAAAGGCTCTACGCGTGGCTGGGCATAACCGCGAGATCCGAAGGGCAGTCGCAGGCCATCGAGATATCGGCTCGGGCGAAAACCGCGGATCGTGAACCAGTCATAGCGTGAATCGTCGCCATATTGACTGATGACGCCCGGTGTATAGCGAAGCGCCTGGGTCAACGTCGCCGATCCCTGGGCAGCCATCTGGTCCTTCGTGACGACATTGATGGCCTGCGGAGTATTCTTGATCGATGTGTCCGTCTTGGTGCCGGTTGCGCTTTGTGTCGCGACGAATCCATCGACTGGCCCGCGCGCCTGCTCACCTTGCAGAATGATCGGCTGCAAGGAGGTGGCGCCATCCGCGGAATCGGCGGCAGACGTCGCCTGTGGGTTGATCAGGAGGACAGTGGTGGTCGTGGTAAACCGGTAGGTGAAGCCGGTTCCGGCAAGCAGCTTGGTCAGCGCGCTTTCGGCCGGGAGATTGCCGGTTATGCCGGATGTGCGCAGATTTGACGGAAGAGAGCCGTCGAATGCAATGTCAATGCCCGTCACGGAGGAATAGCGCACCAGCGCAGCCGAAAGCGACTGTCCCGCGATCGAAAACTCGTAACTTCTGGCGCTTTGGGCCTCGACCGTCGTCGATAGGACGAGCGGCGCAAATCCGAAGCATCCCGCCAACAAAACTGTGCGCAAAAGCCGAAGGCGATCAACGCCGATTTCACTGTTCTTAACCACTCGTATTGCCCCCTGCAAACGCATGACTTGCCCGCGTGTTGGCGGGCTTCTCGACATGGGGACGCGGAGATGAGCGAAAAACCTCGGTCGGTTTTTCATTTTTTTATTGCGGATAGATCAAGGTAAGCCAGGGCGAGTAGCTGGCGATGCGGATGGGCAGGCCATGCTCCAGATTTTCCAGTATTCGTCCTGCCCGCCGAACATCGACGATGATGCTGACGGGTCGGCGGGCCAAGGCGCTATCCATGACGATCATCTTTCCGCGTCGCCATCTGGCCAGTGTGGCAACGACGTCCTTGAACGGCGTCGAGATGAAGACGAGTTTTCCATCTCGCCACGAGACTTGGCGCCCCACATCTGTCTGGATCGGCACCGACAGCAGGCCATTCGCGTACAGTACCGATTGCCCTTCCTGCACATCCTGTGCCTGCCGAGGAGATGACACTCTAACTGTATGCTGTGCGACTGAAACGGCGATGTTTCCGTCATGCGTGCCGACTGAGAATTGGGTTCCAAGTGCTTTACTTGTAAGCTCTCCACAATCGACGACAAACGGCCGGCCGGTCTCTGGAGCGACTGTGAAAAAAGCCTCGCCCTCCTGCAGGATCACTCGCCGCTGCCCGCTCGCAAAATTCAGGGAGATCGCGCTGGCGGTCGACAGCTCTGCGATTGAGCGGTCCGGCAAGATGAAACGCGCAGTCTCTCCCACCCCGGTTCGGTAATCGGCCGCCGCCGGGCGCAGATAGACTGCGGAGGCCACTCCACCCGTCGCAAGGACCGCAAGGGCACCGCCGGATTTGAGAACCTTCCGACGGCTTTGTGAGGCTGGCCGAGCGGCCTCGGGCAGGGCGGAGGCGCCGAGCCACAAACGTTCCAGCTCGGCATAGGCCGCTGCGTGAGCCGGATCCCGCTCTAGCCATGCCCTGAAATTAGCTCGATCTATCGGTGTGGCACCATCGTCCAGCAGCAGAGCGAACCATTCTGCGGCCTGCCGGTCGACGCCCGCATCATCATCAGGACAGTGTTCCCGATTTGATAAGTCGTCCATCTTCTGCCTCATCGGTCACAGCCTGAGCTAGCTCTCGGTCTTCATCTCTGCTCGAAGTCGTTCAAGCGCGACAACCATATGTCCGAAAACTGTCTTTGGAGATATCCCGAGGCGCTCACCGATCTCAACATATGTCAGACCATCGATCCGCGACATCATGAAAACCTGTCGAGCTCGAGGCGGCATATTCTCCACCGCAGTCTGCACGCGCAGGAGTTCCTGTCTGCCGATCGTTAACGCTTCAACCGACGGCGTGGGGTCGGAAATGGTCTCAAGCCCGCCGATGCCATCGACGAACGGTGCAATCTTTCTGCGTCTTTCGTGATCGATGGCCAGGTTCCGGCCAGTGATCATGAAATATCCAGCAAGATCGGCGACGTCGCGCAGCAGACCAGGCCGTTCCCAGAAACGCAGGAAGGTATCCTGCAGCAGATCGGCGGTGGTCGCCGAGCAATGAACTCTCCGATGGATAACACGCGTCAGACGCGTTCGAACGCCTAGAAAGGTCTCAAGGATTTCGGGATGTTCTGCACTGGCCATGCTGCGCAGCTATCACCGTCTCGTTACCGAAATCAAGATAAACATGACCGTGGCGATCATGTTTCTATATGCGAGACAACTTCTCGCTGGGATCATTTATTTACGGGTCGTTGGCTCAAATCATGTCAAGGCTGACCTCGCCTCCATATTTCGCTCTCGGCGGCTCAGGCACCGCCCGTAGCCTGCATCAGCAAGTCTCTATCGCCGTGCTTGATTTCATCGCGCATCACAAACTGAGCCGCTTCCGCCAATGAAAAATTCTCCATGGAATTATCAGGCCACGCCGGGTCGGATCTCAGTGGCAATCAACTCCCACCGTCACACCATGCCTCTATGATGTAAGATGAATGCGCGAACTGCAGGATTGCTCTCGCTTTTACGGTAAACAATCGCTAGCTCCGACCTCGTATCAATATTTGTAAGGGCTAGATAACGAACTCCCGGCAGTCTCAAGCAATCCATTCCTTTGGGTACGAGAGCGATCCCGAGACCCACCGCGATCATGCTTGCAATAGTGGTGAAATCCCGACCTGTCGTGTTTATGTTTGGTGAGAAGCCGGCCTCGTTGCAGGCCTCGATCGTGTTGGCGTGAAATCCAATATCCGGCGGCTGCTTTGGCGTGATGAACACTTCGGTCGACAGGTCGGAAAGGTCAATCGAATTTCTTGACGCGAGGCGATGACTGACTGGGATCGCGGCGAGCAAGGGCTCTCGAAGAACGACGGTTGAAGTCAGTTCGGAGGGAACAGGTGCAGGCGGCCGTATATAGCCGAAATCCAGCTCACCTTTTCTGATCTTGTCGAGTTGTTGACGCATCTCCATCTCGACAAGTTGCAATTCGATTTCAGGCAAGTTGCGTCTGAATGTCGTTAAGGAACGGGTCAATACGCCGGAGTAGGCTGCCGACGCCACGTAACTTACCGTGATCCTTCCCGTTTCTCCGCGTCCGACCCGCTTCAGCTGCGCCAGTGTTGTATCCGCCTGCGCAACAATTTTCACGGCGTCTTCGAACAATGCTTGTCCGGTTGGGGTGAGGTTTACGGAGCGCTTGGAGCGATCGATCAACGGAAGGCCGACGAGTGCTTCCAAAGCGATGATCTGCTGGCTCAGTCCCGGTTGAGCGATGCCGAGCTTGGAGGCAGCGCGCTCGAAATTCCTCTCCTCAACCAAGGCGATGAAATATCGCAAATGCCTAAGTTCGAAACTGCTTGTTCGCTGCCTGCCCGTTTTGGTCATGGAATTCTCGTTGTTGTGTCGATAGCCAGGTTTCAGAACTGGAAGTTCTGAAAAAATGTGTCTTCATTTATTGGATTTGCATGGTCGCTGTCGATAAAAAGGTGATGAATTTTATCCAGATTTTCGCTCGGGATCGTCATGCGTTTGTTTCCATCATGTCTATTCGTAACTACCTCGATAATTGCGGCTACTGCCGGCGGCATTTCGTCATCAGCGCAGGAGCAACAGGACACGACACTCGCGCCTATCATCCTTCAGGGCCAGGGTGGGGAGAATCCAAGGGGGCCGGTCCAGGGTTATGTGGCTAAAACAAGCGCTACAGCCTCAAAAACCGGAACGCCGATCCTCGAAACCCAGCAGTCGATTTCGGTGATCACAAGAGACCAGATTGAAGCACAGGCAGCACAGACCCTCGGTGAAGCGCTGAACTATAGCGCTGGCGTCGTTGGGCAGCCATTCGGGGCGGATCCCCGTTTCGATTCCCCAATCGTTCGTGGCTTCGACGGCAGGCAGCTACAATATCTGAATGGTCTTAAGCTGATGCGCACGGCCGGGGCGCCGACGATGGAGGTATATGGGCTTGAGCGAATTGATGTCGTGCGTGGTCCAGCATCTGTTATGTACGGCCAGGGAAATCCGGGCGGTATTATCAACCAGGTCAGCAAACGCCCTCAGTTCGAAAGTTTTGGCGAAGTCGGTACCCAGATCGGCAGTTACGACAATTACGGCGCCTTCTTTGATTTCGGTGGCGTGGTTCCCAATCACGACGAGTTCGCCTATCGATTGACCGGCCTTGCGAAGACCGCAGGAGCTCAGACGGATAATCTGGACAACGACCGGTACTTCATTGCTCCGGCACTGACGTGGAAGCCGGATGAGGATACGTCACTAACGATATTGACCAGCGTCCAGCACGATAACCCCAGCAGCCCTTCCGGTCTTCCACCGGGATACGTGCTTGGAGCATCTGCTTTCAAGCTTCCACGCGATTTCTATGTCGGCGATGAAAGCTTTGATGAATCCAGCAGGACGCTGACCAATCTCGGATACGAGTTTGAGCATCGCTTCGACGAAACCTGGACGTTCCGGCAGAATCTTCGCTACACGAATTTCGACTGGAATTATCAGGCGCTCGGGATGGCGTCCGCAGGCCTTGGAGTTGACGGTCGCACACTGGCGCGGACCGCGACTTTCCAAGACGAGCGCCTGAACACCTTCAACGTCGACAACAACCTGACGGCGGAATTTTCGACTGCCGCGGTTGACCACAAGGTCCTTTTCGGCCTCGATTACCGTTACTTCGACAACAACGTGCGGACCCGCTTCTTCAACGCGACACCGCTGGATGTTCTCGATCCCATCTATGGCGGGCCGATCGACCTCCTGGCGCCGACACTTGACACTCGGGTTACAAGCAATCTGTCGCAGGTCGGCATCTACATTCAGGACGAATTGGCCTATGAGAACTGGCGCGCGACACTTGGGCTCCGCCAGGACTGGGCATCGACACGCGGTTCCTCAACGAGCGGCCTCACAGGCGTTTCACGCTCCCTCGACCAGGACGATCACAAGCTCACCGGTCGCGCCGGGTTGAGCTATCTGTTCGACGGTGGTATCGCGCCATATGTGAGTTATGCGACCTCTTTCGACCCGATCGTGAGCTCGGCAGGCACGGACTTCAAACCGAGCGAAGGCGAGCAGTGGGAAGCAGGGATCAAGTACCAGCCGGAAGGCTGGAACGGCTTCTTCTCTGCGGCTGTCTACGATCTCAAGCAGACAAACGTGCTTAGAACCGTCGCAGGCGTTTCAGAGCAGATCGGAGAGGTTCATGTCAGAGGCCTCGAGCTCGAAGGCGTCGTCAGCCTGACCGAAGGCCTCGATCTCCGCGCTGCCTATACCTATACCGATGCCAAAATCGGCGAAGGGAATGACAATGGCAAACGCGTCGAGAATGTTCCCCGTAACGCTGCGAGCCTCTGGGTCAACTACACGTTCCAGGAGGATACCGCATTGGAGGGGTTGGGCGTCGGAGGCGGTGTGCGTTATGTCGGCCAACGCTACGGGAACAGCGCCAATACATTCGACCTCGACGGCGTAACCTTGTTCGACGCGGCGCTGACCTACCGGAAGGAAAACTGGAAGGGATCGCTGAATTTCCAGAATATCGGCGATGAAAAATACGTTGCCAGCTGCAGTTCATTCGGATGCTATTATGGTGACGGCCGAACTGTCATAGGGAAGCTTAGCTATACCTGGTAATCGCGTGCGTTCGACAACTCCGGTCATTTTGCGGCGTCGGGAAATTATTCTCGGCGTCGCAGCTTCGTGGGCCGCGGGCAAGGTTTTCGCCAATGGTGGCCCGCGGCTTGCCGCAGTCGACTGGGCAATGCTCGAAACCGCAGTGGCATTGGGCGTGATGCCGGTCGCTGCGACCGAACTGATTCAGTTTCGCAAAGATGCCGTAGAGCCGGAAATTCCGCAGAAGGTGATAGATCTCGGCTTGCGGGGTGCACCCAACTTCGAGCTTCTTCATCTTTTGAAACCCGACCTGATCCTGCTTTCCCCCTTCTATACTCGGCATCAGGCCGCTTTGGAACGGATTGCCCCGATCATCTCGTTGCCGTTCTATATCCGAGGCGAGCCGCCATTCGAAAAGGCCCTCGCAGCGATCCGGGGTCTTGCAGAGCGGCTGAACAGGCAGGACAAAGCTTCAAAGGTGCTTTCAGGCATTGAGGCTCAATTGAATGGCCATCGTGAGAGGCTTGCGCGTTTTGCAGCGAGGCCCTTCTACCTTGTCAATGTCGGTGATGCCAGGCATGTCCGCGTTTTCGGAGCGGATAGCATGTTCGGCGATGTTCTTTCCAGGATTGGGCTAACTAATGCATGGACAGAAAGGTCTCGCTATACGTTCGCAGCCCCGGTACCGATCGAACAACTGGCGGCCCGAGAAGATGCGCACATCATCGTAATCTCCGAAATTCCTGTCGAAGCGCGAAGCTCGCTTAAGAGCAGTATGATCTGGAATTCTCTGGTTCCGGTTCAGGAGCAAAGGGTCATGATGCTCGGTAATGTCAATCCCTATGGTGGAGTGATTGCAGCGATGCGTTTCGCCCGCCTTCTGAGTGATGCGCTGCTGGCCTCGGGCGAGAACCAATGATGAGACAAGCAGTCGTCGTGGGGGGAGGCGCGTTCCTGAGCGCCGTCATACTCTTCCTGTTTACAGCCGGACAGCATCTGGCGATATCAGCCTGGCCCGATGCGTTGTTCGGCTCCGGGGCATCTACGCTCGACGAGATCATCCTTCTATACGGCCTCTTCCCAAGGGCCGGAGTGGCCATCATCTCCGGCGCTGCACTGGGCCTTTCGGGAGCGCTGCTTCAGCAATTGTTGCGTAATCCAATTGCTGATCCATCGACACTCGGCATATCCGCCGGCGCGCAACTCGCGATCGTGGCAGCGACACTTTTCTTCCCGCAGATACTTGATGGCAATCGCACGATGATTGCCCTGTCAGGTGCTGGCGCCGCTGCGATTATTGTCTTTGCGCTTGGCTGGAGATCGTCATTCGAGCCGGTCACGATGGTTGTGTCCGGAATGCTCGTCGGCGTCACGGCGGTTGCTCTATCATCAGCACTCACCCTGGCTCAGGGCGAGTATTTGATGTCACTGGTCACCTGGAACGGTGGATCGCTAAGCCAGCAGGATTGGTCGGTCTTCAATGCGCTGTCGATCGAGCTTCTGGCCGGTATGGCCTTCATGTTGTTGCTCATGAGGCCTCTGCTGCTGTTGGGCCTTGGTGATGCCAGTGCCCGATCGCTCGGTGTCAGCCTTCGAGGGATAAGATTGGCGGTCGCCACTATTGCCACGGCTCTTGCAGGCTTCGTCGCGGCTAATGTCGGACTGGTCAGTTTCGTTGGATTGGCTGCTGCAGCGCTCGTGCGGGGATGTGGTATAAGCAAGCCGTCAGCCGTGCTTGTTCTTTCGCCGTTGGCAGGTGCGCTATTTCTTTGGCTTTGCGATGGGGCGGTGCAGGTCCTGTCGGGCGCGACCGGCGAAACGTTTCCGACAGGATCCGTCACCGCGCTGATCGGTGGGCCGATATTACTCTGGCTTCTGCCCAAAGTCCGAACGCTGCGGGCTAAGTCGCCGCCTGTTAACACCACACGGCGTATTCAATTTCCGAAAGGAATAACCGGGCTCCTGGCTTTGCTACCTTTCATTCTGGTCCTGGCTTTCTTTGTCGGTAACGATGGGCGGAGCTGGGCCATGCTTTCCTACGCGGACGCGGCAGAACTCACACCGCTGCGTTGGCCCAGGTTGCTGGCGGCGGCAGGAGCTGGAGGGCTTTTGGCACTAACCGGTGCGATCCTGCAGCGGATGACGGGTAACCCGATGGCGAGCCCGGAAGTCATCGGGGTGAGTGGCGGCGCGGGGCTGGGATTTGCTGCCTCGCTGACCCTCGTCCCTGCTGGTGGCCCATACAGCCTAGCCGTTGGAGCGGCACTGGGAGGGTTGGCAGCGATGTCGATCGTATTGGCTTTTGCCCGTCGCCAGAACCTCCCTCAAGAGAAATTGCTTCTCGCAGGCATTGCGGTCAGCTCTCTAAGTTCCTCGATGTTGGCGGTTCTGATGGCCGCGGGTGATCAGCGGGCGTGGCAGATTTTAGCCTGGATCGGTGGCTCAGCTTCTTCTGCGACGCCTGCAACCGCAATTTTCCTGGCTAGCCTGTCGCTCCTCATCATGCTCGTGGCAATGACTTTGGTCCGCTGGTTGACCCTTCTTCCACTCGGACAGGCGACTTCGCACAGTCTCGGTGTTCCGAGCATGGGTAGCAGGATGACAATTCTTGCAGTGTGCGGGCTGGCAACCGGCGCAGCGTCGGTTCTCGTTGGCCCTCTGAGTTTTGTCGGCCTGATTGCGCCCCATATTGCAATCCGAGCCGGCTTCGTGACCGCACGAGACCACCTCGTGTCATCTTTCGTTCTGGGGGCCTTGATCATGGCTTTCGCCGATTTTGGCGCGAGGACCGTGACATTCCCCTATGAATTGCCGCTCGGGCTTTTCGCCGCGATGGTGGGAGCTCCGTACTTGATCTGGCTGGTTGGTCGACGATGAAAGCTGTTCTGCAAAACTATCGGGAGATGTCCACATTGGGTTCACGAGATCACAGCGAGAAGTCGAACGATGACCGAGGTGAGCGCGAAGCAGGCAAGGCCTTCTCGGTGAACAATGTTGGTCTTACGATTGACGGGCGTGAAATCCTGTCCGACGTAACGCTCGAATTCCCACCGGGGGAGGTCGTCGCGCTCGTCGGCCACAATGGGTCGGGAAAGTCCACTCTCCTGAAGATACTCGCTCGACAGCTTGCTCCGACAGCAGGAACTTCCACCTACGCGGATCGTGAGCTTGCTACATATGACAACAGGTCGTTTGCGCGATCGGTTGCCTATCTTCCGCAGGATCTGGGCACAGGCTCCGACATGACGGTCCGGGAGCTTGTCGCCTGTGGACGATATCCCTGGCATGGCGCACTCGGTCGCTTCTCCGCCGTAGACCGCGAGAAGGTGGATGCTGCGATTTTGGTAACCGGTATCGAGGGGTACGCTGATCGTTTGGTGGGCACGCTTTCCGGAGGCGAGCGACAGCGCGCCTGGATCGCGATGCTCATTGCTCAGGATGCAAGTTCCCTCCTGCTCGATGAGCCAACGGCGGCGCTTGATATCGCGCATCAGCTTGAAGTGCTGTCACTCGTGCGGAAATTGGCGAATGATAGAGGAAAGAGCGTCGTTGTCGTTCTCCACGACATCAATATGGCCGCCCGCTTCTGCGATCGGATTCACGCACTGAAGAACGGACGTATGGTTGCAAGCGGTGCACCGAGTGAGATTCTGGTGCCGGATACGTTGCGTTGCATTTATGGGATTGAGATGAATGTAATTGTCCCATCGAACACAAGTCGCCCGATCGTCTATCCTCTTTGAAATCGTCCGGCAGGATCGTGAATGGCTTAAAATCGGGTCATGTGGGGGAGGCAATTGAGCTGGTCGCCGACCAAATCAATCCGCGCCCGATTGCCCGGGAAAAACAGCAAATTCTGTGCGGATGATGCAAATGAGAGTCGGTTTCAAAGCGGTTCTAGGTAGTATTGCTCTAAAAGAAGTTTCGCCGACACTGGGCTCGATCCGTTGGCATGCAGCGATTAGCGAAACGCCAAAGGAAATATGCGGCCGGCGGATCCCGGCATGACAACGCCGAGCCCGCCAACCAATCCTCAAGGTGCGTCAGATGAAGGGAAGCTCCTTCAGGATAGGTGCGCGTCATGGTCTACCACATAATGCAGGAGATGGTCCAAAAGGTCAGCTGCATAGCGGGGTAGGTGCGATTTGTTTCTGACGCACAAATACAGCTCCCGTTCTGCCCACCGCTCGTCGATCTGCACGCTTCGGAAATTCATTGTGCGACCGTATCGGGATGCGGCCGTTTGCGGGACAATGCCGACGCCGACGCCGCTTTCGACCATTCGACTGAGGGATTCGAAGTTCTCGCATCGCAGGCGGATGTTCGCCCGACGCCCTAACTCGTTGGCCAGGCGACGAAGGAATTGCGATAGCGCCACTTTTTCCGGCAGTCCGATTATGGGAGAATCCAGAATTGTTGAAAAACCGGCCGAGCCGGCCAATGGCGAAGTGGCCGGTACAATCAATACGAGTCGGTCGCGCACGAATCTCCATCTCTCCAGGCCGGTCATGTCTGCTGATGCCGCGACTACCCCGATATCCGCCTCGCCATTGCGCAGGAGATTTACGACCTCGTGACTTGGCTTGTCCTTGATGGACACGAATATATCCGGGTTGTCCCTGAGGAATGGAGCAAGCGCCTGAGGCATATGCTCCGACAGCATGTTCGTGTTGGACAATAGGCGCACGGTGCCGCTTCGCCCTTCGGCAAATGCCTTCAGATCGATGTCGAGCTTGCGTGCGTCATCGAGGATGGTTCTGGCGTGGCGGGTAAAGATCTGGCCAGCTAAAGTTGGCCTGATGCCGCGCCCGGTTCGCTCAAACAGAGTCAGGCCGAAGGATTCCTCCACTTTTCGCAAGCGCGCACTGACGGCAGCCACGACGATATTGTTCTGCAAAGCCGCCGCAGTAAGGCTTCCTCCCTCGACGGCAGAAAGGAATATCCTGAGATCTGTGAGGTCGAATTTCATAAGGCCGAGCTTTCACAATTGGTGAAGGCTGTTTGTACGACAAACTGACTACACAAGCCATCTTTCGCGGCGCTATGACACAAATCAAGTCGCGACGCGACACATCGACACGCCTCAGGTTTGATCCTGAACCCGTCAATCAAGCATTTTTATACAAGAATTGCTTCGGAACGAGTGGCATTCTCCCGATGTGCCGTCTTGGTTAGCGGCGATAGAGATCGGCCCGATGCGTGGGAGGCGCATTCGGATTCGATATTGATTGTTCATGCTTGATGAAAGCACGGGGATATATGCCAACGCCTCCTGTCTCGCCCGGTACCGCCCTCGGCCGCACTCTGTTTGCGCCGATTTCCGCTTCGCTCCGCCCCGCCATTCTCTGTCTTTCCGCGCTGGTCGCAACGGCCGGTGCGAGCTTTGCAGGCGATACGTCCGATCTCGTGGCGCGCGGTCGTTATCTTGCGACCGCCGCAGACTGTGCCGCCTGTCATACCGCGCCGCATGGCGGCACGCCCTTTGCCGGCGGCTACGGCATCGATACCCCGCTCGGCAAGATCTTCTCGACGAACATCACGCCGTCGAAAGAAGGCGGGATCGGTCGTTACAGCGAAGAAGAATTCGCCCGCGCCGTGCGTGAAGGGGTCGCCAAGGATGGCAGCCATCTCTATCCGGCGATGCCTTACACGGCCTATGCCAAGATCACCGATGACGACATGAAGGCGCTTTACGCCTACTTCATGAACGAGGTGAAGCCGGACGATCACAAGCCACAGAAGACCGAGCTGCCTTTCCCCTTCTCGATCCGCACGTCGATGGCGGCGTGGAACCTGCTTTTCCTCGACAAGACGCGCTTCACGCCCGATCCGGCCAAGTCCGCCGAATGGAACCGCGGCGCCTATCTTGCTGACGCACTGGAGCACTGTTCGACTTGCCACACGCCGCGCAACGCCTTCATGGCCGAAGACGCGAGCCAGCTGTTTGCCGGTAGTGCTGTCGGATCCTGGTATGCCCCGAACATCACCTCGGACAAGGTTGCCGGCATCGGCGGCTGGTCCGATGATGAGCTGATCCGGTATCTGAAGACCGGCAATGTCGTCGGCAAGGCGCAGGCCGCCGGCCCGATGGCGGAAGCCGTCGAAAACAGCCTGCAATATCTGCCCGACGACGATCTCAAGGCGATCGTCACCTATCTCAAGGACGTTCCGGCGATCGGATCCGGCGACGCGCCGTCGCGCGCCGATCTCGGAAAGCCTTCGACCGTGGTCGAAGCATCGCTGCGTGGCCTGCCGGGCCAGGCACCAGACGAAAACGGCTACCACATCTTCAGCGGCAGCTGTGCCGCTTGCCATCAGCCGGAAGGGCAGGGCAACGATCATTATCCGTCGCTGTTCCACAATACGGCGACTGGCGAAGATCGCGCGGATAACCTCGTTTCGACCATCCTCTACGGTCTGCATCGCAAGGTTAGCGATCACGTCGCCTTCATGCCGGCCTTCGGTCCAGACGCATCCTACACGGATCGTCTCTCCAACAAGGAAATCGCCGATGTCAGCAACTATGTGCTGGCGAATTACGGCAATGCGGCCGTCAAGGTGACCGAAGCCGATGTGGCGCGTATCCGCGATGGTGGCGAGAAGCCGTTGATCGTCAAGCTGGCACCGCTTGCGGCACCTGCTGCGATCGTCGCCGCCGTGATCGTGCTTGCCTTGATCGCCTGGTTCGCCTCGCGCCGCCGTCGCTCTCGCCCGGCGCTCGGCTGAGCCTCTCCGCTTTCCCTTTTTGCATTGAACGCTCCATCGGAGATCCTGATGCCTTTCGATCCTTCTTCCCCGGCCGTTCTCGGCCAAGCTCTCTCCCGTCGCAGCCTGCTGCGCGGCACTGCCGCCCTTGGCGGTCTGGCAATCGCTGCGAGCCTCGCCGGCCCGATCTCGGCCGTTGCGGCTGACGACAGCGTTGCTTCCTTCACCCAGTTGTCAGAATTCCTGACGGGCTACACGCTCGATCCGATCCTTGGCGCCCGCTTTCTCGCGGCGCTGAAGAAGCGCGACGCCGATCTGGATGCGAGCCTTGCGGCACTCTCCCAGCTCATCAAGCAGTCCGGCGTGCCGAACATGGATGGCTTTCTGGCGCTGACCGGCACCGATCCGGCGCTGATTAAGACCGCCACCAAGGTGGTTTCCGCCTGGTATCTCGGCGTTGTCGGTGAACCGGAAGACGCGGAGCTTATCACCTACGCGGATTCCCTCATGTATCGCCCGACCAAGGGCCTCCTTACCGTCCCGTCCTACGGTCCCGGCCCGAATGCCTGGGGACCGAAGCCCGGCAGCAAGATCTGACAGGAACAAAGACAATGGCTAACACATCCTATGATGCGGACCTGATCGTCATCGGCTCGGGCGTCATGGGCGGCATCGTTGCCGCCAATCTCGCAAAGGCTGGCAAGAAGGTGATCGTTCTAGAGGCCGGCCCGCGCGTCAATCGCCGCGAGATCGTCGAGACCTATCGTAACGCACCGGTCAAGCTGTCGCTGGCCAACGCCAAGCTGCAGGGTGCCGGCTCTCCGTTCCCGAGCCTGCCGCACGCGCCGTCCACCTATGGTGACTATCTGCAATATGAAGGGCCGGTGAAGTACAACACTTCCTATCTGCGCGTCGTTGGCGGTACGACCTGGCATTTCGGTTCGGCGCTGTGGCGAATGATCCCGAACGACTTCAAGATCCAGTCGCTTTACGGTCGCGGCCGCGACTGGCCGATCGGCTATGACGATCTGGAGCAGTATTACAACAAGGCCGAACTGGAACTCGGCGTCACAGGCACGGACGGCCAGGACGAGAGCGGCCAGGGTGGCGGCCCGATGCCGCCGCGCTCCATGCCCTTCCCGATGAAACAGCTCAACACCAGCTACATGTTCGACACGCTGGCGGAAAAGCTTTTGGTTGGCGGCTTCAATCCGGTGCTCGAACCACATGGCCGCGCCTCGCGCCCATATGGCAACCGCCCGGTCTGTGCCGGCAACAACAATTGCAACCCGGTCTGTCCGATCGGCGCCAAGTATGACGGCTCGATGCATATCGACGAGGCCGAACGTCATGGCGCCAAGCTGCTCGACAATTCGCCGGTCTATAGGATCGAGGCCGGTGACGACGGCAAGATCACGGCGATCTGGTACAAGAAGCCGGACAATTCCGAACATCGTCTGACGGCGAAGTATTTCGTTCTTGCCGCCTATGGCATCGAGAGCGCCAAGCTTCTGTTAATCTCCACCTCGGAAAAATATCCGAACGGCATCGCCAACTCCTCCGACCAGGTCGGCCGCAACCTGATGGACCATACCGGCATAAGCATGAACATGCTGACCAAGGAAGACATGTGGCCGGGTGAAGGCCCGACCGAGCTTCTGGTCTATCTCAACCAGCGCGACGGCGAATTCCGCAAGGATTATCCGAGCTACAAGATCAAGGTGCGCAACACCGTGCCGACCGCCCAGATGACCGAGGGGTTCATCAAGAAGGGCATTCTCGGTTCCAAGCTGGACGAGCAGATCCGCAAATATTCGGCACGCTCGCTCAACTGGGCGATCGATTTCGAACCACTGCCGCTGGCCGAAAACCGTGTCACGCCGTCGAAGACCAAGTTCGATGCGCTCGGCATCCCGGTGCCGGTTCTCTATTATTCGGTCACCGACTACTGGAATGCCGGCCGTGACCGTGGCCTGCAGGACCTCAACAAGATTGCCGAACTGCTGGATGCCGAAGTTCTGTCGACCGACGTGAAGTGGCAGAACCGCCAGCACGTGATGGGCACGACGCGAATGGGCGACGATCCGACGGATTCGGTCGTCGACCGCGATTGCCGCACGCATGACCATCCCAACATGTTCATTGCCGGCACCAGCGTCATGCCCTCGGCTTCCTGCATGAACCCAACTCTCACAGGTGCCGCACTTAGTGTTCGTATCGCCGAGCACCTGATCAAGGAGCTTTGACGCTTTTAAGCCATTGGCAAAATCTCAGTTGTGCACTCACTTGTCAGCGGGTGCACAAGTGGGTTGCTCGAGGGCTGGTGGTATAGACAGCACAGAGCTCATACCGCGGTGCCCATCCAGGGTTTCCAGTTTTTTTGTATCGAATAGAGAGTTGCTTAGTGTATTGCTTTCCGACTGGTCGGAAGTTCTGATCTCATCAAGAGCTTAAGTAGACAATATCTGAATCAACCATCTAGTTTTTTCCTATTTGGAACACGAGCGGCGCGTCTTCTACCAGCGAGGTACACGCCTTTCATAAGCTGGGTCAAAAAGCTTCATGTAGGCTGTGTCGTCGCGCTCCTTCATTGCAGTCTCTTCATAATGAGCCGAGAGCACAGCGAGTTTTTGGCGGTCGAGCGATACGCCAAGACCAGGGCCCATGGGGAGATCCAGCTTGCCGGCCCGAAAAGTAAAGGGTGCACCTTCGATCACATCGACGCCTGTCCATGGATAGTGGGTGTCGCAGTCAAAACTCAGGTTGGGCGTGGCGGCCGCGACATGGATCATGGCCGCAAGAGTGATCCCGAGATGGGAGTTCGAATGCATCGAGACGCCGAGCCCCAGTGTTTCGCATATCTTTCCGAGGTGGGTAGAGGCGCGTAACCCGCCCCAATAGTGATGATCGGAGAGAACGATTTTTACCGCGTTCGTGCGGAAGGCTTCGGCGATCTGGTCGAACTCCAGCACGATCATGTTGGTGGCGAGGGGGATCGGCGTGGCGGCCGCAACCATTGCCATCTGATCCATGCCGATGACGGGATCCTCGAGATATTCCAGCACGTTTTCGAGTTTGCGAGCGATGTGTATCGCGGTCTCGACGGTCCAGCCGCCGTTGGGGTCGATGCGCAGCGGATGATCCGGAAAGGCTTCGCGAAGCTTCAAAATCGTCTCGATTTCTAGATCGGGATGCAGCACTCCACCTTTGAGTTTCAGCGATCGGAAGCCATAGGTTTCAACCATCTTTCGCGCTTCGCCGACCATGGCATCCGGTGTCAGCACCTCTCCCCACTCGTCTGGAGCTTCGCCGATATGTGCGGCGAACTTGAAGAAAAGATAGGCGCTGAACGGGACGCCGGATCGAACCGCACCGCCAAGCAGGTCTGCGACCGGTCGCCCGAGCAGCTTGCCTTGTATGTCCAGGCAGGGAACCTCGAAGGCCGAAGCAACCACATCCGTCAGCTTGTGATCGGCCACCGCCGATTTGGCATTGATGCCGCCGCCACCGGGCAATGCGGCAACAACACGAGATTTCAACTCGTGGAGATGAAAAGGATCGAGCCCGATCAGCGCCGGAGCCGCGCGGCGCAAACCGTCCAGTGCCTTGATGCTTCCATAGCTCTCGCCCAGACCGACCGTCCCGTCGTCGCAGATGACCTCAATCACCGTCCGCAAGGCGTAGGGCTGGTGCACGCCTTTGCAGTTGAGGAGCGGTTTGTCCGGGATTGCTACGGGTGTGAGTTGAATTTCAGCGATACGCATCAAAAACTCCTTGTTGCCACCAGTTGCTCGCGGCCGTCAGCGCGTCTTCCAGAGATGGCAGTTCGGGATGCCAGTGGCGCTCCCATTCGAGACTGAAGGGGATGTGTCGTTTATTTCGTCGAAGCAGCGAGATCAGATTGGCCATGGGAAAATCACCATGGCCGGGCAACACATAATATCGCCGCCCATCGCGATCGACCTTGCTGTCCTTGACGTGCAGATGCACGATGTTTTGTGCGATACGCTCCCAGATTGAATCGGGATCAGTTCCAAGAGCCCATGTGTGATGGGTGTCCCACAATATCTTCACAGCCGGCACAAGTTCGACGAAAGCGACAAGCTGCTCGACATGGGCCAGTGCATCGTGGGTTTCGATCATCAGGTCGACATTGAGCCCGAACGACCGCCGCCTGGCCTGCCAATCGCGCAGAAGATCGGCGGCGCGCTTTATCTCATCGGCGCACAACTGCTTGCCGCCGTCGAAGATACGCAGATGAGTGACACCTGCCGCCTCTGCCCAGGGTATGAACGGCTCGATGGCTGAAAGGTTGGGGCTTTCGAACAGCTTAATAGATGTATTGAGGGCCACGATTTCGAGATTGCGCCCGGCCAGAAAGGCTGCAAGCCCAGCTGGATCTTCGAATTCGGTGGTCAGCGCCGAAATCAGGTCGACAGTGCCGGAGAGCGTCCGCAATTCAACCGCCCTGATATCATGTCGCTCTGCCAGATCGGCGATGTCATGCAGGCTCATTTCCGAGCAGCCGAGTGTCGAGAAACAGTATTCGAATGCGCTCATGCCACACGCTCCAGATCCTGCTTCATCACAGGGTGAAGAGGAGGAAGGCCGGCGACAAATCGTTCGATCTCGGTGATCCCAAGGTCGGCAAGCGCTCGCAACTCGTTGCCCAACGCACCAGCGATATGCGGCGTGAGCACAACGTTCGGTAGATCGTAGAACGGACTATCCGTCGGCAAGGGCTCCGGGTCCGGCGTATCGATGAGAATACGCAGCCGGCCGGATTGTGCTTCCGCCAGCAAGGCGTCGTGGTCGACAAGCCGACCGCGCGCCGTGTTGATGAGGATCGCCTGATCCGCCATCAGCGCCAGTTCGGCGCCGCCGATCATATGATGGGTCTCTTGCAGGATAGGCGCGTGCAGCGAAACCACATCGGACCATGCAAGAAGTTCGTGCAGCTCCATTTTGATTGCGCCGAGGGCTGTCGCTTCGTCGGATGAAAGGAAAGGATCGTAAACGGCGATCTCGCATGTGCCGCGCGCGAGCATGCCGATAACCAGACGCCCGATGCGGGAGGCACCGACAATGCCGATCCGGCGGGCATGATTGCCGAGATGGGGCTGGTTCATGCCGCGGCGGCTGCCAAAGCCGCCGGTGCCGCGCTGTGCCCGATGCTCGTCGCGCAGCCGGAAGACATTCTTGCCGCACATGATGATTGCCGCATAGGTGAACTCGGCCACTGGTACCGCCATGGCGGATGCCGCCGTGGTGACGAGAATATCGGATGTTTCCCAGAATTCCGCGGGGGTAACGGCTCGAACCGAGGATGCCGCATAGGCGACCATCTTTAGTTTTCTCGCGCGCGCAAGGCGTTCTGTTGTCAGGGACGGCGTGCCCCAGGCCGCCAGCAGGATATCGGCTTCGGCCAGAGCTTTTGCGCCCTCAACAGTATCAAAATCAGTGTAGGGGAAACCTGGGATGATATCTGTTGCCGCGTTTAATCGCGCCCATTCGCGCGGCCCGAAGAAACCTTGGGGCAGTTCGTTGCGCATCGCGATCAGCAATTTGGGCTTGCCGGTGTTCATGCGCGCACCGGACTTGAGACAGAGCGGATGTCGATGCGCGACACGTCTATCCCGAGCGGCTTCGAACCGGGCAGAAGAATGACGTCGAGATAAAGTTCAGGTTCCGTGCCTCCGGGGCGGAGTTTGAGGAGAGGAGTTCGCAATGCACCGGACCATTGAGTTTGAGGGAAGGCGAAACCGGTGCCATCTTCAGCGTAGAACGGGGCAAGCGCGATTGCTTCCTGCCCCTCGGCGGAAACATCCTTCAATCGCAACGAAATGCCGAGAACGTCGTCATGTGCGGGGACGTCTATATCGCAGATCGCCTCCAGCCAGACGCCGGTGCCGGGATGAACAAGTTTACCGCCCAGACTATGGCTTTGCTGTTCCCTTTCAGTCATCGTTTCAGCGCCAAGATCCGATGCCAGATTGCCCAGCGGGTTGTTCACGGGGTCGAAGCGATCGTCTCTTGCTAACATGCGGGTGGGCGCGCGGGGCACGATCGTTTCGAGGTAGTCCGCCAGCGCCTTTCCGACAGTAAAGCCGCCCAGCACGGAAAAATGCGTTCCGTCGTTGGAGTAACCGGCATAGGGCTCGCCGAATTCGCTCTCCGGATCAATCCATGCGGAATTCCAGTCGAAGACATGGCAGTTGGCGTGGCTGGCGGCGAATTCGATGCTTTGACGGTTGATCCAATGCGCCTTTGCCCGCTCCGCGCCACCGGCGGGCCATTTTTCGATGCCGCGGGCAAGGATCGGCAGAAGAATGACGGTTTTGCCGGCGGCGAGCAAAGTCGATGCGATCCGCGCTCGCGTGTCGGCAATCGTCTGGCGTGTCTCCACCATCATGTCGTTCGTGCCGGCATCAACGACAATCAGGTCGAAATCCGATTGCAGCAACCGCGGCAGCCGCCGTTCTATCTCTATCGCCTTCTGACCGGACACTCCGAAATTGAGGCCGGAGAAAAAGCGGCTTACGCCCGGCTGATTGCTCGGCTCCCAGCCGAGCGGGACTGATGGATCGTGATGCACAGGGCAGGAGAGCCTGCCATGTGACAGGACCTCGGCCCAGCTCATCCAGCCGCGTGCCGAAGTCGCCAGCGAAGTTTCGTTGCCGAAATGGTTCTGCTGGACGAGCGAAGTGCCGAGAACGGCAATCCGGCTCGCCCTGGGGTGAGATACGGACATAGGCCTACCGGAATATCAGGAATACAGGACGCCGCCGTTGATGTCGTAGCAAGCTCCGGTGATATAGGCGGCGTCGTCCGATGCGAGAAAGGCCACCAGACCGGCGACATCTTCGCTGACGCCTTCACGCTTCAGCGATGTGGCGCCAGCCACCCGTTCCCTCACTTCCGGTTTGGTGAAGGTGTCGTGGAAGGTTGTCGAAATCATGCCGGGGCAAACGGCGTTGACGCGGATGTCGGGGCCGACTTCCTTGGAAAGGCCGCGGGTGAAGGTCATCACTGCTCCCTTCGATGTCGCATAGGCGATGGCGCCCGGACCGCCGCCATCACGGCCTGCCTGCGATGAGAAGGTAACGATCGCCCCGCCTTTCGCCATTTTCGGCAGTGCAGCCTTAGTTGTCAGGAAAAGCGAGGTCAAATTGACGTTAAGAACCTGATGCCAGAAGGCCTCATCCATATCCGCGATCGTCTTGCGTGAAATCATGCCGCCGGCCACGTGGACGAGGCCATGGATAGCGCCGAATTTGTCGGTTGCCGCGGAAATCGCGGCCTTGACTTCGGCTTCATTTGTCAGGTCCGCCTTGATCGCCAAAGCGGAGCGGCCGAGTTTTTCGATGTCTGCCACCGCTGCGGCTGCTCCTTCCGCCGCGCCGTTATAGGTAAGCACGACATTGGCGCCTTCCTGCGCGAAACGGACCGCGCATGCCCGGCCGATATCCCGGCCTGCGCCGGCGACGACAATGGTCTTGTTGGTAAAACGTTGCATTTGAAAACCTCGCATTGTTTAGAATTGTTTCGGGAGAGAAAGCTTGAAGCGCTCGTCATCGACATCGCTGAAATAGATGTCAGTCGAAAAACCCTGGTCATCGATGAAGTTGAAGATTCGCTTCGGTTCGGTCAGGCTGTAGGGCACGAGAAGGGTCACGAGACGATGTCTGGTGGCGGCCGGAACCGTGGCGCAGACATGGTGATGGATTTCCAGCCCCTCGTATTCCTTCTGCTCGATCCCCGGAAAACCTTCAACGGCCGTGATTTGCGGATTACCAGCAGAGGAGAAGACGAATTGGCCGTAAAAGCCTGCCTTTTTGCCGTTGTAGCGAAAGCTTGAGCGACCGGTCTGCGGTGCGCCTGTGGTGTGGCAAAGCCATTGCAATTCCTGCGGCTCGGTGCATTCCACCTCATCGACAATGACGAAATAGCTGTCGTTGACGAAATGGATTTCGCGCTCCGCTTTGCGCACCAGCGGGTTTGCCACCTGATAGGCGGCCGTCGCATCGCCTAGCATGCGTATATGCCCGGGCTTCTCCTCGACGGAAACGATACGGCCTGCAGCGCGACGGGCCAGCGTCTTGTCCTTCTCCGCATACTGGCCTTTTCCGCCGATCAGGACTGCGTTCTTCGACCGGGTCTGCCGGCGCCAATTGATGTGCATTTGAGAGTTGAAGGCGACGTAGTAACCGGACTGGATCGCCAGATCCTCACCATGGGCATAAAGAACGAAAGCGTTCTGATCGCCATGGCTATGGCTGAGCGAGCCATATGGGCTCGATTTGAAAACGAACTGCAGATGCCGGTCTGGGTCCTCCATCTGTTTCTGGATAGTGACCCAGCCGATATCATCGAAGACAGCAAGCGATGGCAGATCTGTCGGCGAAACGGCTTCCACCTGTCGATAGTCGTGACGATAGACGAGTTCGTCGAAATTCAGGTCCCACCAACCGTAATTGTAGAAGGCCATCTCGGTTCCGGCCGCACCCTGCTTGATGCGGTCAAAATACCATTGATAGTGACCGTTGCCGGTGACGCCGGCGAACTGGCGGACATTGTAGCCCACCTTCAGTCCGGGCAGGTCACCCATGGTGGAATCGTCACCGAAATTGGCGCGTCTTGTGCCAGGCGCCTTGGTATAAAGCGGGAACCGCCCAGTGTTCTGGAAGAAAGGCCGCTGGTAGAGGTCATAACCGATATAGGAGCGGATCAGATTCGCGGCCTCGATGAGATAGGCCATGCCGGTCATCCAGTAGTGCGGACCTTCCGCCCAGCCGCCATCCGTTCCCGCCCAAGGGGAATAGAGCGTGGTGAGAAATTCGACCGTGTAGTCGAACCATTCGCCGGCATCGTCGCTTTCGCCCATAAGCGAAATGCAGGCCGGTGTGAGCACTGCCGACAGCGAGCGAACCGCGTGGCTGTCATAAGGAAACACGTGGATGCGCGCGTGGGCAATCACGTGGTCAGCGACTTCACGGGTACGGCGCAGGAGAACCGATCGAACGGTCTCCCGTTCTTCTTCGCTTAGGTGATCATAGAGCCAGTCGTATCCCCATGCCAAGGCGACAACGACGCGGAAACCGGCCTCGTCATTATAGGCGCGGGAGGTTGCTCCATTCGGATCCCAAGCGGCAACGGAGAGCAGCCAATCGCGCGAGGCATCGAGCAAATCCTCCCGCCCCAGAACGCGGCCGGCAATTGCCAGATGGCGGATGGCATAGATGACCTCCTGGCAATCGATATACATCTGTCGCCAGAGCGTCGCCACGCGGACGTTATTAGGATAGGGCTGCGGTTCCGGCATGATCGGCCGGTCGAGCCAAGGCTTTACGGATTTCTCGAAGAATTCGGACCAGCCGCAATGGTTCGGGTCCTCGGCCACGGCTTGCGAAAATGATTTCAGTTGCTCGGGATTGAGCCAGAGTCGCGGGTGGCTCGTATGGGCCGCTGCATGGCGAGCCGTCCTGCCGGGCACGGGTGTTTTTGGAAGCGCGGCGGTGATCTCGAAACGGCGTACCGCACTCCAGTTCGACAGGGGCTGCGCGGCGGCCTGATCCCAGAGCGCATAACACCAATGGTAATTGCCTTCCGGTAGAACTTCATCCGGGGTGAAGAAATTCCAAGCGAGGTCTTCGAACGTGCGCGTCTTGGGCGCAGCAAATTCGGGGTCTGCCGAGATGCGCAGCACATAGCGGGCACCGTCGTCGATATCGGGAAGCCAGGAAAAACGCGGCGGGTTTTCGGTGGGTGGGGTTTGCTCGCTCGGCACGTAGCCAATGGTCAATGAACCGGGGCGGGGTTCATCGAGATGAGCTTGTCTGGCGATGGCCGAGGCAGAGGGACGCATTGCGCTCTAACTCCTATATGAAGATCAAAGGGAAAAGGATGGCGGCGACAGCGCCGCCATCACGATCGAAAGCTTACTGGGCAGCCTTGTACTGGCGGTCATAGGCCGACTGCATGATCTTGATGACCTCGTCATAACCGAGAGCCGTCAGCCGCTTTTTGTAGGCATCCCAGCCGGTATCGACGTCCTGGGCACCGAGCACCCATGTCTGCTGCATCTCGGTCATGTAGGTGAGAAGGCTCGGCCAGTAGCGGTCGAAGGTCGCCTTCTCATCGGCGTTTAACGAGACGCCCATGAACTCGTCCTTGAGGCAGTTGCACTTGTCGTAGAGGTCAATGCCTTCGAGCGCGATCTTGTTGGTCCATTGGCGCTCGTACTCGTAGTCCATCCAGTATCCGCGCGGGACCTGTGCGCCTACCGCCCAGAGCTGGGCGTTGACCGGATCCTTGTTCTCCAGCACTTCCTTTTTGAACTGCGGCTTGCCGTCGACCATCTCGTAAGTCTTTCCCTCGACACCGAAATTCGACAGCAGGCGCCCCTGCTGAGAGAACCAGAAATCGAAATACTTGATCGTTTCGACGGGATGTTCGTTTGTGGCCGAGATCGCCCATCCGACAGGCTGGACGCGCAGCCTGCGAGAATCCTCGAACCGTTGGCCGGAAGCCGTCTTCGGCGGCAGCATAGGCTTCAGCGCAAAACCTTCGATCTTTGGCGACAATGCGTCGTTATAGGTCGAGGTGCTGGCGAACCAGTCATGAGTCATGCCGCCGAGATTGTTGCCCAGAAGATATTCGCGCGAACGGGCGCCGCGGGTGAAAATCTCCTTGTCGATCAGGCCCTCCTTGTACCACTTGGCGACATTGGAAATGCCGGTTTTGTAGTTCTCCTCCGCCCAGGGGTGACGAAGCTGGCCGTCATAGACGGCGAAGTCGCCATATCGCTCGGACCCGGAAACGCGTGCATCCCACAGATTGATGAGGCGGACGGCATCGATTTCCTCGCGGGCAAAATACGGGACCTCGTCCTTTTTGCCGTTGCCGTTAGGGTCCTTGTCGCGGAAGGCCTTGAGAACCTCGTAGACCTCTTCAGGCGTTTCCGGCTGCTTCAGGCCGAGCTTGTCCAGCCAGTCCTGGCGGATGAACCAGCCGCGAGAGTATTTCCCATCCGGCACATATGGAATGAAGTAGAGCTTGCCGTCCGGTCCGGAAATCGCGTTGCGGATGTCCTTGTGGCTATCGAAAAACGCCTTGAGGTTCGGAGCATTTTCCTCGATCAGGTCGTCGAGTGGAATGAACGCGCCTTCCAGCCCGTAGCGGATGAAGTCCTCCTTCAAGCCACCGTTCGCATCGCCGCCTACGATATCCGGGAGATCACCTGAGGCGATCAGCAGGTTGAAGGCATCGCGGCTGCTCGTGGTCGCCAGCGACGCGACGTTGCGGACGTGGATATTGGTGATCTCTGCAGCCTTCTGCTCCACAGGCCACTTTTCCGAATAGACGTATTTGTCGCGGAAGTGGAAATGGATCGTCAGTTCCAGAGGGTCTTCGGATATCTTGCCGGCATCCTGTGCGGAGACGGGCAAGGCCATTGTCATGGCTGTCATCAACGCCAGAAGGGGCGCGCCTTTTCGTAGTGTTCTCACAGGTTCTCCTCCCTTGTGCAGCTACTCTTTGACCCCGCCCAGCAGAATTCCCTTGGTGAAATACTTCTGTGCGTAGGGGTAAATGATGAGAACGGGGATGATCGACGCGATCATGATCGCGGAGGTGACCGTCTCGAACGAATAGTGGGCCGTCAGCAGGCTCGAGGCGAATTCGTCGTTCGAATTGAGATCGACGATGACGCGCTTCAGATAGACCTGCAGCGGGATCTTTTCTTCGCCACGCAACAGGACCATCGCCCAGAAATAGCCGTTCCAACGCGAGACGATGCAAAACAGCGCCACTGTAACGATGGCTGGTTTGGATAGCGGGATGAAGACCTTCCAGAGCAATTGCAGCTCGCTGGCCCCGTCCATCTTGGCGGCTTCCTCGAAGGATTTCGGCACCGCCTCGAAGAAGTTGCGCAACAGGATGACATTGAAGGCACTGGCCGCGAAACCGATGATGATGCCGAAGCGGCTGTCGAGAAGTCCTAGATCCCGCATGTTCAGGAAGAACGGGATCATGCCAGCATGGAACCAGAGCGTGAAGGCTATGGCGATATTGAAGAAGGTCCGGCCGCGCAGCCGTTTGCGCGATAGCGCATAGGCGCCCGGGATCATGATCAGCAGGCTCATGAAAGTACCGCCGAACGTGTAGATGAATGTATTGCCGTAGGCGATCCAGAACATCCGGTCGGACAGGACGTGTTCATAGGCTGCAAGCGTGACATCGACCGGCCAGAGCGTCACGCGCCCGGCAGTCACGGCCGCGCCGGAAGAAATCGAGACGGCGGCGACGTAGATGAACGGATAAAGCGTCGACAGGACGAACAGGCTTAAAAGAATGGCGTTGGCCCAGCCGAAGATCTTGTCGCCGCGGGAATAGAGATTGAAACTTTTCATCTTCAGCTCCTCACCAAAGCGATGTCGATGAGACTCTTCGGCTGATACGATTTGCCGAATAGACAAGGACAAAAGCGATGACCGCGTTGAACAGGCCGGCAGCTGTTGCCAGGTCGTACTGGGTCCCTTGCAGGCCGGTGCGGTAGATGAATGTCGAGACGACGTCAGCCGACTCATAGGTGGATGGGCGATAGAGAAGGATGATGTATTCGAACCCGACCTCGACCAGATTGCCGATTCGGATAATCAGCATGATCACGATCGTTGGCAGGATGCAGGGCAGGGTAATGCGCCACATCATCTGCCAGCGCGAGGCGCCGTCGACACGGGCGGATTCGTAAAGCGTGGGGCTGACGCCGGCGATCGCGGCGAGATAGACGATCGACTCGAAACCCGACTCTTTCCAGACCGAAGAACCGATGAAAACAGGCCGGAACCATTCCGGCTGGGTTAGGAAATAGATCGGCTCCAGACCTATCCCCTTCAGGAACAGATTGACGATGCCGATGGAGGGCGAAAGGAAGTTGATGACAATGCCTGCAACGATGACCACCGAAATGAAATGCGGCAGGTAAACGATCGTCTGCGCCCAGCGGCGACCAACCTCGTTCTGAACCTCGTTGAACATCAGCGCTAGAATGATCGGCACGGGAAACGCAAAGATCAGTCCAAGGCCGCTTATGGTGATCGTGTTCCAGAAGGCACGGACGAACATGTCGTTCTGGAAAAGCTCCACGAAGTTTGCGAAACCGACCCAAGGGCTTTTCTCGATGCCACGGAAAATCGAAAAGTCCTGGAAAGCAATGACCAGACCATACATCGGCTTGTAGAGAAACAGCGCAAACCAGATGGCCATCGGCGCAAGCAATAGATAAAGCTGCCAGTCGCGGCGAACGTCTCCCCACAGATCATGCAGGCGTTGCTGATAGGTCTGTTTCATGAGCGCGACCCGCCTGCGGCCGTGAGTGACCGACCGGTTGTCGCGTCGAAGATGTGAATGCGTGTCGTGTCGATGCCAAGCTGAGTGACACCATTAAGGGCATGATCGGCATAGAGTGTTTCCGCCTTGGCAATGAAGGATTGGCCATCGGCCTTGCCATGAAGCAGAGCTTCTGCGCCGAGGGGCTCCACCAGATCAATGCTGCAATTCAAGACCTCACGGCCATTGCCGGTTTTGACCGACATGATTTCGGGGCGCAGACCGAGCTTGATCGTCTGCCCTTCCGTCGCGCCCTTCGCAGAGGCGTCGGGAATGGTCAATCGCTGTCCGGCATTGCCTGTCAATACCGCGCTGACACGGCCATCCCGTTTTTCGACCACCGCGTCGAGGAGGTTCATCGGTGGTGAGCCTATGAAGCTGGCGACGAACGTGTTTGCCGGTTCGAGAAATACTTCCATCGGCGAACCGACCTGCTCGATATTGCCGCCATTCATGATGACTATACGGTCGGCCAGCGTCATCGCCTCGACCTGGTCATGGGTGACGTAGACGCTGGTCGCCTGCATGCGCTTGTGAAGCAGCTTGATCTCGGCGCGCATATGGGTGCGCAGCTTGGCATCGAGGTTGGAGAGCGGCTCGTCGAAGAGGAAAATCTTGGGGCGGCGGACGATGGCGCGTCCCATCGCTACGCGCTGGCGCTGGCCACCGGAAAGGTCTGCAGGTTTGCGCGCAAGATATTCCGTCAGGCTTAGAATTTGTGCGGCCTCCGCGACGGCCTTGTCGATCACGTCCCGTTTCTCGCCCCTGACCCGCAGGCCGAAGGCAATGTTTTCCGCCACGTTGAGGTGTGGGTAGAGGGCATAATTCTGGAAGACCATCGCAACGTCGCGGTCTTTCGGGGCGATCTTGTTGACCACTCGGCCATCGATGGAGACGGTTCCGTCGGAGATATCTTCCAGTCCGGCAAGCATGCGCAGCGTGGTGGATTTGCCGCATCCCGATGGCCCGACGAGGACCACGAATTCCTGCGGCTGAATGGAAAGATTGATGCCATGGACAACTTCGAGAGCACCGTAGCGCTTGACGACGTCGTTGATTTGAACTGCAGACATGTAAGGCCCCTCCTCAAAAGCCTTGAATGTTCCGTCAGGCGGGGGCCTTGGCTCCTCGTGACACGCGCTTCCTCGTGACGCGCGTGTTGACCTGTTCGATGAAGGTCCAAATTTTCGGGTTCTTAGAGAGTTCTGCGATCTTGGATTCAAGCGAACCAAGATGGCACTGAATGGCCTCGCGAGCTGCTTCCACATTGCCGGATTCAATCGCGTTGACGATCGCTTCGTGTTCCTCGATCACCTTTTCGGTCCGGCGAACCGCAAAAACGCGCTTTAGGTGGCGCATCCGGTCCATTTCGCCTTTCGCCTGATTGACGACGCTCCATGCACCAGGCAGGCGGGCCGCGGCAAAAATCGTGCGGTGAAACTCTTCGTCCAGCAGGAAGAAATCGGTGAACTCCTCATCCTGCGCAGCCGTTCGCTGCTGGGATACGCAGGTTTTCAAACGGGCGATATCTTCCAGCGAATGTCGCTTGGTCGCCTCGATAACTGCGCCTTCTTCCAGCCTGAAACGGATGAAGCAAGCTTCCATGTAGCGCTGCACGTCGATCGGCGAAATATAGGTGCCGCCTTGCGGAACGACCGTAACGAAACCTTCTTCGGCAAGGCGAATGATGGCCTCGCGCACGGGCGTCTTGCTGACATGCAGCAGCGCAGCGATTTCCTTTTCCGACAGCGCGCGCCCGGGAAGCAGCTTTACCTCGACAATCAGTTTGCGAAGTAGAGCGTGGATTCGGTTCGTCATGTTCCCGCCCACCGGCAAATCCTGCGGCATGACGAGATCAGACAAGGGCAGCGATGGAAATTCAAGATCGTTAGACATATCACTTGCCAAACTGAGATATCAGAATGGAACTTGACATATTTGTTTTGTTTCTGTGAGTCAAGTTACGGTGTGTCGCAGAGGACCGATCGCTGTCGTCGAGCGACGGGTCCGATTGATCAACTGACAAAAGTCCAGGAGAGACAATGAATCCTTCCACCCGCGATAAACTAATGGGCGTATCCGTCGCGACGCTCTGCTCGGCGCTTTATAAGCGCGGTCTGAAGAACCAAACGATCCAGGATGTGCGTCCCGTTCGTACGAAGGGGCGCAACATGGTCGGCCCGGCATTTACGCTGCGCTATATGCCGGCGCGCGAAGACCGCAATCCGATGACGGTGTTTCGTGATCCGAAGCACCCACAGCGCCTTGCAATCGAGACCTGCCCGGAAGGGCATGTGCTGGTGATGGACAGTCGAAAGGATGCACGGGCGGCTTCTGCCGGCGATATCCTCATCACCCGGCTGATGGTGCGCGGCGGGGCAGGGGTGGTTACTGATGGCGGTTTTCGAGATGCAATGACAATCGGCGAGTTGGATATCCCGGCCTATCACAACCGTCCCTCCAGCCCGACAAATCTGACGCTTCACGAGGCGATCGACATCAACGTGCCCATCGGCTGCGGCGATGTGGCTGTGTTTCCGGGGGACGTCATGGTTGGCGATGACGACAGCGTCGTCGTCATTCCGGCCGAGATCGCCGACGAGATCGCTGACGAGGCGGTCGAGATGACGGCTTACGAGGATTTCGTCGTCGAGCGGGTGAAGGCGGGCCACACGATTACCGGGCTCTACCCCGCGACCGAGGAGGACAACCTGTCGATATTTGCCGAATGGCGAAGGAAATCAGGACGATGAACGTCAGCCGTGCTTTTCTCGTCATGAACCGCCATAAACGTGACCGTATTTAACCTCGATCCGACATCAAAGGCTAAGTGAGCTGCTATCCGGTAGCCGACGGCTTCCACCTCATATTCGAGAAGGCGAGTTCAGTTGACACGGTGAGGTAAGTCGCAGAGCACCAGAATCTCAAGTGAAAATGCATTTGCTCTCTTGTCGAGCATGCTTCGGTACCCCCGAATTCGCTAAGCCATTGAAGTGGCGATCAGTTAGGAAAACACAGTACGGGTTGCACCTTCGATTTGCTTCGAGACATTAGGGAAACCAAGGCTTTTACAAACCCCAAAGTTGATGGGAGTCCTTAATCTATTTCCTTACGACCCGTGAAAACTGGAATTGGGTAGTACATGCGCCCTAATAGCAGGGGCTGCTTAACTGGCTTAATTTGTGATCGGGATCGTCGGCATCACTATCCTGACCCGGGTTGGGGTTGCTCGTTGCCAAGTGACCGTGTCCATCGCTTGCGACATCGCGTTGTCGCTGGGCGATGATGCGTTTGCGTGACTGTGCTCTGAAAACTGGAGCTGGCTTCGATCCCATGTTCACACGAAAGGAAGTACCATGAATAATCCACATGTAGAAAAGTCGATGACTGATACGACCATCTTCGAATTGGATTTGAATGAGATCGAGGCCGTGAGCGGCGGTGTCTCTAACGACGCGGCATATGGCGCGTCGCTCGGCGCATCAGGCGGATTTCTGGCGCTGGGCCTGACCGTCGCGGCGCTCACCCCCGTTGGCATGGGCGTCATGCTCGGCGCATCGATCGCTTCTGCAGGTGCGGCAATCTATTACGCTGCGCAATGATCTAGAAAACTACAGCGATGGCGGCAGTCAGGCCGCCATCGTCAAAAGCCAAGTGGATGCATCAGGTCCACCTTTCGAGAGGCAAGCGGTGCTCGCATTTCGACTGCCGGGATGTCTTGACCTTCGGCCGGCCGATTGTGTCGGAAGCGAGGTATGTGTCGAGTTAAAATTTGCACCGTCAGTCTTGCCAGGCTTTTGACCGGGTCCGCGGGCTGGTTCAATTCCAGTGACGGATCGGACAGCGATCCTCCCGCCCGCGACGGCAGCCCGCCGCGATCGGTCCGGCCTGCCTTCCACGTATAGAACACTAGTGCTAGTGGCTGAGAGCGGTGTGCAATGGCACATTGATACATGGGCAATGGGGGAGGGACGTTGGCGGTAAATCTCAAGCGTGATGTGAATACTGATCTGGTCCACGCAATCCTTCGGGTTACGTCAATCATATGTATGACGACATACGGTGCAGTCCTTGTTGCGTCGGGGCTGGCCGAGCCGGAAAATGGCGGGCTGATCTATCTCGGCCTTGCTACCCTTGTGACCTCGCTCCTTTTCCTTATCTGGATCGTGAAATCGACCTATGGCCAGGCTTGGCGACATTGGGTTGCGATGCTTCACGATTATTCGGCGATGACGATCGCCATGGCCATCGGCGGCGCTCCATTTATGCCGATCTACGCATTTGCGCTTTGCACTGTCGTCGGCCATGGGCTTCGCTACGGGCGTGAAGCGCTCTGGGGAGCAACTGCTATCCTGGTGGGCTCACTTCTCGTCACAATGCGCTTTAGCGACTACTGGCAGAACAATGTCTATCTCGGCATTACGATGATCGTGACGACCTTGATGCTGCCGATCTATGTAGGCATTCTCCTGAGCCGTCTGCAGACGGCCTATAGGGCGGAAAAGGAACTCAGCCTTTCCAAATCGAAATTTCTTGCCCAGGCAAGCCACGATCTCAGGCAGCCGATCCACGCGATCAGCCTGTTCACGGCGTGTCTGCGCGATGCGGGGCTTGCTCGCAAGGAACTGGAGATGGTCGACAACATCGACCGCTCGCTGCAAGGTGTCTCCCGCTTGTTCAAATCGTTGCTGGATGTCTCGACGCTCGACAGCGGACGTGTCGTGCCGAAGTTCGAAAACATCGCGATTGCCGATATTGTGGAGGATGTCGTTCGTCAGAACACGGAAAACGGGCTGCGAAACTGCTGTCAGATCCGGATCGTGAAATGCAGCCAGCGTGTTATTAGCGACCGTGCCCTGCTGACGACAATGCTGCAGAACATCGTCAACAACGCAATCAAATACGCCCCCGGTAAAACGATCCTCATCGGCTGCCGGCGTCAGGGCGCGACGCTGGCTTTATCTGTCGTTGATCAAGGGCCGGGGATTGAGGAAAGCCATCAGGCCAGGGTGTTCGACGAATTCTACCAGATCCGCGAACGCGGCGATCGTGACATCGAGGGTGTCGGGCTGGGGCTTTCTATCGTGTCGCGGCTTGCCAAACTTCTGTCCTTGGAGGTCCATCTTACCTCTCACCGTGGGCGCGGAACGATGGTGAGCCTGTCGGGTATTCCTGTCGCGGCTGCTCCCGCACCATCCGTCGGGCGCCCGCCGGCGCGCCCGACCGCCAGCGTCGAAGGGCTGCAGATCCTGTTGGTCGAGGATGACGAGGCGGTGTTAAACGCGACGGCGAGCCTCTTGCGCCGGTGGGGGTGCGAAGTGGAGGCCGTGAAGACGATTCCCGCACGCTCGATCTTTTGCGATCTTCTCATCACCGATTTCGATCTCGGCGGCAATGTCACCGGTTCGGACTGTATTGCGGAGGTCCGTCGGTTGGCAGATTGGGATGTGCCGGCGGTCGTGATGAGCGGGCATGATGCGGCTCGTGTTCGCGAAGACATCGGTGAAGAGACGATCCCGATCCTGTCAAAGCCGGTACGCCCGGCCGAGCTGCGGTCCGTCATCATGGCGGCCGCTATGGATGCGTCGGACCGCAGCTGAACGTCTGGAAATCAGGCGCGCATGGGGAGTAGGCCATCGTTGACCGCTTGCGAGACAGCAGCGGCCCTGGTTGTGACGCCGAGCGTCCTGAACAGGGCGGACACATGAATCCGCACCGTGAATGGCGATATGCCGAGCACGATGGCGATCTCCTTGTTGCTCTTGCCTTCGGCAATATAGCGAAGCACATCGGATTGCCTGTCCGTCAGAAGCGGGGTGGTGATCGTATCCCCCTCAGGCACTCTCGTGATGACATCGCCTTCGCGGATCGCCGTCAGAGCTTCCGTCAGAACCTCGGGATGAACGGCCTTGTTGATGAAGCCGTTGACCCCGCAGGCTAGAACGTCATCGATGGTGAGCTTGTCGTCTGCCATCGAGACGACCACAATCGACGAACTTGCGAATTCACGCCTGAGGGCCGGCAAGTCTTCCTTGATGCTGCGTCTGGTGAAGAACAGGTCCAATATGAACATTGACGGCGGCTCCTGCTGCGAGCGAGCCAACGTGAGAGCGTCGTTGAACGTGTCCGTTGCGGTAATCTCGGCGTTCGGCATCATCCGCGTCAACAGTGTCGTTAGACCGTCCCTGAACACGGGATGATCGTCCGCGACAATGATTGTGTCTTCTCGCAAGGCTAAGTTCTCCTCTTCCACTCCTGCTCTGGACCAAGCGACACGAGCCGACTGAGATCTAGAGGGGCACCAGATCCCGCCATTGGTCGCTTCCAAGGAAGCATGACTTTGGAGGGGCTGAGATGGACAGGGCAGGACAGATTTCAATAGCTGGATCTAGCAGGTACAGCGCGGCTCTAGACCACGGCAAAGATGCGCTGCCCGTCCTGGCCGGAATCCACGCAAGCCTGTTCGCCGCTATCGACAAGGTGGTCGATGATTGCATCGGAAACCGCGCCATCGGCGATGCGATCGAAAGCGGCAAACATCGGCTGCGAGTTGACTTCGAGGAAATTTATCCTCCCGTGGTCATCGACCATGAAGTCAGCCGCCGCGAAATCAAGTTCGAGCTGGTCGCAAAGCGTAAGCAGCTTGTCGCCGACCGCATCCGGGACGGCGACCGGCCGAATTTCAACATCGCGCGTCTGTCGGTAGTCGAGTTCCGGCGATTGCAGTTCAAACGCCAGAAGTCGTGCCCCTATACGATAGATACGGATTTCGGGACGGTTGAGGCGAGGCTGCACAAAACGCGGGCCGCCCTCCTGCCCGGTAAATTCACTCAGAAGCGTTGTATATTCTCCGCCCGCAACCGGCTTCTGGATCAGCGCTTCGGCTCGGCCGGCAAATTCCTCGAAAGCGTTCGTCGCGATTGTCCGGGGAATGACGAGCCCGATTTTTGCCGCTTCGATCAGGTTCTGGATCTTGTTGTTCTCCCGCAGGCCTGTGCGGCGGTTGCACAGCTTGGCATCAGTGCGGCTCTCGGCCCATCCCCGAAGCGTATAATACCAGTTATGAGCCTGTGCATGGGCATAGGCGAAGTCCGCGGTCTCGTAGAGAAAGACGTCCTGGCGAATGAAATAGGCCGTTGGGCGCAAGGTTTCGCCCTCAAGCTCGAATGTATCGTTCTGGATATCGAAACGAACCCGTGGTGGCGTATCCGGACCAACCAGCAAAGTGCGAAACGGTAAGTCTCGGGCTTTCAATCGATGAATGAGAACCCGCAGATTGGGATCGTTCTGGCCGCCGCAAACTAAAATCATGATCGTTCTGCTTTCGCTTGGCCTTTCAGCCGAAACCTGTCTGATCGAGAAGGTCGGTCCGGGCGAACCGGACCGACCCGATGGATAGGAAGTCCGCAATCAACCGTGCAGCTTTGCTTCCAGGACCGGGAAGCGGATTACGCCGCCGTCTTCCTCACCGACAGCAAGGGTCGTTGCCCGGCCGCCGCCATCTTCCTCACCGATTGCAAGAGTGGTTATGCGATCGAAGCCAGCGCCGGCAACGGCATTGGTTTCCTCGTCGTTCAGCACCCGGTGCTCGCGCTTGTCATTCTCCATCTAGGCCTCCTATTGGCTGAAACATTGCGGGGACAGACTTCGGTGCCTCTCCCGGTTGCGAACATGGCTGCCGGGCAGGGCGGCATCAACTCGCGCGAATGTGCTATAGGCCATCGTGAAAGGGGGACGGGTCATCCCACGAAGCCGCCTTAGGACGTGACTGGCGACAATCCGTTAGGCGACAAGGGAACGTCGTGTACCCGACCGTTCTGTACCCGGAAAACCCTTGAAGCATTGCGTATCAGGGCCGGACGATGGGCGATGACGATGCGGGTGATTGGAAGCGATGCAACCAGCATGGCGATTTCTTCCTCCGTTTGCTCGTCGAGATTTGCTGTCCCTTCATCAAGCAGCAATAGCTTCGGTTGTCGATAGAGCGCCCGCGCCAGCAGTAGTCTCTGGCGCTGACCACCGGAAAGTGCCGCTCCCATATCTCCTATCAGAGACAGGTACTGCATCGGCATTTTCACAATGTCGTCGTGAACACGTGCCGCCGCTGCGGCCATGACAACGCGCTCCATGTCCAGATTGGGATCGAAGAAGGCGATGTTGTCGGCGATTGATCCGGAAAGGAGGCGGTCGTCCTGCGCTACCACGCCGATGTGGCTGCGCCATGCCTGCCACAATTCCGGTGTCGCCCTGCGCCCGTCGAGAAGGATTTCGCCTGTCTCCGCTTCATGCAGGCCGAGGATGAGCTTGAACAGGGTGCTCTTGCCCCCACCCGACTGGCCGGTGATCGCCACATAATCCCCTGGCTCGATCTTCAGATTGACGTCTTCCAACACAAGCGGATCGGAGGTGCCGTAGCGAAACGAAATGTCGCTCAGTTCGATTGCACCGCGAGCCTCGTGGGTGACGGCGCCGGCACTCGGCTGGATGGCACCTTGTGCCATCGCGATATCGGCGATGCGATCGAGATGCACCTTGAGAAGCCGGAACTGGATAATCTCGGCCACCAGCGACATCGTGCGGTCGCTGAACGTCTGGCGAAACGAGAGGAAAGCCATCAGCATGCCAATCGATAGGCCGTCGGCATTGAGGATGGATCTCGCGCCAAGATAAATCACGATAACGGTCTGTAACCCGATGATGATGCTGTGAACCAGCTTCAGCGTAATCTCGTATTTGCCGAGCGAAATCGATGCGTTGATGACCGAGGCGTAGCGGTTGCGCCAGTTGCTCTCCCGTTCGGACTCTCCACCCATGATCTTGATCGTGGTGGCTGCCCGGACCGTCTCCATCAACTGTGACTGTTCCTTCGCCGAGGCAATCAGTTGCTCCTGCGTGCGGGAACGCATGACAGGATAAAAGGCAAAGGACGCAGCGAGAACCATGAGCAGCGAGAGGCAGACGACGAATGCCAGAAGTGGCGAATAGAGGAACAGGATGAAGGCCGCCACAAGCGCCATCAGACCGTCGATCAGCGCCACCGCCATGCCGCGCGTTACGGCATCCTGAATGGCATTGGTCGATTCGATCCGCGATATGATGTCGCCAACATGCCGTTTTTCGAAGAATGAAGATGGCAGTCGCAGGAGATGGCGAACAAGATTGCCAACGATCTGGAACAGCATCATAGATCCGAGAATCCTGACCACCCAGGCCCTCACGGCCTCCAGCCCAGCATGGACGATGAACAAGGCGCCAAAACCCAGCGCCAGCACCGCCAGAAGGTCTCTATCCGCACGTCCAATCGCCTCGTCAACCACCAACTGGATCTGGAATGGAATGCCGAATGATGCGACCTGGAACGCAAGGGACAAGCCGATAATCTGGAAGATCGCCGGCCAGATGCCGGTAAGCCGTGACCAGAGATCGGTCAGCCGCAGCGTTTCCGTCGCTTCGATCTTCTCAAAAACTGGAGCCGGTGCCAGTTCCAGCACCACCCCGGTGAAATGCCGTGAAAACTCCTGCAGCGGCAGTTCGCGCATGCCCAGTGCCGGATCGTGGATGACCGCCTTCTTGCCCGAGACCGATTTCAAAACTACGAAATGGTTGAAATCCCAATGCAGGATGGCGGGCAGGCTTACCTTCGACAGGGCGTCTAGGCCGACACGAAGTGCGCGCGGCGCAAGCGACAGCTTGCTCGCCATCTGCATCAGGCCGCGCAAGTTTGCACCACTCATCGAAAGCGGAAACCGCTGCCGCAGTCCGTTGAGGTCGATATTGTGACCGTGATAGCTGCCAACCATGGTCAGGCAGGCAAGCCCGCATTCGGCCCCCTCACTGGCGAGCACGACAGGGAGCCTGCGACCGCGTGAAAAATTCAGTTCCTGTAAGCTCATCCCATTCGCCCCACTGCATAAAGAGGATCGAGCAGCCACTCCAATAGCGTGCGGCGATCGATGATCACATCGGCTGAAAGCAGCATGCCGGGTTGAACGGGCATCTCCTGCCCGTAGGCGCTGACGAGTTCACGATCGAGCCTCACCTTCACCCGGAAAACCGGTTCATTCAGCTGCAGGCCAGGTACGGAGATTTCGTCGGGGCCAAGCACTGTGCGCGATACCTGCACGACCGTGCCTTCAGCGCTGCCGAATTTCTGATACGGAAACGCTTGATACATCAGCCGCACGTCCTGGCCCGGCTTGATGAAACCGGCCGCGCGCGAAGGAACGAAGAGTTCCGCCTCGAGCTTGCTACCGGCGGGCGTGATAGCTGCGATCATAGTTCCTGCTCCAACATCCTGGCCCTGACTGACGGGCAGTGCCACGACGCGGCCGGAAACCGTTGCGCCGACGATATAGTTATGGCGGACCGCCGCTTCGGTCTGGCGTTGGGCCAGCGCCGCTTGCGACACACGCGCCTGTGCCTGCGCTGCGTCGATTTCCAGCGGCAGGGTGCGGTGGCGCGCGTCAAGATCACTGATCTGCCGTTCATAGTTGAGGATCGACGCTTTTGCCTGGGAGACATCCTGGCGCGCCACCAGCTCTCCCATTCGAGCGTCCTCCAGGCCTTTCTGGGTAAAGGCACCTTGTGCGGCCAATTGCGTGGCGCGTGCGACGTTGAGTTTGAGAAGGTCTGCCTTCTCTTCCAGCACGGTCAGGCCGGACCGGGTTTCATCGAGTTCGCGCAAAAGAGCGATTTTGCGCAAGCTGACCTGCTCTCGTTCGGCCTGCAACTGTCCCATTGTTGCCGCGGCCTGAGCCGCTGCCGCCTCGGCCTCCGTCCGCAGTTGGTCCTCCAGAAGTGTGCCGGCATTGCCGCTGTTGAAATCAGAGGAAATACGCACCTGCGCAAGCGCTTGATTTACCTGTACCTCGTCGCCCTCAACGACGTTGATACGCTCGACGATACCACCTTGCCGTGCGCCAATCCTGATGATGCCGCCCTCAGGCACGACCCAGCCGGATACACTTTCCATCCTGGCATAGGTTGCGGTCGAAAGGAAAAGCAAGCCCGCTGCGACGATCGCCATGCCCGCATAGCCGAGTACGCGTGACGCCAATGGCTGAGTGAGGATCACCTCACCCTCCAGCCGGGCGTTCTGGCTGGCCAACGCTTCCTGTCGAAACAGGTTGTTGTGCGGTGGAGGGGGAGAGGCTTTGGCGTCCTGTGGTTCCGCATGCTTGCGGGCGGCTTCACTCATCATTGCCTACCATGTCTACTGTTTGTGCATTGGAGGACTGATGCGGAGATCGCTGGTGAAATCCAGAGAATCTCCGCACGGCCTGATCGTGATGACGACGTCGAAGCCGCGTTCGGGCGTGCCAAGCTCCGGCCCAACATCATGGCTGGAAACCGGCGCATTTTCGTTCACGACCTGACCCGTCACCCCGAATTACAGGCTTCGGCTCCAGAGGTATTGAGCAAGCCGGTCGACGAGCCCACCGAGATGAACGCCGCCGGACACGTCCTTGATTTCCGTTTTGGACAATTCCCTGATTTCGGTGCTTTTCTGCATGGCTTGCTCCTGTGTTTGTTTTGCATGACATTCGTGGACGTTCTGGTTCTCTCGACCGGTCCGGTTTACTGGGTCGGCATCGCATGGCTTGCCAGTCTTTATCCGGTGGGTCGGACGCCGATATTTGAGCGAAGGCGGGGTAATATCAATTAGTGCGAATGGTCTATGCTCTGTGTCCTCAGGACCGAGATGGAGCATGTCGCCCATTAGGTGGCTATCTGTTCAAAGCGGTTTATTGTTTGTTTTTACAGCGGAACAAGCCTTCCGGCGCATAGCGAAGAACTCTGCATTTCGGTTCTCGACATCATCCACCCGAGATAACGGGCTACGATAGAGCATCTGTGCTAATTGCGGTGACAAATTCCACCAGCATACCGTGCGGCCGGCCTCATGAATCGAGGTCTTGGAAAAATCAGGAGGTTTTCATGAATACGACAAAGACAGAAAGCGAGATTATCGAACTGTGCGCAAATGATGTTGATGCCGTGTCCGGCGGAAATGTCGGTTACGTTGCGCTGGCAGTGGGTATGGCTTTTGTCATCAGCAAGTACATCGAACATGTTCAGCAGCAAGCGATGTGAGACCCAGCTCTGAAGGTGGCCTGAACTCGTGATCGCTACTCCAAAGCTGTGCACCATGCGGGCTTTGGACGATGAATGAGGCTGAGAGACTTGTGCGGTTGCGAGGATATGACCGGTGTATCGCTGGTTCTCGCGATCGCGGCAATCGCTCACTCAGAGCCATCTTCACAACCTTCATCAAGGAACGAAACGATGACTAATCGTGTAGAGCCCTCGACCCCAGTCGCGGTGAACATCGATCATGAAAAGGGGCTTCTCGTCATCGAGGACGCCGATCTTGATCGCGTCACCGGTGCGGTTATCCCTCTTTATGCCTTCGCCGTTGCTGCAGGCTTCACCTGGGGATTGGCGGCGGGATATTTGTCCAACCGCTGAGCTGGAGCCAATTTGGCACTATCACTTCAAGGGAAATAAGAATGAATGACACGGCAATCTTGAATGATGACGCGTTTGTCGAGATCTGCGATGCCGATCTCGACACAGTAAATGGCGGTGGTGTTGGAATGGCGTTGACCATTTTCCTCGCCGCCGCTGCGGTCGGGTACGCAATGGGCTCAGATTGGGCTCAGCAGGACCGATAGCTTAGCAGGCGCGCATTGGTATTCATGCTTGCGCATAGTCATAGCAAGCTGAAGATCGACTAGGCCTGAATGCGGACCTGAAGTTGCCCTTGTTGTTACGGAGGGCAACTTCATCAGCAAGTTAAAGCTTTGCCCTTGCCGGCGATCTCGACTTTCAGAGACTGGCATCACAAAGGCTGCGCTACAGCCGCGAAAACTGCTCGCTAACGCGATGACACGCTAATCGGATATCACCACTGAATACGTTAGAATGATAACCCGAAATCAACGTCGCAGGTCAAACAGCAACTTGAGTGTGATCAAGCTGAAGATGCGAACAGATGCAAAGCAAAATGCGTTTCCCAGCGCTTATCCGGCGACCGCCGCCAATTGCCTGCCGATCAGGTGGCCAAGACGGCATGTGAGATCAGCAGGCGACCGGGCGGCCAGATGCGCCTGGCAAAACCGGATTTGAGGCGCTGCGTCTCCACGGTTTCCAGTCATACGACGTCGGCGTCCTCACCGGGTCGTTTTTGCACTCCCCACAGATGCCAGCGATTGTTTCAGGCTAATGTTTTTCCTGGAGATGACTTGATCGAGGTGAACTCGACGCATATCGATATATTTCGTCGGATATATCGAGAGGAAATGCGATGTGCTCTCTGCCAGGGCTTCATCAACGAGAAGAGCCGAAATCGATCGAACTATATGCGCTGAACAAGGCGATGCAGGCCGCCGTCAAACCGTTCGCAGCAAGGAAGGCGGAGGGCAGATCGAAGAGAGCCAAAACGTGGGATGTTCATTCGAGCTATCATTGCTCGATTGTCGGTACCTGCCTGTCCACGGAGGAGCTGCGACAAATTCTTGTAAAGGCCGGAGAACCTGGCGTCCGGTCGGCCTCCGAACACGCATTACATATCGCGGGAGTTAAGCTTGCCGGCAGAAGAGATGTCGCGAGTAAGCTCCTCAACAAGGCGCTGGAGCGTAAACACGCGAATGCCATCCGACAGACCGACCGGCTGACCACTACCGAAGAATTGCGACATTACTGGCGCGATGCATTTGAAAAAGGGGACGTTGCTGGCCCCTATTGGGCCGTTCTCGGTCATCCTGCCGCCGGCATCGATCTGATGACGGAAGTTTTCGGTGAAGTTCATATGTTGTCGCACCTTCTCGGGAGTGCGGGTCGTGCAGACATGGTTCGTATGAAGAACCTTGAGGCTGCCAACAGCGATATGGCCGATGCGATTGCTCGCCAGGAAAAACGCCTTGTCGTGGCTACTGCCCGGCAGGAAACTCTTCAACGACAAATCGATGATCTTCAGTCGGTTCTGCTGATTGAACGCGCGCGCAATCAGAAAAAAGCGGAAGTGCAGCCGCACCAGAGTGGTGCCAGGATATGGGAGAAACGCCACGCCGTAGAGAAGGCGCGTGCCGATGATCTGACTGCAACGCTTGCGGAAGTACGTGAGTTTGCGAGGGCGGCGGAGGAGCGAGCGGCCAAATATAAAGGTCTGGTCGAATCGTTGGAGCGCGAGAACAATCTCATCGAGGCAAAGCTTGTTCACGATGCAGGGCCAGACATGGCCGACAACGCAGGGACAGCGCCAGGAGGAACCGTTCTCTACGTTGGGGGACGCAGACGGATGTTCGACAGGCTTCGCAAGATCGCAAACGAACGCGAGGTCACATTGAATTTGCATGACGGAGGGCTGGAAGACAGCACCACACTTCTTCCAGCATCCGTCGCGCAGGCCGACAAGGTCGTTTTCCCTGTCGATCATATCAGCCATTCGGCAATGGAACTGGTCAAACGCCTCTGCAACGAAGCCGGAAAGCCGTTTATTCCCATGCGTACTGCTGGCTTGGCGAGCTTTCTTGCGGCCCTTTCCACCACGAATTGATCCGGCCACTTCAGCGGCTACATCAGATTATAGTTTGCCGTGGCTGCGTTCCAGGAACCATGGGGTCGCCGACAAGACTCGAAGACGAGAGCAGCAATATCGATTGCCCCTTCATGGCGTAGATCGATAGTCATCCCAGTCGATTGGCATGCCGCATTTGAACAGCTAGATAGACTTGGCGCGTTGAAGAAGGAGTGACGGATATGTTTGAGGCCGCGACGATCGAGACTGCCGACAAAGCCGAATTTTATCGGCAGCTTGCTCAGCAGACGCAGGCTCTCTTCGACGGTGAAACGGACATGATTGCCAACGCTGCGAACATGTCGGCGTTGATCTATCAGATGTTGCCGGATCTCAACTGGGCAGGCGTCTATCTACTCAAAGGAGACCAACTGGTTCTCGGACCGTTCCAGGGCAAGCCGGCCTGTGTGCGTATTCCCATCGGTCGCGGCGTTTGCGGAGCTGCAATCGAACGGAAAGCGTCGATCCTGGTCGAGGATGTTCACGCGTTTCCGGGTCACATTGCCTGTGATGCAGCCTCGCGGTCCGAACTGGTTGTCCCAATCTTCCAAGGTAAAGAGACGATCGGTGTCATCGACCTCGATAGTCCAAGGCCATCGCGCTTTGATCCCGATGATCAGACCGGTATTGAGCGGCTGGCGGAGATTTTCGCAGCGTCGTTCTAACGGTTCTCGTCCGGCCGAGGCTGATCCTGTCTGCTTCAGAACAAGCCGGCGCTCTGATGTCGGATAATCTCCGCGCGGGCAGACACGCAGTCGGCTAAAGCTCCGATCCTGCTCGTTTCCCTTGGACGAAGGAAACTTGCCGTATAGCTGGTCGACGATTGACTGACCTGCATTACTGCTTCCGCTTGCCGAACTTCAACCATAGGCAATGCCGATGACTGGCGCGAACCTCGTGGGCGAAACCTCATCAGCGAAGCATGGTACGTTTGGCCTCAAATCGCTTTCTTTAGCCATGGGTCAACGGCGGACGATCGCTCAACTTCTGTGCCTGACGGCTAGATGGAAAGGAGCGTGGCCTGACCCCGCCGATTAGAGAAGCTCCGTGCAGCCGGAAGCCTAGGCGGGTTTTCGACAAGTCGCAAATGGCGTTTAAGCCGCGCATGCCGCGTGACCGCTACTTGCCCAAATCCACCACCATATCCGCGCCGCCGACCGCCTCTTTCGCGCCGACCAGCACCAGCGTCGCCTTCGTCTTCTCCCTCAGCCGAGCCACCAGGTCGCGGGCCAGTTGCGGCCGTTCCAGCGCTGGATGGTCGATGACGATCAGGTCGGGCTGCATCAGCACGGCGCGGGTCAGGCCAATGCCGAGCTGTTCGCCAAGCGAGAGGTCCGCGCCGCGTTCGGAAAGCTGCGCCTTCGTGCTGCCGAGGCGGTCGAGCAGCGGGGCGAGGCCGAAGAGCTTGGCGACCTTGCGGATCTGCCGCGGGTCCGGCCGCGGGCTGACGCCGAGCGTCAGCGCCCGCCTAAGACTGCCTTTCAGGATCAGCGGCGTGGCCGAGATGTAGGCGATCGACGGCAGCGCGGCGCGATGGCCTTCACCCGAGCCTGAGCCTTCGTCGGAGACTGCCCCTTTATCGAAAACCGCGCCGTCATAGGACACAGTGCCCTCTTCCGGGCGGTCCTGGCCGGCGAGAATGCGGGCAAGCCGGCTCTTGCCGGAGGCGGGCGGTCCGCTCAGCACCGCAAGGCTGCCGGCGGGGATCGACAGCGAAAGCGCTGCGCCATCCGCCGTCCTGCCGTCATACGCGACGGACACTGCATGGCCCGAACGCGCGGCAACACGAGCAAGGCTGGGGCTCTGCAGCAGCCTGAGGCATGAGGCGCGGGCGATCCGCCAGGCGCAGTAGCGGTCCCAGGTCATGACGAGATCGCCGAGCGGCAGCGAGAGAATGGACAGGACGGCAAGCGCGGTCGCCGCATCGGATGCGGGCAAGCCGTTCTTCGCCGTGACCCACAGGATGACCGCGCCGCCGATGCCGGTGCCGATCATCGGCATGGCGCGCATCGCCTCCAGCCGGCGGCGGCGTGTTACCGCGTCCTGCGACAGCGTTTCGCCGGCAAGCGACAGCCGCTGCAGCTCCTTCGGCGTACGGCCGAGCAGATCGAGTTCGGGGGCGAGCGCGATGCGCTCCATCATCGAGGCGGCCATGCGCGCGCGGTTGGCCCGCATCGCCCCGTGCCGTGCGCCGAGCCGCAGGCCGAGAAGGACAGCGAAGATCATGGAAATCGCCACCGGTAGCAATGCCGGCAGGGCGAGCGCGGGACGCAGATAGAGGAATACGATGGTCGTCACCACGAGCGTGATCGCTGCCGCGATGCCGCCGGCAACACCCTGACCCACCCAGCCGCGCGCCGCCTGGATGTCGCCGACGAACCGCAGCGACAGCGTGCCGCGGCGGCGCTGGTCGAGGCTGGACTGGTCCATGCCGGCCATATGGGCATAGAGGCGAAGGCGCAGGGAATTGGCAAAGCCTTCACCGATCGCTTCCGCTATCGCCCGGCCAAAGACGCGCAATGCCGCGCCGAAGACCGCCGCGAAAGCAAGCGCGACGAACAGCGACTGCGCCGGGACAATGCCCCGGTGCAGTGTTTCAAAGATCGATCGCGTGGCATGGGCGGCGACCCCGAGTGAACCTGCCTGGGCAAGACCCAGTGCGATCATCAGGACCAGCCGAGGTCGCCGCCCGTCACCCGCGATCGAGGGAAGACGAGACATCAGGCCGCCTTCCGGGCATCGATGCGGATCAGGTCCTTTACCAGCGCGCCGGCGACTTCACCGGAGGCCAGTTCCTCCCGCGAGTAATGCGGGATGCCGGTTGCGGCGATCGCCTCGGCCTGACCGAGTGGCGAACGGGTCACGAGGCCGGAAATGGCGAAGGGGCGCAGGCCATGGACCCTCAGCACCTCCATCCCGCCGAGCGAACCCAGCGCATCGGGTGCGGCAAACAGGATGCCGTCCAGCCGCTCGCGGATCGGCGAGCCGCGCAGGATCGCGCCGGTTTCCCGCTGGAACACGCCGTCGGCGATTTCCACCACGGCGATTTCCGCGCCGCTGGCCGCCGCATGGCCGACCAGCGTTTCAAACCCCGCCTCGATACGGTCAAGCGGCATGCGATAGGTGGTCGGCATGCCCGCATCGGTAAAGTCGGTCGCCGTCACGCCGGCATCCTCGAAGGCGTTGAGATCGGCAAAGGCGCCGGTGCCGGTCGCCTTGATGCCGGCGACTTTATAGCCGGCGCGGGCAAGACCGTGGGCAAGGCTGACGGCTGCTGTCGTCTTGCCGGCATTCATCGATGCGCCGAACACGCCGATAAGGGTGATATGGTCCGGAATGCTGGCGGCCGGCAGGCCATAGCGGGCGATGTTGATGCGCTGGCCGTCCTGATCCGTCAGAAGCGCCAGCGGCTCGAGCTGGGTCGGTTCCGCCATGCGGGCATGGGCATGTTCCATCGTGCCGACGATGCCGCCGCCGGCCAGAAGATCGGCCACCGGGCCGCCGATGACGGATTTGCCTTCGAACTGATCCGGCGCGTAGCGGTCGCCGAGGCAAAGGACGATCATGTCGCCGGGATAAAGATCGGAGGTGCGCCGGTCGGCGAGCTGTACCTTCTTGTGCTGCCCGACGGCCCGGACCCTGCACAGAACGAGGTCGCCGGCGACGGCGGCTTCAAACGAATGGGAAAGGCCGGCGACATGCTGCCGCTCGACCCGGCGGGTGGTGAAAGCCCATTTCAAGGAGCTGAGTTCTGGAAGCGTGTTGAAAATCGTCATGAAATGCGTCTCCTGTAATTGCCTTGCGACGGGGAAGACGGACGGGGGACAATCTTATTCCCGCAGGGGAGGAATTTTTATGAGAACCCATGAAGGATTGGGCCGTGGCGCATATCTCAATACAGGACGGCCTATTCTATCACAGAAGCGAATATACCTTCTTCAGTCTCAACGGCGCCCTCAAGCACTTCTGCGAATTGACCGGGGAGAAAATTCGCGATCCGATCGATGACTATTGTTGATAATCCCTTCGGGACGAACCAGCGAGGCTAAGTGGTTGCCTCGGTCGCGTATTCTCAACGAAACATGAGAAATATCTCGGTGTCGTCGATCAGGGTCCCATCAAGAGCCAAACGAAAACCTACCGGAGCCCCCAGGGCATGGTCGGATGGTTTCATCAATTACATATCCCGCGCTTCCTGCTGTAGAAGCGTGACAAAATACCGGACGGCAGGAGACACGAAGCTGCGTGCCCGATGACTGATGACGAACTGCCGATGCATCGTGGTCTGCTTATTTGCAAGTTCGACAAGTGGACGCTGCGCCGTCAGGTTCCGGCGCGACATGAAGCTTAGAAGGTCTGTTTCGGCGAGAATGTATGGCGCGGAAACAAGTGGCGCGGCCGTCACCGTCGGCTGAGGCAGGGATAAGCCGTTGTCGGCAAAAACCTTTTCAAGCCACAGGCGGATCGAGACTGTCGGGGTCGGCAAAACCCAGCCGAACTGCAGCAATTCCGCAAGTGTCGATTTTCGTCCGGCCAACGGATGCCCTTCGCGGGCGACAACGACGACCGTGTCCGACAGGAGAGGGGCCGAGACGATCAGCCCGTCGGCGATTTCCTTGCGGTCCGGAACGATGATCACGTCGATGGCGCCTGCCCGTAGGGCATCTTCCAGCGCATCGTCCATTCCGATGCGGATGAGAAGCTTGAGATCCGGTGCCCGCTCCTGCATCGCCCGGCAGACCGAAGGCAGGAAAAACGACGCGATCGAGCCAGAACAGCCGATGCGCACGGTGCCGGCAATACCGCTTCTGTAAGAAGACACTTCACGACGGATATCGAGCAAGTCCTGTTCGAGGAGCTGATATCGCTCCCGCAGCAGGTGTCCTGCTTCGGTCAGGGCGATACCTCGCCCTGCGCGTTCGAACAGATGCACGTCGTAAATCGCTTCCAGCCGCTGGATGCATTTCGACAGGGCAGGCTGTGAAATATGCAGTTCTTCCGCGGCCTTGCCCAGATGGCCGTGTTCGGAAACCTTCAGGAAATAGCGGATGTCACGAATGTCCATCGATAACTCGCAGTTATGAGATGTTGAAAATTTGCAAATAGACTTAGCAAAACGCAACGTCAATATTCGCTTCACCGGAGGAAAATCGCCTGCCGGACAATGATTCAAAATTGGAAGTTATGGGTCGCCGGGAGGAACCGCAGCCGATCCATAGTCCGGAAGATGGCGACGGGGAGTCGCCGGGAGGAACCTTTGATCGCCAGTTTTGGCTATCTGATGATAGCGTCATTCCTGATTCTCGTGATCAGGAAACATATTTCCGTATTCGCAGGCCTTGTTGCCGTTTCCATCGTCTTCGGCGGTGCCGCAGCGCTTTGGAACGTCGGTTCGATCGAGCCGATTTTCGGCTGGTTCCGCGATGGCCTGTTCTACACCGTCAACGAAGCCGGCAAGGTCAGCCTCGGCACCATCAATCCGACGATCATGATCCTGTTCGCGATCATGTATTTCTCGATCATGATGAATGTCGGGCTTTTCGATCCGCTCTGCACCTTCCTCATTCGACGCGCCAAGGGCGATCCGCTCAAGGTGCTGATGGTCACGGTCTTCGTTACCTCGGTCGTCACGCTGGACGGTGACGGCACCACGACGATCCTCATCATCACCAGCGCTTTCGTGCCGCTCTATCGCCGCATGAACATGAAGCTCTCAAATCTGGCCATGCTGATCATCCTGCCGACCGGGCTTGGCAACTGCCTGCCCTGGGGTGGTCCGCTGGTGCGTGCCGCGGCTGTTCTGAAGGTCGAGGTCAACGAGCTTTTCATCCAGATCCTGCCCATTCTAGCGGTGTCGCTGGTCTATATTTTCATGCTTGCCTATTTCATGGGAAAGAAGGAGCGCAAACGTCTCGGTTATGATCCGAAGTCGTCCGAGCAGCTCGATCCGGCCCAGATCGAGGAGATGGTCAATGTCATTCTCGACAATGACAAGGAACTGAAGCGTCCGCGCCTTTTCCTCTTCAATCTGGCGCTGACCGTCGCAACCCTGGTTGCCGTGCTGATGGGCTGGGTCAGCGGTGCGCTTGCCTTTACGATCGCCACGGCCATTGCGCTGGCTGCCAACTATACCGCTGCCGAACAGCGTGAACGCATTACGGCAAATGGTGGCGATGCAATCGCCGTCACATCGATCATCATCGCGGCCGGCTTCTTCCTCGGCGTGCTCAACGGTAGCGGCATGTCGACTGCCATCGCCGAGACACTCACCTACCTCATCCCGGAATCGCTGGGCGGCCATATCGGTCTGATCTTCGCCTTTGTCGGTGCGATCGCCTGCTACGCGCTGCCGATCGACGCCTATTATTTCGGGATCCTGCCGGTGATCGCACCGATCGGCGCCAAATACGGACTGACGCCGCATGAAATCGGCATGGCCTCCTTCATGGGGCAGGCGATCCGCTACGGCTCTCCGACCGTTGCCTGGCTGTTCCTGCTGATGGACCGCACGGAAATGTCCTTCGCCGAATACCAGAAGGAATTCTTCAAATATTCGATCCCGATGTTTTTCATCTTCATCGCGGTCGCAATCCTGACCGGCGTGCTCCCAATCTGATCGGGGGCCATTCAAATCCCAAAAGGACAAGACATACTATGAAAACCATTGGCTTTCTCGGCTTCGGCGAAGCCTCATTCAATATCTCCGAAGGTCTGCGCGACGAGGGTTTGAGCGGTATCCGCGCATTCGATGCCGGTTGGCAGCGCGAGCCTTATGGCGCAGTGGTGCGCGAGCGCGCCGAACGCGCCGGCGTGACGCTGGAAAACTCTGCCGAAGACCTGATCGGCAAGGTGGATATCGTGATCTGCTCGATCAGCGCCAATATGGCAGTGCCGGTTGCTCAGCAGGTGGCATCGTCTCTGCGCCCGGACCAAATCTATGTCGATCTCAATTCGGCCGGACCGGATACCAAGGTCGAGGTCGAAAAGATCATTGCTCCTCATGCCACTTTTGTGGACGTAGCGGTCATGGGCACCGTGCCCGGCAACCGCCACAAGGTGCCGATGCTGGCCGCCGGCAAGGGCGCTCAGGAAATCGCTGATTATCTCAATGGTTTCGGCGCCAAGGTGACCGCACTCGAAGGCCCCGCCGGCAAGGCATCGGCGTCAAAAATGTTCCGCAGCATCTTCATGAAGGGCTATGTGATGCTGCTTCTCGAGGCGGTGGTCGCCGGTCGCAAGTTCGGCCTCGAAGACGATGTGCTCGTCTCGATCCGCGACACCATCACCGGCGGTGATTTCCTGAAGCAGGTCAACGATCTGATTGCCCGTGGCGTCATCCATGCCGAGCGGCGCGAGCACGAGATGGACGAGGTCATCGCCACCCTCAACAGCCTCGATGTCGATGCCACCATGTCGGTTGCCACCAAGAACAAGCTCGCATGGTGCGTGAGCCAAGGTTTCCGCGAGCATTTCAATGCGCAGCCGCCGGCAGATTACCACGACATTTTCGCTGTTCTCGCCGGTTAATCGTTTCCAGAAAGGATAATCAGATGTCCAATGTCGGATTTCGTATATTTACCCAAATCAACCGCCCAGATCCGTCGCTGATCGAAGGTTTTCGTGGTGTGCCGGCGGCCAATATCGGCGATTGCCTCAATCGCTCCTCGCAGCTCGATGCCCGTATCTCGAAAATTTCCAAGGGCAATGTGCTCGGGCCTGCATTCACGGTAAAAAGCCGCGCCGGTGATAATCTGCTTTTGCACAAGGCGCTGGATATGGCGCAGCCAGGCGACGTCATCGTGTTCGATGCGCATGGCGATCTCACCAATGCCATCACCGGCGAGCTGATGATGCAGACTGCAGTGCGCAAGAAGCTCGGTGGCGTGATCATCGATGGTGCAATCCGCGATCTGGCAACGCTGCGCGATATGGATCTTCCGATCTTTGCAGCCGGCGTTACGCCGGCAGGTCCCTACAAGGATGGTCCGGGTGAAATCAACGTTCCTGTTTCCATCGGCAGCGTGGTCGTCCATCCCGGTGATATCATCGTTGGCGACGATGATGGGATTGTGGTCGTGCGGCCCGCCGATGCTACCGATATCGCTGCCAAGGCGCGCAAAAAGCACGCAGCCGAGGAGGAGAAGATGGCCTCGATCAAGGCCGGCACGCTCAACACGGACTGGATCGACAAGGAACTGGCGGCCAAGGGCTGCGAGATCATCGACGGCGTCTACTAGTAAAAGCTGCCGCACTGACTTTTCTCATGGGCCGCTTGAAGAGCGGCCCATTTGCGTTGCAGATTATGGATTGCGGATGCCATCCCGCTGTCGGCACAGATGATCGAGCGATATAGCGTCAACACTCGTACGCCCAGTAACGCCATGTTTCGATGCCGCTCCGATTGGACGATCTCTGCGGACTTCATGGCGCCGGGCATGTCGGCGACAACTGGCGCGGTGCGGCAGTCGGGTGCTGCTGCCGGCGGTGCGACCGGCGCTCTGGTCGCTGAACAGGCTGCGAGTTCGGCCGTTGTGATTCAAGACGTAATGTTCCCGTAATGCTGCTGTGATGCTGAGCAACACGAAGATCCGGAGGAGAACCGCGCGGATACGCAAAAAAGTCAAAGGTGCCGGAATGAAGATTATCGTCACTGCCGTCCTGACGGCCATCCTATGTGTTTTTTCGACCATCGGTCTGGCCCAGGAGCAAAACCAGCCGCAGGCATCGCAGGATGCCCGCACGCTTGGCGATCTGATCGATGTCTTGAAAGACGATGCACTTCGCCAGCAACTGATCGGTCAGCTCGAGCAATTGCGAAATCAAAAGCAGCCGGATGGACAGATGTCGGCGGAGACACCCAAACCTGCCGAAAGCGCCGCCGATACCGGCGAGGATGACGCCGTGTTCAGTGGCGGGTTGGCGACAGGCCTGTCTCAATGGTTCGGTGATCTGGCCCAGCGTTTGCCGACGGCAGCCCTTGGTGCGCCGATCGACGTCAAATTCAATCAGGCGGAAGTGCAAGTCAAACGCCGACTGACCGCAACCGGCGCGGTTGACGATCTGACGAATTTTGGCTCCCGCTCGTTGATCGGATGGGCGGTGATCACCGTTGCAGCGCTGGGGATGTTCCTTCTGGCGCGGCGGCGGATCAGGACGCGGGTTGCCCGTGGAACGCTCAAGCGGTCCGTGTTTCGTGATGTCGCGGTCCGGTCGTTTTATGCGCTGTCACCGCTGGTGGTCTGCATTGCCGTGTCGCTGGTCTGGGTCGCTTTCCTTCCCTATTCGGATGCCGGCAAGGCGATCTTCATCCTTCTCGCCCTGCCGTTTGCCGGCGCGGTTTCCAGCGCCAGCCTGATGTCGGCATTGCTGGTTCTGCTTGCACCCTCCAAAGGCTGGCGGCTCGTTGCTTATGCGCAGCGGCGTCTGTCGCCGCTGGTCGGGATACTGGTTGGTATCGCTTCGGCCGGATCGATTGCGATCGCACCGGATATTCGCGGTGCCATCGGACCGGCCACCAGCGATATAATCTCGCTTGTTTTCGATATTGCCGTGCCGGTTTTTGCCGCCGTTATCATTGCTCTCCACCGGCGTACGGTGCGTTCACTCATCGTGCGTGGATATTCCAACGATAGCGACAGACCGGTCTTCGACCGGGCGATCTATTGGATCGGCACGCATTGGCAGCATTTCGGTTTTCTCTTCGTCATCCTGAATATCGGCGCACGGCTATTCGGCGCCCAGTCGGGAAGTTTTCTGACGCAATCGAGCCTGTCGGTGGCGGTCATCGTCATCGCTTTCATTGCCGTGGCGTCGATCCGCCGTTTCGAGAACAAGCGTATTGCGGCTGCAAACCGCCGGCCGCAGATCGGTGTGCGTTCTGCCGTCGTCCGGCGCCTGTCATCGATCGCCTATCGTGCCTTTCAGGTGGTCGTCATTTTTTACGCCACCGTGTTCTGCCTCGGTTTATGGGGGCTCGATGTTGCTGGATGGGTGAGCAGTCCCGCGGGTCTCTCCGTCATCGGGCCGCTCCTGTCGATCGCATTGATGATGTTGGTCGCATGGTCGCTTTGGGTCGGCCTTGATGCCTGGATTACCGCTGCACTTTCGCAATCGCAGGTCGGCGGCACCTATCGGGAGCGTTCGGCCCGTATTCGTACACTGCTGCCGCTTCTGCGCAACGTCGCCTTCGTGGTTCTGACGGTGCTGACGGTGATCGGCGTCCTGGCCAATCTCGGTATCAATGTCGCGCCGCTGATTGCCGGTGCGGGCGTGGTCGGTCTGGCCGTCGGTTTCGGCTCGCAGCAATTGGTGCAGGATGTCATCACCGGCCTGTTCATCCTGTTGGAAGATACGCTCGCTATCGGCGATGTCATCGATACAGGCGATCGGGCAGGAACTGTTGAGGCGCTCACCATCCGCACCGTCAAGATCCGGGATGGTGATGGCGCCTTGCACACTATCCCGTTTTCGACCGTTAAGGCGCTCAAGAACAGTTCGCGCGGTTTCGGCGTTTATACGGTCGGCATAACACTGGCGCAGGATGCCGATATCGGCAAGGCGCTGGACGTGTTCAAGGAAGTGGGCGAGGAAGTGCGCACCGATCCGAAATTTGCGACCAGCATTGTAGCACCTCTCGATGTCTGGGGTGTCGATCAGGTCGGTCTCGATGGCATCGTTATCAAGGGCGCGATCAAGACGCGGCCGCTGCAGCAATATGGTGTCGGGCGCGAGATCAACCGCCGTCTGAATGTCCGGCTGCAGGAGCTTGGAATACCGCTTGCCAAACGCAGCACCGGTTGGGCGGGAGAGAAGGTGACGGCATGAGACTGCTTCTTGTTGAGGACGAGATCGAGATGGGTAAACCGCTGAGCGCGGTTCTCGGCCAGCATTGCGCTCTATAACAGTAGGTGAGCTCGTGATATTAAAAGACTAAAAGCATGGTCGGCTGTAACTCCGATGTCCTTCGCCGATTAGTGAATCTGGCGTGTGAAGTAACAAGCGGAACGGGCGATCGCCACCACATTTTCCTTGAACGTGTTTGGCCAGTCGTTGCGATACATCGCAAGATAGGGGATCGGCGGAAGCTCGGGGCTGGTTGGGATGATCACCGGTTTTTTGTTGCCTGGTTCTCGATGCGGTGGCCGGAGAAGCTCCTCACCAACTGATCTGGCTGCCGTCATAGGCGAGGAAGCTGCCTGTTTGTTCGGCACCCACGCCATCTAGCGTCTGCAGGATACGGGCTGCAGCCTGATCGGCCGTGATGGTCGCGTGACCTTGAGAATAGGGATTTGAGAGGTTGGTCCGGACAGTCCCCGGGTGGACCGCGACAACGGTCGCGGCGGGATGCGTCCGTGCGATCTCGATCGAGGCAGTGCGCACAATCTGGTTTAAGGCCGCTTTCGCCGAACGATAAGCGATCCATCCACCGAGCCGGTTGTCGCTGATCGATCCGACACGGGCAGATAGGAAGGCCGCGATAGAGCGGAAGTGGCGATCGAGGCGCGGGAGAAAATGCTTGGCGAGGAGGGCAGGGCCGACGGCATTGATCTGGAATTGCTTCAGCATGGTGTCAGGATCGATGTGGCGCAGCGCTTTTTCCGGAGGTCGACCGTCGATCGTCAAAACGCCCGTTGCGCAGATCAGGAGGTTGATCGGTGCGTCGCCCAGCGTCCCTGCCGCCGCCTCGATACTTTGCTCGTCGAGTAGATCGAGGTCACCGTAACTGCGCGACAATCGCACAAGATCTCCGATGTCCGGCCGGCTTTGCAACAGGTCGCATATTGCGGAGCCGATGCCCCCGCTCGCGCCGATGACGACAGCACGAAAGCCGGGTGGAAGTGAGTGAAGCAGCGGGTGGTTCTGGGTCTCCATCGATCCATAACGTGCTGGAAGCATCCAGGTTGCTGGGTCGGTCGGGTGCCTGTTCGAAAATTTCGGCGCCTTTCGTCCTGCGGTCTCTGTGACCGACTTTGTTGTCCATGCCTGGCGGAGGGAAAAGGGTGCCGGCCCAATTGTCATTAATCTCATCCGGTGGGTTCAAGGATGGATGACATCTGCCTTGTAATGATCGGAACCGGATGTTTTGGCGCGATCGAGGTGGATAGCTGGAAAGAGTAGCCGTACGGTCGTGGGTTCATATCCCATCAAGCGCTTAACCAAATAATCACCGCCAACCAGCGCTTACGCAACACCAGCGGCAAACCGGTCGAAGAGATCGATGCTTCCCATCTGGCCGCCCTTCAGCATCAGGCTTATTCCGTCGCGCTGCGGATCGTCGCTGCGGCCGATCGAAAGCGCGACACCCGGCGAAAGCTGTCCGCCATAGGCCAAGCCCCACAGATTGAGGTTTTGCGCCATATGGCTCGATGTATCGCCTCCCGCCGCAATCAGGCGTCGGACGGGGACTTCGCTCAGCAATCGATCCGCAAAACGACCGACCGTCTGCGCCAGCCGCATATCCGCGCTCGCAATCGAAGCCGGGTCCTGCGGCGCAGTCGACAGAAGCACATTGCGCTCGTCCCTGAGCGCAGAGCCGATCCGTGTCGCCATACCTTCCCGATAGCTTTCTTCCTCGACGAGCCTGCCGGCATCGGCGCTGATGCGGATAAAGGATGTCGCAGCCTCGACCTGTCGACGCGTCAACGGTGAGAGCGAGCCTGCGATGGCAAGCACCGGCCCGGTATCGGTCGGTTGTGGCTCGACAACGGGCGATAATCTGTCGCCGTAAATAGCCTCCGCCACGCTGCTTGCGCCGACGACGAGGAGCGAGCCCTGCCGCGTGCGGTGTTTCAGCTCAATTCCGATCGCTGCAAGATGCTTCTGCGTGAGGACGTCGAAGAGAATATTCGGTTCGTCACTGGCAAGAGGCCGGTCATTGTCCAGCATGGTCCAATCGACCAGTCCGACTGCGTCGGCTCCGAGCAGTTGGAGGTGACGTCTGAGATCCGCTTCCGCCATGGGCGTCGAAGGGTGCCGGCTCATGGTTGGATGGCGGTCGAGGCGATGGACGGTTGCCTCCGTCCCGATCGAGGCAAAGAGATTGCCGAATGCGCAATAGCGGCCGAGAGACGGCTGCCCGCCGAGGATCACGGCCTGCCGCTGATCGACGAAACCGCGCAGGACGGTCATTGCCGTTGCGATATTGCCGACATTCCTGGCGCTGTCGAAGGTCGAGCAGCATTTGTAGTGCAGCACTTTTACGCCCGATCGCGCAAAGAATTGTCCGACCGGGCGGAGTTCGGCTTCCATGGCGTCTGGCGTCATGGCGCGCGCCGAACCGGCTATGCCGACGGCATCGAGTGCGCCGGCCATCGCGAGGTGGCGGGACGAGGGGACGCCAAGGAAAAGGAATGCCTTCGCGCCCCTGCTGAAAAGTGTCGCCAGCGTATCCGTAGCGCCCGTGAAGTCGTCGCCATACCAGCCGTAGAAGGGAGCGTTGATATCGACACTCATGCGGCCTTACCGAAAAACTCCAGAGCCTTGCGAAGCGGCTCCGATGTGTCGGCGGCGTCTTCCAGCGTTTTGCCATTCTTCATGGCATGAAATGCCGCGCGGATGCTTTCGATGCCCGCAGCGGGGCCGCCTGGGTGGCCCATGATGCCGCCGCCTGCCATGAACAGGAAGTCGTCACCGCCCGCTGCCTTCCAGGTAACGGGAACCGTGCCTGCCCATTGGCCCGACGAAAAGGCAGGAAGCACGCGATCGTCGGACTGATCGTCGAGCGCAGTCAGGCACATGGCCGTGCTTTCGATGACCTCGCTGTTCTCCTGGGCAAATTTGCCGTCGAGGCCGTGGACATGCATGTGGTCGACGCCGGCCAATCGCCAGAGGACCTGATAGGCGCCGAAGCCGATGCCGAGAACATCGCAGCGTGACAAGGCGCCAAAACCGTTGCGATGGCCGTGCAACGCCAGATCGGTCGACCGCCGAAGCGTCTCGACTGCGGAAAAGCCGCACCAGTTGAGGTTGGCCATCACGCAGGTGCCGCCTTCGCTTGCGACCAGATCGGCATGGCGGCGCATGGCATCCGTTTCGTCGGTGATGTTGAAGGCGATCATGACGCGCCGCCCGAGCCTGTCCTCCGCGCGTCTGACCGCGGCCATGACGGCGGGGATGCGTTTGGCAAGGGGGGCGTGGACCGGATTAGCGGAAATCTCGTCATCCTTGATGAAATCGACGCCGGCATCGCAGAGTTGCCCGACCAGCTTCGCCGTATCTTCCGGGGTCAATCCGACATTCGGCTTAATGATCGACCCAATCATCGGCCCTTCGGCAACGCCCGTCAGCCTGAGCGTGCCGGCAATGCCTTGTTTCGGCAAAAGGTACTGGCGGCGCCAGGAGGCCGGCAGGTTTATGTTTTCCAGCCGAAGACCTGTGACCTCGCCGAGATCGTAGAGGTTGCCGGCAACCGTTGAGGCAAGTGCGGCAAGATTGACGCCGATATTGTCGATCGGAAAACGGATCTTGACGGTTGCACGATGCGGCCTGGCGGTGATGCCGCGGCGGTTAAGCCAGGCGCTTGGCAGTGTCGGGTGGTCGATCTCCCCCAAGTCGACCACCCCGAGCACCTCCGCACGCGCGCGGGCGCGCAGATCGTCCGTCTCTCCCTCGACACGGATGAACGTGCCGGAGGATTGTTCCCCGGCCATGATCTCAGCCACTTTCTCGAGAGGAAGCGGTGTCTCTATCAGGTAATCCGCCGTAAAATGCGTATCCGTCACGGGAGCCTCAGATTTTCGAGAGGTCGGGGAAGGGGCGAACCGGGGCGCTGCCGTCCCAGTCTTCCGACGCCTTGCGTATCGCGTCGAACATGCGACCCTTCGGACCTGCGACTTCCGAGAGTTCGATGACGGTGCCGGGATGGTAATGCGTATCGAAATAGACGAAGCGGCCGTTCTCGCCGACTTCGCCTTCCATCACCACTTTGAAGCCCTGCTGCGTCAGCCGATCGAGGTCCGCATCGAAGGTGTCCGTCCAGTAGGCGACATGCTGAAGGCCGCGATGTCCTGCATCGCGAAAGTCCTTGTACATCGAAGGCACGTCATTGCGGGTCTGGATCAGCTCGACCTGCAACTCGCCAGAATTGGCCAGCGCCACCGAATTGTGCGGCTCGTAACTTTGGCCGTTATAGCGGTAGTTCACGATCGGAACCCGCTCCTTGTAGAAGAACGGGCCGACGCCCAGCGTATCGCTCCAGTATTGCATCGCCGCTTCGATATCATCCACGACATAACCCGCCTGGCGGATCTTTCCAAAAAAACGGCTCATCTGATGTCTTGCTCGTAATTCTGATTGAAATTGATGGGGGCGGCAGGTGTTTGCCCGCCGCCGTATATTTCAAGGTCAGGCGAGTGAGCCGACGACGCTTTCGAGCGCGCCCCAGGCTTCGTCGCCGAATTCCTTGCTCCACTTGGAATAGAATCCACCCGTCTTCAGCTTGGCGCGGAATGTCTCTGTCTCGACCTTATTGAACGTCATGCCGGCTTTCTCGAGATCTGCCTGCACGCCCGCATTCAGCGCGGCGATATCCTGGCGCTGCTGCAGTCCGGCTTCGTTGATCGCGCGCGCCACGATCGTCTTGACGTCGTCCTTCAGATCGGACCACTGCCGGCCATTGGCGATGAACCAGTAGCCATCCCAGATATGGTTGGAGAGCGCGCAGTTTTGCTGCACTTCATAGAGCTTCGCGACCTGGATGATCGGCAGCGGGTTCTCCTGAGCGTCGACCACCTTTGTCTGCAGGGCAGAATAGACTTCGCTGAACTGCAGGCTGGTCGGCGACGCACCGAGTGCGGAGAACATGTCGACCGAAAGCGGGCTTACCGGCACGCGGATCTTCAGGCCCTGCATGCCATCGGCATTGGTAATCGCATTGCCGCTGGTGGTCGTCTGGCGGAAGCCGTTGTCCCACATGGTTTCCAGGGCATAGAGGCGCGAGCCCTCGATCTTGCTGCGCACGAGCTTGCCGACGGGGCCATCCATCGCCTTCCATACCTGCGCATAATCCTTGAAGGCGAAGCCGACGGCATTGAGAGCCGCGGTCGGCACCAGCGTGGCAATGACGAGCGAGGAAGGCGTGAAAAAGGTCAGCGCGCCACCGCGAACCTGCGACAGCATATCGGTGTCACCACCGAGCTGGTTTGCCGGAAAGATCAGCATTTCCACCTTGCCGTCGGTTTCCTTTGCGATCCGGTCGGCTGCTTCCTTGGCGCGGATGTTCAGCGGATGGCTGAGCGGCAGGTTGTTGCCATAGCGGAGCTGGATCTCAGCTGCTCCGGCAAGGCGCGGAATCGAAAATACGGCGCCCGCTGCCGGTGCAGCGGCCAACCCCTTGAGGAGCGTGCGGCGGCTCAATGTCGTTTTCATCTGTTCCCTCCCTTATGAAAAAAGTCTCTTCCCATTGACGAAAATCAATCATATGAATGATGAAGTCAAACGTGAAATCTGATGTAATTTGATGTGTTTCGATGCTGTTAGAACCTACTGAGCAGTCTGAAATCAGTCGGCGCCCGACGATTGTCGATGTTGCCCAACATGCCGGTGTATCGACGGCGACCGTCGACCGTGTGCTGAACGGGCGCCAGGGTGTTCGTGCGCCGACGGTGCAGCGTGTGATGCGATCGGCTGCGCAACTCGGATATGTCGAAGGCGATCTGCTGGGAGAGACGGCAGCGACCGCGCCGGCAAATATCTCGTTCCTGCTTCCAGCCGGGACCAACCGTTATCTCACTCATCTCGGCAAACTGGTTGTCGAGCAGACACCGCTTTTCCAAAAGCACGGCATCAAGCCAACCGTCGAATACATCAAGAGCTTCAGCCCGGATGCGCTGGCCGCTGCAATGCTGAGGCATGGGAAATCCGCAGATGGTATCGCCTTCATGGCGCTCGAACACCCGACGGTGCGCGAAGCGGTCAATCGTCTGGCGGAAAAGGGCGTGCCGACGGTAACGCTGATCTCCGACATCGCCAATGCCCAGCGCTCGATGTATCTCGGTCTCGACAATCGGTCGATCGGGCGGCTTGCCGGATATCTGATCGCGCGGTTTGTCGGCAATACGCCGGCCAAGGTCGCGATGATCGCCGGGAGCCTGAGCTACAGGGCTCATGAGGAACGCGAAATGGGCTTTCTCCATGTTCTGCAGGAAAGCCATCCGAATATCGAGGTCGTCGGCATCCGCGAGGGGCATGACGACGAGGCGCTCAATTACCGGCAGATGCGGATGTTGCTGAGCCAGCATCCGGATCTTGCAGGCATCTACAATATTGGTGGCGGCGCAAGCGGTGTCGGCAAGGCAATCAAGGATGCGCGGCGGGAACAATCCCTGGTCTTCATCGGCCATGGCCTGACGCCGGATACCCGCGCATTTCTGATCGACGGCACCATGGATGCGGTGATTACCCAGAACCCCGGCGAGACGATCAATCGCGCTATCCGGGTCTTCAACAATCTACGAGAAGGCAGGCCTGCCGAAGAGGATATCGACCCGCTGCGCAGCGAGGTGATCTTCCGGGAGAACCTGCCGTGAACCTGTATTAGACCCGGATTACCGCTCAGCCTGGAGGAGGTGGAGTTGGTGATCCGGTTGCCATTGAGGAGGAGAGAGATGGCGATGAGTTCCGAAGTGATGGACGACCTGCCGGCGATTGAGCTTCAGCAGTCGGTGCCGGGCTCGCGCTGGATGCGGCCGGTCGAGATTATCTGTGCGGCTCTGCTGACATTCATCATCGCGATCCTGCTTGTCGGCGTGACCGCACGCTATGTGTTCTCGTCGCCGCTCATCTGGGTAGATGAAAGCGCATCCTTCGCGTTTCTCTGGTTTGCCATGCTTGGTGCAGCAATCGCCATCGACCGGCATGAACATCTGCGACTGACGGTCTTTCTGCATCTCCTTGATGAACGGAAGCAGGCATTCGTCGCGACGGTCGGTCTGCTTCTCACTGCCGTTTTCCTCGGCAGCCTGCTTTATCCTGCATTCGATTACGCGATTGAGGAGAGCTATGTCACATCTGCGTCTCTGCTGATCCCGATGAGCTACCGCGCCTCGGCGCTGCCCGTCGGATTAACGCTCATGCTGGCTACCGTCATTCTCCACGGGGTTCGCATCGGTAACGCCCGGATGTTGATCGGCGCAGCGGTGCTGGTTGGAGCGGTCGGGGGCGCGCTTTTTGCGCTTGAGCCGGTATTCGCCTATTTCGGCAACTGGAATATCGTCATCTTCCTCGTCTTCGGCGTAGGCCTGCTATTGGCCATGGGCGTGCCGATTGCTTTCTGTTTCGGTCTCGGGGCGCTGTCCTTCCTGACCTTCACCACCTCCATGCCGACCTTCGTCATCATCGGGCGCATGGATGAGGGCATGTCCAGCATCATCCTTTTATCTGTTCCGATCTTCGTCCTGCTCGGTTGCGTGCTGGATGCGACGGGCATGGGCAAGGCGATCGTTGAAGTGCTTGCCTCGCTGCTCGGCCATGTGAAGGCTGGCATGTCCTATGTCCTGCTCGGCTCCATGTTTCTCGTCTCGGGCATTTCCGGATCAAAGGTCTCCGATATGGCGACGGTCGCACCGGCGCTGTTTCCGGAGATGAAGCGGCGCGGCCACAAGCCGCCGGAAATGATTGCGCTACTGGCGACCGGCGCCGCAATGGCCGAAACCGTTCCGCCCTCGATCGTGCTGATCGTGCTCGGCTCGACCGCAGGTGTCTCGATTGCCGGTCTGTTCACCTCCGGCTTTGCCATCGCCATGGTCCTGCTGCTGGTGCTGGCCGTTCTCGCCCGCTGGAAATCACGGCATGAATCGATGGAAGGCGTCAGGCGGGCCTCCGTCAAAACAATCTGGAAGGCGGTCGTCATCGCGGCGCCGGCCCTGCTTTTGCCGTTCTTGATCCGCAGCGCCGTCGGCGGCGGCGTGGCAACCGCCACGGAAGTCTCGACTATCGCTGTTCTCTATGCGCTCATTATCGGTGCAACACTTTATGGGGGGATCAGCCTCAAGAAACTCTACAGCATGCTGGTCGAGACCGCGGCCTTGTCCGGCGCGATCCTGATCATTCTCGGCTGCGCATCGGCGATGGCATGGGCACTCACCCAGACGGGCTTTGCCTTTAAACTGGCGCAAGCGGTGACGGACCTTCCTGGTGGCTGGCTGACTTTCATGGGCGTGACCGTCCTGATCTTCATGGTGCTCGGCTGCGTGCTGGAAGGCCTTCCGGCGATCGTGCTGATGGCGCCGATCATGTTCCCGATCGCCAAAACCCTCGGCATCAACGACGTGCACTACTCCATGGTCGTCGTCACGGCGATGAATGTCGGGTTGATCGCACCGCCGATTGGCATCGGCTTCTATATCGCCTGCAAGATCGGAGGCGTTGCACCTGATGAAGCAATGAAGGCAATCTGGCCCTATATCGGCGCGCTGCTCATTGGCCTCTTCCTGATCGCAGTGTTCCCAATCTTGTCTACCGCATTCCTTTAGCTGAGCGGGTAGTGTGCAGTTAGACGAGGCTTTCGATCTCAAAACCGTCGAGAGGCACTATCTTAAAGTCCTGAGACCACGGTGAAGGGTTAAGCTATTCTCGACAGCGAGCCCTGCGCTTTAAAGGCATTGATTGCGCGTAATTAAACTTTTGAGGGGATTGGTATATTCTAGTTATGACTGATGGGCGGTGGTTCCAATCCCCTCAAGAGCATAGGTTCCCGCGACAGGCGCCGGGGTTTTGGCAGAAAGCATGACTGCGTTGTCTACGAAGGTCGATTATCATCCGACCGTGTGTCTGCTCGGTCTATCGTCACCGGTGAGTTCACCAAAGATGCACCTCTTAGGACTTACCCGGCCTTGGCCAAGGGCAGTCGCAAGGTCGTGCCGATCATGATCATCCGCACCGCATCTTCTGCGGCGCGGGAAAGCAGCTTGGGTGCCGCGGAGATCGCATCTTCCAAGGAGCATGGGCGCGTGAGGATGGATGCGAAGGCATCGATGCCGCAATCTAGATTAAGTCTCACGCCCTTGCCGATCGTGCCCGCAAGCGCCACTACCGGCACGCCGGCCTCCTTGGCGCGTCGTGCGATTTCGGCCGGCACCTTGCCGAAGGGCGTCTGGCCATCGAGGCTGCCTTCCGCGGTGATCACCAGATCGGCGTCGCGAATGTAATCATCGACCTCGAGATACTGCATGACAATCTCGTAGCGGGGATGCAGCGTGCCGCAGAGCAGACCGAGAACGGCTGCACCCAACCCACCCGAGGCACCGGCGCCGGGTGCGGAGCCGACATCAAGGCCGGTGGCGCTTTTGATAGAGGCCGCATAGATTTCCATGGCCATCGCCAATTGCTCGACCTGCTCCGGTGTCGCGCCTTTTTGCGGACCGAACACGCGGGCGACACCACGCTCGCCGAGCAGCTGATTGTGCCAGTTGACGGCCGCATCGATGCGGACATGGGCAAGGCGTGGGTCACGGGTGCCGACGTCTATGCGGTTCAACTGTGTGAGCGCCGCACCGCCGCGGTCGAGTTCATTGCCGCCAGCATCGAGAAGCCGGATCCCCAGAGCCTGAGCCATGCCGGCACCGCCATCGTTGATGCCGCTATCGCCACAGCCGAGCAAGATCCGTCTTGCGCCGAGATCGAGAGCGGTACGCACCAGTTCGCCGACGCCATAACTCGTGGTCAGGCAGGGGTTGCGACGATCGCGCGGAACAAGGCTGAGCCCGGCTGCCGCCGCCATTTCGATGACCGCTGTCGGCTCCGCGCAGCCACCGAGAAAACCGACAAAGGCCTGCACGGGCTGTCCGACCGGTCCGGTGACCGTGACCGGGTGAATGGTGCCATGGGTGGCGCCCACCAGTGCTCGTGTAAATCCTTCGCCGCCATCGGCCATTGGCACCTTGGTGACGTTAGAGCCGGGAAATGCGCGCATAACGCCTTTTTCTATGCAATCGGCGGCCTGTTCGGCTGAAAGGCTTTCCTTGAAACCGGAAGGGGCGACAACGACGCGGAAGGGCATGGGAATTATCCTTTCATGACATGTATGTGACATGAGGAAAACGTAGCGGCTCGATGCTTATTCCCCTGCCTGAGAAATTTATCCGGCTAAATAAAAAAGAGCCGCGTTGTGCGGCTCTTGAGGTTTTCATATTGTTGTTTTTGCTCATTTTCCGGATGGCATGCCTTGCAGAGGCCACAGCATGGTAGCCACGGCTATAAGCAGAAACACGAAAGGCGGAACGAGGATGTAACCGAGCTTGCGCAGATCTGTCTGGGTAAAGGCAGCAGGCTCCAGGCCGCCGAACAGCACGACCGGTTTCGCCGATACCATGGTCATCTGGCAAAAGCCGCTCGCCAGTGTCACGACCATCACGAGAACCGCCGGATCCACGCCGAGGGCAGAGAGCGGCAGCGCGAAGGCGGGAATGAGTACGGTTGCCCGCGCGGTGCGCGAGGTGATCATCAGATGGGAAAAGGTGGCGATGATGACTGCGAACGAGATGATGACGATGGGCGCGGTGATCATGCTCTGGCGAAAGACGCTGACCAGCCGGTCGGCCAGCATCTGGGCCGTGCCCGTTTCGATCAGTGCTTCACCGATGACCAATGTTCCTGCCATGAACAGCAGCAGGTTCCATTCGACGGTTTTCAACGCCGCCTTCAGCGTCATACCGGATAGATTGGGCATGCATAGAACAAGGGCTGCCACCACGCCGACCAGCGCCATGCCGATGCCGTGAAGCGATTGGGTTGAGAACATCAGGACGGTTACGAAGACCACGGTGGCGACGGCGATCTGTTCGCGCGAAAAAGCGGCGTGGCGTGCTGGCGCGGCATTGCTGCTTGGCGCCATGTCGCGTTCCTCCTTGGCCAGGAACACATGAAGCAGGATGGCGCAGGCAATCAGGCAGGTTACCAGCGAAAACGGACCGGCCAGAACCAGCCAGCCGATGAAATCCGGTTGGCTGCCGGTGAGGCGGGACAGGAAACCCGCAGCAACGAGATGCGCACCGGCACCGATCAGCGACGCGCCGGCGGAAAGAAGGATGACGGTTGGAAAAAGCAGGCCGAGCGCACGGGAAATCCGCGCATTGCCGATTGCGGATGACAGGCCGAGATAGACCGGCATCAGGATTGCCGCTCGGGCGGATGTCGAGGGAATGACGAAGGCGGTTGCGAAGGTAAGCAGCGTCAGCATCCAGAACATCGAGCGGATGCTGCGCATCCTCGGCATAAGACGATCCGTTACCTGCTCGATCAGGCCCACATGCCGCAAAACGCCGGCAATCACGAAGGCCGAGAGAAGCAGCCAGATAATGTCATTGCCGAGCGACCGGTAGACCAGATCTTCCGGGATAGCACCGACGACGGCAAGCGCCACGGCACCTGCCAGCGCGACCGGCGTTTCCGGCAGCTCGAGCACCGTCCAGGCGGTGATCGCCGAAAAGAAGATGAAGAGCGTCGCCCGCATCGGCATGGTCAGGCCGTCGATTGCCAGAAAGATCAGCACAGCCGCAAAACCGATCAACAGTGCTGCGACCACCTGCTTTAGATGTTTCAAGGATACGACCGCTTCCGGTGTTGCAATCGTCGTCTGGTCTTTAATCGGGAGCTGGTCTTTCTGCGGATTTGCCATGGGCAAGGACATGAGGTGCGCCACCACTTGGCCTCCTTTGCATTAAGCCGTCATCAGAGGGCAGTTTCAGATCGGGGCAGGCGAGCGCATGGCTCAGGCCGCCCCGTGTCTGATTGTGAACGTTTTATGACGAAGGATATTCCACGCCGTCGTGCGTTTTTGAAAAGTAGTGGCGATCACCCGGAAAACGCATCGCGGCGGGAATAAGCCGGCGTCAGCCACGTTCATCAACGGGTATCGACATGAAACATGGAAGGAGAACAGTCATGAGCCGAGTTCTTGCCACGAGCGCGATGGCCCTGCTTGCCACGGTCACGCTGACAGCTGCAGCACATCAGGCGCAGGCCATGCCGTATGCGCAGCCGCACGCCGTTGTATCCTCGCAGGTTATCCTGGTGGACGATGACGATGATGACGACGACGATCGCCGTTATGACCGCCGCTATCGTAGCAGTGACGATGGGTGGCCGAGGTTTCGCGGCGGTTCCCGTGATGACGATGACGACGATGATGATGACGACGATTGAGATCGCGTCGTCGAAAACAGACAACTCGTGCCCGGCCTCGTGCCGGGCATTCTTTTATCGGGAATGGCACGGGCAAAATCAGCTCTGGCACAGAACCTTCGCGTTCAGCAGGCCCCAGCCAAAGATCGCATCCTTGCCCGGTTCGCCCATGTCGTTTGCTGATCGTGTCAGGGCATCCGCCACCTCATCGGGTTTCATTTCCGGGTTGGCGCCGAGCAGCAGTGAAGCGGCGGCGGTCACGAAGGGGGCTGCAAACGAGGTGCCGCTCTTTTGCCTGCCCCCGGATATCGAGGCGGCCGTCCACACGCCGACGCCCGGAGCGGCGATGTCGATATGATCGCCGCGCACCGCACGACGATAAGGCTTCATGTTTCTGTCTACCGCGGTGACGGCGATGACATCCGCATAGCCGGCGGGATAGACCGGTTTGGCGTTCGGGCCATCATTGCCGGCGGCGGCGATCAGGATCGTGCCCTTGGTTATGGTGGCGCGCACGGCCTGTTCGAACAGCATGTTCGCCGGCCCGCTGAGGCTGAGGTTGATGATCCTGATGTTACGCGCGGCCAGCATGTCGAGCGCCCGGATGAGATCGTAGATATCGGCGATATCGACGGCCTTGCGGTAGCGCTGGAAGGCATCGACCGCGACCAGCCGGCCGCCGGGAAGCAGGCCCGGAGCGCGGCTGCCGGCGGACCCAACGAGGAGGGCCGCAACGGCGGTGCCGTGTTGCGCCGCAGATGTGGGGTCTGCGCCTTCTCCCAATCGCAGAACCTCGATTGTCGCGTCGGCAAGCGAGGCATGCTTCGCGTTGATGGCGGTGTCGATCAGACCGATCGGCAGAGGCGCGGCGCAGCTTGTCGTCTGTCCGGCGCCGGCATCCTGCGGCCAATCGACGATATGCCGGGCAAGCTTGCAATCACCGCCGGGGCAGGGCGGCGTTTCCTTCTGCTCGGGCTGATAGAAATGGTTGAAATCCACGGAGGCGAAAGGTGCCGCAGTAACGACAGCCTGCCGGGCCGCATCCAGCGTCATGCCGCGCGGTATCGTCAGCTTGACCATTTCGTTGCCGGTAAGCGCGATCGGTGTTCGTTCATCGACCACGAACCCGTCTTGGGTCAGGCTTGCGATCGTTACCTCATCGAGACCCAATGCCACGATTTCATTGGGCGCGCGATCGGGAATGGAGACGGTGCGTCGTGGCGGTGCGCGGCGTTCCGCCCGCTGGAATGGCCATCCGAACAGGGATCGCAGATCACCCCGTGGCCGCCGGACGTCATCGCCTCCGCTATCTCCCCCACTGGAAAAACCGCTGTCACCACGGCTGCCACCATCGTCGCCATCGTCATCGCCTCCATCATCGTCGTCATCGGCGAATGCCGCGGCAATGCCGGGTGCGATGCCAGCGGATTGCAAGACCGGTAGCGCGGTCATGCCGCCGAGGCTCGCGAGAATCACCATGAAAAATCTCAAACGGAGTGGTGTGTCCTTTGGCAAATCGCTATCTCCGGTAGAAAAATAGGCAAAAAGTTCCCCGCATGTGCGAGAATACTATCGTGGATAGACGTTTGTCTCGACAGAATATTCCCCGCCATGCCAAACAATTTACATGACGAATGACACGCCCCCAGTGCCACAGCGGTTGGTGGAGTTCCTGCCCAACCTGCGCCGATTTGCGATCTCGCTTTGCCATTCGCGCGAATTGGCCGATGATCTCGTGCAGGCAGCCTGCGAGCGGGCGATCGTTGCGGCCGACAGTTTTGCGCCCGATACCCGCTTCGATGCCTGGATGTTCCGCATCCTGCGCAATCTCTGGATCGATCATCTCCGCCGCGCCCGCACTGCCGGCCCGCAGGAAGAGATCGAGAAAGCCTATGATGTGTCGGTGCCATCGGGCGAGGCGGCAACCCACGCCCGCATGGAACTGATGGAAGTGGCGACCGCCCTGCAGAAACTGCCGGAGGAACAGCGCGAAGTGCTGGTTCTGGTCTGCGTGGAGGAATTGAGCTATCGCGACACGGCCGATGTGCTTTCCATCCCCATCGGCACGGTGATGAGCCGTCTGGCGCGGGCGCGAAAAAATCTGGCGGAACTGACGGGAATAAGTCTGGGAGAGAAACGTTCGTCCAATACGAAAGGCGGCGTTGCATGACCATGGAACATTTTGACGACGAGACATTGATGGCCTTCGCCGATGGCGAACTGGACGCGGCGACCAGCCAGCGTCTGGAAACGGCGCTTGAGGCGGACGAGGCGCTGGCCGAGCGGCTGGCCGTGTTTCTCGATACACGGCTGGCGGTTGGTTCCGCCATGAAGCCGCTGATCGATGAGCCGGTGCCGGAAGCACTTGCGGCATCCGTGCGACGTATGGCCGAGGCGGCCGACGCCAAACCCGCCAGTGCGCCCGAAAACAACGTCCTTGCCTTCGAGCGCCCCGAACCGTCGATGCCCGTCCGCAATAGGCAGCCGTGGCTGATACCGATTGCTGCCTCCATTCTTGCCGTCATTACCGGTGTGGGCGGTTATATGTCCGGTCGTGGCAGTGTCGAACCCGGTGCATCCTTCGAAAGCACCCTGTCCGCCGCACTCGACCGGGAACCGTCTGGCAGCGATGTCACGCTTGGTCAATCCGAGGCGCTGCACATCGTTTCGAGTTTCGTCGATGGTCGGGGTGAACTCTGCCGGGAATACGAGCTGAAACGACAGAACGACACGACGGCAACCGTTGCCTGCCGCTCGAATGGTAACTGGGTCACGCGCCTGGCGCTGTCGTCGCCGCGTGCAGAAGGCTATGTGCCGGCATCTTCGCAGGAAACGATCGACGCCTATCTGGCCTCGATCGAAGCCGGCGAGCCGCTTGCCGCCGACGCGGAAAAAAACGCGCTTGCAGGCAAGGCCGAATGATTTTTCCGATGTGCGCGGAATAAGTTCCGCGCTGCCCCGTTCTCCTCGCATATGCCGCGAGGAGAACGATCATGGCACTGTCACTGCTGAAAAAGCCTGAACCGAAAATGACCTTTCTCTGCCGGAAGGAAGACGAAGGTGTCATTCCGGCACCCGTGCGCGCAAAAACCGCGCTGCCGGACTGGTTTCGCAAACTGCCGCCCGTGACCGAGGCGCGCGTTTCGACCACCGATAGCGGGCTCACCGTCAAACGCTGCATGCCGTTTCTGGATGCGATGGCGACTGGATGGGTGATCGGCCTTTCCGCCACCGTGCGCATGCAGATCTCCGATGGCGGGCAAACGGTCGATTGCGGCTGGGATTTCGATCGCACCATGGTCAGCAATCACGCCAACCACCAGGTGGCCGGCAATCCGCGCGATCCGATGCCGCCCTGCAAGTTTCACAATTACTGGACCATTGTCACGCCGCCGGGCTGGAGCTGCCTGTTCGTGCCGCCGCTGAACCGGCCGAACGGCGCGTTCGAAATCGTTTCGGGCGTCGTGGATACCGATAGCTATCAATCGGAAATCCATTTTCCGTTTTTCGCTACCGGCGAAGATGGATTGCATGTTCTGGAACGCGGCACGCCGATCGTGCAGATCATTCCCTTCCGCCGGGAAACCACGGATCTTGGGGCCGATATCCGGTCGGAAAGCGAAGAGGAAGCCGCGACCCGCAAAACCATCCTGCGCAAGACGCAGGCTTCCGATGGCTGGTACCGGAAATTCGCTCGCGCACGGCGCTGAAACCTGTCGGAAACCATTGCATTCTCGCCGATATCCGGTTTGCCACCGGCTGTCGGCGCATGTCGTGGTTTTTTGATTAAGCTACTGAAAATAAATATTTTTTATTGGAATAGACGTGAAGGTCATCCGTTTCTCCCAGGCAGCCATTCAAGGCTGCCTGACAATCAGGAGAAACGCCATGAAGAAGATGTTTGCCGTACTCGGCTCACTGCTTGCCGCCACTGTTGCAACGCCAACCCCTGCCGTCGCCGATGATCCGTTGACGCGCTTCCTCGATCGTACTTTCAAAAACGACAAGGCGAGTTATCGCGAAGGGCGCCGTGGTCGCGATGACGATCGCAGAGGCGGGTCGAATTCCAACCGCAACAGTTCTTCGAATTCCTCCAGCAATTCCAGCTCGAACGGAAACTCGAATTCCGGCAGCAACTCGAACTCGAACTCAAACTCGAATTCGAATTCGAACAGTTCGTCGAACTCGTCGAACAACTCGAGCTCCAATAGCAGCTCCAACTCCTCCAGCAATTCCAGCTCGAATTCGTCGTCCAACTCCAGTTCGAACTCTTCCGACGACGATTGATATTCCGGTTCGGTAAAAAACGGCCCGGCCGGCATCATTGCGGTCGGGCTGTTTTCCCGTCCGGCTCCATTGAGTTCAACTGACCTGCCACTGAAGCTTCAGCCGGCTGCGATTGAAGCCTCGGCGATTTTGGCCAAGAGCCAGATTGATCTGCGTCGTTTTTTGAACGCCTGGAATGGATCACGCCACCAGTGCCATCAGCGCCCGAACTTCTCTTCTGCGCATGTTTCGCGAGAGGCAGGCAACATGCTCGACATAATGCTGGTCCAGCTCAACGATGGGTACCCGCTTCACACCCGGATCGTCTCTTGTAACCGCCAGCTCGAACATGAACCCGATACCAACCCCCTGCAGCACCGCCTCATACACGGCCTCACGTTCTCCCAGCCGAAGCGCCGGTTCGACCTCCAGATCGGAGGTTTTCAAGGCTTTTTGGAGCGCGTTTTGCGTCAGCGAATGCTCGGTGCGGAAGATCAGCGGCTGGTCCATCAATTCATGCAGTGAGACCGGCTTGCCGCGCCGGGCCAGCGGGTGGCTGCTCGGAATGAGCGCAATCGCGCGCTGTTCCATATAGGCGACGCGGTTCAGTGTTTCGTCTTCGGGCACGCCGGTCAGGATGATGGCGTCGCAACGCTGTTCGTGAAGCGCCGTCGTTACCTGATGCCAGTTGCCGAAACTGGCATTGATCCGCACCCCCGGATATCGACGGCGAAATTCCGAAATCAGTGCCATCGCCGGATTGGGCGCACCACACATGACATTCAGTTCACCGGTTTTCAGTGCACTCGATGCGCTCAATATGTCGGTTGCCACTTCCTCGATGACACTGAGTTCACGGGTCTCCTGAAACAGGGTCTTGGCAAGCGCGGTCATTCTTGCGCCATCACCGGTGCGCTCGAACAGGAGCACGCCATAACTCTGCTCGATCGCCTTTATCTGCGCCGTCACCGCTGGTTGGCTCAGCCCAAGGCGGCGGGCGGCGGCGGAAAAGCTGCCTTCTTTCGCAACGGCATTAAAGGCCCGCAATTGGGCGTAGCTGAGCTTGGGGCGCATGAGGGGAAACCTGATGTGGGGTATAAGCTGAATTTATAATGCGTCATGCGCATGTAAAATTTATGAAATATCAGGCCGCCATCCGACGAACTTTCAGGACTTCAGGCATGGCCGGCGTAAACATCAGATCAGTCGCTAAGACGTTTGGGGAAACCCAAGTTCTCAAACGCGTCGATCTCGATATCCGCGATGGCGAATTCATTTCCCTCGTTGGCCCGTCGGGATGCGGCAAGTCGACATTGCTGCGTATCGTTGCCGGCCTCGAGCAGCAGACGGAAGGCCATATCCTGCTTGACGGCAAGACTGTCGATCGCCTGCGTCCGCGCGACCGCGATCTGGCCATGGTGTTCCAGTCCTACGCGCTTTATCCGCATCTGACGGTCGCCGAAAACATCGCCGTGCCGCTCACGATGCGTCGCCTTTCCACGCTGGACCGCTCGCTGATGGGCGGCCTGTTGCCCGCTGCTCGGGCAAAACGCAAGGATATCGCCGCCGAGGTGGACAAGGTCTGCGAGGCGCTGTCGATTTCCATGCTGAAGGACCGCAAGCCCGCCGCGCTTTCCGGCGGACAGCGCCAGCGCGTGGCGCTTGCCCGCGCCATGGTGCGCAAACCCAGCGCCTTCCTGATGGACGAACCGCTTTCCAATCTCGATGCCAAGATGCGCGTGCAGGCGAGGGGAGAGATCGCCGCCCTTCACCGCCAGTTGGGATCGACCTTCATTTACGTCACCCATGACCAGGCCGAGGCGATGACCATGTCGGATCGTATCGCGGTCATGATGGGCGGCGAAATCCTGCAACTCGATACGCCGGATCACGTCTATCAGATGCCGCAGGATCTGCGTGTCGCCGAATTCATCGGCAGCCCCAAGATCAATGTCGTCAAGGCAATGCACACCAAAGACGGCGTGCTTGCCGTTGCCCGCGGCGAGACCCCAGGCCAAAGCATCCATGCGGCCTTCCGCCCGGAAGCTGCGCGGTTGGCGGGGGAGGCGGAAGCGCCGCTTGCCGGCATCATCCATCATGTCGAAAACCTAGGCGCCGACCTTTTCGTGCAGATCAGGCTCGATGGCGGTGACGATCTGGTCATCGTGCGCTGTGATCCGGCCGGCGTTCGCCCGGTCATCGGTGATCGGACGGGTGTCGCCATCGATCACGCACGCCTGCATGCTTTCGGTCCTGATAATCGCCGTATCGACGGCAGCTTCCGTCTGGAGGCTGCGCAATGAGCCTGTCTGCCAGCCAGAACAGGGCCGGCCTTGCGCTGATCGCACCGGCTGCCGTTCTGGGCCTCCTTTTCCTGATCGCGCCCTTGGCCTCGATCTTCGTTCTTGCCTTCACCGATTATCAGCTCGGCGACCGGGCGCTGAATTTCATCGGCTTGGAAAACTTTCATGCGCTGGGCGATGATCCGGTTTTCTGGCGCTCCTTGAGCAATACGCTGATCTATTCGGCTGTCGTGGTGCCGGGTTCGGTCCTGCTCGGGCTCATCAGCGCGCTTCTCATCGATGCGGGTACGTCGCTTCGGTCCTTTTATCGCACGGCCTTTTTCCTGCCGGTTATGGCCAGCCTGCTGGCGATGGCGGTGGTATGGGAATTCATGCTGCATCCAAGCTTCGGCATCGTCAACGCGGCGATGAAGGCGCTCGGCCTGCCGCCGCACAACTGGTTGAAGGATGGCAGTATCGCGCTTTACGTGCTGGCGGTGATCGGCATCTGGCAGAGTTTCGGCTTTAACATGGTCCTGTTCATGGCCGGACTCTCGGCCATCCCGCGCGATCTTTATGATGCCGCCGAAATGGATGGCACACCGAATGCCTGGGATCGTTTCAAGCTGATCACCTGGCCGCTTCTGGCGCCGGTCACCGTATTCGTCGCCATCACATCGGTCATCCGCTCCTTCCAGGTCTTCGATACCGTCCATGCGCTGACGCAGGGCGGTCCCAACAAGGCGACGGAAGTCCTGCTCTACACGATCTATGCGGAAGGTTTCGAATTCTTCCGAAGCGGCCATGCGGCGGCGATCACCGTCGTGTTCATCATGCTCGTCGTCGGCGTCAGCATGCTGCGGTTCCTGTCCCTCAAGAAAAATGGAGCAAGCGCATGACGACCGGCTCGTTTGTCACCTCGACGCTCCGCCACTTTGCCCTGCTGCTGATCTCAGCCTTTTCGCTTCTGCCCTTCGCGGTCATGGTATCGACCTCGATCAAACCCGCAGACGAAATCTTTTCCGACAGTGTGCGCTGGTGGCCTGAAAAACTTGCGCTGGTCGAAAACTATTCCGAGGCCTTTTCCGCCGCGCCGCTGATGCTGTACCTGATGAACGGCATCATCGTCACCGTCGCCATCTTCTTCTTGCAGGTTCTGGTCGCCCTGCCGGCGGCCTATGCCCTGGCCAAACTGCGCTTCGTCGGCCGCCGTGTTGCCTTCGGTTTCGTACTCTTCTGCCTGCTGATCCCCTATCATGCCATCGCCGTGCCGCTGTTCATCCTTCTGTATTTCGTCGGCCTTCTGGATAGCTACAGCGCACTCGTCCTGCCCTTCACCATCTCGGTCTTCGGCATTTTCCTGATGCGCCAGTTCTTCATGGGCGTGCCGGATGATCTGGTGGATGCCGCCCGCATGGACGGAATGTCGGAACTGTCGATCGTCTGGCGGGTCATGCTGCCGGCCGCCATCCCGGCGCTCACCGCATTCGGCGTGTTCTCGGTCGTGGCGCACTGGAACGATTATTTCTGGCCGCTCGTCGCCGTATCAAGCGACAGTTACTTCACTCCGCCACTTGGCGTGATGGCATTCCGCAATGCCGAGGCCGGCAACAATTTCGGACCTCTCATGGCCGCAGCCACCATCATCGTTGCGCCGCTTCTCGCTCTCTTCCTGCTGGCCCAGCGCCGCTTCATCGAAGGCATCGCTTTTACCGGCATCAAGTAACCACCCCTCCCACTCTACCCTCTCTCACTGGAGAACAATCCATGCGCATGATCCTTGCCGCCGCAGCCCTGTCGCTGACGGCATCCGTGGCGATGGCCGAAACCACCATCACCGTGCAGTATCCCTATCCGGAACTGTTCGATGAAACCCAGAAGCAGCTCGCCGAAGCCTTCAGCAAGAAACATCCCGACATCAAGGTCGAATTCCGTTCGCCCTACAAGGAATACGAGGATGCAGCGCAGCGCGTGTTGCGTGAAGGCATTACCGGCAACGTGCCGGATGTCACTTTCCAGGGCCTGAACCGCGTCCGCGTTCTGGCCGACAAGCAGATCGCGGTACCGCTCGATGACTTCATCGCCAACGAGAAGGATTTTGACGCCGCCGGTTACCACGAAGGCATGCGTCAGGCCGGTGCGGTCAACGGCAAGGTCTATGGCCTTCCCTTCGCGATTTCGCTACCGATCGTCTATTACAACATGGATCTGGTGAAGAAGGCCGGCCTGGATGAAAACAACCTGCCAAAAAGCTGGGATGAGATCATCGAGCTTGCCAAGAAGATCAACACCCAGGGTGAGGCCGATGGCGTGATGGCCGAATGGTCGATCACCGGCAATTGGCTGTGGCAGGCCATGGTCTTCGCCAATGGCGGCACAATGCTCACTGAAGACGAAAGCAAGGTCGCTTTTGACGGCGAAGCCGGCAAGAAGGCCATCGCCACACTCGCGCGGCTGGCAACGGAAGCCAAGTCTCCGAACATGACGGCAAACGACATGCTGGCCGCATTTTCGGCCGGCAAGATCGGCGTCATGGTCACCACCACGTCGCGCGTCAACGCCGTCACCAAGCAGGTTGGAACCAAGTTTGCGCTGAAAACCGGCGAATACCCGGACATCAAGGAAGGCGTCACCCGCCTGCCGGCCGGTGGCAACGTAGCCATCATCACGGCAAAGACCGAGGAAAAGCAGAAGGCTGCCTGGGAATTCCTGAAATTCGCGACCGGCCCGGAAGGTGGCGCGATCATGGTGAAGACCACGGGTTACATGGCGCCCAACAACAAGGCCGCCGATCTTCTCAAGGACTTCTACACCCAGAACCCGAACCAGGCCGTCGCCCTTTCCGAACTGCCTTATCTCACCGGCTGGTACGCTTTCCCGGGCGATAACGGCCTGAAGATCACCGATGTCATCAAGGATCACATGCAGTCGATCATGGATGGCAGCCGCGCCAACGAGGCCGATGCCGTGCTCGCCGAAATGGCATCCGACACTCAGGCGCTTCTGCCGCGTCGCTGATCACCCGACATCACGCCGCATGGCCAGTATCGGCCATGCGGCGCATGACACAACAAGGACCATCCGCAATGAAGCTCATTCACCTCACCGACACGCATTTCGTACCGCAGCCCGCAACGCTTTTCGGCCTGAGCCCGCGCGATCGTTTCGATGCGGCGCTCGAAAGCATCAATGCGGATCATTCGGATGCTGATCTGGTGGTCATCACCGGCGATCTGGCCCATTGGGGCGAAGTTGCCGCTTACGAAGAACTGCAAAAGCGCATTTCGGGATTCAAGTCTCCCGTGGTGATGATGATCGGCAATCACGACGATCGCGCAGCGCTTCGCACGGTATTCCCTGATGCCATGAATGACGGCAGCGGTTTCGTTCAAGGCAGCCGCGTTGTCGATGGCCACCGCCTGATCTTCCTCGATACCAAACAGCAGGGAACCCATGCCGGCGCCTATTGCGAGGCACGGCGCGCCTGGCTGGCGGGCGAACTGGCCAAGGGGGAAGAACCCGTTCTTCTTTTCATGCACCACCCGCCTTTCCTGACCGGCATTTCCTCGATGGACATGGTCACGCAGCAGGATGCAGATGCACTCTGGCAGGTGCTGGAGCCGCATTCCGGCCGGATCCGTCATATTTTCCTCGGTCATGTGCACAGACCGATATTCGGAAACTGGCACGGTATTTCATTTTCTCTCATCCCCGGCCTCAATCATCAGGTGCCGCTGGTTCTCGAGCCGCATGGTGATGACATTCCCGGCAGTTATGAGCCGCCGGCCTATGCGGTGGTATCCGTCGGAGCCGATGGTCTCGTCATCCATCTGAACTATTTCCTCGATCAGTCGCGGCGGTTCCCGCTGGACGGTTACGAGGTCAAGGGGCGGGAATACGCTCTCGGCTTTCCAGCCTCCGAAGGCTGACCCCGAACCACGCCAAAACCTCACCATCAAAAGACTGACGCAGGCAGGTGACTGTCTGCGCAGTGCCCACGCGACTGCGATAAAACTGACATGCACGAATTCCACGACATCGATGGGACCCTTTTCGATCTGGACGGCACCCTGATCAGCGGCGGCACCGCATTGCCCTGGGCCCACGACCTCATCGAAGCAAGCAAGGGACGTTTTGCAGTCGTTACCAATGACGCGGAACACACTGCCGAGGAAATCCTGTCCATGATGCAGGATGCCGGGTTGTCTGTTCCAAGGGAAATGATCGTCGCAGCAGGGGTTGAAGCCGTCCGGCTGGTTGCGGAAGAAATGCCGGGAGCAAAAATCACGATGGCAGCCAGTCGGTCGCTGCGCTCCTATGCCGAGACGCTCGGTTTGCACCTGACTGATATCAGACCCGACGTCGTGCTGATCGGACGGGATCGCCAATTTTCCTATGACACCCTATCCTCAACTGCCAATGCTGTTCTCTCCGGCGCTGAGCTTATAATCTGCAATCCCGATCGAACGCATCCTGGTCCAGAGGGTACTGTTGTCCCGGAAACGGGAGCACTCGCGGCATCAATTCTTGCTTGTACGGGGCCGGTTCAGCATCGAGTGATCGGCAAGCCGGAGCCTGGCGTTTTCCTGGCCGGAATGAGGCTTCTCGGCACGACACCGAAACGGACCCTTATGGTCGGCGACAACCCTGAGACCGATGGCAAGGGTGCGGCCGGGTTGCAGATCAACTTTCTAAAGGTTGGCTGTTGATTTTCGCTGAGCGCTGATCCGTCTGTCGATCTCGTGCGTGATGGCAAGGTTGAAGCACTGGCCTGTGACAGCAAGAGGAAAGCTCTACTGACTAGGCCATCAAAGTGGAATTCGGTTCGTATCGCAGCAAGCGCTTGCGATCCTCAGCGAATGTGTCGCCTATTGATGCTGAAGCTTATCTAGCAGCAGTCCCGCACCTCGAAAGCTTGGTGGATAGATCTCGTAACGCGAGAAGCTGAGTATTTCTTTCTCCTCGTAGGCTCGCAAGAAGGCTTCATAGCCTGGCGCGATACGGGCGAGCGCGGAAAAGATGCTCTCCGCCGTCTCACCGTTTTCCGGCAGGTAGGAGGTGACGATCAGGTCGGCGTCGATTTCGCCGATCAGTTCCGCGCCGATCGTCATGCGGCTCTTGCCCGCCGGCACGCTGTCGGTCAGCGCAACGCGCTTCATTCCCAGATCGTCCAGAACCGTGGTAAGCACGCCATATTCCTTGAGAAGCCCGAGCGTCCCGTCCCGCTCGTTGGCGATGATGGCGGAATAGGTGCCAGAAAGGAGCGTTGGCGGCAGGGATTTGCGCGCCGTCTCGATGCGTGCCTGGTACGTGGCCTCCAATTCATCGAAGCGGGACTGCTTGCCAATCCAATCTGCATAGTCCCGATAAAGATCAAAAGGTGGCCGGCCGCTTTCGGCATCGAACATCAGTGTCGGCGCGATGCCGGAAAGCTGCTCGCGTAGTGGCCCGTAATCGCCGACATTGGCGACGATCAAGTCCGGCTTGAGTGCGCGGATACGTTCAAGATCAAGCTTGCCGTGGATCGAGGCAAGTTCGATGTCGTCGAAATCGAGCCCGAACAATTCGCGGCCGCCGCGGATGAAGGCCGTACCGTCCGGTGCAAGCCGCCCGGCGCTTGCGATCAGCGGCGCATCGAGCTCACGCGTCATGACCGTCAACGTCCAGTCGTGCAGCGACAGGATGCGCTGTGGTACATCCGGCACCTCGACCGTGTTACCGCCATGATCCGTGACATTGCGCGCAAGGGCGGAAAGCGGGAAGGCAAGTGCTGCTGCGAAAAGGGCGATGGACAAGAGGCGCATCGAAGGCTCCTAACGGTGAGAGCGGGACAGGCGGGCGGCGATGAGGAAAGTCAGGACCCCGGCAATCGAGATCAGAATGCCGGCAGGCACGATGACCGGCAGAAACAGCGTGCGGCCGGCCGTATCCGCCGAAATGAGGATGAGCGCGCCGATCAGCATCGTGACCGGCATCACTTCGCCAGGGCTTTCGCCGACAAGGCGGCGGGCGACGTGGGCGGCGATCAGCCCGAGAAACGAAATCGGCCCGACGGAGGCGACGACCGGGGCAACGAGCATGGCGGCAAGCAGGGTCAGCAGCAGCGACAGTTTTTTCGGCGAGGCACCGATGCCCGCAGCCTGTTCGTGGCCGAGCAGAAGCGGCATCGCCTGTCCCGAGGCAATCAGGCAGACCGGCAGCAGCACGGCCGCCCAGAGCGTAACCATGCCGGCATTGGTGGCCGAGACCGCGGTGAGCGAGCCATGCGACCATGCGAGCCAGCGGGCGAACTGCAGGATGCCGCCCTGAACCATGACGATCTCGATTGCCGCACTGAGGACGATACCGACTGCGAGCCCGATCAGGATCAGGCCTGTCGCAGAGGAAAGCCTATAGGCAAGCGTCGTGACGAGAAGGGCGGTGGCGAAGCCTCCGGCAAGGCCGAGCCAGACGAGCGCGGATGGAGCCAGGCCAAAGACTGCAGCACCGATCACGATCGCCGCCATGCTTCCCTGCGATATGCCGAGCAGGCCGGGATCGGCCAGCCCGTTACGGGCAACCACCTGAAGCAGATAGCCGGAGGCGGCAACCATCGCGCCGCCGAGAAGGGCAGCGACGATGCGCGGCCAGCGCAAATCCATGATCGGGGCCGTCTCGGCATCGGCCGTTTCCAGCGAGAGCAGCCAGCGGACGATATCTGCGGTCGAAACCGGCGTGGAGCCCAATTGCAGGGCGGCAAGGCTGGTGGCGACCAGAAGTATCAGCAACGTGGCGATGAGGGCTGCAAAACGCAGGCCGATCGGCAGATGGACGGTCCTGCCAAGCCTCAGGGTGATCTCGCGCCGCATCAGGCAATTCTCCGCCGAAGCGTCGTCAACACGATCGCCAGAAATGCGATACCTCCGCACAAGGCCATGACGGTGCCGACATGCAGCAGTTGAGGCGAAAGGAGCGTGCGCGCAGCGATATCGGCGGCAGTGACGATGATCGCTCCGATGAGCGCACAGGAGGCCATCGCGATGCGTCCGGTTTCCCCCACCAGCAAGCGGGCGATATGAGGCGCCACCAGTCCGACAAAGCCGATCGGCCCGACGACGCAGACTGCGGAGATCGCAAGCGGGATGGCCAGCGCGAGTGCGCCATAGCGGACAATACGCGGATCGGCGCCGAGCGTTGCGGCCTGTTCGGCGCCGAGTGTCTGCAGATCAAGGGCACGGCAGAGGATGAGCGCAACACCGGTGCCGAAAATACCGATCGGCCAGAGAAAGGCGAGCGGCTGGTAGTCGAAATTGCCGATATCGCCGACAAGCCAACCCATCAGGCCGCCGAACCGGTCGGGGTCGAGCGAGATGGCGAAGGTGGTGGCCGAGGAAAACAGGGTCGCGGTCATCGTGCCGCCGAGAATGAGCGCTAGCGGATCCCGACCTCCCTGGCTGACCAGGCCGGCGGCTAGAAAGGTGACTGCTATGGCAAAGAGGCCGCCTGCCAGGGCGGGCCAGAACAGGGCAGCACCATCAAGCCCGAAAAAATAGATGCCCAACACCGCGAAGGTCACGGCACCACTGTTGATGCCGAGCGTCGATGGCGAAACGAGGTCGTTGCGCAGGGTTTTCTGCAGCAAAAGCCCGGAGACAGCGAGCACCGCGCCTGAATATCCTGCAACCACGAGCCGGGTCAGGCGCTGCTTGACGACGACCACATGCTGGTAATTGCGCGCGTCGTGCTCGAAAAGCGCGTCAATGACGAGACCGGGCGAGGAGAAGCGGGCGCCGGCCGTCAGATGCAGGCCGCAGAGCAGGACAAAGGCCACAGTGAGAAGAGCGAGGCCGACCACCTTCATTCCAGCGCGCTTTCAGGCAGATGCACGATGGCGCGGCCGAAGGGCATGGCGACCGTGCCGATACCGTAGACGGCAGAGATGTGGGCCGGCGTCAGCACGTCCGCAGGCGCGCCGTCAGCCACCACCCTGCCATCCGACATCAGAACGATGCGATCGGCATAGAGGCTTGCCAGCGTGAGATCATGCAGGACCGCGATCACCGATCTGCCGGCCATCGCCTGTCTGCGCGCGATGTCGAGCAGCGCATATTGGTATTTGAGGTCGAGATGGTTGGTTGGTTCGTCGAGCAGCAGGACGCGGGCATCCTGCGCCAGCGTCATCGCCATGCGGCAGCGCTGCAACTGGCCGCCGGACAATTCTCCGATCCGCCGTCCGGCAAGATCGGCAATCTCCATGGTCTGCATTGCGGTTTCAATATGCGCGCGGTCTTGCGCCGTGCCGCGGGACAGCCAGCCCTCATGAGCATAACGGCCCATGCCGACGAGATCGGCCACCAGCATGCCGTCCGGCGCCTCATTCGTCTGCGCCAACATGGCCATGTGCAGCGCGAGCGTCTTGCGGGAAAACGAGCCTACCGGTCGGTCGCCCAGCAGGACCGAGCCTTGATCGGGTGTCAGCAGCCCGGCGATGACTTTCAGGAGCGTGGACTTGCCGCATCCGTTCGGTCCGACAATGGCGACGAACTCACCCGGACGGAAGTCGAGCGACACCGATTCGAGCACAGCGCTTCCGCCATACCCGAAACTTAAGTCCTTTAGGGCGAGAACAGGTTCGCCCTTCTTTTCGTGCGATGTCATGTCCGCCAACACGCCTGCCTGATCAGAATGTTGCCTTGAGTGCTGCCATGAAGCTTCTCGGTGCTCCCGGATGGTTTTCCGTGCGGCTGGCAGTGCTTTCGATATATTTCTGATCCGTCAAATTGCGGCCGACGAGCGAGAAATCGAGATTGTCGTTGATCTTGTAGGAAACCAGCGCGTCGAGGCGATAATAACCGTCGACGAAGAAACTGTTGTCCAGATCGCCGGTACGCTCCCCGACTGCTGTCACGCCCGCGCCGAGCTTCAGGCCTTCGAGCTGACCGGACTGGAACTCGTAGGTGCTCCAGAGACTACCACTCCAGCGTGGTGCGCCGATCAACCGGTTGCCGACCGCATAATTGTCGTCCTTGGTGACTTCGGCATCCAGATATCCGAGCGAGGCGATGACCTGCCATCCATCGGTGATCTCGCCGGTAATGTCGATTTCCGCGCCGCGTGAGCGCTGCTGTCCGGTGAGAACGGAATATTCGTCGCCAGTTATCGCGTCCGTAACGGACACGGCCACATTGTCCTTGGTGATCTGGAAGACGGAGAAGGTCGCCGACAGCCGGTCCGGGATCAGCTCCGCCTTCAAGCCTGCCTCGATCTGCCAGCCCTCTTCCGCGTCGAGCGGCGTGTTGTCCCTGCCGACCGCGCTTTGCGGCATGAAGCTCGTGGCATAGCTCGTATAGAAGGAGAGCCGATCGGTCGGCTGATAGACGAGCCCGGCGCGCCAGGTCAGCGCGCCATCGCTCATCGGCAGTTTTTCGTCGAAATCGGACTCCACCTCGTTTTCGAAATGGTCGTAACGGAGGCCGATCAGGCCTTTCCATTGTTCGGAAAAGTCGATCTGGTCCTGCAGGTAGACGGACGAGGTGATGATGTCCTGCAGATAGGCATTGTTGGGTGTCGCAGGCACCATCGGCGCGCCATAGACCGGATCGTAAATGTCGATATCCGCAATGGATGAGCGGGCTGACCAGAAATCCATTCGCGAACGGACGTGCTCGACACCCGTCAAGACGGTGTGACCGACATTGCCGGTATCGAACGTCATGATCGTCTCGAACTGGAGATCGAGATTCTGCATGTCCTCGATCCGGTCGGAATAACGGCGGCGGAGCGTCCTGCCGTCGTCGCGAAGTCCCTGAAAATCGATGCCGGTGTCGCGGGTGTAAGCGTCGTCATAACGAACTGTGCTGCGGAATTTCAGCCATTCCAGTGCCTGGTGTTCGGCGGTCAGCGCGATCCGCGTCTTGCGCGAATCCACCATCGACCAGTCCTCGCCGAGGAAACGGTCATAGGGCTCGATAACCTCGTTATCCGCGCCGACGATCAGGCCACGGTCGAATGGCTGCTTCTGTCTCGTGCGGTCGACACTCAGACTGACACGCGTATCCTCGTCCGGGTTCCACTCCAGAACACCGCCGATATACTGGCGTTCGCTGTCGTTGCGATGATCGATGAAGCCTTCCTCGCGCTGGGCGGCACCGGTGATGCGGCCGGTCAGGGTGGCGTCGTCATTCAGCGGCCCGCTGGCGGTTGCCTCCGCGCGGCGGAAGCCGAAACTGCCGAGCTGTGTCGTTGCTTCCGCGGTCGGCGTGTCGGTCGGCCGACGCGTGACGATATTGATCAGTCCGCCGGGTTCGCCGCGGCCGTAAAGAACGGATGCGGGACCTTTGAGCACTTCGACCCGCTCGACGCCGGCCAGATCCGGATTGACCTCCGGGCGGCTCCCGGTTGCGTTGAGCACCGAACCGTCGATGGCGTAATTGTTCGACGAGAAGCCGCGCGTGACGAAGGTTTCGGCACGGTTGCCGCCCGTATTGCTCTGCTGCACGTTGGAGACGTTCTGCAATGCCTGGGTGAGTGTCGTCGCCTGCTGGTCAACCATGACGCTGCGCTTGACCACCTGGATCGACTGCGGCACGTCTCTGAGCGGTGTATCCGTTTTCGTTCCGACGCTGCTTTCGGTTGCCTCGTAGCTTCCTGGCGCGTCACCGCCCTGCAGCACGATGGGTTCCAGTGCCGTTGCGCTGTCGGCTGCCGCACCATCCGTGCCCTGTTGAGGGGAGACGATCGTCACGCTGTCATTGGCGCCGAAGCTGAAACGCAGGCCGGTGCCCGACAGAAGCTGCTGTAAAGCCTGCTGCTCGGACAGCTGGCCGCTCACCCGCTGGCTTCTGGTTTCTGTCGGAAGGGCACCGTCATAGATGATGTTGGTGCCCGTTATCGAGGCGTAGCGGACAAGGGCGGATGCAATCGGCTGGGCGGGAATATCGAAAGCGGAGACGGTCGACTGAGCATGAGCTACAGCCGGTAGAAGAAGCATAGCCGATACGCTGGCGAGAAGCCGCGTATTGCGCCAGAAGCCACCGGTTCCGTTCTGAATATTCCGCGTCGACATGGTACCCCCTGCTGGTCTCTGCCGGGCTTGATCAAAGCCCTCTGGCGTTGAGTACGAAGCAGGGAAGCGAAAACCTGAGTGTAAAATGAAATTTTCTAGATCTTTTTTGCGGACACCAGGGTGAGATAGGGCGTGTAGCCGGAAAGCGCGATCGGCAAACCCTGTTCCAGCGTCTTGTCGATATCGGCCATGTCGTTGACATCGATGATCGCGGTGACCGGACGTTGTGCCAGTGTCGGGTCCAGAATGACCAGGTGGCCATTGCGCCAGCGGTTGATCTCCTCGACGATTTCACCGAGCGGGCGGGCTAGAAAAACGAGGCGGCGTTGACGCCGGGCAAGGCGGCTGTCGATCTCGCTGGAGGTGACGGGACCGAAGCGATCGGCTGCCCAATCCAGCGCCTGGCCTTCCGCGAGATCGATCATCTGCCCATGCGCCTCGACCCGGACGCTATGCTCGGTGACGGCGACGCTGGTGCGCCCGGAAGAGATCGAGACGGAATAGGCCGTGCCGAGTGCGGTGGCGCGCAGCTCGCCGGCTTCCACCACAAAGGGGCGGCGGGCATCCGGCGCGACCGTGAAATACGCCTCGCCGCTGCGCAACACGATCCGGCGCAGGGTCGGCGTGAAGTCGATCGACACGGCGCTTGCGGCAGACAGTTCGATCGTCGAGCCGTCCTCCAGCCGAATGGCATTGGTTTCGCCGGTGCCCGTCGAAAAATCCGGTTGGCGCGTCCAGAGCCAGCCCGATGTGCCCGCGGTTGCGATCACCAATGCTCCCGTTGCGGTTTTGAGGAAGGAGCGTCGAGAGCCGCTTTGCTCGGCAGGCTTATGCTCGAAGGCGGCGCGTTCCCACAGTTTTTCGATGCGGGCATAGGCTTGCGCATTGCGGTTGTCGGCGAGAAGCCATGCGCGAAAGCCCTGATGATCCATTTCCGTCGCGTGTTCGTCAAGCAGCCGGGCAAACCACGCAGCGGCTTCCCGCGATGCGTCATTGTCGCTTCCTGGCATTTGGCTGCCGTTCGATTGCTCGATCATGGCGTGTTATTTCACCCTGTCCTGAAAGCTTCACGAATGAGGTTGGTAAAAATCGGGGTCGCGGGCGAAAAAAGTTTACGTTTCGGGTCCGTCAAAGCCGTCCAGACGCTCAAGCGCGACGACCATGTGACTGAACACGGTTTTCGAGGATATGCCGAGCTTCGCGCCGATTTCGACATAGGTCATGCCATCGATGCGGGCCATGACGAAAACCTCGCGAGCGCGGGGCGGCAGGGCGGCGATTGCCTCGGACAAGGACCGCATCCGGTCTCGCGCCAGAAGGTGATCTTCCGGCGTCGGCGCATTGTCGGTCAGGAAGTCGAGATGTTCTACGCCTTCCACGAAGGGCGCGATACGTTGGCGCCGGCGAAAATCGATCGCAAGGTTTCTACCGGTACGAACGACGTAACCTTGCAGCTGTGATGCTTCCGGCAGTCGTTCACGACGTTCCCATAGTCGCAGGAACGTGTCTTGCACGAGATCTTCCGCCGCGGCATGCGAGCCGACGAACCGCGAAATGCTGGACAGCAACCGTTTGCGGAGAGTGATAAAAGTGCCGAGCAGGTCCGAAGAAAAGGCCATTTGCATGACTGAGCGACTATCAAAGCGCAAATTCAAACACAACGGGCGCAGAGTAAAATATTACTATAATAGTCATGTTTGGTTTTGATATGCATCGTGCCGTTGCGCGTGGGACACGCTCCACCGCCTGCTCAACTCCTTAAGGGCAAGGGCATGGAAGCCGTTGAATATCGCTGATTTTGCATGTCTGGATCTCCCGAATCTAAAAGGTCACTTGTTATTCAAGCGAAGTGTAGGGTTCGGACATTGTTTTTGCACAAAAAAACAGCCCGAACACGCGACTTCGCGCAGAATGTCCGGGCTGCATAACTCATGGCGGTTTGAAACTGGAGAGGGAAGGCTTGCTAGGCTGAAACCTCACAACCCAATTTGGTCAGCGCGGCATCGACCCACGCGCGATCGTTCTTGCCTGCTTTGATATTTTCCATCTGTTTTGTTTCCGCGGCATGCTTTTTCGATGCTGCCTCGAAAATCTGCTCGGCGCTATCCATCGCCACAGACACAAGCCCATCGGCGTCACCGCAGATAAGATCTCCAGGATTGATGACCATTCCATTTATTGCAATCGGAACGTTCACTTCACCAGGTCCGTCCTTGTAAGGGCCGCGATGTGTCACGCCGCATGCGAATACCGGGAAGCTGCCAGCCAAAAGTTCTGCGCTGTCGCGGATCGCGCCATAAATAACGACTCCTCCGAGGCCGCGTTTTTCCGCATGCGCCACCATCAGTTCACCGATAATGGCATTGGAAAGATCGCCTCCAGCGTCCACGACAATGATGTCGCCGGGCTCCGCGATGTCGAGCGCCTTGTGGACCATCAGGTTGTCGCCGGGGCGTGCCTTGACCGTGACGGCCGGTCCGACCATGTTTCCGCCCGTATAAAAAGGCCGCAGCGCCGCGCCGCCTGCGGACATTCGGCTCATCACGTCACTGATATTGGCAACCGGAAGCGCCCGAAACGCCTCAACCCACTTTGCATCAACCTTGCGCTCGCGTTTGCAAATGCGAAAACCAATCATTCCATTCCTCCTTTTTGAAACATTGTGCCGCTTATGCCGCAGCGATGAGATCCCGGTTGGCGAGAGCCCTGTCATCGAAGCTTCGTCCTTCCAGAACATCGATGATGTGCTGGGCGCTTTGTACCGCCATGTTGCGCAGCGCAGAGCGGCTGGCTCCCCCGACATGCGGTGTCGCGATCACATTGGGCAGTGACCATAGCGGATTGTCCGTCGCAGGCGGCTCGATCTCGAAACTGTCCAGAGCTGCGCCGGCGATTGTTCCCGATTGCAGCGCCTGAATGAGTGCCGCTTCATCGACAACGGCGCCCCGAGCCGTGTTGACGAGAAATGCCGTCGGCTTCATCAGCGCCAACCTTTCGGTATTGATCAGGTGATGGGTCTGGGGCATGAGCGGGCAATGGAGGCTGACAATATCCGCCACCTCCAATACGCGATCGAGATCGCGGCTGACCTTTACTTCGGCAGTGTCGCCGGCAAACGGATCATAGGCGACGATCTGCATGCCGAGGCCTCTTGCGAGCGATGCCGCCCGCTGGCCGATCTCGCCATAACCGATGACGCCAAAAACGGCGCCTGACAGATCGCGACCCACATATTTCGTCTTCGGCCAGCTACCACCTTTCACAGCGGCGTTCAGGGGAACGACGTCCTTCATCAGGCTGACCGTCAGACCGATTGCCAGCTCCGCCACCGACTGGGCATTGGCTGCCAAAGCCCGCAGGACCGGAATGCCGCGGTCGGAGGCTGCCGAGAGATCGATGTTGTCGACACCGCTACCATGCTTGGCGATCACGCGAAGGCGCGGCGATGAACCAATAACCGATCTGTCGATATTGCCCTGACGAACGAGAATCGCATCGACCTCCCGGTCCCGGGCGATTGCAGCCAAATCTTCCGATGTGGAATAGGCCGGCGCATAGATTGTTTCGACATTATGCGAGGCGAGCAATTCTCGAGCCTCTTCAACCAATTCGGCGCCGGTTACCATGACCCGCGCCATTCGGCTGATTCCCGTTGGGGTTGTCGTATTCATATGCTCCTCCATGCAATCCGATCGACAGAACGTCTGAACGGGTGGCTTGCCCGTTGACGAATGTCATTTATCGCGTATTGTACTAATTGAAAAGGTGTTGTACCTAGTACAACGTACGAAGTGATGAACACCTTTTTGGGAGGAGCCCATGCCTGGAAATTCAGCCGGCGTTGCAGCTGTTGAGCGCGCCGCATCATTGCTGGAAGCATTTACCGACCGTGATTACACGCTGTCGTTGGGCGAGCTTGCGCGCCGCGTTGAGCTCGACAAATCCACGGTTCTGCGCATCGCCCGTTCACTGGCAAAGCATCAGTTACTCGTCCGCAACGATGATGCGAGCTGGCGTCTCGGTCCCACGCTCATGAAGCTTGGAAATATCTACCAATCGACCTTCCGTGCCTCCGACATCATTGAGCCTCTGCTCGCCGATTTGGTGACGCAGACGGGCGAAAGCGCTGCGATCTATGTTCGGGAAGGCGACGAGCGCGTCTGCCTGTTCCGACATGACTCGCATCAGTCAATTCGCCATTCTGCACGCGTCGGTAGTACCTATCCGCTCGACCGGGGTGCGCCCGGGCGTGTCATCTTGGCTTTTATTGATCGCCCGGGTTCGATTTACGACGAAATTCGCAAGGCAGGTTTTTACGCGACGGCCGGTGAACGCGATCCGCAGGTCGCCAGCGTCGCGGTGCCGATATTTCGCGATGGCGCCACTCTTTTTGGTTCACTCGCTTTGACCGGTCCGCCTGCTCGTTTCTCGGAAGATGCAATCAAGAAAAATCTCGAAATTCTTCAAGTGGCTGCGCGGAAACTATCCGTAGCCATGGGGGGAGAACCCGGCACAACATAGCGCGGGAGCCGGGCCCGCCACTATCCAATGGAGGATTGGACATGACGCATTGCAAGATAAAATTCGCATTCGCTGCCGCGGTATTTGCCGCGTCGGCCTCTTATGCTCACGCCGAATGGCCGAATGACCGCCCGATCCAGATGATTGTGGCCTTTGCTCCGGGCGGCAGCACGGACGTCATGGCGCGCGCCATCGAACCGTTCCTGGAAAAAGAACTCGGCGCCGACATCGTCATCGAAAACCGGCCCGGCGCATCCGGCGAGATTGCCTATACGGCGCTGTCCAAGGCAAAGCCGGACGGCTACACTTTCTCCTACATCAACACACCGGGCTACCTGTCGATGCAGGTGCAGCGCAAGCTTGGTTACGATCCCAAGACGATCAAGCCGATCGTCCGCATCGTAGATGACCCGACCGCGATCGTCGTGCCGGCTGCTTCCGAGATCAAGACGCTGAAGGATTTCGTCGACGCTGCAAAGGCAAAGCCGGGCGCTGTCTCCTACGGCTCTTCCGGTGTTGGCACGGATGACCATCTGGCGATCATTCTGCTCGGCGCTGCGACCGGCACAACTTTTACCCATATCCCGTTTTCCGGCGCCGGTGAAACCCGCACGGCAATTCTCGGCTCACAGGTCTCCGGTGGTGGTCTCAACATCAGCGAGTTTGCCGGCAATGACACGTCGGGACTGCGCATGATCGCTCATTTCGGTACGGATCGTTCGCCGCAATTGCCGGATGTGCCGACGGCCAAGGAGCAGGGATTTGACGTCGAGATGACGTCCGAACGCGGTATCGCGGCGCCGCGCGAACTGTCGGATGAAATCACCCAGAAATTCGGCGAAGCCATGAAGAAGGTTCTCGACAATCCCGAATTCCAGAAACAGGCTAAGCAGCTTGCGCTTCCATTGGCTTATCTGTCTGGGCCGGACTGGGAAAAGCAGATGCCGGATCGTCTGGCACGCTTCCAGAAGATCTGGAATGAAACGCCTTGGGTGAAGTGATGAGCGGCTCCTCCACAGCAAAGCGGGATTTTCCCGATATCTTGGCGGGGGGCGTGATGATCGGGTTGGGAGCGCTTGGTCTTTGGGCCGGGCGTGACCTCCAGTTCGGCTCGGCTGCGATGATGGGTGCGGGCTTTTTGCCGGATGTGATCTGCGGGATGCTGATCGCGATCGGTGCGTATGTCCTGATCAAAGCGTTGGGCAAGGCCTACGAACCGTTCGACGAGTCAAACTTCAAACCTCTGATCATTCTCGTCGTCGCAATCGCCGGCTTCGCTTTCATGTCGGAAACGTTGGGTTTTATCGTCTCAACGATCTGGCTTCTCGTGATCGGCAGTCTTGCTGATCAGGAGTCGCGCTGGCGCGAGATCGCGATCTCCACCGTCCTGCTGACGATCTTTGGCGCTCTCGTCTTCATCTACGGCCTCGGCGTTCAGATGCCGATCCTGCCGTTCTGATCGAGACTGGAAGGAATACCCATGGCATTTCTCGATGTCCTCATGCTGGGCTTCTCCGAAGCCTTTACCCCGACCAACCTCTTCTTCTGTTTCGTAGGTGCACTGCTGGGTACGCTGATCGGCGTCCTGCCGGGGATCGGCCCGACTGCCACAGTCGCGATCCTGCTGCCTGTCACGTTTTTTCTGCCGCCGCTCGGCGCTCTCATCATGTTGGCAGGCATCTTTTATGGTGCGCAATATGGTGGCTCGACGACTGCGATCCTGGTCAATCTGCCCGGTGAGGCCTCGGCGGTCGTCACGGCGATCGACGGATACCAGATGGCCCGAAAGGGACGAGCGGGGGCAGCACTCGCGATCGCAGCCCTCGGCTCCTTCTTTGCCGGGACGGTAGCGACTATCGGTCTTGCGGTCGCCGGCCCGACGCTTTCGTCCTTTGCGCTGTCCTTTGGACCGGCCGAATATGTCTCGCTTTGTATATTCGGTCTGCTGGCGGCAACGATCTTGGCGCATGGATCGGTGATCAAGGCGATCGGCATGGTTTGCCTGGGCCTCGTCCTCGGCATGGTCGGCATCGATGTCAACAGCGGCTCGACGCGCCTTACCTTCGGTTCTACCGAACTTTATGACGGTATCGATTTCGTCGTTATAGCCGTCGGCCTGTTCGGTGTTGCCGAGATCGCCAGCAATCTCGAATTCAAGGAAGCACGCGGCGTGCTGCAAAGCACGATTGGCCGTCTTTGGCCGACTAAGCAGGAGTTCAAGGAAAGCTGGGGCGCGGTCCTTCGCGGCACCGGTGTCGGCACCATTCTCGGCGTTCTGCCGGGCGGCGGCGCGACGCTCAGCGCATTCAGCGCCTATTCGGTTGAGAAAAAGATCTCCAAGACGCCCGAAAAATTCGGCCATGGGGCGATTGCCGGCGTGGCCGGCCCGGAGGCCGCCAATAATGCCGGAGCGCAATCATCCTTTATTCCGCTTCTCACCCTCGGCATTCCATCGAACTCGATCATGGCAATGATGCTCGGCGCCATGACGATCCACGGGATCACACCCGGTCCATCGGTCATCCAGAACCAGCCGGAACTGTTCTGGGGGCTCGTGGCGTCGATGTGGATCGGCAATGCGATGCTGCTCGTCATCAACCTGCCACTGATCGGCGTTTGGGTTCGTCTGCTGAAGGTGCCTTACCGCCTTCTCTATCCGGCGATCCTGTTGTTCTGCTGCATCGGCGTCTACAGCGTCAACAATCGCGGCTTCGACGTCGCATTGGTGATCCTGTTCGGCGTGCTCGGCTATGTCCTGCGAAAAGCCAAATGCGAAGCGGGTCCGCTGCTCCTTGGCTTCGTTCTGGGGCCGCTCCTCGAAACGAACCTGAGACGGGCCCTGCTCTTGTCACAGGGCGATCCTCTCGTTTTCGTCGAGCGTCCGATCAGCGCCGTCCTGTTGCTGATCACGGCGGGCATGCTGCTCACGCTGATCCTTCCAGCTATCCGCAAGGGTCGTAAGGAAGCGTTCGAGGCCAGCGAGGACTGAGACTGAATGGCGAACCGCTTTTCTACCGAGCGGTTCGCCCAGATTTTCACCAAATGGAGAGAGATTTTCGTGGCAGACATCGGCGCTGGGCGGAAAAGCGTGGCCCTAAACGCTATCCTCAGTCTTGATGACTTCGAGAAAAAGGCTCGGCGCCATCTGCCAGGCCCGCTCTTTGGCTACATTGCCGGAGCAAGCGAAACGAACGCCTCGCTGCGTAACAATGCGCAATCGTTTACGGAATACGCCTTTCGCACACGTGTTCTCAGGGATGTCTCAAAGCGTTCGGCAAAGACAACGCTGTTCGGTCGAACCTATGATGCACCGATCGGCATTGCACCGATGGGCATCAGTGCGCTCATGGCCTATCGTGGCGACATAGCGCTTGCCACCGGGGCTGCCGAAGCCGGCATAGGCATGATCATGAGCGGCTCCTCGCTGATCCGGCTCGAAGACGTCGCTGCGGCCGCACCACATGCATGGTTTCAAGCCTATCTTCCCGGAGAGCCCGATCGTATTGACGCACTTGTCGATCGTGTCGCTAACGCAGGCTTCGAGACGCTTGTGCTGACCGTCGATACAGCAGCGCTTGCCAATCGCGAAAACAATATTCGAGCCGGCTTCTCGACCCCGCTCCGTCCAAGTCTGCGCCTTGCTTGGGAGGGAGTTTCTCACCCTCGCTGGACTATCGGGACATTCCTGAAAACGATCATTAGACACGGCATTCCGCATTTCGAGAATTCCTATGCCACCCGAGGTGCTCCGATCATCGCCTCCAACGTGATGCGCGATTTCGGCAAGAAGGATCATCTGAACTGGAAGCATCTCGAGCGCATCCGCGCTCGCTGGAACGGTAATCTCGTCGTCAAAGGCGTATTGCATCCCGATGATGCAGCACATGCTGTCGAAATTGGCGCGAATGGCATCATAGTCTCCAATCACGGAGGTCGCCAGCTGGATGCAACGATGGCGCCGCTTGATGCGCTTCCGGGCATTGCCGAAAGGGTCGGTAGAGATATTGCGGTGATGGTCGATGGCGGTTTTCGCCGAGGAGCCGATATCGTCAAGGCCCTGGCCCTGGGAGCGGACTTCATATTCGTCGGACGACCATTCCTTTATGCGGCGGCGGTCGGTGGAGAGCCCGGCGTCATTAAAGCTGCCGAAATCCTGAAGACGGAACTCCATCGCAACATGGCGCTTCTCGGTGTGACGAGCCTTGAGGACATTTCGCCGGACTATCTATTTAGGATAGGCCCGCAACAGCATACGATCCCGCACGGGTGAGCTCATCTTAAAAGATAAGCAATGCGCGCCGACGCTTCAGGCTACCACAGCTTCGCCGGTGTCCGGCGCGTAGGCCGCCACTTTCAGCTTCGCAGTCAGGGATTTGGTGTTCCAGGATCTGCAACAGACTTTTGCAGATCACGCGACTATCCAGCCGGTCTCTGCAGCGCTACCAACGGTCCCTTGTAAGCGGATTCCGAGGAATACGCGGCGACACCGGCTCTCTCGAGCAGTTGATACTGAAAGGCGAATGTATGGCAGAAGCGAGCTTGGGGCAGACGATCGGACCTGCAATCGTCCTGATGGGAGCGGCGGTGGCCGCGGTGCCTTTGTTCCGGCGGCTCGGTCTGGGATCGGTTCTTGGTTACTTCTCGGCCGGCGTGCTCGTCGGTCCATCGGTGCTCGGCCTGTTCACCGACACGCTGTCCATCCTGCATTTTTCCGAGCTCGGTGTGGTGATGTTCCTGTTCGTGATCGGGCTTGAACTGCGCCCGCACAAGCTGTGGGCCATGCGCGGCCAGATTTTCGGGCTGGGACTGGTGCAGGTGGCGGTGGCCACTGCGGCGCTTGCCCTGACGGGAATGCTGATATTCGCTCTGCCGGGGCCGGTGGCTTTCGTTGCCGGTGCAGGTTTCGTTCTCTCCTCGACTGCCGTCATCATGTCGGTGCTGCAGGACCGCGGTGAGATGTCGAGTGCCGAGGGTCAGAAATCCGTCTCGATCCTCCTCTTCGAAGACCTGATGATTGTTCCGCTTCTGGCGGTGGTCGCATTCCTGTCTCCGCTATCGCAAGAGCAGTCGGGCTGGATCGACATTCTGTTGGCCGTCGGCGCGCTCATCGCCTTGCTGGGCGTTTCCAAATGGGGTCTCAATCCGTTTTTCGCGCTTTTGGCACGCGCCCGGACGCGCGAGGTGATGACGGCTGGAGCGCTGCTCGTGGTTCTGGGGGCGGCGCTGCTGATGGATGCCGCCGGCCTTTCCATGGCAATGGGGGCCTTTCTCGCCGGGGTGATGTTGTCGAGCTCGAGTTATCGCCACCAGATCGAGAGCGACATCGAGCCGTTTCGCGGCCTGCTGATGGGACTGTTCTTTCTCGCCGTCGGGATGTCGCTGGACCTGTCGGTCGTCGCGGCGGAATGGTGGCTGCTCCTGTCCATGCTGGTCGCTTTCACCATCGCCAAGGGGCTGGTGGTCTATGGGGTGGCGCGGCTGTTCGGCGGCTCCAATCACAAGGCACTGCACCGCACCTCGATGTTTCTGCAGGGAGGGGAGTTCGCCTTCGTGCTCTATTCCGCTGCCGCAGCGGGCGGCGTGATCGACGCGCGCGAGAATGCCTTGTTCACGACCGTCGTCATCTTCTCCATGGCCCTGACGCCGCTTCTCATGCTTGCGGCGGATCGATTGCTGCGGAATGAAGCGTCGATGGACGGGATCGACCTCGCTCGTGATCTGAAGGGCAGGGTACTGATGATCGGCTTCGGGCGTTTTGGCCAGATCGCGTCGCAAATGCTGCTCGCAAGGGGCGTCAGCCTGTCGGTGATCGACACGAACCCCGACCGCATCCGTGATGCCGGACGGTTCGGTTTCAAGGTCTTTTTCGGAGATGGCACGAGGCTCGATACCCTGCGCCATTCCGGCGCCGGCTCCGCCGATGCACTGATGATCTGCATCAACGATCCAAAGGCGGCAATGCACATGGTGGAACTGGCGCAGCATGAGTTTCCGCAGGCCAGGATCCTGGTGAGAAGCTACGATCGCGGCCACGCGGTCGAACTGATCCGCGCAGGTGTGGATTATCAGATCCGCGAGACGGTGGAATCCGCCTATCTCATGGGGGCGGAAGGGCTTCGGGCATTGGGATATGCCGAGCTGGATATCGAGGAGACAGCTGAAGACGTTCGTCAGCGGGATGAAGATCGTCTTTCGGAACAGGTGCAGGGAGACGACATGTCAGGCCGCGACCGCTTGCTGCTCCAGCCGATTCCCGAGCCGCTGAGCAAAGCGACGGCCAAAGATTAGGCACCGTCAGTGCTGGACAACAGCTCGATCTGGACGACGCCATTTTCGCCGCCTGAAAGTGGTCGCCGATTTCGGCGGTCTTCTTCGGGCGCTAATTCCAGACTGGACCCGGGCCCTGCGCGGCGACCTGTTGCTCAAAGCACTCGATCAGCATTTCGGTAAGCACGCGCACCTTTCTGAGCGGATACGGAGTGGGCGAACGCACAACGTAAATGCCTGCCGGCGGTGGCGGGTGGTTTGTCATAAGCGGCAAAAGCGCCCCCGCCGCCACATATTCGTCGGTGATGCCATCCGGCAGATAGGCTATGCCCACGCCGGCCACGGCTGCCGCCACGAGCGCGACAGCGTTGTCAGCCTTAAAGCGACCTCGCGGGTTGACGCTGACGACTTTCTCGCCATCGAGAAAATGCCACGGTTCCGTACCCTGCATGAGTGCCTGATGAGCCTGAATATCCTCCGGCTTTTCAGGTGAGCCGTGTTTGGCGACATAATCCGGGCTCGCAACCAGCTTGCCATATAGTGGCCCTACACGTCTGGCGACGAGATTTGATTCCTGAAGGTAGCCCAGCCGGATGGCGCAATCATAGCCATCGGCAACGAGATCGACGACCTGATCGCTATAATGGGTCTGGATCTGCAGCAGCGGGTGGTGCTGCGCCATTTGCGCGATGACGGGAGCAAGATGTGTCGGGCCGAATGACAACGGCGCGGCAATACGCAACCGTCCGCGCAACTCGCCTTCGGGCAGGATTGTTTCCTTGGCCAAATCGATCTCGGCGCTGACACGGGCGGCATAATCCCTGAAAAGACTCCCGGCCTCGGTGGGATACACTCCGCGTGTGGTCCTGACCAGAAGCTGGATACCAAGCTCGTTTTCCAACCTAGTAAGCTGACGGCTGACCATTGACTTGGAAACACCCAGTCGCTGCGCGGCGGCGGAAACGCCGCCGATATCAACGACTTCGACAAAAGCCCGCAAATCCTCAATGTCCAAGTTGGCGTTCCCCATTCCGCAACATTGCTTTGCAGCAACGAGCACTACCGCATCATGAACCGAAATGACAGTCTTCGCGCCACGGTGCCGATGGCGAGTGTGCGGGTCGTGGAGTGTGTTTTCGTAGAAGGAAAGCAGTGCCCGCCGGCCCGGATGATGGGGCGTTATGGCGTCCACCTGCTGGTCGGGTGCAGCGATCATGACAGCTCAGGCTCGCCGTCTCGGTAACCAGCCGCATCCCGCAAATTTCAAGGAATACGCGATGGAAATAGGTATCGACAGTTTTGCAGCCATTCTTCCCGATCCGGCAACAGGCCGCCTTCCATCTCCTACCGACCGCATGGCCGAACTGATCGAGGAAGTCGAAGTCGCGGACCGTGTCGGACTGGACGTGTTTGGTATCGGTGAACATCACCGTGGGGAATTTCTCGATTCCGCGCCCGCCATCATTCTCGCAGCCGCCGCGGCACGCACGAGCCGGATCAGGCTGACGAGCGCGGTGACCGTCCTGAGTGCCGCCGACCCGGTGCGCGTCTTCCAGGAATTCGCAACGCTGGATCTGATTTCCAGGGGGCGCGCGGAAATCGTTGTCGGTCGCGGGTCCTTCGCTGAGGCTTATCCGCTGTTCGGCCTCGATACGCGCGACTATGACGACCTCTTCGCGGAAAAGCTCGATCTTTTGCTTGCGCTGGGCGAGACGACCAATGTCACCTGGGAGGGGCGTTTCCGCCCGTCGCTCAACGGACAAGGCGTTTTTCCGCGCCCTCACCAATCGCAGTTGCCGATATGGATCGGCGTCGGTGGCACGCCACAATCTTTCGCGCGGGCCGGCGCTCTCGGCCTTCCTCTGATGGTGGCAATCATTGGCGGAAGTTTCGATCGCTTCCGCCCGCTGATCGATCTCTACCGTGAAGCGGGAAAGCGTGCAGGACATAGCCCGGATGTGCTGAAGGTCGGTGTGCATGCCATGGGCTTTGTCGGCGAGACGGATGCTGCCGCAAAGGACGCCTTTTTTCCCGGTTGGGCGCATCTGACGACGACGATCGGTCGCGAGCGCGGATGGTCGCCGCCGACACGTCAGCAATTTGAAACGATGGCCGGCCCGCAGGGCGCTTTCCTCATCGGCGATCCGCAAACCGTGGCAGCCAAGATGCAGCAGGCCAGCGAGATATTGGGCGGGGTTTCGCGCATCACGTTCCAGATGAGTACGGCCTCTCTCGATGCCACAGCGATGAAGCGGTCGATCGAACTTCTCGGCACAGAAGTCGCGCCAATCATCAGGGCAAATCACGTGACGTAAATTCGGGGCCATGCTGCAAACGGGACCTGCAGATACACCTCGATGGCAAGCCGGTCGCCAGTTCGAACTATGTCAGGATACACGGCTCACTCGACACGCCGGGTGAAGCCGCCAATCGGAAAGGGTGGAAACACATGAGTTGGAACCCCGCAAT
>UBXM01000011.1 GCA_900469445.1 Hyphomicrobiales bacterium
CCCCGCGTGCGGGGAGAGGGTTAGGGTGAGGGGCGATTTTACGCCGAGCTTACTGTGCGAACAGCTCGTTCCACTGGTCGATCCAGTCGGTCTTGGCCTCGTTCATCTTGGCGTAGTCGATGCGCGAGAGGCTGTTTACCTGTTCGGCGCCGTAGGTCCACATCTTTGCCTGTTCCGGCGTCAGCTCGACCTTGGTGTTGATCGGTGCATCGACACCCTGTTCGGCTTCCTTCTGCTGGACTTCCTTAGACAGAACGAAGTTGATGAACTGGTAGGCGAGATCGACATTTTCCGAACCCTTCGGGATGTTGATCGTGTTGACGGTGGCGATATCGCCGTCAGAAAGCTTGGCCCAGACCATGGTCGGGACAGCCGCCTGCATGGAGGCAAGCGTGAAGTCCTGGGCGATCGCCACGCGGACTTCGCCGGTGGAGATGAGGTTCACCAGTTCGGAGCCGGTATTGTAGTTCTTCACCACGTTCGGCTTCAGTTCCTCGATTGCCGAGAAGGCGCCTTCGCTGTCTTCGAACGCATCCGTGCCGCCGTGCTTGCCGGCCTGCAGGACGACCATCGGGCCGGCCGTGGTGGTGATGCCCGGCAGCGAGATCGACTTTTCGAGATCGGCGCGCCACAGATCGCCCCATGAGGTGATCGGCGGATTGACCTTGGCGCTGTCGTAAACGATGCCGACGCGGCCGATCGTGTAGGCCGGGCCGTATTTGCCCTGCGGCTGGCGGCCAAGCTCGTAGATTTCCGACAGGTTCGGGATCTTGGCCGGATCGATCTCGAGGAACTGACCCTGTTCGATGCCGAGCTGCGAGAAGCTGTCGGAGAGGTAGATGATGTCGACGCCCTTGCCGTCGCGCAGGCGCAGCTTGTTGAGGCGGTCGGCATTGTTGCCGGTTTCGAAAACGATATCGCAACCGCAGATCTTCTTGAACGGCTCGATGATATTCGCGTTCATCTTCTCGCCATTATAACCCCACCACGAAATGGTGAGGGTCTTCGACTGGGCGCTGGCGGCGGAGGCGCCGGCGAGAGAGGCGATGGCTGCGACAGCCGACGCGCGAAGAAGGCGAGAGACGTTCACGGGACGAAGACCTTTCGGGAAACCGGTTGACCGGGGATACCCCCCGGACTTTGGGGGTAATTCTATTTTTTGAGCGATCGGCCCGCAAGCCTGTTTGACGGGCAGTCCACGTTTTAAAGGCGCTGTTGCGGCAGTTTTTGTCGGGCTTGATGATTTTTTTGGTGAAAAGACCCTTGCAGCTCTAGTGACTAGAGGTCCTAGAAGGGGTGCTCGATGCAATGGCGGAGAGTGACATGACGGATAACGGGACCTCACATCAGGCGCGCTACAAGGTTGGCGGCATGGATTGCGCCAGCTGCGCGACGAAGATCGACACGGCCGTGCGGCGCGTTTCCGGCGTCGAGGATGTCTCGGTTTCGGTTGCCGCCGGGACCATGACGGTAAGCCACGATGGCAGCGTCGATCTTGTCGCCATGGAAAAAAAGGTGTCCGGACTGGGCTATTCCTTGCGGGCATTGGGTAAAAAGGGTGCCGTCGACACCGGCCCCTCATCCCCCTGCCGGCACCTTCTCCCCGCAGGCGGGGAGAAGGGGACCAGCCGCGACGCCGAGGTTCCCCCTCGCCCCGTGCACGGGGAGAGGGTCGCCGAGCGAAGCGGAGGCGGGGTGAGGGGCTCCGTTGACCACGAGCACGGCCCCAGCTGCAGCCATGATCACCATGGGCATGACCATCCACATCACCATGGCGGCGGGCATGATCATGCGGATCATGACCATGATCACGCCGAAGTCGAAGGCCTGCATGGGCACGATCACACGCCGATGGATGGGCCCTGGTGGAAATCGAAGAAGGGTCGGCTGACCATTCTCGTCGGCTTGGTGCTGGTGATCGCCTATGGGCTTGGGCATCTCGTTCCGGCCTATGACAGTATCATCTTCACCGTCGCGATGCTGATCGGTCTCGTGCCGATCGCGCGGCGGGCGATCATGGCGGCTTTCGCCGGCACGCCGTTTTCGATCGAGATGCTGATGACGATTGCCGCGCTCGGCGCCGTCATCATCGATGCATCGGAAGAAGCGGCGGCCGTCGTTTTCCTATTTCTGGTCGGCGAGCTTCTGGAAGGGGTCGCAGCCGGCAAGGCGCGTTCCAGCATTCAGAGCCTCACGGCGCTGGTGCCGAAGACGGCGCTGCTGGAGGACAACGGCAAGACACGCGAAGTGCCGGCGGAAAACCTCGCCGTCGGCTCCGTCATTCTGGTGCGGCCGGGCGACCGGATTTCGGCCGACGGCATCATTGTTGCAGGGACAAGCGCCATCGACGAGGCGCCGGTGACGGGTGAAAGCACGCCGGTTTCCAAGAGCGAAGGCGAGCAGGTTTTTGCCGGCACGATCAATGGCGATGCGGCGCTGCGCGTCCGCGTGACGGCTGCCGCCGAAGACAATACGATCGCCCGCGTTGTGCGGCTGGTGGAAGAGGCGCAGGAAAAGAAGGCGCCGACCGAACGCTTCATCGACCGGTTCTCGCGTTATTATACGCCCGGCGTGGTTGTGGTCGCGGCGCTGGTTGCCATCCTGCCGCCGCTTCTTGCCGGCGCGGACTGGGGTGAGTGGGTCTATAAGGGGCTGGCCATTCTTCTGATCGGCTGCCCGTGTGCTCTGGTCATCTCGACGCCGGCAGCAATCGCCGCCTCGCTTTCGTCCGGCGCTCGTCGGGGCCTGCTGTTGAAGGGCGGCGCGGTACTCGAGACACTCGGCAAGCTGACGGCTGTCGCTTTCGACAAGACCGGAACGCTGACCTCCGGCAAGCCGCAGGTGACCGACGTGATCGCCTTCGGCCGGAATGCAGATGACGTGTTGCGGATTGCGGCGGCGCTTGAAACCGGCTCCAGCCATCCGCTGGCAATGGCAATTCTGGCCAAGACTGCCGAATACGAGCTGGATATTCCTGTTGCAAGCGAGGCCAAGGCGCTGGGCGGCAAGGGCGTTACGGCGGTGGTCGATGGCGCTGAGGTGTTTCTCGGATCGCCAAAGGCGGCGGTGGAGCGGGTGTCGCTGCCGATGGCGCATTCGCGGCAGATCACCGGGCTCAACGACGAGGGCAAGACGGTTTCCGTGCTCGTCGTCGGTGGTGTTCTGGCCGGGGCGATCGCCATGCGCGACGAACCGCGTGCCGATGCGAAGGCCGGGCTGAAAGCGCTTGCCGATCTCGGCGTGACGACGGTTATGCTGACCGGCGACAATGCCCGCACGGCAGCCGCGATCGGCAAGGATCTCGGGATAGAGGTGCGCGCCGAGCTGATGCCGGAAGACAAGCAGCGTATCGTCGGCGAATTGCAGCGCGACGGGTTTGTCGTCGGCAAGGTCGGCGACGGGATCAACGACGCGCCGGCATTGGCTGCTGCCGATATCGGCATTGCCATGGGCGGCGGCACCGACGTTGCTCTGGAAACGGCCGATGCGGCGGTGCTGCATGGCCGGGTGTCGGATATTGCCGGAATGATCGACCTGTCGAAGCGGACGATGCGCAATATCTGGCAGAACATCACCATCGCGCTTGGATTGAAGGCGGTATTTCTGGTGACGACGATCATCGGCGTCACCGGACTGTGGCCGGCAATCCTTGCCGATACGGGCGCGACCGTGCTGGTGACGATCAACGCGCTCAGGCTGCTGCGGCGCTAGAATATCCTGTAGGTCACGCGCTGAGGCGGGTGAGGGCAGGTGGTTCCGACTGCAATTCGCCGGCCAGCCTGACGCTGCCGCGACCGAAGGCCTTGGCGCGGTAAAGGGCTGCATCGGCTGCCGCAAAAGCGGTGTCGCAGGAGGTTTCGCTGGTCTCGATGGGCATGATGCCGAAGGAGGCTCCGATCGACACGGCGCACTTCGGCAGGTCGACCGGTTCCGACAGGGAGCCGGCAAGCCTGCCGCAGATCTCCCTCGCTTCGGCTCCCGTCACACCCGGCATCAGAATGGCGAATTCGTCGCCGCCGAGACGGAAGAGGTGATCCGTTTCCCGCGTGCCCTCACGCAGCCGCTCGGCGACGACTTTCAGGAGTTCGTCGCCTACGGCATGGCCATGGGTGTCGTTGACCTTTTTAAAACCGTCGAGATCCAGACAGATGACGGTGAGCGGGCCTTTTTCGCTCAATGCCTGAAATTCCGATTTCAGCAGGGCGCGGTTGGCAAGGCCGGTGAGGAAGTCGTGGGTTGCGGCATGCCGCATGCGCTTTTCCCGCGCAACCAGCATGCGCGCCGCGTTGCGGGATGTGCGCAGTGCGAAAATGCCGGCGGTGAGCAGAACGATGCCGACCGTGATGATCAGCGGCAGGGACCGGTAGAAAATATCGGCAGCCGGTGACGGCGGGCGCCAGGACAGGACTTCGATCTCACCGCCCGGACCGACCGCAATCGCGGCACGGGCCCTGTCGGGTGCGACATCGGCGAGCGTGCTCAACCGGGCATCGTCGAGCAGGAAGCGGGTTCCGAAGAAGTCCTGGATATTGCCGGCGATCGGCATGGCGGAAATCAGGATCGGGGCGCGGTTGCCCGTCGGCCTTGCAGTGCCGAAATCCGCCTGGAAAAGCGACGCGGTCATCAGCACGGCGTCATCGCCCAGAACCTCGATACGGCTGACCGAAAGCTGTTCCGGTATGCCTTCGACAACGCGGTTCTTCTCGCTGAACCGGATGCTTGCCACGAGGGCCGAGGCATCCGTCGCGATGGCTTGCGCGCCTCTCATGAAGAATTTCCGCTCCTTGATGCTATCGTCGGTGCGCGAATAGATCAGCCGGTCCTGCGCATCGACGATGGCGACGAAACGGGTACGCGACGTGCCGAGCAGCGAAGCGCCGATATTGCGATCCGTCCACTCGAAATCGAACATATTGTCGATCTTGGCGATCGACTCGTCCCAGATCGTCCAGGCGGAGAGCGAAAACTCGATATCGTCGATCCACAATTCGATATTGCGCCTGACAAGCGTTTCTTCCCGCTCGCGCAGCGACGCGTCGATCTGGCTGAAGCCGAAATAGGGAATGGCCGCCATGCCGGCAATGATCAGCGTCACCGCAATGATTGCGGGGCCAACAAGCTTGAGCTGGATGAAGCGCATGAGCCGCGCCCTTCGGATGAGTGAGTGCTAATATCTAATATGAGGCGCACTATCCGCAGCAGTTCTTACGATGGTGTTATCGCTGCCGGCGTATTTCAGTAAGTGAACGGATTTTTTTATAAGACGATTGTGGTGAAGGGCTGCCATCATGCCTGGTGTTTTTAAGGAACCGTCTGCGGGCTGATTGGTTGGGACTATGGAAACCCAAGCCAAGGAGGATCCCCATGGGTAGCAGACTTCCCCCGACACCTTCCGAAAACTTGAGCCACAAGGGTTCCGGCGAGCATGATCATGCAGATATCCGCCGTCAACAGCTGCAGTCCGCCACAGACCCCAGCAAACAGGGGCAGCAGGGCAACAGCAAGATCAACACCACCCATCAGGGCTATCAGCAGGACCGATAAGGAGGTTTCCCATGTCGACTTCGACAAAGACGCCGGCCAGCATCCGTCAGGGCGGGCCGGGCTCGTCGCATGAAAATGCAAAGAAGCCGCTTGAGGTGAAAAAGCCGCCGGCAGACGATGGCAAACATGCCAAGAGCCGGGTTTCCGGTGGAGGCGGCGAGAGAGACCGCCATCATACCCATGACGCGGCGACGAAAGGTGGCGGCAGCCATCACTCGGCTTAGCCAGGCAAGATAATACAGCTGACGAAAACAAGCCCCTGGGCCAACCGGCCCGGGGGCTTTTTGCCGTCCACCCGTTCTGGTCCGGGACAGGTGGCTCGTAAAGATTGCATTTAGGATTTTTCAGTAAGGTCCTGTTAGGAAATCCCGTATTGCGTCCGGAAATGGGCCATTGAGGGCGGGATGGTGTTTTGCGTACGGGTTCTCATGCGTTTTTCTGCTGCCACATCGGCCATTCTCGCCACCTGTATCGGCCTGTCCGGTTGCACCTCGTCCAATCCCGAGACAGCGCTGACCGTGCCGCCGTCATCGGTAAAGACGGCAAGGCTCGCGCCGTCGCAGGCGATCGTTCCACCCTCCATGCCGGCAGCATCCGTTCCTTCGATCGACCCGACGCCGGTTGCCGCGATCGCGCCTCCGGCGGCCGTCAACGATCCGCATGAGCTGGCCTGGAACGGCGGGGCGCAGGAAAGCCATGCTTTCGATGGAATGGCGACGACCGTCGGCATGCCGGTTCCGGCCGACCGGCCGGTCGCATCGCTGCGTCCGGCGCTCAATCCGGCTTTGAGCCAGCCGATGCCGCCAGCCGGCGGCCATCAGCGTCTTCGGGTCTATGGCCAGCGTTTCAGCGACGTGAAGCCGATGAATTTCGGCCGGGTCGCGCCACGGCATTTTGCCGTGCATGGCGTCGATGTTTCCCGCTGGCAGGCTGATATCGACTGGGCGAAATTGCGCACGCAAGGTGCAACTTTCGCCTATATCAAGTCGACCGATGGCGGCGATCACCTGGACCCGATGTTCAAGACCAACTGGAACAGGGCGCACCAGGCCGGTATCCGCCGCGGCGCCTATCACTTCTTCTACTGGTGCCGCACCGCCGGCGAACAGGCCGACTGGTTCATTCGCAATGTGCCGCGCGACCCGGATGCGCTGCCGCCGGTGATCGACGTGGAATATAACCATCAGTCCGACTGCAAGATGCGTCTTTCCACCGAGCGCGTGCTGGAAAAGATGCAGGTCTTTATGGACAAGCTCGAAAAGCACTACGGCCAGCGTCCGGTCATCTATACCGCGCCGGACTTCTACAAGGATCACTTGCGCGGCCAATTCCGCGACTATCCGTTCTGGCTGCGCTCGGTCGCAGCACATCCGTCAAAGATCTATCCGGATCGCAAATGGCTGTTCTGGCAATATTCCGGATCCGGCCTTTCCAAGGGCGTCGAAGGTAAGATCGACCTGAACGTCTTTAATGGCGGCGAGGAAGGCTGGCACGATTGGGTGGCCCGGACCACATGGTCGGGACGGGCAGTCGCCCGACGCTGATCCAATTCCATCGGATATCGAGATACAGAAACCCCGCGCCCAAAATGCTGAACAAGGCGCGGGGTTTCTTTTTGTCCGGAAAGGACGCGGGTAGCGGGCTGACGGCAATTGTCAGTCCGTCTGCGCCAGAGCTGGTCCACCCTGCTGCGCGAGGTCAACGCTTGCAACGACCGACATGCCGGGAACGAGGCTTTCGGTGAGTGGTTGGTTCGGCTCTATCGCGATCCGGACGGGAATGCGCTGGGCGACCTTGGTGAAGTTGCCGGTCGCGTTATCGGACTTGATGACGGAGAATTCGGAGCCGGTGGCGGGCGCGAAACGCTCGATGCGACCCTTGAAGCTCTGGTGGCCGAGAGCATCGACCGTGAAGGTGATTTCCTGGCCCGGCTTCATGCCTTCGAGCTGGGTTTCCTTGTAATTGGCGACGACCCAGACGTGGTTGGGAACGAGCGACGCGATCTGCGTGCCGGTCGAGACATACTGGCCGAGCCGGCCGGTCACTTCGCCGAGTTCGCCATCCTGCGGGGCGGTGATGCGGGTATTCTGCAGATCGATATCGGCAAGCGCGACGGATGCCTTGGCGCCCTCGACGGTTGCTTCCAGCGTACGGCGGTTAACGACGATCGTGTTCAGGTCCTGTTCGGCGACGAGGACGGCGGCATCCGCCTGATGCACCGCTGCCTGGGCCTGGTCGTAGGTGGCCTGGGCCTTTTCGAAATCGCTCTGTGTCGAGACATTGCTCTTCAACAGCGACTGGGTGCGGTTATAGGCGGTTTTTGCGGCATCGAAGGCGGCATTGGCGCTTTCGACCGCGGCCTTGGCGGAGACGATTTTCGCGTCGGCCGACTTGCGGCTCTGTTCCGAATTGGCAAGCGAGGCTTCCGCGGATGCGAGCGAGGCCTTCGCCTGTTCCAGCTTCTGGGTGTAGATGCGGTCGTCGATACGGGCGACGAGATCGCCCTTTTTGACCTTCTGGTAGTCCTGGACGGGCACTTCGACGATATAGCCTGCAAGCTGCGGGCTGAGCAGGGTCACCTGGCCGCGCACATAGGCGTCGTTGGTTGTCTCGATCGTGCCTTTGAAGGGCGGCAGGTTCCAGACATAGAGGATGATGAGCACGCCGACGATGCCGACGGCGGCCGCGAGATAGGTTGCGAGGGAGCGAAATACGGTTTTCATGGTCTTTGTCTTGTTCTTGAGGCCGGGTTGCGGACGTCAGGCAGTTTGCGGGGTGTCGGCGTTGCGCAAGAACCGGTGGCGGTTGTTCCAGAGGATGTGAAGCGACAGCAGCGTTATGGCTGCGGCCGCGAGAAGGAATGTCGCGAAGAAGGCGTCGTTATAGGCGAGCACATAGGCCTGCTGCTGGATCTGCTTGGCGAAAGTGCTGGTGCCCTGGATCGTATGCTGCGCAGCGTCCGAGCCGGTGCGGCTGTAGGCGGCGACATACTGGTTGATGCGCTGCATGACGAGCGGATCGGTGGGCAGCAGTCGCGCTGTCAGAATGGCGGAGTGATACTGTTCCCGCCAGGTCACGAAGCTGCCGAACAATGCGCTGCCGATGAAGGCGCCGACTTTCTGGGTAAACAGAAATACGGCGATGAAGCTGATGATATAGGTCAGCCCCTTCTTCAAGGCGGCGGCAAAACCGACAGCCATGGCGGGCGGCAGGAAGAGGCCTGAGCCGAAGGCGATCAGCGACTGGCTGACGAGCATCTGGTCCGGCCGCGTCAGCGCCGTCGAATAGCTGTCCATCAATGTGCCGGCAGCGATCAGCACCAGCGACAGGAGATGGATATAGGGTTCTCTGCCCGGCTTCATGATCAAGCCGCAGAACAGGCCGGAGATGACGCTGGCAATCAGGATTGCCCAGTAGAGATGCGCCATCTGTTCGTTGAACAGGCCAAGCTGGCGGAAGAAATTGATCGCGCCGGTCGATTGCTCGGTCAAAAGCATGCGGAAGACGAACAGAACGGCGGCGAAATGGAGAATCTCCCTCGAGCCGATCCAGCGGACATCGATGAGATTGTTCTTTCGATTGAGCTCCAGCATGATGCAGAGCGTGCCGCTGATGATGCCGGTGATCAGCACCCAGGCCAGCCAGTCTGCTTCCAGCCACCAGTAAAGCCGGCCCATGGTGAAGAAGACGGCGAGACAGCCCATCGATGTGGCGAGCAGGCCGTAACTGACATAGTCCATCGACGAGATGACCTTGGCGCGGGGCGGGGATGTCAAAGGCAGGATGTAGATCAGGCCGAAGACGATCAGCGCCAGGGCAAGTTCAACGAGATAGAGGCCGCGCAGGTCGTGCAGGTCGAGAAGCGAGGGCGATATCAGGCCCGCAAGCGGCGTGGCGAGTGAAAGGCCGATCAGCGCCAGGCACTGGCCCCAGCGGAGCTTTTGCGCCGGCGGAAAGATCTCCAGCATATAAAGGAAGCCCATCGACGAGATCGGGGCGGCGGCGGCTCCGGCAAAGAAGCGCAGCGCGATGCTGAGGCTGAGATCGTTGACCCAGAGATGGGCGAGGCTGATGATGACGTAAGGGATGATCGCCAGCTCGCAGAACTGCCGGATACCGTATTGCGTGCGGACCTTGAACAGGAAAAGGCCGAGGCTGGCATTGGGAAAGAGATAGGCCGCCATCAGCCATGCGGCTTCGTTCTGGGTCGCTTCCAGCGGCCCGGCGATCAGCGGCAGGTTGGTGGAGATCATCGCCGTGCCAAGGCCCTGCATGATGAAGGCGGTGATCGAGGTCAGCGCATAAAGAAGGGCGATGGGCAGCGGTTTCGGGACGAAAGGCGGCGGGGCAGCAGGGGTCGGCTCGGCCGGTTGCTGCACGGCAGGAGCTTCCGCTTCCGTGCGCTCGACCACCTGATCCTCCTGCTTGAGGGCAGCATCACGCGCGGACATCTTCGACCTCCACATTGGAGACGTTTTCGGAAATCCGCTGCATGAGCGTGATGGCCTGCTTCAGCTCGGCCTCGTCGATGCCTTCGAAGAACTGGTGGCGTATCTGGTCGGCCAACGCGCGCACGAAAGCGGCCTGTTCCTCTCCATGTTCGGTGAGGGCGATCAGCTTCACGCGCCGGTCGTTGGCGTCGGGACGGCGTTCGATCAGGCCGTTTTCTTCCATGCGGTCGAGCAGGCGCACTAGGGTCGCCTGTTCGAGTTCCAGCTCGCAGGCAAGCTCGGTCTGGGTCATGTTCTGTTTCTTGGCCAGTCGGAAAAGCGCACGCGCCCGCGGATAGGTCAGGCCATGGGCCGTAACCTTCTTGTTGAAGGTCGTGCGAATCTTGCGGCTGACCTTGGTCAGCTCCTCAAGGAATTCCGAGGCTGTTTGATCGATGTAAGGCATAATGGTTAGCACACTAAGATTATCTACCGCATTAGTTAGCACCCAAAGTATCGGATTTCAATGCTTGACGATGCGCAAGCCAGACATCCAATTTTTGCATGGGTCGCGAACCAGCTTGCCCGCATGCCGGAAGGGCGTGTGCTAGAAGGGCGTGTGCTGGAAGGGTGCAGGCGCGTTAGCGCAGCAATCCCTGTCCGCCATCGATATAGACTGGTGTGCCGGTGACATGGTGCGACAGGTCCGAGGCCAGAAAAAGAACGAGCGAGGCGACGTCGTCCGCCCGGCCGGACCTGCCATCGGTAATGGGGATGTCTCCTTGAGGAAACTCCACGGGGACAGCTGTCCTGTCCGCCCCGCGGACTTTGGTATTGTCGTTTATGCTGGTTTCGATGGCGCCGGGGCATACGGCGTTGATCCTGATCCCATGCCGGCCGAGTTCCAGCGCCAGCTGCTGGACGATGGCCACCTGCGCGGCCTTGGTGGCGGCATAGGCCGTCGCGCCGGGCGTGTTGAAGCTGCGATTGCCGTTGATCGACGAGACGACGATGACCGATCCACCCTGTTTCTTCAGATGCGGGACGCTGGCATTGAGGGTGAGATAGGTGCCGCGCAGATTGACCCGGATCGTCTGGTCCCATTCGTCCGGCTTCAGATCATCGATTGCCGCCCAGACGCCGTTTATGCCGGCATTGGCGACCACGACATCCAGCCTGCCGGTTTCGGTAACCAGCCTCTGCACGGCATCATGCATGGCGGTTTCGTCGGCAACATCCGCATCAAAGGTGATCGCCGTGCCGCCGGCCGTCTCGATCAGTTCGGCGGTCTTCTCAAGCTCGTCGCGCGTATGGCCGAGAACGCCGACGGTTGCGCCGGCCTCTGCCAACCTGAGGGCGCAAGCGCGTCCGATGCCTGACCCTGCACCGGTTACCAGAGCGGTCCGTGATCGAAATTCCATCGGCTGTCCTCTCTTATTCGACGGTGTTCCAACCGCCGCAACGAAAGAGGCAAGGCCAAGGTTCCGATCAACTAGACCGGACTGGCCGGATAGGTTTCGGCAAGAATGCGCAGGCCCTCGGCGAATTTGCCGCCGTCGCCGCCCATCTGGCGCATCTGCGCAAGATTGTCGGTGAGGTCAGCCCGCTTGACCGGGCGGGCGAGCGGGCTTGCGATCGAGCGGCGGACGAAATCGAAATAATCCTCGCCGTCGCGTTTGCTCATCGCATCGACGGCATCGATCACCCTTTGCGAAAAACCTTCCTCGCGCAGGCGCTCGAACGTCCAGCCGGGGCCTTTTTCGACGACATCGTGAAGCCAGGCGACGAGTGTCTCGTCCTCGCCCGTGACATGCTCGGCCACGCGCCGGACATGATCGATGAACGGGCCGCCCGTCTTGCTGGACTGTCCCTCATGCGCCTTGGTGGCGATATCGATCGCCTTCTTCAATTGTGTCTCGTAGGTCATCGGGGGCTCACCGTGCCATGATTCCAGATGAGGCGAAGGCATATCAAAGCGATGTACGGATGGCGATACGGATCAGAGCCGGTCTTCCTCGAACTGTTCGGCTCCTTCCAGGGGCGCCAGCCAATCTTCGCGGCGCTTGACCCATAATTCATAGGTGGGCTGGATGTCTGTCGGCGCCATGTCCAGCGTGCCGACCCGGATCTCGACCTCGTCTTCGGCCGGTTCGGAAAAGACGCGGGAACCGCAATTCACACAGAAGCCGCGACCCTCGAAATACCGGACGTCTCCCGATGCCTCGAACGCGTGAGCGGGCCATATGCCGAAAGTGGCGAATGCCGATCCGCTTTCCTTGCGGCAATCCATGCAATGACACAGCCCTATGCGGATCGGGTCCGATTTGACCTTGTAGTGAACCTTTCCACACAGACAGCTTCCGGAACGAATGATCATTATGGCTCCTCCAACCTGAGGCTTTGACATAGCGCCTTGGCCGAATCCGGCTAGGGCTGGATCTTTTGCCATCCAGCCATCAACTGTTATCTTGATGGCAGAGGCTTGCCCGTCGGGAAAACAGCTCCATTTCGGAACTTGTCTCGAAAATGGGAGTTAGGCCTCCATCGTTTGATGGAGGTTCGCATGCATGCGCAGTTCCTCATGTCCCTGATCGCGGTGTCTTGCCTGCAGATCGCGGCGGCTGGCGCGGCCAGCGCGGCGGAGAGCGATTTTCTCAAGTCGATCGACGGAAAATGGTCCGGCAGTGGAACAATTCTCACTCGGATCGGCGGAAAATCCCTCAATGTGCGCTGCAACGTCGATTTCTCGGCCGGGGCGGCCGATCTTGCAATGCAGGGCTCCTGCCGCGCACTTGCCATCGTCAGCCGCTCCATTTCAGCGGCGCTGAAAGCCTCGGGAACCCGGTACAGCGGAACCTATACGGGGCCTTCCGGCCAGCCATCCTCGCTGTCGGGAAGCCGCAAGGGACAATCCATCAATCTGGCGGTGCGCTGGGCAAGAGATATCAACGGCGACCGCAATGCCAGGATGACCATCGCAAAGCTTGGCGAAAACCGGTTGCGGCTGCAGACCATCGACAATGATCCGGCAAGCGGCAAGTCCGTGGTGACCAGCAGCATCGATCTGAGCCAGTAAAACCTTCCGAGCTTCGACCCCGTCCGATGACGAGCGGATGTCCATCGCGCCTGCCGCGCGCCTTCCAGCCGAAAGCCCAAAGCGATATATTTAAAGTTCGGTAGGCTGTCCTTGCGATCCCCAAGCGCCTTGGTGGCGTGACCGGAGGAGCGCTGATCATCGTTTCAGACCCGCTCCTTTGCATCGTCGGGAATGCAGGATTTTCAGGCGGCCGATCGATTTTTTAAAGCATGTAAAACGATATTGGAGTGACGATAATGACGGGTTCAAATTGGAATTTCAGATTGCCGACTGCGGTCCATTTCGGTTGGGATCGATTGTCGACCCTGCCCGACATGATTTCGAATTTGGGTGGTCGTCACGTATTTGCGATGATTGGACGCAGTTTCCTCGACCGCGTCGGCGAGGCGGGATTGAAGCAGCTGGTCGGCGCGGCAGAGCTGACGATCTTTACCGATATCGAGGAAAACCCGTCGATCGGGACAGTCGACACGGCTGCTGCCCGTTGCCGTGAATGCGGCGCCGATGTCGTTGTCGCAATCGGTGGCGGCAGCGTGCTGGATGCTGCCAAATGTGTTGCGCTTTTGCAGAGGAATGAAGGCTCCATCCGGGACTATCTCTATCGGGAGAGAAAGCCGGGCGGTCGCGGCCTGCCGCTGATCGCCGTGCCGACGACGGCCGGCACCGGCAGCGAAGTGACGCCCTTTGCCGTCGTCACCGACAGGGAAAAGAATGCCAAGCCGGCGATCGCCTGCCCACAGGCCTTCCCGGACCATGCGATCATCGATCCGGCCCTGACGCTCAGCATGCCGACACCCGTTGCGGTTTCAACCGCGCTCGATGCGATGACCCAGGCGCTCGAAGGCTTCTGGTCGACACGCGCCAACGACATGACGCGGGCGATGGCGTTTCGCGCCATCGTGCTGATCTTCCGCAATATCGAAGCTGCCTGCCTCGACAAGGATCGCGACGCGGTGGAAAAGGTGGCGCTCGGAAGCGTGATCGGCGGAACGCAGATGGCGATGATCGGCAACACGGCGCTACATCCGCTCTCCTATCCGCTGACGCTGGACTACGATCTGCGCCACGGGCTGGCCTGCGCGATCTATGTCCCGGCCTTCCTGCGCTTCAACAAGCCCGAGCTTGGCCCATGGTTCGATGATCTTCTGACTGTTCTCGGTTTCGATACGGTCGAGGAATTTGCGGCAGCATTCGAAGCCAAGATGGAAAAGCTTGGCGCACCGACCCGTCTCTCGGCGCTTGGTGTGACCCGCGAGGCGATCCCGACGATCGTCAGGAACGGTATGGACAGGTCGACGCATTTTAATCCGCGCAAGCTGACCGAGGAAACCATGGTGGAAATCCTCGAAACCATGCTGTGATCCCGTCACGCTCAGCGTTTCAAGCCGATCGCCGCCGGGCCATGATCCCGACCGGGCGGCAGAAGCTAGTCAGACCCATCTCGACGCCATTATGACGGGCGTCGAGATGCTGGAAAACTTTTCAGTCTTCACCGTGACGCGGTGAAGACGACCGGTATTTCCGATGTCAGGGGATGTGGCGCAGCCAGTCCTCGCTGGCGAATTTTTCCGCCGCGAGCTTTTCCGCTGCCGCATATTCCTCGTCGGAAATCGTACCCGGTGTGCCGCCGTTGAGCGACACGAAGGTTTCCTTCATGCGGCGGATGATTTCCGCGCGCGGCAAGCCGGTCTGGCTGCGCAGCGGATCGACGCGCTTCACCGCGCTCGTCGTACCCTTGTCGCTGAGCTTTTCGCGGCCGATACGCAGGACCTTGACCATTTTTTCCGCGTCCATGTCATAGGCCATGGTAACGTGGTGCAGGACGGCGCCGGAGGAGAAACGCTTCTGCGCCGCGCCGCCGATCTTGCCCTTGGAGCTGGAGATGTCGTTGAGCGGCTTGTAGAAGGCGTCGATGCCGAGCGAAATCAGTGCTTTCAGCACCCAGTCGTCGAGGAAGGCGTAGGAATCGGCAAAGCTCATGTCGCGCACCAGTTCGGCCGGCGCATAGAGCGAATAGGTGACGCTGTTGCCGGGTTCGACCAGCATCGCGCCGCCGCCGGTGACGCGCCGCACGGTCTCGATGCCGAATTCGGCAGTCGCCTCCATGTCCACTTCGTTTCGCAGCGACTGGAAACTGCCGATGATGATCGCCGGGCGTTCCCATTCCCAGAAGCGCAGGCAGGGGCCGCGGCGGCCGGACGCGACTTCCTTCGCCAGAACCTCGTCCATGGCCAGATGCATGGTGGGGGTGAGAGCAGGCGTCTCGATGATCTGCCACTCGTAGTCGCGCCAGGTGCCGGTGACGCCGAGCGCGCGGCGGATGGCAATCGCCACGGCTTCCGGGCTGAAACCGATCATTTCGGCGCCGGGGCGCAGGCCGGTGCGCACGGCGGCGATGATGTCTTCAACGGTGGAGCTGGCGGACAGGCCTTCGAGGGAGGCACGGATATCGTCCAGCGCTTCGGCCGGTTCGAGGAAGAAATCGCCAGAGACCTGAACATTGGCGAGCACGCCGTCGCGGGTTTCGAGATCGACGACTACGAGCTTGCCGCCCTGAACCTTGTATTCACCGTGCATCTTTTGACTTCCTGTCTTCAAACTATCCTGTTGTCCGCACCATCCTTACGGAAACGAGACGAGATCGCCGTAAAGCGAGCGGAGCTTTGCCTTTACAGCGTCCGAACCACGGTAGATGTCAATGAATTTGCGCAGGCGCGGATCGTCGCGCATGTCCGGCCGGGTGACGAACTGGAAGGCGTAGATCGGATCGTTTTCGAAGATCAGGCCGGAAGCCGGATCTAGGCCTGCGAGCTTGGCGAAGGTCGGATAGGTGGCGGCGGCATCGACGTCATCGAGCGCACGGGCGATCTGCGGGCCGTCGAGCTGGGTGATCTGCAGCGGCTTCAGCCACTTGACGACATCTTCGAGCGTGGCGCGATGGTCGACGCCGGGTTTCAGCTCGACCAGCTTGGCCTGCTGGAGCAGCAGCAGCGAACGGCCGGTGTTGACCGCATCGCCTGAAAACGCGATCTGGGCGTTGTCGGGAAGCTCTTCCAGAGACTTGTATTTCTTCGAATAGAGGCCGAAGGGCGTGGCATAGGCCGGGGCAACGGCGACGAGATCACGGCCACCGGCCTGATTGGTGAATTGCAGATAGGGGATATGCTGGAAGAGGTTGGCGTCCATTTCCCGGTCGGCCACCGCCATGTTCGGCGTGTTCCAGTCGTTGAACTCGACGAGTTCGACGGTAAGGCCCTGAGCCTTCGCCTCTTCGGCGGCCACTTCCGCCGCCTGATTGGAAATGCTGGTGGCAAGCGCAATGCGCAGCGGTTTTTCGTCCTGCGCCACGCTGACGGAGGCCGCGAGGGAGGAGGCGATCAAAATTGCGACGGTAAGAATATGCCGGAGAGAGACCATGGACGTGCTCGCAAATGGGACAGGCGCGGCAACACTGTCACTGTACCGCTTTTTGCGGTGCTTTACCCCTGTTTGCCGATGCAATCCATGGGGGAAATTAAAAATATACTTATTGAGTCAAGTTTTTATTGTGGTGAATGGCTACCGGCGCTGCCGCCGGTAGCCGGGAGATGAAGGATCAGAGGCCCATGGCCTTGAGTTCCTGCAGCGGCGGGATGGTGTCGAACATGTGCTGGTCGAGACGATCCCAGATGATGCCGCAGGTCGGCTTGTGCGGGCCCGAGACGTTGATCGCGCGGGTCGGGGTGAAGATGACGTCGACGACGGTATCGTAAACGTCGGGGTTCAGCTTTTCCGACAGGACCTGGCAATCATGGACGACGGCGGCGCAGGGGGTTTCGACGGAAATCTTGCCGAGCTGGTAGAGCATGCCCCATTCGGCATCGAAGAAGCCGTGGCCCTTGCCGAAACGCACGCCATCCAGATTGATCGCGCCGGTGCCGGTGACCATGTAGTCGACATTCGGCAGCTTCGTCTGGATGTCGGCAAGCGTCATGTGCTGGCCGATGCGTTCCATGCCGTCGAGTGTGGAGGCGTAAAGATAAAGCTCGGGCTTGATCTTCGACGGGTCGAGCAGCCAGAAGCCGCGCTTGATCGAATAGGTCGTCATCAGCACCAGCTTGCCGTCCTTCAGCGCCTGAAAGCGCAGGCGGTCGAGGCAATTGTCGGGCGTGATGAAGATCAGGCGGGCGTCGCGGTAGTACGGATTGTCGAGCAGGTGGTTGACGGCCGCTTCGCCGCCTTCGAAATCGGCGATGAATTCGCCGAAATCGAAATGGAAGCGGCTGTCGGCGACGGCGACCTTGCGCAATTCGGTCCAGACGCGCTCGCGTACGGAAGATTTGTGATCTGCGATTTCTGCGTGGTTGGACATTGGGGGCTCCTTTAAAACTTTAGACGGCCGGCTGCATGCCGCGCTTGCGCAGCACATGCCGTTCGATGACGATGACGATTTGATAGAAGAGGACCGAGATGAGGACCGAGACCACGGCGACCGTCCAGATCATGCCGTAGTCGAGATAGCCTCGCGACTGGTTCAAGAGATTGCCAAGCCCGGTGCCGGTGGCGAGCCATTCGGCGATCATCACGCCCAAAAGCGCGCGCGGAACGGCAAGCCGCATTGCGGCGAAGAGATAGGGCAGCGACGCCGGGATCGAGACGAGGCGCAACTGCGTGAAGGGGCTGGCGCCATAGGCGCGCACCACATCGAGCGCGCCGCGCGACACCATGCCGAGACCCTGCGCCAGCGTGACGAAGGCCGGGAAGAAGGTGACCGAGATGGTGATCCACAGGATGACCGAAGGACCACGGCCGAGAAGCAGGACGAGCAGCGGCGTCAGCGCCACCAGCGGCATGGTTTGCGTGACGAGCGCCACCGGCATGAACGAGCGGACGATGCCGGGCCGCACGACCGAGGCGAGCGCCAGCAGGAAGGCGAAGGCGAGGCCGGCGGCCATGCCGATCAGCGTCATCGGCAGCGTCTGGCCGAGCGCCGCGAGAAGACGCGTCTGTGCCGAGGTCGCGGAGGGGGCAAGGAAAAGGTAGTCGAAAACGCCGGCGGGGGTTTTGGCGATCATCGCCGGCGTGCCGAGCACTTTCAAAAGCAGCCACCAGACGAGGAAGGGCAGAGTGATCGAGGCGAGCGTGATGGCGATGGTGGAAAGCCAGCTGCCTTCGGAGCGGATGCCGGGCGGTGTTGCGGCAACCGTGACGGCGCGGGTCGATCGGGTGAGGCGGGCTTCAATGAGCGCAAAAATGCCGTAGGCAATCAGCGCCATGGCGGTTGCGGCAAGGCCGATGCCCCAGAGGCGGGCGGGGTCGGCGCGGCCGAGTGAGCCGATGAGATAGGCGCCAAGGCCGAAACGTCCGCCGCCGCCGAATTCGGCGAGAATTGAACCAAGCACCGCTGCGGGCGCCGCGACACGCAGGCCGGCGAGGATGGCGGGCAGGGCGGCACGGATCTCGACGAGGCGCAGAAGCGCGAGACGTCCGCCGCCATAGGCACGCACCACATCGAGCATGCGCCGGTCCGTCTGGCTGATGCCGGTGACGGTGGCGCTCATGGTGACGAAATAACAGCCGAGTGCGGCAAGCACGACGCGCGGGGTCATGCCGGAGAAGGTCAGGACCAGGATCGGCGAGATGGCGATCGGCGGCAGGGCGAAGATCGCGACATTGAGGCCGCGTCCGAGCCTTGCGGCAACCGGCGAGACGGCGAAAAGGATGCCGGCGAGGATGGCGAGGCCGTTGCCGATCAGGAAGCCGAGCGATGCGCCCTGAAAAGTGGCGAGGATATGGGCGGGATAATCACCGCGATCCGACCAGAAACGGATGAGGACTTCGGTCGGGGCGGGCAATGCGCCACCGGCGACGAGCTTGAAACGGCCGAGGACTTCCCAGGCGACGAGCAGGATCGCCGCGTTTCTGAGCGCGGACCAGTGGCGAAAACCGCTGGTTTCCCTGGTCGTGCCGACAGAAGCTCCAAGCGCCGTCTCAGTGGCCATCGAGCGCCTCCGCGACCTGATCTTCCAGCGCGTGGAATTCCGGTGTGGTGAACACTTCCGGCAAGCGTGGGCGGGCGAGCGGGATGTCGACGATTTTGCCGATGCGGCCGGGGCGGCTCTGCATGACGACGACCCGGTCGGCAAGGAAAACGGCCTCGTCGATGCCGTGGGTGACGAGCAGGGTCGTGGCGCGGCTTTCCATCCAGATGCGCTGTAATTCGAGGTTCATCTGGCGACGCAGGATCTGGTCGAGCGCGCCAAAGGGTTCGTCGAGGAAGAGAACTTTCGGATCGGTCACGAGGGCGCGGGCGATGGCGACGCGCTGGCGCATGCCGCCGGACAATTCGCCGGGGAGCGCCTTTTCAAAACCCTTGAGGCCGACCAACTCGATCAGTTCGGCAATCTTGGCCGAAAAGTCGGCCCGCTTGCGGCCGAGCACGTCGAGCGGCAGGGCGATATTATCTTCCACGCTGCGCCAGGGCATGAGGGCTGCATCCTGAAAGGCGACGCCGGTCAGGCCTGCCTTGGCTGCCTGCTGCGGTTTCATGCCGGCAATGCCGATATCGCCCGATGTCGCGTCATCGAGGCCGAGCGCGAGGCGCAGCATGGTGGACTTGCCGCAGCCGGACGGGCCGATCAGCGCCGTGAACGAGCCTGCGGGACAATTCAGTGAAACATTGTCGAGCGCCTGAACGACAGTCCCGCGCCCCTGAAAGGAGCGCGAGACGGTTTCAAGCGTAATGCCGGTGGTAGAGGTCATCAAACTTCTTCAAGAACGGTGGTGTCGAAGTGGTCGCGCTTGGCGGTGATGCCGACGGCGGCGAGCGCCTCGATATTGGCGGCGATCGCTTCCTCGCTCATCGAGAACACGCCCTTGGCGTTTTCGATCAGCGGCTTCTGCGCGGTGTTGAAATAGACCTCGTTTTCAAGCGAGCGGCCGGTGCCCTTGAACCAGGTATCGGCAAAGGTCTTCGGGTATGCGGTCGGGTCTGCGAGGTTTTCGTCCCAACCCTTGCGGCTGGCCTTCAGGAAGGCGACGATTTCCTTGCGCTTGGCCTTCAACGTCTCTTCGGTGACGACGACGGTGTCGTTGAAGATGGTGAAGCCGAAATCATAGAGAAGGAAGGAGGTTGCTTCCTCGCCGGCCTGTTTGATGGTGAAGGGGACGTTGGTGGTGAAATCGACCGACGCGTCGATCTCGCCCTTGATCAGCGGGGTCGGGTCGTAGGCGTAAGGCACGATATTGACTTGGGCGCGGTCTACGCCGGAGATCTTCAGCATGGCTTCGACCGAGATGACGTTGACCGGCGGAACGGCAAGCGTCTTGCCGATCAGGTCCTTCGGTTCCTTGATCGGGTTTTTCGCCAGGGAAACGATGCCGATCGGGTTCTTCTGGTACTGGGCGCCGATGATCTTGAAGGGTGCGCCCTGTTCGACGATCGCCTTGATCGTCGTGTCGGGCGTCGTCAGCGTCAGGTCGGCCTTGCCGGCGATGATCGAGCTTTCCGGGATGACGTCCGGACCGCCGGAGAGATATTCCAGCTCAAGTCCGGCTTCCTTGTAATAACCCTTGTCGGCGGCGAGGAAATAACCGGCGAATTCGGCATCGTTGATCCACGAGGCCTGGAAGTTGAACGGCGTGGCGGCAGAGGCCATGCGGCCCATCATCGGCATTGTCGCGGCGGCGCCCATCAGGCCCATGAAATGGCGGCGGTTGAGGGAAAGATGCATCGGGCTGTTCCTTATTATCGGGGTGAAGTCGTCATTCTTTCTGTCAGGCGATGCCGCGCATGCGGGCAAGCTCTTTGAGCGGCGGCGTGTCGGTGATCTCGTCACGCGTCAGCCGCTCCCATTTGATACCGCGGGGCCGCCGGCTACTGCGCTCGACGATCGCAAGGCGGCTGGGTGTGGCGATATAATCGACCTGAATATCGGTCTCGCTGGGACTCAGCTGTTCGTCGACCACCTGCACGTCATGGACGATCGCCGCCACCGGCGTCTTTTCGTCGACGAGACCGAGATCGGTGAACATGCCCCATTCGAGATCGAAATAGGTGTGGCCCTTGCCGAAACGGATACCGTCCTTCGTCACCGCCGATGCGCCGGTGGCGAGCAGATCGAAACGGCCGATCTCCGTCAGTTCTTCCAGGCTTACCGGCCGGGCGAAATGTTCCATTCCGTCCAGCCATGCCGCAAAGGAGGCGGCTTCCGGCGGGACGATGCCGGGCGCCATGTAGAGAAAGCCGCGCTGCATGTTGTAGGTCGACATGACGAAGGCCTTGCCCTCGATGATCAACCGGCGGCGAAGCTCGGTCATCGAATTGTCGGGGGTAACGAAGACGAGCCGGGAGTTTTTCCAGCCGGGCAGTTGCGCGATGCGATCGGTCGCCTCTTCGACGCCTTCGAAATCGGGAATGAATTCGCTGAAGCTTAAATGGAAGCGCGTGTCAGGGCGTGCGACAACCTTGAGGTTATCCCAAATTCTCTGACGGATGACGCGGGGTTGTGCCATCATGGCCTCTGTTTCAACGTTTCATAATTGTGAAACAATAGTTTCATTGTTGCAATAGGGATGCTAGTCTTTTTATGCATAGTGCTAACGGGAGAAATCATGGCTTCGCGCCTCGTCTTGCGTATTCAGGAACGGTATGCCCGGCTGACCGCCGGCGAGCAGAAGCTCGCCCAGCTGATCCTCGATCGGCAGGACGACATCCTGACCCATTCGGCAACCGAGATCGCCGAAATGGCCGGTGTCTCCAAGGCGACCGCCGCGCGATTCTTCCAGCATCTCGGTTATGCCGACTTTAATGAGGTAAAGTTGCAGGCGCGTGAAGAGCGCAACCGCACGGAGCCTTACGGTTATTCGGTGACGCAGTCCGAACAGGTGGCGCTGGGGCGCACGATCGGTGCGCATCTGGAGCTCGAACTGAAGAACCTGACCAAGACCTTCGAGGAGATGCGTTCCGACAAGGTGCGCCAGGCGGCGGAACTGATCGGGGCCGCGCCGAAAGTGTGGGTTCTCGGGCTGGGTGTGGAAGAGGGCGTGGCCCGGTATGCGCGGCTGGTCTTCTCCCGGTTGAGGCACAGCGTGATGATCCTCGGCATCAACCAGGGATCCTGGGCGGAGGATCTGGCGATGACCGGGCCCAAGGACGTGCTGCTTCTGGTGACGCTGCCGCCGCACCAGCCGATTCTGAAACCGATCCTCAGCCATGCGGCGACGAGCCGGCTCAGCATCATCACCATTACCGACCGCAATTCGGTGCTGGAGGCGCAGCGTTATTCGAATGTCGTATTGCCCTGCCATGTGGCGAGCTTCGCACTCGGGCCGTCGCATACGACGATATTGAGCACGGTGAGGCTGCTGGCGCTGACCTATGCCGCCCATGCCGGCCGCCCTGCGCAGCAGCGCACCGAGATCATTTCGGCGATCCACGAGGAACTGGGCGACCTGTAGGACGCCTGCCTATCTCAAGAACCGCCGGAAGCGGCGCAGCGCCAGCCAGAACAGGACCGAGCCGATGACCGTGAGCGCCAGCAGTTGCGGCCAGACGACATCGAGCTGCGCGCCGCGGAAAAGCACGGCCTGAGCCAAAATGACGAAATGCGTGTTGGGAGCCAGCAGCATGATGTACTGGATGATATCCGGCATGCTTTCGCGTGGCGTCATCGCGCCCGAGAGGACCTGAAGCGGCAGGAGTACGAGGATCAAGAGCAGGCCGAATTGCGGCATGGAACCTGCGACCGTCGCCAGAAATATGCCCATGGATGTGGTGGCGAACAAAAACAGCGCCGTGCCGACGAGAAAGACCGCGGGCGACCCTTCGATCGGGATCGCCAAGAGCCCCTTGACGATGACGAACAGGGCGAAGCTCGACGCCAGCAGCACGACGAGGCCCATCGACCAGATTTTGCTGAGCATGATTTCCGTTGGCGTGACCGGCATGACGAGCAGGTGCTCGATGGTGCCGTGTTCGCGTTCGCGGATGAGAGCTGCCCCCGTCAGGACGATGGAGAGCAGGGTGATCGAGGTGATGATATTGGTGATCGAGCCGAACCAGGATTTTTCCAGCGAGGGATTAAAGCGAGCCCGCAGCGTCAGGTCGACCGGCAGGCTGCTTGCGCCGCGGTAACGGTCGAGGAATTCGCTGACCTCATTTCCGACAATCGTCTGGATATAGCCGCTGCCGCTGAAGGCCTGGCTCATGCGCGTCGCATCGACATTGAGCTGGATGACCGGCTGCTGGCCGGCCAGAACATCGCGCTGGAAATCCGGCGGGATGTCGAGCGCGAACGTGTCGAGGCCGGCATCCATGCGGCTGTCCATCTCGGCAATCGAGATCTGTTTCGGTGGCACGAAATAGGGGGGCATGAAGGCCGTGCTGATACGGCCCGACAGCGGTGACTGGTCCTCGTCGACGATGGCGACGGCCGCATTGTTGAGCGTTTCCGGCATGGCGCTGGAGCCGGTATAGATCTGCAGGCTGAAGGCGTAGACGATGAGGGCGAGCAGCATCGGATCACGGGCGAGACCGCGCAATTCCTTGAGGCCGAGCTGGAAGATGTTGGACGAAAACATGGGTCAGCTCTCCTGCTTCTTGAGAAGCACCGCGCCGAGGATAGCCAGAACGGGGATGGCGATCAGCAGGGGGATGAAGGAGCCCGCGAGCCCGGAAAAATCGAGCGCCTTGGAGAAGGTGCCGCGCGAGATCGTCATGAAATGGCTGGTCGGATAGATTTCGCCGATAAGAGCCCCGACGCCCTGTAGCGAGGAGACGGGATCGGTCATGCCGGAATATTGGGTGGCCGGGATGAGCGTCAGGAGTGCGGTGCCGAAGATCGCGGCGATCTGGCTCGACATGAACGTGGACATCAATATGCCGATCGAGGTGGCGATGATGACGTAGAGCAGGGCGGCCGTGGCATAGGTGATGAAGCTGCCGGTGAAGGGGACGCGGAAGATCAGCGTGGCGAAGGCGACCAGCAGCAGAAAATTCATCATGCCCAGCACGACATAGGGCAATTGCTTGCCGAACAGGAATTCCAGCCGGGTCACGGGCGTAACGTAAAGATTGATGATCGAGCCCAGTTCTTTTTCGCGCACGACGCTGAGGGCGGCGAGCATGGCGGGGATCAGGATCAGCAGAAGCGGGATGACCGCCGGCACCATGGCGACGAGGCTCTTGACGTCGGGATTGTAGCGGAAGCGGGTTTCGATGGTGAACGCGCCCTGCGTGGCGGCGGCGCCATTGATCTCGCGCGCCTTGCGGTTCAGCCAGTTGGCATGCATGCCCTGCACATAACCGCTGACGGTTTCGGCCCGTTGTGGCATGGCGCCGTCGATCCAGGCGCCGATCTCAACGGTGTCGCCGCGCAGCACATGGCGACCGAAGCCGGGCGGGATCTCGATCGCCAGGCTGATCTCGCCCTCGCGCATGCGTTTGTCCATATCGGCATAATCGCGGATCGGTTCCTTTTCGATGAAATAGCGGGAGCCGGCGATATCGAGCGCATAGTCGCGGCTGATGGTTGAGTCGTCGCGGTCGAGAACGGCGAATGTCAGGTCCTCGACATCCATGTTGATGCCGTAACCGATGACGAACATCAGGATGACGCTGCCGAGCACGGCGAGCGTGGCGCGGATCGGATCGCGCTGCAGTTCCAGCGTCTCGCGCCGCGTGTAACTGAACATGCGGCGGACATCGAAGACGCGGCGTTTCTTCGGGGAATTGCTGTCGTGCGAGAGGATTGGCGCGGGCGCGGGCTTTGCCTGTTCCTCAGTCTTGTCGGATGGTGTGATGCCTGAAGCTTCTTCCAGATAGGCGATGAAGGCTTCTTCGAGCGTGGCGGCGTCCCGGCTTTTGGCGATCCCGGCAGGCGTATCGCTGATCAGCACCTTGCCGGCATGCATGAGCGAGATGCGGTCGCAGCGTTCCGCCTCATTCATGAAATGGGTGGAGATGAAGATGGTGACGTTATCCTTGCGCGAGAGGTCGGCAAGGATCTGCCAGAAGGCATCGCGGGCGATGGGATCGACGCCGGAGGTCGGTTCGTCGAGGATCAGCACATCGGGCGCGTGGATCATGGCCACAGCGAGCGACAGGCGCTGGCGGATGCCGAGCGGCAGGCCATCGGGCAGCGTTTCCATGACATCGGCTAGGCCGAAACGGCTGGCCATTTCGTCGATCCGCGCCGGAATCTTGTCTTCCGGCAGCTTGAACAGCCGGGCATGCAGGTCGAGGTTCTGGCGGACGGTGAGTTCGCTATAGAGCGAAAAGGCCTGGCTCATGTAACCGACCCGGCGACGAACGGCCATGTCGCTGGCATCGACCGTACGCCCGAAGAGCTTTGCCTCACCTTCGCTGGCGGCCAGAAGCCCGGTCAGCATCTTCATCGTCGTCGACTTGCCGCAGCCGTTGGAGCCGAGGAAACCGAAGATCTCGCCGCGCGGAATCTGGAAGCTGACATTGTCGACGGCGGTGAAATTGCCGAAGCGCATGCTCAGATGGCTGGCTTCGATGGCGTAGTCTTCCGCCCCGTCATGCTGGCGCTGCGGGATGACGACATCGACATGGCCGCGCCGCTCTGTTTCAGGCAGGAGCGCGATGAAGGCGGCGTCGAGATTGTCGGTTGAGGTGCGCGACAGGAGTTCGGCGGGCGTGCCGGTATCGAGAACCTTGCCGCCATTCATCGCCACCAGCCAGTCGAAGCCTGCGGCCTCTTCCATATAGGCGGTGGCGACGATGACGCTCATGCCGGGGCGGCCGGCGCGGATCGTATCGATCAGTTCCCAGAACTGCCGGCGGGAAAGCGGATCGACGCCGGTTGTCGGCTCGTCGAGGATCAGCAGGTCGGGATCGTGGATCAGGGCGCAGCAGAGGCCGAGTTTCTGTTTCATGCCGCCCGAAAGTTTGGCGGCGGGCCGGTCGGCGAAAGGGCCAAGGCCGGTGCTTTCCAGAAGTTCTCTGATGCGCGCCTCGCGTTCCGCCTTAGCTTGGCCGAACAGGCGGGCGAAAAAGTCGACATTCTCGAAGACCGACAGGGTCGGATAGAGGTTCTTGCCGAGCCCCTGCGGCATATAGGCGATCTTCGGGCAGGTCGTGTCGCGATGGCGGGCGTCGGACATGTCGCCGCCGAGCACCTCGACCTTGCCTTTCTGGATCGCGCGGGCACCGGAGACGAGTGACAGAAGGCTCGACTTGCCGACGCCGTCCGGCCCGATCAGGCCGACCATGCAGCCGGAGGGGATGTCGATCGTCACGTCGTCGAGCGCGACGGTTTTCTTGTAGGCGAGCGACACCTGCTGCAGCCGGACTACCGGCTTGGCGCTCTCGGTCGGAACTTCTTTCGTGGCGGCGTCCATCTCGACGCCGTCACTTCACGAGGTTGCGTTCGAGATTTTCGGGCCATGCGGCTTGCGGGTCGAGCCGGACATAGGCCATGCCGGGCAGGCCGGTCTTGACGTATTGGATGTATTTCTGGAGCAGTTCCTGCGGGATCTGGGCGCGCACGCGGAATGTCAGTTTCTGACGCTCTTCCTCCGTTTCAACCGTCTTCGGCGTGAACTGCGCGACATCGGCGACGAAGGAGACCTGTGCCGGGATCGTGTATTGCGGGGCCGCGTCGAGGACGAGGCGGACGTCGGAGCCGATCGAGGTTTGGCCGGCCTGCGCTGTCGGCAGGAAGAAGGTCATGTAGACATCGCCGAGATCGACCAGATTGAGCACGCGGCCGCCGGCGGACAAAACCTCTCCCGGCTGGGCGACGCGGTACTGGACGCGACCATCGCGCGGGGATGTCAGCGTGCTGTCGGCGATATCGGTATCGACGCTGTCGATCTCGGCTTTCGCGGCATCGACCGCCGCTCCCGCATCGACAACCTGCGCCTTGGCGGCGTTGATTGCCGCATCGGAGGCGGCAAGCGAGGCTTCCGCCGAGGCGAGCGTGGCGCGGGCCGCCTGTTCGGCCGCCTCGCTGTCATCGACCACCTGCTGTGCGACGGTGTTGTTGGCGAGCAGCTGGCGCGAACGCGCATTGGTCTTGATTGCCGAATCGAGCTGCGCCTTGCGTTGTTCGATCACCGCAAGGGCGGATTTGCGCTCGGCTTCGCGCTGGGCGACGAGGCTGTGGGCGGTATCGACGGAGATTTCGGCGCGGCGAAGCTGGGCTTGCGCCTGACGCTTGCCGGCTTCCAGCTGGGCGGTATCCATGCGGGCCAGAACCTGCCCTGCCTTAACGAAATCGCCTTCGCGAACCAGCAATTCCTTCAGCCGGCCGGCGGTCTTGGTGGAGATGTCGATTTCGACTGCCTCGATGCGGCCGTTGCTGGAGGTGAAGCCGGCGGGCAGGCTGTCGCCACGCAAAACCGTCCAGGCGTAATATCCGCCTGCAACGACAACGAGGGCGATCACGCCCCAGATCCATCCCCTTGCGGATTTCGCCATTACTGCCCCCAAGCAATTGCAATTGTTCCCGTGACGATAGACTTATAGCGTTACGGTGAATTGACCACGGTCAATGCAACTTTTTGCTGCGGCCGGGCAGAAATCAATCAGGTGGGCAGGCGGGCCGAACGCCACGGACGAAAACATCGATGCAACGCCGCAGATGGCGGTTGCGGTCCTGCCTGTTTCTCCAGTCACGACTTGCCGGCCCGACAAGGCCGCCGAACAGGAGATCCATCAGCATCCGGGCGCCGCTTAACGTGTCGTCGAGCACGATTTGCTTTCGCGCCACCTGGAGGTCCAGCCATTCGGCGAGAAGTTTTCGGGATTGCTCGACCCCTTCACGACGCAGGATGTCGCCGATTTCCGGCACCTGTTCCGCCTCCCTTATGACAAAGGAAATAAAGGCTTCGCGCTCCCGTTCGGCTGTCTCGTCGATATCGATCATGAAGATATCTTCCAGAACCTGATCGACGGGCCTGTCCTCTGCTTCGGGGCGGGGCAGCGCCAGCATCATCCGGCGATGGGAGCCGACGACCGCGAGGAAAAGATCGGCCTTGCTTTCAAACACCCGATAAATGGTCTGTTTGGAGATATGACAGCGCGCTGCGACGATATCGGTCGTGGTTCCGCGATAGCCGAGTTCGACGAAGGTGCGGCGAGCCTCTTCGACGATCGCCTGCCGTCGCTCTTCATCGCTCCGTGTTTTCGGGCGGCCTCTTGAGCGCTTGATCTCAGGCATCGCGTTTCGATCTCCGTTGCGCGCCGTTGCCGTTATCCGCAGCATCACGCAAGGGCGGCCACCGGATCAAGTCGCGACGCGTTGCGGGCCGGAAGATATCCGAAGACGATGCCGATCAGGCAGGACGAGACGACGGCAAGCACGATCGGCGCGGTGGTGAAGACGAGGCTGAAGCTTGAGCCGAACAGGCTGAATGTCACGCCGAAGAGAAGCGCCAGCGCCACGCCCAAGACACCGCCGATCAGGCAGACGAGGACCGCCTCGATCAGGAACTGCTGCAGGATATCCTGTCGTCTGGCGCCGACCGCCATGCGCACGCCGATCTCGCTGACCCGTTCGGACACGGAGACCAGCATGATGTTCATCACGCCGATGCCGCCGACAATGAGCGAAATGACGGCGATCGCGCCGATCAGCAGCGTCATCGTCTGGGTCGTGCTGGTGATCGTCTGGCGGATGTCGTCGGTGTTGAGAATGAAGAAATCCTTGGTGCCGTGGCGGCCGGTGAGGAAGGTGGTCACAGCCTGCTCGGCAATATTTGTATCGGTATCGTCGCTGATCCGGAGCGTGACGCTGCGCAGCGACTGGTCGCCGGTAAAACGGGTCTGAACGCTGGTATAGGGCAGGTAGATGGAGAGATTGTCGCTGGAACCGAAGCCGCCCTGCTGCGAAGAGATCACGCCGATCACCCGCGACGGTACGCTGCCCGCCAGAAAGACCTCGCCGATTGCCTGGGGGGTATCGCTGCCGAACAGGGTCCTTGCCGTGTTTTCGTCGATCACGGCGTCCTGTTCCATGGCTTGCACGCCGGCATCGTCGAAGAAACGGCCCGCCACGAGCTTCGACCCTTTCACCTCGAAATATTGGCTGCCGACACCGTTGACCAGGGCATTGGCTTCGGTCGCGCCGAAACGCGCTGTCGTGCTGGTCGAGACGGTCGGGGTGGCGGCGGCGATATAGGGCAGTTTTGAAAGCGCGTTTGCGTCCGAAACCACCAGCGTCTTTACCCGGCCGGAGCGCATGTCGCCGAAACCGGTGCCGGGAAAGACTTCCAGCGTGTTGGTGCCGAGGCTGCTGATATTGGCGAGCACCTTCTGCTGGCTGCCGGTGCCGAGCGCCACGACCGAGATCACCGAGGCGATGCCGATGATGATGCCGAGCATCGTCAGGAACGAGCGCATGCGATGCGCCTTCAGCGCCTTGCAGGCCATCAGGAAGGCTTCGCGAAAACGATCGAGACCTGCACCGACACGGTTGGGCGGAGCGACGAAGCGGGGCTCCGTCTGTTTTGTCTGAACCGGAGCGGCCTTTGAGCGGGTGTCTGAAATGATCCGGCCATCGGATATCTCGATGATGCGTTCGGCGCGCGCCGCCACGGTCGCATCATGGGTGACGATGATGATGGTGCGGCCTTCGGCATGCAGCTCGTCGAGAATGCGCAGCACTTCCTCGCCGCTTGCCTTGTCGAGCGCGCCGGTCGGCTCGTCGGCCAGGATCACGTCGGCATCGTTCATCAGCGCGCGGGCAATCGAGACGCGCTGTTGCTGGCCGCCGGAAAGATGTCCGGGGCGGTGATCGGTGCGATCCGCCATGCCCAGGCGTCCGAGCAGGGCCGCCGCCCTTTCGCGCCGTTGATTGCGGTCACGGCCCGCATAGACCGCCGGGATTTCGACATTCGAAAGTGCCGAGATTTCGTCGAGCAGATGATAGCGCTGGAAGATGAAGCCGAAATGCTCGCGCCTCAGCGCCGAACGGTCGTCATTGTCGAGCGCAGACGTCTCGCGGCCGGAGATTTTGTATGTGCCGGCGGTCGGCCGGTCGAGCAAGCCGAGAATGTTCATCAGGGTCGACTTACCGGAGCCGGAAGCTCCGATAATGGCGACCATTTCGCCCTTGTCGATGGTCAGGTCGACGTCCTTGAGAACGGTGATGGTTCCGTCGCCGGAGGCATAGTCGCGGCGCAGGCCGGCGAGCGAGATAAGAGGTTCGGTCATCGGTCGGCCTCCGTCAGAACATCGGCGGCGGGCCGCCGCGGCGGCCGCGGCCGGATGTCGATGAATCGGCTGCTCCCTGACCGATCACCACCCGCTCGCCTTCTTTCAGGCCGGATTTCACTTCGGCGGTGATCTTGTTGTTGAGGCCGATCTCGACCTTGCGCGTCTCGATCTTGCCGTCCTTTTCGATGCGCACTTCGGTTTCGCCCGTCGCAGCCGTTTCGGGCAGGGCGGAGGAGGGGATGGTGAGCACGTCGCTGGCCTGGCCGAGGATGATGTTGACCTCGGCGGACATGTAGGTGCGGAAACGGCCGTCGTCGTTCGGAACATCGAAGACGCCGATATAATAGATGGCAGAGGACGAGCTCGATGACGAGGAGGACGAGCCGGTGCTGGACGTGGCCACGCTGCTGTCATCGACGATCGATTCCGGCGCCGGTTCGATGGCCGCAAGCGTCGCCTCATAGGACCTCGCCCGGTCGCCGATCACGTTGAAGCGCACCTTTTGCCCGGCCTCGACGCGGGTTATGTCGGCTTCGGAAATCTCGGCGCGAACCGTCATTCGGGTCAGGTCGCCGAGCGCCACGATGGTGGGGGCCGATTGCGTGGCGTTGACGGTGCGGCCTTCCTGATTGACGATCGCCAGAACCGTGCCGTCCATCGGCGCGCTGATGCGGGTGTAACCGACATCGGCCTGAGCCGTTTCGACGGCGACTTCCGCTTCGGTGATCTGTGCGTCCAGCGCCTCGATCTGGGCGACGACGACTTTCACTTCGGCTTCGGCGGACTGAAGATCGGCGCGCGTGCCCGCCTGTTTCTCGAAGATCGCCTTCTGGCGTGCCAGCGTCAGATTGGCGTTTTCCAGTTCGGCGACGCGCTCGTTACGCTGTGCCTGGACGTTCGCCAGCGCCGCCTTGGCGGTTTTCAACGCGTTGTCCTGCGTGGTCGAATCGATCAGCGCGATGAGGTCGCCGGCCTTCACCGTGTCACCGACGGCAACCTTGAGCGAAGTGATGCGACCGGAGGCCTGTGAGCCGACGGCGACCAGCCGGGAGGGTTTCAGCGTGCCGGTGGCAAGCACGGTTGATTCCACATCGCCGCGCTTGACCGGGGTCGTGAGTGTTGCCGGGGTGGAGGCCGACGACGACAGCGTGAACGCTGCACCGGCACCAATGGTGACAAGTGCGATAAGCAGAATGGGAAGGGCCGCCTTGAGACGCATTCGAAATACTCAATCTTTGTAAAACCGATGAGTACCGATATTGTTGGTCGGCTGTGGCCTGTCAACGCAACGAACATTAAATGATGGTTAGACTCAAGCGGGCCGGGACGCTTGCACGCCGTTGTTCGGTCCTCGGCAAGCGGTCAACTTCCAACCTGCTTATTATCAAAACTACGTTAGATCGAATGATCGGCGTTGCGGCGGTCCGGTCGATTGTGGTCGACTGCACGTATCGTGACGGAATGCGCCTGTTATGCTTGTTCGTTTCATCAAGATATTGATTTTATTTATTTAATATCGTGGCTGTCGTTTTTCGGCAGGACCGGGCGATAATGACGCATGGTTCTGCGGGTCGTAACGACGCTTCCCGGTTGAGCAATTCTAGCATGAAGTGATAAGCCGTCGCTCAACCACAATGACGTTCAAAATCAACTTGCCATAATTTATATACGTATTAGTTTGTATGTAAATTTCTCCCCCTTCAGTTGGAGCTTTCCCAATGCAAAAGACGCCTCTGCGCGCTCTCGCACTTTTGTCTGGTCTCGCATTTCTGGCAGGATGCCAGCAGGAGCAGCAGGGGCAAGCCCAGCAGGCGCCGCCGCCGAGCCCTGTCGGCGTAATAACGATCGCCGCTGAGTCGCTGCCGATCATCAACGAACTGCCGGGCCGTATTTCACCGACGCGGCTTGCCGAAGTTCGTCCGCGCGTTGCCGGCATCGTCGTCGAGCAGGTGTTCGAGCAGGGGTCTCACGTCAACCGGGGCGATGTTCTCTACCGGATCGATCCGGCGCCGTTCCAGGTTCAGGTCGATAGCGCCAAGGCGACCGTGGCGCGCGCTAAGGCGGCCCAGCTCCAGGCACGCCAGACCTCCGATCGCCAGCAGCAGCTGCGTCGCTCCAATGTCGCCTCGCAGCAGGAATTCGACAACGCGATCTCGCAGCTGGCGCAGGCCGATGCCGAAGTCGCGGTGGCCGAAGCTGGTCTTGCGGAAGCAAATCTCAATCTGCAATATTCGCAGGTGACCGCGCCGATCAGCGGCCGTATCGGCCGCGCGCTGATCACCGAGGGCGCACTTGTCAGTGCCAACAGCACCGAGAACCTTGCGACCATCCAGCAGCTCGACCCGATCTATGCCGACTTCACCCAGCCGGCCGCGGACCTGATCCGTCTGCGCAAGGCACTGGAAGACGGTCAGCTGATGACCGGTGACAACGAGGCGGAAGTGAAGCTGCTGCTCGATGACGGCACACCTTACGCCCAGACGGGACGCCTGCTGTTTTCCGAAGCCGCCGTCGATGAAACGACCGGCCAGGTGACGCTGCGCGGCGAATTCCCCAATCCGGACGGCGATCTTCTGCCGGGCATGTATGTCCGTGTGCAGATCCAGCAGGGTATCGAAAAGCAGGCCTTTGCCGTGCCGCAGCAGGCCGTTCAGCGTGATCCGGGCGGTCAGGCAAGCGTGCTTGTCGTCGGCGAGGCCAACAAGGTCGAGCAGCGCCGCGTCAATGTCGGCCGTGCCTTGGGTGACCGCTGGGTCATCTCGCAGGGCCTGAAGGCAGGCGATCAGGTGATCGCCGACGGTTTCCAGAAAACTGCGCCGGGCGCCACCGTCAACCCGCAACCCTGGAATCCGGAAAAGCCTGCGGCTGAAGCAGCGGCAGGCGAAGCCCCGGCGGCACAGAAGTAAGGATCCGATCGTATGGCAAGTTTCTTCATCGATCGGCCGATCTTTGCATGGGTCGTGGCGATCTTCATCATGCTGGCGGGCGTGCTCGCGATCCCGATGCTGCCGATTGCGCAGTATCCGAACGTCGCGCCGCCGCAGATTTCCATCTCCACCAGCTATCCTGGTGCATCGCCTGAAAACATCTATCAGAGCGTCACGCGTCCGATCGAAGACGAACTGAACGGCGTGCCGGGACTGATCTATTTCGAGTCCACCTCTGAATCGTCCGGTCGTATTTCGATCAACGTCACCTTCGCACCCGGCACCAATATCGGTGAAGCGCAGGTCGAAGTGCAGAACCGTATCGCCCGCGCCGAACCGCGCCTGCCGCAGGCCGTTACCTCGCAGGGTATTCGCGTCGAGCGCGCCGGCACCTCGTTCCTGATGGTCGTCTCGCTGACTTCGACGGACGGCAATACCGATGCGATCGGTCTCGGCGACTATCTGCAGCGTAACGTCATCGGCGAAATCCGCCGTGTCGACGGCGTCGGCAGTGCCCAGTTGTTCGCCACCCAGCGCTCCATGCGTATCTGGATGGATCCCGACAAGATGGTCGGCCTCAGCCTGACCTCTGCCGATATCGTCAGTGCGATTTCGGCTCAGAATGCCCAGGTCGCAGGCGGGCGCATCGGCGCTACGCCGAACCCGATCGGACAGCAGATTTCGGCAACGGTCAACGTCGAGGGTCAGCTGACCTCGCCGGAACAGTTCGGCGCGATCGTGCTGCGCGCAAATCCCGACGGCTCGTCGGTGCGTCTTCGCGACGTTGCCCGTGTCGAAGTGGGTGGCGAAAGCTACAACTTCTCCAGCCGTCTGAACGGACAGCCGAGTGCTGCCATCGGTATCCAGCTGTCGCCGACCGGCAACGCGCTTGCGGCTTCGGAAGGCGTCAAGGAAGTGATGGCGGAACTGGCGAGGTATTTCCCGGCCGGCGTCCAGTATGAAATTCCCTATGACACCAGTCCGTTCGTGGCGGTTTCGATCGAGAAGGTCATTCATACGCTGATCGAGGCGATGATCCTCGTCTTCGTCGTCATGTTCATCTTCCTGCAGAACATCCGTTACACCGTCATTCCGGCGCTGGTCGTGCCGGTGGCGCTGCTCGGCACCTGTGCCGTCATGTATGCGTCCGGGTTCTCGATCAACGTCTTGACGATGTTCGCGATGGTTCTGGCGATCGGTATTCTCGTCGATGACGCGATCGTCGTCGTTGAAAACGTCGAACGCATCATGGCGGAAGAGAAGCTGTCGCCGAAGGATGCGACCCGCAAGGCGATGGGGCAGATCTCGGGCGCCATCATCGGTATCACGCTGGTCTTGACGGCGGTCTTCGTTCCGATGGCCTTCTTCCCCGGCGCGGTCGGCATCATCTATCAGCAGTTCTCGCTGACGATGGTCGTATCGATCCTGTTCTCCGGCTTCCTCGCACTTTCGCTGACGCCGGCACTTTGCGCCTCGTTCCTCAAGCCGATCAAGGACGGCCACCACGAGAAGAAGGGTTTCTTCGGTCTCTTCAATCGCGGTTTCAACAAGGCATCGCACGGCTATTCCAGCACCGTGGGCGGTATCATCAAGCGGTCCGGCCGTTTCATGATCATCTATCTGGCGCTGGTTGCCGGTCTCGGCTGGGCCTATATCCAGCTGCCGACATCGTTCCTGCCGAATGAAGACCAGGGCTTCCTGATCGTCGACGTGCAGGCGCCGGCAGAGGCCAGCACCGACCGCACGATCGACGTCATCTCGCAGATCGAAAAGATCGCCATGGCGGAGAAGGCCGTCGACCGCATCATCGCCATCAACGGCTTCTCCTTCTCGGGTTCGGGCCAGAATGCCGGCCTCGCCTTCATCACCCTGAAGGACTGGAGCGAGCGTGGGCCGGAAGATAGCGCCAATGCGCTGGCGCAGCGTATCAACGGCCAGATCTTCGGTATCCGTGATGCGATCGCGTTCTCGCTGTCACCGCCGCCGATCCAGGGTCTCGGCAACTCGTCGGGCTTCACCTTCCGTCTGCAGGATCGCGCGGGCGTCGGGCAGGCAGCGCTTGCTGCAGCGCGTGACCAGCTGATGGCGGAAGCCCGCAAGAGCCCGATCCTTGCCGGTCTGCGTATCGAAGGCATGCCGGATGCGGCACAGGTGAACCTGCTGATCGATCGCGAAAAGGCCAATACGTTCGGTGTCACCTTCAGCGACATCAACTCGACGATCACCGCCAATCTCGGCTCGTCTTACGTCAACGACTTCCCGAATGCGGGCCGCATGCAGCGCGTGACGGTGCAGGCGGACGGCAATCAGCGTATGCAGACGGCCGATCTGTTGAAGCTGAACGTGCGCAATGCCAGCGGTGGCATGGTGCCGATGTCCTCCTTCGCAACGGTGGAGTGGATGCGCGGTCCGGCGCAGGTCGTCGGTTACAACGGCTATCCTTCCGTCCGTATCGCCGGTCAGGCCGGTCCGGGCTACTCGTCCGGTGATGCGATCGCGGAAATGGAGCGTCTTGCCGGGCAGCTGCCGAGCGGCTTCGGTTATGAGTGGACAGGCCAGTCGCTGCAGGAAATCCAGTCGGGCTCACAGGCGCCTGCGCTGATCGCGCTCTCGATCCTGTTCGTCTTCCTGCTTCTGGCAGCACTTTACGAAAGCTGGTCGATCCCGCTCTCGGTCATGCTCGTGGTGCCGCTCGGCGTCATCGGTTGCGTTGCTGCCGTAATGATACGCGACATGCCCAACGACGTTTACTTCCTTGTCGGGTTGATCGCGATCGTCGGTCTGTCGGCAAAGAACGCGATCCTGATCATCGAGTTCGCCAAGGATCTGCGCGCCGAAGGCAAGACCACCTACGAGGCGACGGTGGAAGCGGCGCATCTGCGCTTCCGTCCGATCCTGATGACGTCCATGGCGTTTACCCTCGGCGTCGTGCCGATGGCGATCGCCACAGGCGCCAGCGCGGCCAGCCAGAACGCCATCGGTACCGGTGTTCTCGGCGGCATGATCTCGGCCACGGTTCTGGCGATCTTCTTCGTGCCGGCCTTCTTCATGTTCATCGTGAGGCTGTTCAGCAAGAGCGCCCGCGCGGAGCCGATGGGCGGCAAGTACGAAGCCAAGAACGGCACGTCGACACATTGATCGGTTACCCCCCGGAGGCCCTGCAGGCTTCCGGGGTGCTGCCACCTTAGCCTGAGAGTGTGGAGTTCTCGGGCATGATGGATGGAAAGGAGGAGGGATGAGAAGAACCAAGGCAGAGGCTGCCGAGACACGCTGCTCGATCCTTTGTGCTGCCGAGCAACTGTTTTTCGAAAAGGGCGTCGCCAACAGCGCGCTTGACGAGATTGCCGCAGCGGCGGGCGTTACCCGTGGAGCGATCTACTGGCATTTCGCCAGCAAGAGCGACCTTTTCCTCGAACTCTACAACGCGGCCCAGCTTCCGCGGGTCGATATGGCGGATGTCGACGGTATTGATGCCGATGACGCTGACGCTTTTTATACAATCGAGAAGATGGCTTGTGACTGGCTGAAGCAACTGGCTTCAGACCGGCACCGCCAGCGCCTGCTTTCGATATTGCTGAGGACCAATTTTACCGAAGAGTTCCAGCCTGTGATGAACGAGCTGGAGAAGCTCGACCAGGAACATACCCTTCACATGGAGAGCATACTCACCAGGGCTCACAATAACGGCCGGCTGGCGGAGATGTGGACGCCGCAATCAGCCAGCAAGGCTTTCAAATGGCTGATGAAGGGAATGTGCTGGGATTGGCTTCTGTTCGGCCAGAAATTCGATCTGGCCGAAGACGGCGCCGACCGGGTCAAGCGACTGCTTGCAAGTTTCCAGAAGCTGCCGGCTGCAAAGTAATAGCAGCCAGCCCAATTTTTTTGTCTTGACGCAATTCCGGACGCAAAACCGGTTCCCGCATTTGCTGGAGTTGCTCTATTACCAGCGGGGGCCGGCACCCTGGCCGCTCAATAGCCAGGTGACGCTTACCTGCAGGACGCCGGCCATCATGTCGATGCGATTGGAGCGCGGCTCGGCACGATCGTTTTCCCAGGCCGACCATGTGGCGGGCTCGACGCCGAGAATATGGGCGGCCTCATCGACGGAAATGTCGCGGGCGTCGCGGGCAAGCGAGATGCGCCCGCCGATCGTGTCGTCTATGCCGTAGACCGGCTCGAATGTTCGGTTGCTCATCAATTTGTCCCCGTATCGAACGAAAGTGGCCGCCTCCGGTGGAAGCGGCCATTTTCATTCAAAGATTAGCTCTCATCACCGACCCAGGTCTTGATCTGGTCCGGATGGTCTTCAATGTATTTGGCCACGGCCTGATCGTAGGAGGTCGCCTGCGCGTCGGACATGCCGGCCTCGAGATCCTCGATCGGGATCTTCATGCGCGACAGGAATTCTGCGGCCACCGGATTGTCGGACTTGAAATCCTTGCGGGACAGGATGTCCACATGTTCGGAGCCGCCGATCGCCTTTTTCGGGTCGTCGATGTAGCGCAGCTTGTATTTGCCGAACATCCAGTGAGGGCTCCAGGCCGTCGCCACGAACCATTTTTCGTTGCGATAGGCACGGTCGACCGCCGACAGCATGCCGGCTTCGCTGGAGATCTGCAGCGTGTAATCGTCGAGCCCGTAATCCTTCAGCGCCTGCTCCGACATGCGGGTCAGGCCCGCGCCCGGTTCGGTGCCCTGGACCTTGCCGGCCAGCTTTTCCTGCACTTCGGGCTTCTTCAGATCTTCGAAGGAAGCGATCTCGCTTTCCGGGACATAGGCAGGAACCACCCAGCCTTGTCTGGCGCCATCATAGATGGTGCCGAGTGTCTCGACCCGGTCCTTGACCTTGCCGTAATAGTCGGCATGGGTCACCGGCAGCCATGCCATCAGGATCGCGTCTAGATCACCTCGGCTGACACCCTGAAAAAGCGGCGCGACATCGGTCTGCAGCAGTTCAACCTTCTGGCCGAGTTTATCCTCGATAACCTTGGCGGCAAGTTTGGTCACGAATTCGGCGTCGGACCAGGGTGCGTATCCGAGCTTCACGGTTTTCGCATCCTGCGCCAGTGTCGGCAGGGCGGATGTGGCAAGAAGTGCTGCGGCGAGGCTGACGGTGGCACCGAGCGTCGCGCGGCGGGTCAACCCATTCCTGGAAAAAGTCTTCAAACGTGTGCTCTCCTTTGGGGGAGGTCGCAAGCGCTTCATGCGCGCTTGCAGAGTGGTGCAGGCGGCAGGCAGGCCGAAACATCCGGCTGCATGCGCATATGAGGGCCTGTCACTTCGGGTATCCACGGCCGCGCCTCAAGGCTGCGGCCGTGGAAGACGTGGTCAGCCTTCGTCACCGACCCAGGTCTTGATCTGGTCCGGATGGTCCGTGATGTATTTGGCCACGGCCTCGTCGTAGGAGGTCTCCTGCGCATTGAACATCGCGGCCTCGAGATCGTTGATCGGCAGCTTCATGCGCGACAGGAAGGCGGCAACCTTCGGGTTTTCGTCCTTGAAGCCCTTGGTTGCAAGAATGTTGACATGTTCGGCTTCACCGAGAGACTTCTTGGGGTCTTCCAGATAACGCAGCTTGTGCTTGCCGAACATCCAGTGGGGGCTCCACGACGTTGCGACGAACCACTTCTCGCTCCGATAAGCACGGTCGACTGTCGTCAGCATGCCGGCTTCACTGGAGATTTGCAGCTTGTAGTCGTCGAGTGCGTAGTCCTTCACGGCTTGCTCCGAAAGACGCGTCAGGCCGGCACCGGGGTCGATACCCTGGATGGTCTTGGCAAGCTTTTCCTGAACCTCGGGCTTCTTCAGATCCTCGATCGAGGCGATCTCGCTTTCCGGAATATAGGTCGGAACGACCCAGCCGAGCTTGGCGCCATCGTAAACGGTGCCGAGCGTCTCGACGCGGTTCTTGACCTTGTCGAAATAGTCGGCATGCGTTGCCGGCAGCCAGTTCATCATCATGACGTCCACATCGCCACGGCTGACGCCCTGGTAGAGCGGTGCGACATCCGTCTGCACCAACTCGACCTTGCCGCCGAGTTCATCGGTGATCAGCTTGGCGGCGAGTTTGGTGACGAATTCGGCATCGGACCAGGCGGACCAGCCGATCTTTACCGGCTTGGCATCCTGGGCTATCGCCGGCATGACGGAACCGCCGACAAGTGCCGCGGCAAGTCCGAGTGTTGCAGTCAGCGTGGCCCGGCGGGTCGTAGAAATTGACTTGAACATAGATGCTCCTTTTTGGGAGTTTGCATTCGCGGGTTCGGCACCCGCATGGGTCGGCGGGGGATTGGCTCAGGCGGTTGCCGTTGCCAGTTCCTCACGCTCGGTCTTTTTGAAAAGCTGGCTCCAGAACGCGGCGCGGGGCTTTCCGAGGGATTGGGTCAGACGATCGAGGATGACCGCGAGGATGACGACCGCGAGGCCACCTTCGAAGCCGGTACCGACGTCGAGACGCTGGATGCCGGTCAGAACCGTGTTGCCGATGCCGCCTGCACCGATCATCGAGGCGATCACCACCATCGACAGCGACAGCATGATCGTCTGGTTGATGCCGGCCATGATCGAAGGCATGGCGTTGGGCAGCTGGACCTTGAACAGAAGCTGCGCCGAGGTGCAGCCGAAGGCATTGCCGGCTTCGATGAATTCGGCATGCACCTGGCGGATGCCCAGATTGGTGAGGCGCACGACCGGCGGCATGGCGAAGATAACCGTTGCAATCGCACCCGGAACTGCGCCGAGGCCGAAGAACATGGCGGCGGGGATGAGATAGACGAAGGCCGGCATGGTCTGCATCAGGTCGAGGATCGGGCGGATGACGGCCGCGACCGAATCCCTGCGCGCCATGGCGATGCCGAGCGGCAGGCCGATGATGATCGCCATCAGGGTCGAGGCGATGACCAGCGACAAGGTTTCCATCATCGCGCTCCACAGACCCATATGGTCGACGAGCCAGAGAGCCACGCCGGTGAGAATGCCGAAGCCGAGGCTGACGCGCCAGAGCGAGAGAGCGACAAAGATGGCGATGCCGACGGGCATCGGAATGGCAACAAGCGCATCCTGAATGCTGCCGGTTACGAAGCCGATCAGGCTGGCGATCAGGTCGAGGACTGGCGAGAAATTGTCCAGTACGTAATTGACGGCGGCGTCGATGCCGTCACCGATATCGAAATTCATGGTCTGTCTCCGGTGGTTGGCCGGTTATAGGAAAGGCGTGCGATCCGCTGAGGATCAGCCTGCGCGGTCGAGCGTTTCGAGCAGCATCGACTTGCTGATGGAGCCGAGATAGCGTTTGCCGTCGTCGATGACGGGAACGGGCCAGGGGCTCGCTGCCACCTTGCCGATCACATTCGACAAGGGCTCGTCGGCCGGAATGGGCTCGATCTCGGACAGGAAGGCGCCCCGATAGGGATCGGCGGCCTTGGTCCGCATCTTCTCCAGAAGCGACGTCTGGCTGACCACGCCGTGATAGGTCTTGTCGCGGCCGAGGATGATCGCGTATTCGCGGTCGAAATTCTTCATCCGCTCAAGTGCCGCCGCGGCTGTCGTGCCCTGGCGCTCGATGATGGTGATCTGGGTCTTGCGGGCGACATCGCCTGCCTTGAAGACCTGGGACACATCGACATTGCGGAAGAAGGACCGCACGTAGTCATTGGCCGGGCTCATGACGATCTCGTCCGGCGTGCCGACCTGTACGACATTGCCGTTCTGCATGATGCAGATGCGGTCACCGATGCGCATCGCCTCGTCGAGATCGTGGCTGACGAAAACGATGGTGCGGCTGTGTTCCGACTGGAGGCGTACGAGTTCGTCCTGCATTTCCGTGCGGATGAGCGGGTCGAGCGCGGAAAAGGCTTCGTCCATCAGAAGGATGGTCGGCTCGCTGGCCAGGGCGCGGGCAAGACCGACACGCTGCTTCATGCCGCCGGAAAGCTGGTCGGGCATGCTGTCGGCATAACCGTCGAGACCGACGGCTTTCAGGGCGGCAAGCGCCTTTTCCTTGCGTTCCGTTTCGCCGATACCGGCAACTTCCAGACCGAAGGCGGCGTTGTTGAGCACCGTGCGGTTGGGCAGGAGCGCGAAGGACTGGAACACCATGCTGATATCGCGGCGGCGCACGTCGATCAGCTCGCGGCGCGACATTTTCGTGATGTCACGGCCGTCGATCTCGATCGAACCGGACGTAGGTTCGATCAGCCGGTTGAGGAGGCGAAGAAGCGTGGATTTACCGGAGCCGGAAAGGCCCATGATGACGAAAATCTCGCCGGCCTTGATGTCGAAGCTGGCATTGTTGACGCCGACCGAACAGCCGGTCTGGGCGTGGATTTCCGATTTCGTCTTGCCGGCGCGGATCATTTCCAGGGCCTTTTCAGGCCGTTCGCCGAATATCTTGTAAACGTTGTTGATACTGATCTTGGTCGAAGCCGGCTCAGCCGACGCGTCATTTTCAGTTGCAAAAGCCATTCAATCCTGGCCCGGGCTCGATAGCGCGGGCGTTCTCCTTTTGTGATTTCCTTGAATGCAGCGCCTGGACGGGCCGGCGCTAAGGATATCAAGACACTAAAAAGCGGCGAATAAGTATCGCCGCTGCGAAATTGATGTGTAGCCGACGCAATGAATGCATCAATCAGGCCACCAGAAAGACATGCGTTGGTTCAGTCGAGATCTACATTGCGATATACGTGCGACTGACCGGTTGCCTTCGAAAAGGTAGGGAGGCAGGGCCGATATGTCCATAAAAAAACACAATTCCATTGTCGCAGCGCATTGGTCTATTCCGCGATGCCCCGGCGCTATCGCTTGCTCAGCAACGTCTTTCACCGATCCTGCAACAGCTGAAAATAGCCGATCACGAACGCGTGAACAGGGCTTCCGAAAGCCTTATGAGACCTGCTGAACGGCTGTCTTGCGACGACAGGGCACACCGGGTCGCACAGTACAAGCGGGTGGCTCCGAGCATTTTGATGCCGAGCCGTTGACGGCCTTTATCGACCCGCTTAGTCCTTTCGCCCTGCAATTTGATTTTCTTCAAGTCAGGACGCCCATGACCATTATCAGACCGGATATCAGCGCCCGTGCGGCGGCGGCACCGCGCAGCGGTATCGGCGAAATCGTCGCCTATGCCAGAGGCCGTGAAAACCTGATGCCGCTATGGATCGGTGAGGGCGATCTGCCGACGCCGGACTTCATCACCAAGGCGGCAGGCGCTGCCCTTTCGGCGGGTGAAACCTTCTATACATGGACGCAAGGCATTCCCGAGCTTCGCGAAGCGATCCTTCGTTATTACCAGCGTCACTATGGCGCCGATCTGTCGGTCGACAATGTCTATGTCACCGGATCCGGCATGCAGTCGATCGTGCTGGCGATCCAGACGGTTGCTTCTGCCGGTGACGAGATCATCTATTTCTCGCCCGCCTGGCCGAATGTCGTCAACGCGATCACCGTGGCCGAGGCTAAGCCCAAAGCCGTCGTCCTCGATTTCATCGACGGTCAGTGGAAGATCGATATCGACCGGCTGGCATCCTCGATCACGCCGAAGACGAGAGCGCTGTTCATCAACTCGCCGTCGAACCCGACCGGGTGGACGGCGACGAAGGAGGATCTGGCTGCCGTGCTCGATCTTGCCCGCAAGCATGGTCTTTGGATCATCGCCGACGAGATCTATGGTCTTTATTATTTCGATGGCGCCCGCGCGCCGTCCTTCATGGATGTGATGGATAAGGAAGACCGGATCATCTTCGCCCAGTCGTTCTCGAAGAACTGGTGTATGACCGGCTGGCGTGTTGGCTGGATGGTGGCGCCGGCCGAAATCGGCCAGACGCTGACCAATCTCATCCAGTATTCCACCTCCGGCGTGGCGCAATTCATGCAGAAGGGCGCGATCGCGGCGCTCGATCACGGTGACGATTTCGTTCGCACCAATATAGAGCGGGCGCGGACTTCGCGCGACATTCTCTGCGATGCGCTGGTGGCGACCAACCGGGTGGAAACCCGCAGGCCGCCGGGGGCGCTTTATTCTTTCCTGAAGATAGACGGCGTGACAGATGCCCGCGCCGAAGCGTTCAGGATCGTCGATGCGACCGGTGTCGGTCTGGCGCCGGGAACCGCCTTCGGACCCGGCGGGGAGGCCTTCATGCGCGCCTGTTATCTGCGCGATCCGAGGCAGATCGAAGATGCGGCCGAGCGGCTGAGCAACTATATCCGGGCGCTCTAACGTCGATCAATTCTCAAGCCAGCGGCGGCCGGAGGCGGTAAGGTGCGAGTGCATCGCCGCCTGGGCCGCCAATGGATCGCGCGCCTCCAGTGCCGCCAGAATGGCGTGATGTTCCGTGAGCGCCGAGGTCCAGCTTTCCGTCGTCTCGAAATGGCCGCGAATACCCGCGGTCATCGGGCTATGGCGTTCGTCGAACAGGTTTTCGACGATTTCCACCAGCAGCGTATTGCCGGTGCTTTCCGCGATGATCAGATGAAAAGCCCGGTCCTGTTCGATCGGCTTTCGCGCATTGGCGATATCGTCCGCCATCGCTTCGAGCGTGGCGCGCAAGGTGGCGAGCGTCTCTTCCGTCATCGCCGCTGCCGCCTGGACGATGATGGCGCTTTCGATCACGGCGCGGGCCTGCATCAGTTCGGAGGGACTTTCCCCCAGTGAGCGACCGTTGCCCGATGGTTTGGACGTGTTGAGCACATAGATGCCCGACCCCATGCGGATTTCGATCGTGCCGTCGATTTCGAGCGCGATCAGTGCTTCCCTGAGCGACGGGCGTGATACGCCGAGTTGCTGGGCAAGTTCGCGCTCCGCGGGAAGGCGCGCGCCGGACTGATACTCGCCGGTGGCGATGAGTTGCCGGACGCGATCTGCTGTCTGCTGATAAAGGCGTCGTGTATCCGTCATTGAGGTCAGGCCAATTGCGTATTTCTTGTGCGTATGACCGCCAGTTGGCGTCAAATTTTGCCAGGGCGCAACAAAAAACTTTAAATTGGCTTGACCAAATGTCGCAGTCGCGATTTGATAATCGACAAGAGCCCTGGGAAGCTCTTGCGCGAAGAGGAGATCGCGATGGGAGGAGTGCCGCAACCTGCAGGCATGACTGGTCATGCCCTAGGGCATGCCGTTCTGTTAAAGCTTGAGGGTGTGTCCAAGGAATTTCCGGGTGTAAAGGCTCTGTCAGGCGTCAGTTTCGATCTGCGCGCCGGCGAGGTGCATGCGGTCTGTGGCGAAAACGGTGCCGGCAAGTCGACGCTGATGAAGATCATCAGCGGTGTCTATCAGCCGAATTCAGGCACGGTCATCTTCAAGGGGGAGCCGGTGCAATTTGCCTCGACGCTCCAATCGGAAGCGGCTGGCATCGCCATCATCCACCAGGAGCTCAATCTCGTTCCGCATCTGACGGTGGCGGAGAACATCTATCTCGCCCGCGAGCCACGGCGCGGTTTTCTCGTCGACCGGAAACGCCTTCTCGCGGACGCCAAGCGCTGCCTCGACAGGCTCGGTGTCGACATCGATCCGAATGTGCAGGTGCGCACCTTATCGGTCGCGCAATGCCAGATGGTCGAGATCGCCAAGGCGCTGTCGCTCGATGCGACCGTGCTGATCATGGACGAGCCGACTTCGTCTCTGACCGAACAGGAGGCGCAGCTTCTGTTCAAGGTGATCCGCGATCTGAAAGCCCAGGGTACCGGCATCATCTATATCTCGCACCGGCTGGACGAGATGGCGGAGATCGTCGATCGGGTGACGGTTCTGCGCGACGGGCGGTATATCTCCACCGACGATTTCGACAATCTTACCGTCGACGACATCGTTGCGCGGATGGTGGGGCGCTCGCTGGAGGACAAGTTTCCCGAGCCGACGCGGGTGCCGGGCGATGAGGTGATCTTTTCGGCAACCGGCCTGACCAGACGCGGTGTTTTTTCCGACATCAGTTTCGAAATCCGCCGTGGCGAGATTCTCGGCTTCGCCGGGCTGATGGGGGCGGGACGCACGGAGGTGGCGCGGGCCATTTTCGGGGCAGATCCGCTCGATGCCGGGACCATCACGCTTGATGGAAACGAGTTGAAGATTTCCGATCCGCGCAGCGCGATCGAGGCGGGCATCGCCTATCTTTCCGAAGACCGCAAGGCGCAGGGGCTGGCGGTAAAAATGCCGGTCGATGCCAATCTGGTCATGGCGCGGATGGAGGCGGTCGCGAGCCGTTTCGGCGTGATCGATCGCAAGCGGCATCGCGAGGCGGGGCAACGGTATGTCGATCTCCTGAATATCCGCACGCCGAGCCTCAGCCAGCCGGTGCGGCTGCTTTCCGGCGGCAACCAGCAGAAGATCATCATCGGCAAATGGCTGTTTCGCGAACCGCGCATCATGTTCTTCGACGAGCCGACGCGCGGCATCGATGTCGGGGCGAAATTCGCCATCTACCAGATCATGGACGAGCTTGCGGCGCGCGGCATCGGCGTCGTTCTGATCAGTTCCGAACTGCCGGAAGTGCTCGGCATGTCCGACCGCATCGCCGTTTTCCATGGCGGGCACATCACCGCGACGCTTTCGACGCGGGACACCTCCCAGGAAGAAATCATGCATTACGCGTCCGGCAGCGGCCGGCGCGGCGAACAGGGATTTTGAGAGCATGGCCGACATGACCAGCGAAAAACCGGCAGAGCAGCCGGCCAAGTCTTCCGGCCAGGCACCGGCGGGCCAGGGTCGTCGCCTGAGCGAGCGGCAGAAGGACATCATCCAGAAATTTGCTGCCCTCGGCAGTCTGCTTGTGCTGGCCGCGGTGTTTTCCGCCACCAGCAGCGCCTTCTTCACCGTCGGCAACGGCATGACCATTGCGCTGCAGGTGACGTCGATCGCTTTGCTCGGCATCGGCGCGACCTATGTCATCATCACCGGCGGTATCGATCTCTCGGTCGGTTCGGTTCTGGCGCTGGCCGGTGTGGTGGCGGCGCTTGCGGTGAAGGAACTGCAACTGCCGATCTGGATCGGCATGCTGCTCGGTATCCTGACCGGTTCGCTCTGCGGGCTGATCAACGGCTTCGTCATCACCCAGCTCAAGCTGCCGCCCTTTATCGCGACGCTCGGCATGATGCTGATCGCCCGTGGCGTGGCGCTGCAGATCACTGGGGCACGCGCTGTGTCGGGCCTTGGCGAAGCTTTTGGCGAGCTTGGCAACGGTTCGCTGTTCCGCATCGAATCCATCGACGATCAGGGATTTCCGGTCGTGACGTTCCCCGGCATTCCCTATCCGGTCGTGCTGATGATCGTGATTGCCTTCATTGCCGCCTTCGTGCTGAACCGCACGGTGCTCGGCCGCTACATCTATGCGATCGGCTCCAATGCCGATGCCGCAAGGCTTTCCGGCGTCAACGTTTCGCGGGTCACGGCCTTCACCTATGTCGTATCGGGAACTCTCGCAGGCCTCACCGGCTGCGTACTGATGTCCCGCCTTGTCACCGCCCAGCCGAACGAGGGTGTGGCTTATGAACTCGATGCGATCGCCAGCGCGGTGATCGGCGGCACGTCGCTGATCGGCGGGGTCGGCACGATTTCGGGCACGATGATCGGTGCTTTCGTCATCGGCATATTGCGCAACGGATTGAACATGAACGGCGTCTCCGCCTTCACCCAGCAGATCATCATCGGCCTCGTCATTCTGGTCACCGTGTGGATCGACCAGTTGCGCAACCGCCGCTGAGGAAAAGGGAACGGCCGGGGGCCGGACCTGAAAATGCCAAGCCACGGGAAGGGGAGGAGCCTTCCTTTTAAACAGGTCCTTTCGGGCCATTCGAGGAGGAAAGACATGCGTAGACTTGCAACGGTCCTGATGGCGTCGGCACTTGCCTTTGCCGGAGCTTCCGCCGCATCGGCCGGCGAAATCGCCGTCATCGTCAAGACGGTCAACTCGACCTTCTGGCAGAACGTGCAGAAGGGTGCCGAAGCCGCGATCGGCTCTGCCAAGGGCGAACACACGATGACCTTCCAGGGCCCGGCGGCGGAATCCGCCATCGCCGATGAGGTCAACATGGTGGAAAATGCCGTCAACCGTAAGGTGGCAGCGATCCTGCTTGCTCCATCCGATCCGGACGCGCTGGTGCCGGCGGTGAAGAAGGCGTGGGAAGCCCGTATCCCGGTCGTCATCATCGATAGCCAGCTTTCCGAAGGTTCGGACAAATATTACCAGTCCTTCCTTGCTACCGACAACCGCAAGGCCGGTGAACTCGCCGCCAAGGCACTGATCGAGAAGGTCGGTGAGACCGGCAAGATCGCGGTCATGTCCTATGTTGCCGGTGCCGGTTCCGAGATCGGCCGCGTCGGTGGTTTCACCGATTACATCAAGGCCAATTCCAAGCTGGAAATCGTCGGTCCTTATTATTCGCAGTCGCAGATGGCGACCGCGCTTAACCAGACGACCGACGTTCTGGCTGCCAATAGCGACCTCAAGGGCATTTTCGGCGCCAATGAGCCGACCGCGATCGGCATGGGCCGGGCGATCAAGCAGGCGGGCAAGGCCGGCAAGGTCGTGGCGATCGGTTTCGACGGTAACCAGGACCTGCAGGAATTCGTCAAGGACGGTACGCTGACGGCAACCGTCGTGCAGGGTTCCTACCAGATGGGCGAAAAGGGCATCGAGACGCTGCTTTCGATCCTCGGCAAGCAGAAGGTCGAAAAGACCGTCGATACCGGCGTCGTCGTGGTGACCAAGGACAATATCGACAAGCCGGAAGCCAAGAACGTTCTCTACTAAACGGACCGGCGCGCGGGTGGAGTTCTCCCCGCGCGCTCCTTTTCGATCACGATCGGGATTTCAGGATATCATGAAGGTTTCGGACAGGCGCAGGCTGCGCAATCGCGACGTCTCGTTCACGCTCATGGGGCTCGGCTGCGCCCAGATGGGCAATCTCTACCGGCTCACCCCCTATCAGGAATCCCTTGGCGCCTTCGAGGCCGCCTGGGATGCGGGCATCCGTTATTTCGATACGGCGCCGTTTTACGGTTACACCCGCTCGGAGCGTCGGCTTGGGACGATGGTGACCGACCGCGAGCGGAACGACTATGTGCTGAGCACCAAGGTCGGGCGCATCATGGTGCCGGATGAGACGGTCGGGCCGGAAGAGGACGCCTATGTCGCGCCACTGCCGTTCCGGCCGCACTATGATTACGGCTATGACGCGATCCTGCGCTCCTTCGAGGCAAGCCAACAGCGTCTCGGCGTCTTTAGGCCCGATGTGCTTTACGTCCATGATATCGGCCGCGCCACCCATGGCGATCTCCACCAGCATTACTGGGATCAGTTGACCAAGGGTGGCGGGTTCAGGGCGCTCGGCGAATTGCGCGTTGCCGGTCTGGTCAAGGCGATCGGGCTCGGCGTCAACGAATGGCAGGTGATCGCCGACGCGATGGACGAATGCGATATCGATGTCTCGATGCTGGCCGGACGCTACACGCTTCTGGAACAGGAAAGTCTGCCGCTTCTGGACCGATGCCATCGCGAAGGTGTCGGCATCGTCGTTGCCGGCGCGTTCAATTCCGGGCTTCTGGCCGGGAACCGCAAGTTCAATTATGCCGAGGCGCCTGCCGATATTCTGGCGCGTGTCGGCGAGATCGAGGCGGCCTGTGAGGCCGAAGGCGTGGCCATGCAGGCGGCGGCTCTGGCGTTTCCGGCGCTGCATCCGGCCGTGGTGACCGTCGTTTCCGGTGCCCGCAATGCCGAGCAGATGAAGGCCAATGTCGGCTGGTTCGAAGAGGAGATCCCCGCATCCTTCTGGACGCGGCTGAAGGACAAGGGCGTGATATCGGCCGATGCAGCGGTTTCGGGTGGCTGAGCCGATGATCATCGATGCGCACCAGCATTTCTGGCTGATGAGGGACCGCAAGGGCGGCTGGCCGCCGCCGGAACTTGCCGCCATCCATCGCGACTTCCTGCCGGCCGATCTGGGCCCGGAGATCGAGGCCGCCGGTGTTGACGGCACGATCCTTGTGCAGTCGCTGCCGAGCGTCGAGGATACGCGCTTCATGCTGGGGCTTGCAGAACAGAGCGACACCATCCTCGGTGTGGTCGGCTGGGTGGACATGAAGGCGGCGGATGCGCCGGCGGTGATCACCGATCTTGCCAAATCGCCGAAGCTCAAGGGCCTGCGGCCGATGCTGCAGGATATCGCCGATCCCGACTGGATCGACGATCCGGCCCTGGAGCCGGCGGTGGAGGCGATGATGGCGCATCGTCTGGTTTTCGACGCGCTGGTTCTGGAGCCGCATCTTTCGGCGCTGCATGCCTTTGCCCGCCGCCATCCCGGCCTGCCGGTCGTGATCGACCATGGAGCCAAACCGAGGATCGCCACGGGGCATTATCGCGACTGGCGGCATGCGATGCTGCGGCTCGCAGAGCTGGACAATATCTGCTGCAAGCTCTCCGGCCTGCTGACCGAGGCTGGCGGCCAGACGCCCGAGGCGGTGCGGCCCTATGTCGAGACGATCCTTGAATTGTTCGGGCCTGAGCGGGTGATCTGGGGCAGCGACTGGCCGGTGGTCAATCTGGCCGGCAGTTATGCGGGATGGATCGGGCAATGCCGTGAGATCGTGCCCGAGGCAGATCACGCAGCGGTGTTCGGCGGCAATGCCCGACGCTTCTATCGATTGTGAGGACAGGCATGCAGAGAATGGGAATGGTGATCGGCCTCGCGCCGGAAAAGGTCGAGGAATACAAAGCGCTGCATGCCGCGGTATGGCCGGAAATCCTCGATCTGATATCGCGCTGCAATATCCGCAACTACTCGATATTCCTGCGCGAGCCGGAGAACCTGCTATTCGGCTATTGGGAGTATCACGGCACTGATTTTGCTGCCGATATGGCGAAAATGGCGGCGAGTGAAAAGAACCAGGAATGGTGGTCGTACTGTATTCCCTGCCAAAGGCCTTTCGCAACGCGAAAGGATGGGGAATGGTGGGCATCGATGGATGAGGTGTTCCATCTGGACTGAAAGGGAGAAGAGGATGACAGGGAAGCTAGGAGGCAAGGTGGTCGTGGTGACCGCCGCCGGTCAGGGAATAGGGCGGGCCAGCGCATTGGCCTATGCGAGCGCCGGTGCCAAGGTCTGGGCGACCGATATCAACGAGGAAGCACTGGCGACGCTGAACGGTGAAGCCGGTATCGAAACGGCGAAGCTCGACGTGCTGGACGGCGCTTCCGTGACGGCATTTTTCGAGCGCATCGGCGCAGTCGACGTGCTGTTCAATTGCGCGGGCGTCGTTCATGGCGGCTCGGTGCTGGAAATGTCGGACAAGGATCTCGATTTCGCCTTCGATCTCAATGTCCGCGCCATGGTGCGCACCATCAAGGCGGTGCTGCCGGGCATGCTGGAGCGCGGTGACGGCGCAATCATCAACATGGCCTCGATCGCATCGAGCTCCAAGGGTGTGCCGAACCGCTGCGCCTATGGCACGACCAAGGCTGCCGTGATCGGGCTGACCAAGGCGGTTGCCGCCGACTACGTAACGCGCGGTATCCGTTGCAACGCGATCTGCCCCGGCACGGTCGAAAGCCCGTCGCTGGAACAGCGTATGCGCGCACAAGGCAATTACGAAGAGGCGCGTGCTGCCTTCATCGCCCGCCAGCCGATGGGCCGTCTCGGCAGCCCGGAGGAAATTGCGGAACTGGCGGTCTATCTCGCCGGCGCTACCTACACTACCGGTCAGGCTGTCGGCATCGACGGCGGCTGGTCGATCTGAGCCATTTTGAAAAGCCAAGTTTGAATTGAAAGGACTATTCCCATGAAATTCCTTCGTTACGGCGCACCCGGCGCTGAAAAGCCCGCGATCGTTGATGCCGACGGCAAGATCCGCGATCTCTCCGCCCATATCTCCGATCTTTCGGGCGCGGCCCTTGCCCCCGATGCGCTGGCGAAGCTCGGCGCCATCGATGCGAAAAGCCTGCCGCTGGTCGAAGGCGATCCGCGTCTCGGCCCCTGCGTTGCCGGTACCGGCAAGTTCATCTGCATCGGTCTCAACTATTCCGACCACGCCGCCGAAACCGGCGCGACCGTACCGCCGGAGCCGATCATCTTCATGAAGGCGTCTTCGGCCATTGTCGGCCCGAACGACAATGTCACCATCCCGCGCGGTTCGGAAAAGACCGACTGGGAAGTCGAGCTTGGCGTCGTCATCGGCAAGACGGCGAAATATGTTTCGGAAGCCGATGCGCTGAATTATGTCGCCGGTTATTGCGTCACCAACGATGTGTCCGAACGCGCCTTCCAGACGGAGCGCTCCGGCCAATGGACCAAGGGCAAGTCCTGCGACACGTTCGGCCCGCTCGGCCCCTGGCTGGTAACCAAGGACGAGGTTCCGGACCCGCAGGACCTCGGCATGTGGCTGACGGTGAATGGCGAAAAGATGCAGGACGGTTCGTCCAAGACCATGGTCTATGGCGTCGCCTTCCTCGTCTCCTATCTTTCGCAGTTCATGTCGCTGCATCCGGGCGACGTGATCTCCACCGGCACGCCTCCGGGCGTCGGCATGGGCTTGAAGCCGCCGCGTTACCTGAAGGCCGGCGATGTCGTGGAACTCGGCATTGAGGGCCTCGGTACGCAGAAGCAGACCTTCGTCGCCGATATCTAAGACGATCGATCGGCGCGCCGGTTTGGAGGCTGGCGCGCCGATTTCATGAGAATTAAGCCGGCAGAGGAGGCCGCAATGACCCGCATCACCAATCTTCGTGTTTTCGACCTTCGCTTCCCGACTTCGGCAAGCCTTGACGGGTCCGATGCGATGAACCCCGATCCGGATTATTCGGCGGCCTATGTCATTCTCGAAACCGATCGCGACGGGATCGAGGGTCACGGCCTGACCTTCACCATCGGCCGCGGCAACGACATCGTCTGCATGGCGATCGAGGCGATGCGCCATCTGGTGATCGGCAAGGATCTGTCGGAAATGCGCGCCAACCCCGGCAAATTCTGGCGGCATCTGACGGGCGACAGTCAGTTGCGCTGGATCGGCCCGGACAAGGGCGCGATGCATCTGGCAACCGGTGCCGTCGTCAACGCGTTCTGGGATGCGCTTGCCAAGGAAGCGGGCATGCCCGTGTGGAAATTCGTCGCCACCATGTCGCCGGAAGAGATCGCCGATATCGTCGACTACCGTTATCTGACCGATGCGCTGACACGCGACGAGGCGATCGACATTCTGCGCAAGGCCGAAGCCGGCAAGGCGGAACGGATCGCGATCCTGGAGCGTGAAGGATACGCCTGCTACACGACCTCGGCCGGCTGGCTCGGTTATCCCGACGACAAGCTGCGCCGTTTGGCGCAGGAGGCAGTCGACGCAGGTTTCAGCCATGTGAAGATGAAGGTCGGCCGTGATCTCGAAGACGATATCCGCCGGCTGACCATTTGCCGCGAGGTGATCGGCCCGGACCGCTACATGATGATCGATGCCAATCAGGTCTGGGATGTCGATCAGGCGATCGACTGGGTGAAGGCGCTCGCCTTCGCAAAGCCTTTCTTCATTGAGGAGCCGACAAGCCCGGACGATGTGGCGGGTCACAAGAAGATCCGCGAGGCGATCGCGCCGGTAAAGGTCGCGACCGGCGAGATGTGCCAGAACCGCATCATGTTCAAGCAGTTCATCGCCGAAGGCGCGATCGATATCGTGCAGATCGATGCCTGCCGCATGGGCGGATTGAACGAGGTTCTGGCGGTGCTGCTGATGGCGGCGAAATACGGCAAGGCCGTGTGGCCGCATGCGGGCGGCGTCGGCCTTTGCGAATATGTGCAGCATCTGTCGATGATCGATTACATCGCCGTGTCGGGCACCAAGGAAGGCCGGGTGATCGAGTATGTCGACCACCTGCACGAACATTTCATCGATCCCTGCGTGATCAAGGATGCGGCCTATATGCCACCGTCACGGGCCGGCTTTTCGATCGAGATGAAGCCGCAGTCGATCGAGGCCTATCAGTTCGGCCGGCCCAAGGCGGCGTGATCGGAACTGCAACCGGGATATCAAAAAGGCGCCTTTCGGCGCCTTTTCTATGAGATGCAGAGCTATCAGACCTCCAGAATGGCCTTGATCACGCCGGCTTCCGGTTTCGACCATTCGGAAAAGAGTTTGACCGCATCGGCAAGCGGGGCGCGGTGGGTGTTCAGCGCGCGGGTCGGGACCTTGCCGGCCTCGATCTGGCGGACCACTTCGGCAAAATCATCCGGCTGGGCGTTGCGGCTGGCGATCAGGGTCGCTTCGCGTTTGTGGAATTCCGGATCCGAGAAGGTGATGTCCTGGCGGACGACCGAGAGCAGTACGTAGCGTGCGCCATGGGCAAGGAAATTGAAGCCGCGCTGCATGGGGATGGCATTGCCGGTGGCATCGATGACGACGTCATACCATTCGCCGCCGGTCTGCCTTTCGGCGACCTGTTCCGCGTCGGCATCGGCGAAGATCGTCTCGTCGGCACCGAGCTTTTCGACGGCGAAGGCGAGGCGGTCCTCGCGTGTGTCCATGACGGTGACATGTGCGCCGCGCGCCTTGGCGAAGATGATCGCCGACATGCCGATCGGACCGGAGCCGGTGACGAGCACGCGGTCTTGCGCCGTGATCGCGCCGCGCTTGACGCCATGGGCGCCGATCGCGAGGAACTCGATCATGGCGGCGTCTTCGAGCGGGATATTGCCGGTTGGAATGACATTGTTTTCCGGCACGCAAAGGTATTCCGCCATGCCGCCGTCGCTATGGACGCCGAGGACTGCGATATTGCGGCAGGCATTGCTGATGCCGCGGCGGCAGGCCTGGCAGGTGCCGCAGGAGAGATAGGGGACGATATAGACCGGTTCACCGGCCTTGAGTTTGCTGCCGGCCGGCGCTTCCTCGACAGTGCCGGACAGTTCATGGCCCATGACCCGCGGATATTCGAGGAAGGGGTGTTTTCCCGCAAAAATGTGAAAATCGGTGCCGCAGATGCCGATATGGCGGATGCGGACCTTGACCTCGCCTTCGCCGCGAACCGGAACGGGGCGGTCTTCCAGCGCAAGGCGGCCGGGCTCGATACAGACGAGCGCCTTCATGGTGAACTCCTGGGGTGATTTCGGGGTGTCGTATCGGGGCAGATCGGTGTCAGAGCCATTTCGCCACCTCGGCATTGACCAGATCGCGCCATGGGCGGGACTGGGCGAGTTGCGACGGGAAAAGTCCTTCGATGGCGATGAAGGATGCCGTGTAATCGCGCGGATCGGCGGTCTCTGCGGCCCTCAACAACTCGTCGCGGCGCGGGTCGTTGCAGTCCTTGAAGCGGATCAGCGCTGCGATCCACAGGCCGACGACGCGGGCGAAGCTTCTCCCATCTGATCCATTGGCAAGTGCGTCCATCGTCGGCGAAAAGATGCGCTGCGGCAGTTTCTGGCTGCAGTCCATGGCGATCTGGATGTTGCGATGGGCAATCGCGCGGTTGCTGAAACGTTCGATCAGCTGGTTCATGTAGTGATCGAGATCGATGCCGGGGACCGGGTCAAGCGTCGCGGCGGCTGCCCGCATATGCTCTCTCGTCAGCGCGACGAATTCCGGCACGGCCATGACGTCGCGCACGCATTCCAGGCCGTTGAGCAGGCCGAGATGGGCGATCATCGTGTGCGAGCCGTTGAGCAGCCGCAGCTTCATCTTCTCGTATGGTTCGACATTTTCGACGAACAGCGCACCGCCGGCTTCCCAGGCCGGGCGACCGGAGACGAATTCGTCCTCGATCACCCATTGCATGAAGGGTTCGGTATCGAGCGCCAGCGCATCGTCCACGCCGAGCAGGTTTTTGGCGCGGGCGCGGGTGTCGTCTGTCGCGGCGGGGACGATGCGGTCGACCATGGAGGAGGGGAAGGTCACTTCCTCTTCGATCCATTGCGCCAGCTGCGGATCGCGCCTCTTAGCCATTTCGAGGACCAGCCGCCGCACGACCTTGCCGTTGGACGGTAGGTTGTCGCAGCAGAGAATGGTGAAGGGGCGCATGCCTTTCTCGCGGCGGGAGGCAAGGCCGGCAACGAGATAACCGACGGCTCCGACGGGTGCATCGGGATTGGCGAGGTCATTGGTGATGGCCGGATGCGCCTCGTCGAGCCCGCCGGTTGACGGATGAAGGCCATAGGCCTTTTCCGAGACGGTCAGGGTCACGACGTGGATGAAAGGGCTGGCGAGATAGGCGAGCACGCGGTCGCGGTCGGTTGCGGCGCAGAGCCAGTCGACGGTGGCGCCGACGACCTCGCTCGTTTCGCCATCGCTGTCGCGCACGGTGATCGAATAGAGGCCATCCTGCGCGGCGAGTGCATCGACCGGTTCGGGTGAACGAAGATTGACGGCGACGATGCCCCAGGGGCCGAAATCTCTTTGCAGCGCGCGCTGGGTGTAGATGCCCTGATGGGCGCGATGGAAAGCGCCGAGGCCGAAATGCAGGATGCCCGGTTTCAGCGCGGTTCGATCGAAGCCGGGTTTTGCGACAGTGGGCGGCAGCTGTGTCTCGGCGGAGAGTTGGTTGGTCATCGGGCGATCCCGAACTGGCTGTGGCTGAGTGCCCGCTCGATGCCGCGCAGCTCCGCCAATCCCTTCAAGCGGCCGATGGCCGGATAGCCGGGTTGCGCACCGCGCGTCAGGTCGTCGAGGATTTCCTGGCCATGGTCGGGGCGCATCGGGATCTGGTGGTCCTCGCGGCCCTCCGCCTTGCGGCGTTTTTCTTCGGTCAGAAGCGCGGCGATGACGGCGACCATGTCGGTGCCGCCTTCCAGATGCTCGTCTTCGAAGAAGGAGCAGGGCAGGCTGTCCTCGTCTCGGGTGACGTTGCGCAGATGGACGAAGTGGATGCGGTCGGCAAAACGCTTGGCGATCGCCGGCAGGTCATTGTCTGCGCGGGCGCCGAGTGAACCGGAGCAGAGCGTCACGCCATTGGCACGGCTGTCCACCTGGGTGAGCATGTGGGCGTAGTCCGCTTCGGTCGACAGGATGCGCGGCAGGCCGAGCAGCGGCCACGGCGGATCATCCGGATGGGCGCAGATGTTGATGCCGACTTGTTCTGCGACCGGCGTGACCTCAGAGAGGAAGTCGATGAGATGCGCCTGCAGTTTTTTCGCGTCGATGCCCTGATAGGTTCGGAGTTTTTCGAGCAACTGGTCGAGCGAGTAGCCATCCGCAGAACCCGGCAGGCCGGCGCCGATATTCTTGCCGAGCGCCTTGATGCGGTTATCGTCCATCGTGGAAAGGCGCTTCGCGGCTTCGTCCTGCAGCTTTTCCGGATAGTCGTGGGCAGCACCCGGACGTTTCAGGATATGGATATCGAAGGCGACGAAATCGGTGAGATCGAAGCGCATCGCCTTGGCGCCGTGTTTGGTTTCCCAGCGCAGGTCGGTGCGGGTCCAATCGAGAACCGGCATGAAATTGTAGCAGACGGTCTTGATGCCGGAGGCGGAGAGGCGGCGCAGGCTTTCCTGCCAGTTCGCCACGTGCTCACGCCAGTCGCCGGTCTGGGTCTTGATCTCTTCGGAGACGGGTACGCTTTCAACCACATCCCAGAACAGCCCGCCGTCGCGGATCGCCTGATGGCGTTTCTCGATTTCATCCACCGGCCAGACGGCGCCGGTCGGGATGTGATGCAGGGCGCTGACAATGCCCTCGGCACCCGCCTGGGCGGCATCCCTGACCGTGACCTTGTCGACCGGGCCGAACCATCGCCATGTATGTCTCATCTGTCAGTCCTTTGGTTTAATTAAGCGCGATCTGCACCTTGCAGGCGGCGGTGCGGTCACCGGCCTGCTGGAAGGCTTGAAGCGCTTCGTCGATCGGGAATGTGTGGGAGAGGATCGGGCGCACATCGATTGCGCGGCTGCCGATCAGTTTTACGGCGCCGGCGAATTCCTCGTGGAACCGCTGCGAACCGCGCCAGACGATTTCCTTGCCGACCAGCATGTTGACCGGAACGGACAATTCGCCGGTGACGCCGACCTGTACGATCGTGCCGCGCGGCTTGACGCTCTGGAACGCGGACACGAGGGCCGGACCGGCAGCCGAGCATTCGAAAACGACGTCGAACGAGCCTTTGTCCTTCTGGTAGGGGGCAAGCGCATCGGGTTTCGAAACATTGATCGTCTCGTCCGCGCCCATCGCCGGACCACGGGACAGGGCCGCGTCGGCGAGGTCGGTGATTGTAATCCGACCCGCACCGGCATGGCGGGCGGCTGCAACGACCAGCAGGCCGATCGGACCGGCGCCGGTGACGAGCAGGTTTTTACCGGAAAGGTCACCTGCCTGGGCAACCGCATGAAGGCAGACGGCCAGCGGCTCGGCGCAGGCGGCTTCGGCCGAGGAAGCTTCGCCTTCGACCGGAAAGCACTGGATTGCCGGGACGACAAGCTGTTCACGGAACATGCCCTGTTCATGGGGAAGGCGCATGGCCGAGCCCATGAATTTCATGTCGAGGCAATGGATCGGCAGGCCCGTGTTGCAATAGTGGCAATGGCCGCAGGCTTGCGACGGGCTGACGGCGACGAGCGTGCCGGGGGTAAGTCCGGTCACGTCGGGTCCTACGGCTTCGACGACACCGGAGGCCTCATGGCCGGAAATGATCGGTTCGCGGACGCGCACAGGGCCGAAACCGCCATCCTGGAAATAGTGGAGGTCGGAGCCGCAGATGCCGCCCCAGGCCATTTTCAGTCGAACTTCGCCGGGGCCGGGTTCGGGGCATTCCTGCGTTTCGACATGCAAGTCCTGCTTGCCGTAAAGACGAACGATCTTCGTCAACATGATTGATGCCTTCGATTGGAATTGGGTGCCTGCGCCGCTCTACGGCGCAGGCGGGGTATCGTCAGCGGATCAGGCCCATCTCGGTCGGCAGCCAGAGCGTGACGGCCGGGACGAAGGTGATGATGATCAGCGCGATGAAGAGCGGGACCAGCCAGGGCAGGATCGCCATCGTCGTGCGTTCGACCGACAGTTTTGCGACGCGCGAGAGGACGAAGAGCACCATGCCGAGAGGCGGATGCAGCAATCCGATCATCAGGTTCAGCGTCATGATCAGGCCGAAATGCACCGGGTCGATATCGAACTGCAGCACCAGCGGCATCAGGATCGGCACGAGAATGGTGATCGCGGCGATCGTATCGAGGAAGCAGCCGACGAAGAGCATCAGCAGGTTGACGAGGATGAGGAACACCCACTTGCTGTCGGTGAGGCCTGTAATGGCCGTCGAAAGCAGCTGGGCGGTCTGGCTGACGGTGAGCAACCAGGCGAAGACCGAGGCCGCCGCAACGATGAACAGAACCGAGGCGGTGGTTTCGACCGTGTCCATGGTTGCCTTGGCGAGGCTCTTGAAGGTCATCGTGCGGTAACGCACGAGGCCGAGGAAGAGCGACCAGAGGACGGCGGCGACTGCAGCTTCGGTCGGTGTGAACCAGCCCATCGTCATGCCGCCGATCAGGATGACCGGGGTCATCAGCGCCATGACGGCCGAGAAGTCGAAATACCAGTCGGCGGCGATGAGGATGATCAGTGCGATGCCGACCGCAAAGTTCAGCGACAGGCCCATCAGCGTCAGGAGATAGATGCCGAGCGGCACCATCATGACGACCACGACTTCCAAGGAGGCGCCGAAAAGGTTGCGGATGTTGAAGGGCGTATCCGAACCCCAGCGCTTGACGAAGGCGAAGACGGCGACCGTGATCATCATCAGCACCGTCATGACGACACCGGGAACGATGCCGGCCATGAACAGCGCGCCGATCGAGACGTTGGCCATCATGCCGTAGATGACGAAGGGCAGCGAAGGCGGGAAGATCGGGCCGAGCGTTGCCGATGCGGCAGTGACGCCGACGGCGGCTTCGACCGGATAACCGTGGTCCTTCATCGCCTTGATTTCGATCGTGCCGATGCCGGCAGCGTCGGCGAGTGCGGTGCCGGACATGCCCGAAAAGACAACAGAGCCGATGATGTTGACCTGCGCCAGGCCACCCTTCATCCAGCCGACGAGGGCGACGGCGAAGGAATAGATGCGGCCGGTGACGCCGGCGACATTCATCAGGTTGCCGGCAAGGATGAAGAAGGGAACGGCGAGAAGCGGAAAGCTTTCGACGCCGGCAATCAGGCGCTGGGCAGCGATGATGTCAGGGGCGACGCCGTAGAAGATGATGTAGGACACCGACGAGACGGCCATCGAGATGGCGACCGGCACGCCGAGCAGCATCAGCGCCAGAAATGATCCAATGAGAAGCAGCATGCTCAGCCCTCGCTCTGGAAGGCTTCGGGCCGCTCGAGCACCGAATAACCACGGCGCATATTGGCAACGAAGACCTGAATGGAACGCAGCAGCATCAGAACGAATGCCACCAGAACGGAATAGAAGACGATATCGCGGGGAAGGGCGACGGTGACCATTTCCTCACCGGCGACGACTTCCATGTAACGCCACATCAGCCAGGAACCGTAGGCGAAAAAGCCGATACGGATGATGTCGACAATGGTCGCCATGACGCGTGTCATGCGGGCGGGCAGATAGTGGTAGAGCACGTCCACCTGGATGTGGCGCGACATGCGCACGCACATGACGGAGCCGAGAAACACCACGCCGATCAGGCAGTTGACGGCGATTTCCTCGGTCCAGGCATAGCTGTCGTTCAGGACGTAACGGGTAAAGAATTGCAGGAAGACGCAGCCCGTCATCAGCCAGAAAAGGCCGAGCGTGATCCAGTCTTCGAAAGCGTAGACCTTGAGATCGACGTCGGCCGGGGCCTCGTCAAAGGTATGCGCTATCTCCTCAGGAGTGACCTGAGTGTGAATTTCCTGTGCTGTCGACATGAGTTTGTCCCATTCAAGAGAAGCCGGCGCGGCCGCATTTCAGCCGCGCCGAACGGGATCACTGGATGGCGCGGATCGCTTCCCAGTCGGACTTCTCGTAACCGAAGTCTTCGAACTTGACCTTTTCGAGGACGTTCTTCTCGAAGTCGGCCTTGTCGACTTCAACGACATTGAGGCCACGCTTCTTGAAGTCGTCGACGAGAGCCTTTTCACGGTCCTCGATGATCTTCGTCGTCTTGGCGGCAGCTTCCTGCATCACGTCGCGGAAGATCTGCTTGTCTTCATCGGACAGGCTCGCCCAGCGGCTCTTGGAGATGACCGTGTTCAGGTGGTCGACGATGTGGCCGGAAAGAACGATGTTCTTCTGCACTTCGAAGAACTTCTTCGCTTCGATCGTCGTCAGCGGGTTTTCCTGGGCGTCGACCGTGCCGTTCTGCAGCGCGAGATAGACTTCGGCGAATGCGATCGGCGTGGTGTTGGCACCGCAGGCGCGCGGCATGGCGAGATAGGCCGGAACGTCCGGAACGCGCATCTTGACGCCTTTCAGGTCGGCGCATTTGGTGATGGCGGTGTTCGAGGTCGTGTGGCGTGTGCCGTAATAGCTGACGGCGGTGATGACGTTGCCGGTCTTGTCTTCGTAACCCTTGGCGAGGCGTGTGAAGACGTCGCTCTTGGTATAGGCGATGAGGTGGCTCGGATCGCGGAAGATATAAGGGAAATAGGTGACGCCGATCGGCTTGAAATCGCGGGCGGCGAAGCTCGAACCCGAGATGATCATGTCGACGGTGCCGAGCTTGAGGCCCTGGTTGATATCGGCTTCCTTGCCGAGCTGCGATGCCGGATAGACGTCGATCTTGTAACGTCCATCGGTGCGCTTGGCGATCTCGCCGGCAGCCCAGACCGATTCCGTATGGAAGGGTTCGGATGTCTCGTAGACATGCGCCCATTTCAGCGTTTCAACCGCATGCGCGGACATTGTCGACGCTACGATGACTGCCGCTGCACCAAGCAGCGTCTTCAATCTTGAACTCATTCTGTCCTCCCGAATTGCGTTCAGATTACTCCCCAACCGGCCGCCTCCTCGCGGTCTCGGTCACTCCTCTCTCGTGGGCTCCTCTCCGAAGCTTTCCGAGAATCTCTTCTGCGACAAGGTCAGATGCATGCGCATCGCCTCGCGCGCTGCTGCCGGATCTCCTGCCGCCAGCGCATTTCGTATGATCCTGTGTTCGTCCAGTGCGGCCCGCCATGTGTGGGGACCTTCGAAATAGCTGGCCAGCTTTTCGAAGAAAGGCGAGGCGCGCTTGTCGTAGATCAGGCCGATAAAGACGTTGAGCGACGAATTGCCGATGATGTCGGCGATCGCCGTATGGAAAGCCCGGTCAAGGGCCAAGGCCCGTTCGGAATTCTCCAATGCACCTTCCATTTCATCAAGGATGACGTCGAGGCTTCGAATACCTGCCTCGTCGACGCAGCGCGCGGCTTCTTCCGCGATGGCGCTTTCGATGATGCAGCGGGCTTGCAGGATCTCGAACGGCGCTTCGCTGTCATCGGCGGCAAGCACCTTGGGTGCGCCGGCCAGTCTCGGATTGACATAGACACCCGAGCCCATGCGGATCTGCACAAGGCCCTCGACCTCAAGAACGATCAGCGCTTCCCGCACGGTGGGGCGGGAAACACCAAGCCGTTCCGCCAGCTCGCGTTCGGCCGGCAGCCGCTCGCCGACGGGAATTTCTCCCGACTGGATGAGCATACGAAGCTGTTCCGCGGCCTGGCGATAAAGCCGGCGTGGTTCAAGCGCGACAAACATGAAAACCTCCTGACGCGTCTCTCCTCCCGCGTCGTGTGGTCAGATTGTCTTACCAATTATCATTCGTCAAGTGGACTCTTCACAGAAACTTGTTCAGGCCGGCATCGGCACGCTGTAGGTTCCGGACAGTTCCAGGAAGGCTGCGCGAGTTGCCGGATCAAGCTCGACGCCATGGGCGTCTCGATGGCGCGCGACCTTCCACTCGCGGTCGCCGGGCGCCATGACGGATGCGCCGGCCCGGGTGGGCGAAGTCCGCAACGTTTCCACATAGCGTTTCATGCCGGCTTCAAATGTCGGCCTGTCGACAAATGCCTCGGGCTGGATCGCCATGACGAAGGCGCCGAGCTGGCGGGGCGTCTGCATGTCCTCGCCCATCATCGCCGGTATGTCGAAGCTGAGGCGCATGCCGGTGAGCACGGCGCTGAAGATTTCCGCGATGCCGGCAAGGCCCGCGCCCTTGAAGCCGAAGGCATCACCGAGAGGGGCGAGCATTTCGGTCAGATGCGGGTCAGTCGTGTTGATGCCGAGCTCATTCGAAGCGACACCTTCCGGCAGCTGAGCTCCGGTGCTGCGATAAAGAAGGACGCGGTTGAAGGGGACGGCGCTGGTGGCCATGTCGAGGAACCACGGGTCTTCGCCCGGCACCGGAACAGCCATCGAAATCGGATTTGTGCCGTGAAAGCGCGAGGCGCCATCATGCAGCCGGACAAAACTGTCGGAGTTGCAGAAGGACAGGCCGATCAGACCATGTCTGGCGGCTTCGACGGAATAGGCGCCGGCTGCGCCGAAATGTGAATTGTTGCGGATGCCGACCGCGCCGATGCCGAATTTGCCCGCCAGATCGATCGCCCTTGCCATGCCGGCATAAGCGGGGACTGCGCCCTGGGCGTGGTCGCCGTCGAGCGTTTCGACTGCGCCAAAACCGGAAACCTTCCTGATGTCCGGTGTCTTATTCAGCCGGCCACCATCCAGGGCCTTGATGTAATGCGCCAGCAGCCGGACGCCGTGGCTGTCCACGCCGCAGCGCGTGGCATGCATCAGCGCGCGCGTCGTCGCGTCCGCCGTCTCACCATTCGCGCCGCAGGCTTTCAGAACCTCGCGGCAGAACCGGTCGAGATCCGAAAGCGACACTGTTTGATGAAGGGCGTCCATGGTGGTTCCTCAGTATTATTGTCTTTTGTGTACACTAGACATTCTTTTCTGCGAATGTAAATGAATGAAAGACGATCGGTTGTGATTTCTGCCGGTGTGGCACCATGGGGGATTGGATGACGGAGGAGAGGAGTGATGCCGTACCGGGGCGTTCGCCCAAGCTCTATCAGCGCGCGCTGGCCGTGGTCGCCTCGGAAATCCGCTCGGGCGGGTGGCATGACGCCGCAAGGCTGAACGAAACCGCGATTGCAAAACGTTTCGGCATCAGCCGCGCACCGGCAAGGCAGGCGCTGGCGGAGCTGGAAGCGCTGGGGCTTGTCCGTAAATCGGATGGACGGGGCTATCAGGTTGTTGCGGGAATGAGATCTGCGCGCGACGAGGCTGATGGCACTGTTGATCCTTCCGTTCCAGACGATATGCAGCTTCATTTTCTGGCGAGCTGGGAGCTGATTTACCGCCAGGTGGAAATGGAGATCGTCTCGCGCACATCGATCGCAAGTTGGCGCATCAACGAAGTTGCGCTGGCGAAATCCTTCGGTGTGAGCCGAACGGTCGCCCGCGAGGTGGTGGCAAGGCTGCAGCAGCGCGGCATCGTCAGCAAGGATGACGCCGGACGCTGGCATGCACCGGCTTTGACCGCAAGGCATGTGAGCCAGCTCTACGAATTGCGCTGGACACTGGAGCCGCTGGCGCTTGAACAGGCCTTTCCGCGCTTTCCCGAAACTCTGCTGCCGGTTTTATTTCGAGATCTGCAAGCCGCGATCGCAGCGGGTGATGGCGTCGATGGCGTTATGCTTGACGCGGTGGAGCAGCAGCTTCATGGCCAGCTGCTCGGTTATTGCGACAATGCCCCGCTGATGCAGGCAATTAGCCTGCCGCAGGCCATTCTCGTTGCGCATCACCGGCTGTATCAGCCGAAAGCGCCGATCATCGCTGAAGAGCCTTTCCTTCTTGAGCATGTGAGCGTGTTCGAGCGCCTGATGGTGGGCAGGGTCGCGGATGCCGGGACGGCACTCGCCAACCATCTGAAAATTTCGCGCGAACGCGCCATGCTGCGTATCGCCAATACGGCCCGCAGCCTCTCGCTGCCGGATGTGGCCTATCTGGAGCGCCTGCGCGACGTCGAATTCAAGTTGTGATCATGATCATCGGGAGGAGCCGACATTGAAGATCAAGTCCCTGGAACCATTCATCCTGCATCTGCCGCTGACATCGGCGTCGATATCGGATTCGACCCACAGCATCACCCATTGGGGCGTGGTCGGCGTCGCCATCACCACGACCGACGGGCTGACCGGTTACGGTTTTACCGGAACCCATGCGCATCTGGCCTCCGACCGTCTGATCACGGCCTGCATCCGTGACTGCTATGCGCCGCTTTTGATCGGCGAGGATGCCAATGACCACCAACGGCTCTGGACCAAGCTCGCGCGTTATCCTTCCCTGCAATGGGTCGGCCGGGCGGGGATCACCCATCTGGCGCTGGCCGCCGTCGATGTGGCGATCTGGGACCTGAAGGCGAAAAAGGCGGGCCTGCCGCTCTGGGCCTATCTCGGCGGTGCGCGGACCGACAGGCTCGAGGCCTACAATACCGATATCGGCTGGCTGTCCTTCTCGCTGGACGATCTGTTGTCCGGTTCTGCCCGTGCGGTGGAAGAGGACGGTTTTACCCGGATCAAGCTGAAGGTCGGTCACGACGATCCGAATGTGGATGTGCGCAGGCTCGAAGCCGTGCGCAAGCGGTTGGGGTCGGATGTCCGCATCGCCATCGATGGCAACGGCAAGTGGGATCTGCCGACCTGCATGCGGTTTTGCGAGCGTGCCCGCGATCTCGATATCTACTGGTTCGAAGAGCCGCTCTGGTATGACGACGTCGAAAGCCACCGCCTTCTGGCGCGGTCCTCGACTATTCCGGTGGCGCTCGGAGAGCAGCTTTATACGGTCGATGCGTTTCGCAGCTTCATCAATGCCGGGGCGGTTGCCTATGTGCAGCCCGACGTGACGCGGCTTGGCGGGATAACCGAATATATCCAGGTCGCCGATCTGGCACTGGCGAACCGCCTGCCGGTCGTGCCGCATGCGGGCGAGATGAGCCAGGTGCATGTGCATCTGAGCTACTGGCATCCGGCCTCGACGATCCTCGAATATATCCCGTGGATCAAGGATCACTTCGACGAGCCGGCGGATGTGGTGGGCGGTGTCTACAAGCGGCCCGAGCAACCCGGCGCAGGGACGACGGTGCTGGCGGATAGTTTCGCGCGGTTCGGCAAGAGCCTCGGCTGATAACCGATGACAAAAACAGATCTGCCGCCCGGAGGCGGCAGATTGGGGTGGGGCTTGCGCCCCATCCAAGCCTTGGGAGGCTTACTGGGTGAGGCTTATTCGGCCGGCTGCAACTGCGCCGCCTTGACCTCGTCGGAGCGCGACGACAGGGCTGCGTCCAGCATGTCCTTGTCGAGTTCGCCTTCCCAGCGTGCGACGACGATGGTGGCGACCGCATTGCCGACGAGGTTGGTCAGCGCGCGGCATTCCGACATGAAGCGGTCGATGCCGAGGATCAGCGCCATGCCGGCAACCGGAACGGACGGAACGACCGACAGCGTTGCGGCGAGCGTGATGAAGCCTGCGCCGGTAATGCCTGCGGCACCCTTGGACGACAGCATTGCAACGAGCAGAAGCAGGATCTGGTCGGTGAGCGACAGGTCGATGCCGGTTGCCTGGGCGATGAACAGCGCCGCCATCGTCATGTAGATGTTGGTGCCGTCGAGGTTGAAGGAATAACCGGTCGGGATGACCAGGCCGACAACCGAGCGCTTGCAGCCGGCGCGTTCCATCTTCTGCATCAGGTTCGGCAGGGCGGCTTCCGAAGAAGACGTGCCGAGCACGAGCAGCAGTTCTTCCTTGATGTAGCGCAGCAGGGCGAAGATCGAGAAGCCGTTATATTTCGCAACCGCACCGAGAACCACGATCACGAACAGAAGCGCCGTGATGTAGAAGGACAAGATGAGGAAGGCGAGGTTGGCGACCGAGCCGATGCCGTATTTGCCGATGGTGAAGGCCATGGCGCCGAAAGCGCCGATCGGGGCAGCCTTCATCAGGATCGCGACGAGGCGGAACATCGGGGCGGTGAGGGCGGTCAGGAAGTCGTAGACCGGCTTGCCCTTTTCGCCGACCATGCCGAGCGCGATGCCGAACAGGACGGAGAAGAACAGGACCTGCAGGATGTCGCCCTGCGAGAATGCGCCGACGATGGTTTCCGGGATGATGTTCATCAGGAAGCCGGTGATCGTCGTCTCGTGTGCCTTGGTGGCATAGGTTGCGACGGCCTTGGCATCAAGCGATGCCGGATCGATGTTCATGCCGGCGCCGGGCTGCAGCACGTTGCCGACGATGAGGCCGACGATGAGGGCCAGCGTCGAGAAGGTGAGGAAGTAAAGCATCGCCTTGCCGGCGACGCGGCCGACCTTCTTTAGGTCGGACATGCCGGCAATGCCGGTGGCGACCGTCAGGAAGATCACCGGGGCGATGATCATCTTCACCAGACGGATAAAGGCATCGCCAAGCGGCTTCAGGCTGGCGCCGAAATCAGGCCAGAAATGGCCGATCAGCATGCCGATGACGATAGCGGTCAGAACCTGAACGTAAAGCTGACGGTACAGCGGCAGGCGTTCGCGCGGCTGTGTGGATTCGGGTATTGCAATCATTTTGTCCTCCATCGCACCGCAACCAACTAGCTGGCTCTTCCCGGGTGCATTGATGTCGAGGTGAGGGCAGCAAGAGGTGTGCCAGTTTGTCGCTTGTGGCATAAAGTCTTGAATACAATCGATTAAATTGCGCTCCGTCATCTCTAACATCAGATTTGCGCGGATTTTCGCACAGTCGTATTTGCATGCAGTGCGGTTTCATGCTCAAGTGTGGCGGTGTCTATACATCGAACTATCGAGCATCTGCCAGCCATGCGCCGGACCTGGATCGTCTTCTGTCTGGTTGCCCTTGTCGCCTGCGCTGCAGTTTTTTATGTTGCCGGCATCTATGGACGCGCTTCCGCGCTTTCCGCCTTGTCTTTGCAGGGCCGCACCGAGGCGAGCCTGAAAGTCGCGTTGTTGCGGGCCGTGCTGGAGCGTCCGCGGGCACTGCCTCTTCTTCTGGCGCAGGATCGCGATGTCGTGGACACGCTTTCCTCCGGCGATCCGGCCGCAAGGACTGCCCTCAGCCGCAAGCTCGAAGAGCTGATCGCTCCGACCAAGGCGGCGGTGATCTATGTCGTTGCGGATAACGGCATTGCAGTTTCGGCCAGCAACTGGCGCGAGGAAAAAAGCTTCGTCGGCAATGACTACACGTTTCGCAGCTATTTTAGCCGCGGGATGAAAGAGGGCGGTGCGGAGCATTTTGCACTCGGCACCGTCAGTCACCGGCCCGGACTTTATATATCCCACAGGGTCGGGTCCGCCGAGCGGCCGCTTGGTGTCGTCGTCGCGAAGATGGAGTTCGACCAGCTGGAGGCCGACTGGCGCGATACGCAGCGACCGGCCTTCGTCACCGACGACAACAATGTCGTGCTGATCAGCAGCATTCCGTCATGGCGTTTCATGACGACCGAGCCGCTTCCCCAATCCAGTCTTTCCGCCATTCGCGAGAGCCTGCAATTTGGCGATGCGCCGCTTTTGCCCCTGCCGATGACAAGGCTCGAAACTCTGGCGCCGGATGCCGACATTATCCGCGTCCTGCTCCCAGGGGGCGGGCAGATCCGTTATCTGCAGATCTCGGTGCCTGTCGCCTCGAATGGCTGGCATTTCCGGTATCTCCTGCCGATCGACGGGGCCGTTGCCGCGGATATGCGCGAGTTCCGGCTGGTTGCTGCTCTGGCGCTTCTTGTCGTGCTCGCCGTGACGGCAGTGTGGATACGCCGTCGCCAATTGGCGCAGGCGCAGATCATCGGCGCGCAGGCTGCGCGCGAAGAGCTGGAACGACGTGTCGAAGAGCGAACAAGCGCGCTCAGCCTGACCCGCGACAACTTGCAGGCGGAAATTTCCAATCGCAAATCGACCGAGATCAAGCTGCAGGCGGTGCAGCAGGATCTGGTTCAGGCCAACCGGCTTGCGATCCTGGGGCAGGTCGCCGCCGGTGTCGCCCACGAAATCAACCAGCCGGTCGCCACCATTCGAGCCTATGCCGACAATTCCAAGGTCTTCCTCGAGCGTCAGCAAATACAGCCGGTGAGGGAAAATCTCGATCTCATCGCCTCCCTGACCGAAAGGATCGGCGCGATTACCGACGATCTGAAGGCGCTGTCGCGCCGGGGCCGTACCGGGGCCGAGCCGGTTTTGCTGGCAGACGTGTTCGAAGGTGCGGTCCTGCTGTTGCAGAGCCGGTTCACCGGGTCGCTGGACATGCTGGTGATCGAGCCGACTGAACAAGAACTGGAAGTGATGGGAAGTCGGCTGAGGCTGGAGCAGATATTCATCAACCTTTTGCAGAACGCGCTGGAAGCGGTCGAGGGACGCGAGACGGGGCAGGTCACGGTTTCGACGGTCGTGACAGGTGACAAGGTTTCGATCTGCGTTGCGGATAACGGCCCGGGCATCGCCCCCGACATTCTTGCCGAACTGTTCCAGCCGTTCAATTCGTCCAAGGACAAGGGGCTGGGACTTGGGCTGGTCATCTGCAAGGATATCGTCACGGATTACGGCGGCCAGCTTGATGTCGAGACCGGTGATGCCGGTACCCGGTTCACCGTTCATCTGAAGAGAGCTTGAGCAATGACTGCATCCGCGCCCGTTTTTCTCATCGATGACGACAAGGATCTCTTGAAGGCGACGGCCCAGACCTTGAGCCTTGCCGGTTTCGACGTCCGGTCGTTTTCGACCGGCAATGATGCGCTGTCCCAGCTGGATGACGGCTTTGCCGGTGTGGTCGTCTCGGATATCCGCATGCCGGGCCTAGACGGATTGCAGCTTTTCGAACGGATTTCGGGCTTTGATCGCGAGTTGCCGGTCATTCTGATGACCGGTCACGGCGATATACCGATGGCGGTCAAGGCGATCCAGAGCGGGGTCTACGATTTTCTGGCCAAGCCATTCGCAACCGAGCGGCTGGTGCAATGCGTCAGGCATGCAGCGGAAAAACGCGCGCTCGTGATGGAGAACCGGCGGCTGCGCAGCGTTGGCGCAGAGGCCGACGAGGGCTTGCCGCTGATCGGCCAGACGCCCGTCATGGAGCGTTTGCGCCATATGCTACGCCAGATCGCCGATACCGATGTCGACGTGCTGGTGACCGGAGAAACGGGCAGCGGCAAGGAAGTCGTGGCGAGCATTCTCCATTCGTGGAGCAGGCGGTCGGCCGGGAATTTCGTGGCGCTCAATTGCGGCGCGCTTCCGGAACAGGTGATCGAGAGCGAACTTTTCGGCCATGAGGCCGGGGCCTTTACCGGGGCACAGAAGAAGCGGGTCGGCCGTATCGAACATTCGAGCGGCGGTACGCTGTTTCTCGACGAGATCGAGAGCATGCCGCTCTCCACCCAGGTGCAGATGCTGCGGGTTCTGGAAATGCGCGAGGTCACGCCGCTCGGCATCAACGAGGTGCGTCCCGTGGATCTGCGCGTCGTGGCGGCCTCCAAGGTTGATCTCGGCCATACCGATCAGCGGTCGATTTTCCGCGAGGACCTCTATTACCGGCTGAATGTGGTGACGCTGACGATCCCGCCGCTCAGGGAACGGCGCGAGGACATTCCGCTCCTGTTCAACTATTTCACAAGGAAGGCCGGCAGGCGCTTCGATCGCGAGGTTCCAGACCTGCCGCGTAACGTCGTCGACCATTTGAGGGATCACTCGTGGCCCGGCAATGTTCGTGAGCTCTCCCACTATGCCGAACGATTCGTTCTGGGACTTGAAGCCTCTGCGCCAGCGTCCGGGCAGCAGACAAAATCAGCTGATGGCGCGGGCCTGCCCGAACGGCTGGAACGCTTCGAGGCGGATATCATCCGCGAGACCTTGACTGAATTCGGTGGCGACGTGCAGCAGACGATCGCGGCGCTGGGCATCCCGCGCAAGACATTTTATGACAAGCTTCAACGGCATGGAATTGTTCGAAGCGACTATGCCGAACGGCGCTGAAACCCCTGCATATGCTGGGTTTTTCTAGAGTTGTCCTGCGATGTGAAGAGGGTGCTGCATCTTCGTTCGCCCTAAAATGATGCGGAAAATGCCCGGCGCGGAAACACCTGGTTAAGGTTTTCTTTTTATTAACGGAGACCGGTGTGATCACGTTGTTTGATGGTTTCGCGTACATGCATTTTCCGCCTTCCCGCAAAGACATTTCCCCAGTCGAAGACGCAAATTGGAGTGACGAACAGGAGTTCGTCGCCGCCAATGATGCGGAGCAGCCTCTGCCGTTGCCGGAGCTGATTCCGGCGATCGAGCTCGACCCCGATAAGCTTCCGACCTGGCAGCGTGCCTTTATCCTTGCGCCCAATGTGCGCTTTACCCGCACGCCGGGCCGCAGCCCTGCCAAGCAGGATGCGGAGATGGGCGAGGTGCAGGCCGATCCGGCAGCGCATGCAGAGCATGTTGTGCCTCACCCGATTGCCATTTCAATGCCCGAGGGCCGACCCGCTCCACACGTAAATACAGGTTCCCAAGTGACTAATCTTCAGCGCCGCATCGGCCAGGCATTCGCGTCCGCTGCGCCCGCCACGTCCGTTCCTCAGCCTATCGAGGCAGCCATCCAGCGCGTCGTCGAACAGCCGATCTACCGCCAGCCGAACGCTGCCGCTCCAATGCCGGCGCCGGCGCCACAGGGGAGTGCGCCCGTGCAGACCGCGTCGGGCCGCCGCGTTACCTCCATCCCGGACCATCTGATCTGGGAAATGATGAGCCTTGGCGCTTCGGAAAACATCGAACAGAAGGCTGCGCCGCGCGTACTTCCCCCGCTGCCGGTTGCGCCGAAATCCGTCCCCACGGCTTTGGCCCCTTCGGTGAGGCGCTTCGTGCCGCCGGCGCCCATGCCGATTGAAGAGGCTGTTCAGATCGCTGCGGCTCCAGCCGTTGCTGAAATGGCCCCGGAAGTTCCGTCCGCGATCCATCTTTACCGCCAGATCGCGACCCGTCATCCGATGCTGCCGATGGCGCAGATCGAACCGCAGGCGTTGCCGGTCGCCGTTCCTGAGGTTGCCGAGCCTGAAATCGTTCACTCCGCTCCGGTTATCGAGGCTGTCGAACAGCCCGTGGTCGCGCCGGTTGCGCGCAAGCCGCGGGTGCTGACCTTTGCTGAGGACTACACTTTCCCGGATATCGACCTTCTGCAGCCGGCCGCGCCGCGCGAAGAGCAGACGATGAGCCAGGAGGCGCTGGAACAGAGCGCCGGACTTCTGGAAAGCATTCTCGAGGATTTCGGCGTCAAGGGCGAGATCATCGACGTTCGCCCCGGCCCGGTTGTTACGCTCTATGAATTCGCTCCCGCACCGGGCGTGAAATCCTCGCGCGTGATGAACCTGTCGGACGATATCGCCCGTTCGATGTCGGCGCTTTCTGCCCGTGTCGCCGTCATTCCCGGCCGTAACGTCATCGGTATCGAATTGCCGAATGTCGAGCGCGAGACCGTCTATCTGCGCGAACTGGTCGAAAGCAATTCCTATATCGGCACCGATTACCGCCTGCCGCTCTGCCTCGGCAAGACGATCGGTGGTGAGCCGGTCATCGCCGAACTCGCCAAGATGCCGCATCTTCTCGTTGCCGGCACGACCGGTTCGGGCAAGTCGGTTGCCATCAACACGATGATCCTGTCGCTTCTTTATCATCTTCGTCCGGAAGAATGCCGGTTGATCATGGTCGATCCGAAGATGCTGGAACTGTCCGTCTATGATGGCATTCCGCACCTGCTGACGCCGGTCGTGACCGATCCGAAGAAGGCCGTGCTGGCGCTGAAATGGGCCGTGCGCGAGATGGAAGAGCGTTATCGCAAGATGTCGCGCCTCAACGTCCGCAATATCGACGGCTTTAACGCCCGCGTTGCCGAAGCGCGCAACAAGGGTGAGACGATCATGATCAGCGTGCCGGTCGGTTTCGACCGCTCTACCGGCGAGCAGGTGTTCGAGGAGCAGGCTCTCGACCTGACGGCACTGCCCTATATCGTCGTCATCGTCGACGAAATGGCCGACCTGATGATGGTCGCCGGCAAGGAGATCGAAGGCGCGATCCAGCGTCTGGCGCAGATGGCGCGTGCGGCAGGTATCCATCTGATCATGGCGACCCAGCGTCCGTCCGTCGACGTCATCACCGGTACGATCAAGGCCAACTTCCCGACCCGCATCTCCTTCCAGGTGACGTCGAAGATCGACAGCCGCACCATCCTCGGCGAGCAGGGTGCTGAGCACCTTCTCGGCCAGGGCGACATGCTGCACATGAAGGGCGGCGGCCGCATTGCCCGTGTCCACGGCCCCTATGTGTCGGATTACGAGGTGGAAAAGGTCGTCAGGCATCTGAAGACGCAAGGCCAGCCTTCCTATCTCGGCAGCGTTACTGAGGACGAGGAAGAGGATAGCGTCGAGGAAGAAGAGGACGCAGCCGTGTTCGACCAGACCTCGATGGGTGCGGAAGACAATGGCGACGATCTCTACGAGCGCGCCGTCAAGATCGTCCAGCGCGACAAGAAGTGCTCGACCTCCTACATCCAGCGTCGCCTGTCGATCGGGTACAATCGCGCCGCTTCGCTGGTGGAGCGGATGGAGCAGGAAGGCCTGGTCGGCGCGCCGAACCATGTCGGCAAGCGCGAAATCCTCGGATCTCAGGCTGTAAGGGTAAGCGAAGAGTGATCTGTGGACCGGCCCTGACTTGGGCCGGATTCTCCACGCTGCGGCATTCTCATGTCCCCAGCATCTGCGACGTGGTTAGATCCTCGGGACAAGCCCGAGGATGACGCCCAGTGAGAAGGTAGGTCGAGACAATTAGGCGGCTTTCCATTTCATCAGCGAGCGTTCCAGCATCGATAAAAGGTCGAAGACGAGGATTGCAAGGGCGGCGACGAGAAGTGCGCCCTGCAGGATGAAGGCGAGATTGTTCGATTGCAGCCCGGCGATGATGACTTCGCCGAGCGTTTTCGCTGCCACCGTCGAGCCGATCGTGGCGGTGCCGAAACCGATTACGGTGGATATCTTGATGCCGCCGACGATCATCGGCAGGCTGAGCGGCAATTCCACCTGACGGAAAATCTGAAATGGCGTCATGCCGCTGCCCTTGGCGGTGTCGGTGACGTTCTGCGGCACGGTTGTCAGGGCCGTCATCGTGTTCTCGAAAATCGGCAGAAGCGCATAGAGAAACAGCGCGACCAGCGTCGGCCCGTTGCCGAAGCCCATGGCCGGCACGGCGAGCGCCAGTACTGCGACGGGTGGAAAAGTCTGGCCGATATTCACGACGGTGCGCGCAAGCGGCAGGAACTCGGCACCGAAGGGGCGGGTGACGAGGACCGCCAGAGTTACCGCGATCACGGTGGCGAGCAGCGTGGCGAAAAGCACCATCCTGACATGCAGCAGCGTGAGCGTGGCGAGGTCGCCCTGATTGTAGATTGCCGGCGCATTGGTCTGGACCAAGGGTTTGAAGGCGAAGTCGAAACTCTCCGGCGAGGCGAGAAAGCCGACCAGCAGGACGAAAAGGAAGAGGCGGGGGAGGACGCGCAACAGGCTCATCGCGGCCTGACCGCCTGACCGAGCAGCGTCTGCAAACGCACGCGGCCGAGCGGCGCGCCGTCACCGGAGACGACCGGCAGCGCATCGGTGCCGCTCCACATCAGTGCGGCAAGCGCATCTTGCTGGGTTCTGCTGTCTTCAATCGGGTCTCCCTCTGCCTCTCCCGGTTCGACCAGCTCCGCCACGCTGCCGAGCGACAGAAGCCGGAACGGGCGGTCGAATGAGCCGACGAGGCCTTCTACAAAAGGTGTCGCGGGTGCCTTGAGGAGATCGAGCGGACGTCCGTATTGCAACAGCTTGCCTTCGTTCATCACGGCGATCGTGTTGCCGAGATGGAAGGCTTCGTTGATGTCGTGGGTGACGATGACGATCGTCGTGCCGAACCGCTTCTGGATCGCCAGAAGCTCGTCCTGCGCCTTGCCGCGCAACACCGGGTCTAGTGCGCCGAAGGGTTCGTCCATCAGCAGGATCTTTGGTTCGGCGGCAAGTGCCCGGGCGACGCCGACGCGCTGCTGCTGTCCGCCGGAGAGCTGATGCGGATAACGGTTGGCGAAGATGGCAGGATCGAGCTGGAAGAGATCGAGCAGTTCGGTGATCTTCGCGTCGACCCGGGCCTTGTCCCATTTGAGCAGGCGCGGCACGGTCGCGATATTGTCGGCCACCGTGCGGTGAGGAAAAAGGCCGTGCCCCTGGATCGCATAGCCGACCCGACGCCTGAGTTCGTGACCGGGGATGTTTCGCGTATCCTCACCGCCGATCAGGATCGTGCCTTCATCCTGGGAGACGAGCTGGTTGATCATCCGCAAAAGTGTCGTCTTGCCGGAGCCGGATGTACCGACCAGCACCGCAATCGTGCCTTCGGGAACGGAGAAGGACACATTGTCGACGACGGCCTTGCCGCCATATCGTTTGGTCACGGACTGAATGTCGATCATGCGGAACGGGCCTCCGTGCCGGGCGTGGTGCTGAAATCCACCAGCGCATCGAGCACGATGGCGGCGACGAAGGACATGGCGACCGTTGGCAAGGCCCCAAGCAGGACGAGGTCCATCGCCGACTGGCCAAGGCCCTGGAAGACGAAGACGCCCATGCCGCCACCGCCGATCAGGGCGGCGATCGTCGCCATGCCGATATTCTGGATGAGAACGATGCGGATGGCGGCAAGCAGGCTTGGGAACGTTAACGGGAATTCGATGGAAACGAGGCGTTGCAGATCGGTCATGCCGGCACCGCGGGCGGCGTCATTGGCTTCCCGGGGGACGTTTTCGAGACCGGCGACGGTATTGGCGACGACTGGAAGCAAAGAGTAGAGCACGAGCGCGACGAAGGCAGGAGCGGTGCCGATGCCCGAAATACCGATCGCCGAGGCGCCGGGCACATTTGCAGCGACCCAGCCGAGCGGCAGGATCAGCAGCCCGAACAGCGCGATCGACGGGATGGTCTGCAGGATGTTCAGCGTATTGAGTGCCGCCGCCCGCAGCAAGGATATGCGATGGCAGACGACGCCGAGCGGCAGGCCGATGCAGAAGGCGACAAGCATGGAGCCGAGCGCCAGCATCGCATGTCGCGACATCTCGGCCCAGAATGCATCCGCACGGTTGGCATATTCCTTCATCACCGAAATATCGGACAGGATGCCGGATGCGAATATGCCGCCGATGGCGGCGCTGGCGATGGCAAGCAGCAGTAGTCTCGATGCCGGGGCGAGCCGGAGCTTGGCGATGACATCGACGGCGGCAAGGGAAAGGCTGAAAAGCAGAAGCCAGAAGCCCGAACCGGGCGACACCCGGGCATAGGCATTGCCAGGCGGCAGTCCGGCATGTGCCGCTCCGCCGAGCGCCAGAACTGCGGCGAGAAGAGCAGCTATAGTGATCGCCAGCCGTGCGGGAGATGGCAGGCGAACAACAAGACAGAGCGCGGCGATGATGAATGCTGCGGTCAGGGCCATGCCACTGCCGGACGGAAGCGCCTCGATCAGCGAACGCCCCTGTCCCTGCAGGATACGGTTCGGCTTGACCACGATGAAGGGGAGGGCAAAGGTCGACACCAGGATGAGGGCGGCCATCAGCACGCCCGTCTTTTCCAGTCCTGTCCGCAAGCGGTTCGCCTCTCTATCCGTCGCCAAGGCTTACTTGAGGAAGCCGTTCTTCTTCAGGAAGTCCTCGGCAACCGCCTTGGCCGGCTCGCCGCCGACCTGAACGCGGCCGTTGAGATCCTGCAGCGTTACCAGATCGAGCTTTTCGAAGACGGGCTTGAGCAGTTCTTCGATCTTCGGGTTCTTTTCAAGCGTTGCCTGGCGGATGATCGGTGCCGGCTGGTAGACGGGCTGAACCTTCTTGTCGTCTTCGAGCACGACGAGACCGGACGGGGCGATGCCGCCATCCGTGCCGTAGACCATGGCAGCATTGGCACCATTCGTCTGGTTTGCGGCAGCCGCAATCGTGGCAGCGGTGTCGCCGCCAGACAGCGTGATCAGCTGCTCGGGCGTGAGCTTGAAGCCGTAGGTGGTCTGAAAAGCCGGAAGGGCGGCTGCCGAGTTGACGAATTCGGAAGATGCCGCAAGTACGATCTTGCCACCGTCTGCGACGAGCTTGCCGAAGTCCGAAAGTGTCTTCAGCTTGTTCTCTTCCGCCACATCCTGACGAACCGCGATGCCCCAGGTGTTGTTGGCGGGCGAGGGCGTCAGCCAGACGATCTTGTTGGCATCGAGATCGAGCTTCTTCACCGTCTCATAGGCCTGCGTTGCATCTTTCCATGCCGGATCGTCGGCCTTCTCGAAGAAGAACGCGCCATTGCCGGTATATTCCGGATAGATGTCGATCTCGCCGGCGGTGATCGCCTTGCGCAGAACCGGTGTTGCACCGAGCTGGATGCGGTCGGTGGCTTCGATATCGTTGGCCTTCAGGACCGACAGGATGATGTTTCCGAGGACGCCGCCTTCGGTGTCGATCTTCGATGAGACGACCACTTGTGCGGAAGCTGTCGTGGCGGTGAAAGACAAGGCGAGCAGAAGGCCTGCAAACTTCGTGGTGAGCGACATCGGAGCTTTCCCGGGATTGGAACCGGCCGCAATGCCGGTGCGTTTGATGGAGTGGTCCGAGAGGAAGCTAGAGCGCAGGTCAAAAGTGTCGAGGAGGTTTCGACTATATAATGCCTCGAAATGGAAAAACCTTCGTCTTTTTATCGAGTTAAAGGCAATGCGCCTGCGCCGCAAAGTTGTTTGTCGAAATCCGTCACAATGTCGGCACCGGGGCCCGCCGTTAACTTGACATGGGGTCGCTCAGGCATAATGTCGCACCTAGTTCGTTCTTTAGAATGGAGAAAGATTCACGATGAATATGGACCTCTCGAGGCGCAGCTTCATGAAGCTGGCCGGAGCAGGGGTTGCGGCAACGTCGATGGGTGCTTTGGGTTTCAGCGAGGCTGAAGCCGCCGAAATCGCCCATGTCCGGCCATTCAAACTGGCCACGACCACAGAGACCCGCAATACCTGCCCATACTGTTCCGTCGCCTGCGGCATCATCATCTATTCCAAGGGTGACGTGCGCAAAGGCGAGAAGGCGGATGTCATCCACATCGAAGGTGACGTCGATCACCCGACGAACCGCGGGACGCTCTGTCCCAAGGGGGCGGCTCTCAAGGACTTCGTGACGTCCCCGACCCGCCTCCACTACCCGATGCACCGCAAGCCTGGCTCGGACAAGTTCGAGCGCGTCTCCTGGGACGAGGCTCTCGATCGCATCGCGCGTCTGATGAAGGATGATCGCGACGCCAACTTCCTCGCCAAGAACGAGAAGGGCCTCGAGGTCAACCGCTGGTCGACGGTCGGCATGCTCGCCGCATCGGCCACCACAAACGAAACGGCCTGGGCGACCTTCAAGTTCGCCAAGTCTCTGGGAATGGTCGGTTTCGACAATCAGGCTCGCGTCTGACACGGCCCTACGGTGTCCAGTTTGGGCCCAACATTTGGCCGTGGTTCGATGACGAACGCGTGGACCGACATTAAAAATACCGACCTCGTCGTCGTCATGGGCGGCAATGCGGCGGAAGCGCATCCCTGTGGTTTCAAGTGGGTGACGGAAGCGAAGGCCCATCGCGGCGCCAAGCTTATCGTCGTTGACCCGCGTTATACCCGTACGGCCTCCGTTTCGGATTATTATGCTCCGATCCGTCAGGGTACCGACATCGCCTTCCTCAATGGCGTGATGAAGTACTGTATCGACAACGGCAAAGTGCAGTGGGAATACATGAAGGCGTTCACCAACGCCTCGTTCATCGTCAAGGACGGTTTCGGCTACAAGGATGGCCTGTTCACCGGTTATGACGAGGAAAAGCGCGACTACGACAAGTCCACCTGGGACTATGTCATGGGCGATGACGGCTTTGCCGTGACCGACCCGACGCTTGAACATCCCCGTTGCGTCTGGAACCTGCTGAAGGAGCACCTCGCCCCTTACACGCCGGAAATGGTTTCGCAGATCTGCGGCACGCCGAAGGACAAGTTCCTGAAGGTCGCCGAGATGATCTCCGAATGCTCGACGCCGACCAAGACGATGACGTCGATGTATGCGCTCGGCTGGACCCAGCATTCCAAGGGTTCGCAGAACATCCGCGCCATGGCGATGCTGCAGCTTATCCTCGGCAATATCGGTGTGCGTGGCGGCGGCATGAACGCTCTTCGCGGCCACTCCAACATCCAGGGCCTGACCGACCTCGGTCTGATGTCGCATCTTCTGACCGGTTATCTGACGATGCCGACCGAAAAGGATGTGGACTTTTCGACCTATATGACGACCAAGCAGTTCAAGCCGCTTCGTCCGGGTCAGACCAGCTACTGGCAGAACTACAAGAAGTTCATGGTCTCCTTCCAGAAGGCCATGTTCGGCGATGCAGCCACAGCCGAAAACGACTGGGCCTTCAACTACATCTCCAAACTCGACGTGCCGGCCTATGACGTGCTGCGCATGTTCGAACTGATGTACCAGGGCAAGGTCAACGGCTATATCTGCCAGGGCTTCAACCCGCTCCTCGCCTTCCCCAATCGTGGCAAGAACACTGAGGCTCTTTCCAAGCTGAAGTGGCTGGTCACGATGGATCCGCTCGAAACCGAGACATCCCGGTTCTGGGAAAACCACGGGGATTTCAACGACGTCGATACCGCGGCGATCAAGACCGAGGTCTTCCAGCTGCCGACAAGCTGCTTTGCGGAAGACGAAGGTTCGCTGACCAATTCGGGCCGCTGGCTGCAGTGGCACTGGGCAGCGGCATCAATGCCGGGCGAGGCGAAATACGACACCTGGATCATCGCGCAGATCTTCGTGCGGATGCGGGAACTGTATGCCAAGGAAGGCGGCGCCTTCCCCGATCCGATCCTCAATCTGTCGTGGGATTATGCCGATCCGGTCGAACCGCATCCGGAGGAGCTGGCGAAGGAGATCAACGGCCGCGCGCTGACCGATCTCATGGACCCGACCGATCCGACAAAGGTTCTCGTTGAAGCCGGCAAACAGGTGGTCAACTTCTCGCAGCTGCGGGACGATGGCACGACGATGTCGGGCTGCTGGATCTATTCGGGCTGCTGGAACGAGCAGGGCAACAACATGGCCCGGCGCGACAACCACGATCCGGACGAGACAGGGGCCTATCTCAACTGGACCTTCGCCTGGCCGCTCAACCGGCGCACGCTCTATAACCGTGCCTCGGCCGATATCAACGGCAAGCCGTGGGATCCGACCCGCAAACTGCTCGAATGGGATGGTTCCAAGTGGACCGGTTATGACGTTCCGGATATCGCGCCCACCGCGAAACCCCAGGATGTCGGCCCGTTCATCATGAACCAGGAAGGCGTATCGCGCCTGTTCACCCGTGGCATGATGCGCGACGGACCGTTCCCGGCCCATATGGAGCCTTTCGAAAGTCCGGTCGAGAACGTCTTTAACCGCAAGATGCGCGGCAACCCGGTTGCCCGTGTGTTCAAGACCGACGTCGAACAGCTCGGCACATCGGCGGAGTTCCCCTATGCGGCGACCTCCTACCGACTGACCGAACATTTCCACTACTGGACGAAGCACAACCGGGTGAACTCGGCGCTTCAGCCGGAATTCTTCGTGGAAATTTCGGAAGAGCTGGCGGCGGAGAAGAAGATCGAACAGGGCGGTTGGGTCCGCGTCTGGTCGAAACGTGGTTCGGTAAAGGCCAAGGCCGTGGTGACGAAGCGCATCCGGCCGCTCATCTGCGACGGAAAGCCGGTTCATATCGTCGGCATCCCGCTGCACTGGGGCTTTACCGGTTCGGCGAAGAAGGGCTTTGGCCCCAATTCGCTCGCAGCCTTTGTCGGTGACGCCAATATCGAAACCCCGGAATCGAAGGCGTTCCTCGTCAATATCGAACCTTCGACTGCACCCAAGGACAAGGAGGTAAGCGTCTGATGGCCAATACCATGGACAGCCCGCGCACCGCCGTCAGCAATCCGCCGGTACAGCCGATGGAAACAAACCTGACGCAGAAGGACCTCATCCGTCGCTCTGCCACATCCGAGCTGCCGCGCCCCGAGCGGCAGCTCACCCCTGTCGCCAAACTCATCGACGTGTCGAAATGCATCGGCTGCAAGGCCTGCCAGTCGGCATGCGTCGAGTGGAACGATACCAATCCGGCGGTCGGTGAAAATGTCGGGGTCTATACCAACCCGCACGATCTTACCGCCGACATGTACACGCTCATGCGGTTCACGGAATGGGTCAATCCGGAAACCGACAATCTGGAATGGCTGATCCGCAAGGACGGCTGCATGCACTGCGCCGATCCGGGCTGTCTGAAGGCCTGTCCGGCGCCGGGTGCGATCGTGCAGTATTCCAACGGCATCGTCGACTTCGTGCATGAGAACTGCATCGGCTGCGGTTATTGCGTGAAGGGCTGTCCCTTCAACATTCCGCGCATCTCGAAGGCGGATCACCGTGCCTATAAATGCACGCTCTGTTCCGACCGTGTTGCAGTCGGTCAAGGCCCTGCCTGTGCCAAGGCCTGCCCGACACAGGCGATCGTCTTCGGCACCAAGGAAGACATGAAGAAGCATGCGGATGAGCGCATTGCCGATCTGAAGTCCCGTGGTTACACCAATGCCGGCCTCTACGATCCGCCGGGCGTTGGCGGCACGCATGTCATGTATGTGCTGCATCACAACGACAAACCGCATATCTATTCGGACCTGCCCGACAATCCGGCGATCTCGGCCGTGGTCGAGACCTGGAAGGGCGCGACGAAATATGCCGGCCTCGCCGTCATGGGGCTGGCTGCCGCCGGAAGCATCCTGCACGGCCTGTTCGCCAAGGCCAACCGCGTGTCCAAGCACGAGGAGGAAGAGGCGAAGGAACTGGTCGACGAGAGTGTCGAACATGCCGACAAGCGGGTGGAGGACGCCTGATGAGCACGCCCGCCAATACCGCGCCTACGAAAGTCAGCTCCGTCAAAGCCGGGGCTGAAGACTCGATCCGTCGTGGCCCGCCCGTCGAGGTGGTCCGTTATGGACCGGGAAAACGCATCAACCACTGGGTGACGGCGATCAGCCTGATCCTGCTGTTGTTGTCCGGTCTTGCCATGTTCCACCCATCTTTGTTCTTCCTCACCGAACTCTTCGGTGGCGGGCAGATGACGCGCTGGATCCATCCGTGGATCGGCATCGTGCTGTTTTTCTCGTTCTTCATCCTGTTTGCGCAATTGTGGAAACTCAACCTGCCAAACCGGGACGACGTGCAATGGGCCTCGCAGATCGGCGACGTGATCGGCGGCCATGAGGAAAAGCTGCCGGAACTCGGCAAGTACAATGCCGGCCAGAAGTTCATCTTCTGGGGCATGGCATCGCTGATCATCGTGCTGATTGTCACCGGCATCATGGCCTGGGAACAGTATTTCGGTCACCTGACGAGCATTCCGACCCAGCGCATCGCGCTGCTGGTTCATTCGCTCGCCGCCGTCGCCATCATTCTGGTCTTCATCCTGCATGTCTATGCGGCCATCTGGACCCGCGGCACGATCAGCGCCATGACCCGCGGAACCGTGACCGGCGGCTGGGCCTGGCGTCACCACCGCAAGTGGCTGAAGGACATTGCTGGACGCGGCAGGATTGATCCGGCAGAATGAAAGACAGGGCGTTGCACGCCCATGCGTGCAACGCTCGATATGTTTCAATGACGCATCAGCCTTTTGAGGGTTTGTCTATCGTCAAGGCAATGCGCAACAGGAAGCTGTGGCCGGTCGGCCCTGCGAGGTAGAATGTCCGTATCGTCCCTACAGCCCGATCCTTCGATGATCGGGGGCATTTCCAAGGCGCTTTTCGCCCTGATGCCGAATCCGGCCCGTCTGTTCAAGGAACGTGCCACGCGTTTCGAGGTTCTTGCCGAAACAAGCAATCTTGCTCCCTATCTGAAATTCCTCGCCGGTATCGTGCGCGTCCAGGCGGATCTCGTCGCTGAACTTCCGCCGGTTCAACCAGTCGATGCCGAACAGGTCGCCCGCGCCCGAGACGGCGCCATGCCGCCGATCGATCGTTCGGCGATGATCCAATCCGACGAGTACCGAAAGACGGTGCAGCTGTTTCTCGATCGTGTTCAGGATCTGGAAATGCCGGCAGCGGCAGCCGAAGCGCTTGAAGCTGTCCGTGCCGCCGATGACGAGACGCTTGCCTGGATGGCCGGCAATGTGATTGGCGACACGCTTCCGGTCGAAAGCCTTGCGCATCATCTTTTTGTGGCGGCGGCGACGCAGGTTCATGCCGCGCGGCTGGCAGCACTTCTCGATGGCAATGCACTTGTGCCGGTATCGGTCGGTGTCTGCCCCAGTTGCGGCGGCAAGCCCGCCGGATCGATGGTGATCGGCGTGCAGGGCGCGGAAGGCGCGCGTTACGCCTGCTGTTCCTGCTGCGCGACGATGTGGAACGAGGTTCGCGTGAAATGTCTTGCCTGCGGTTCCACCAAGGGTATCGGCTATCGCTCGGTCGAAGTTGATGGCGGCGAGGAGGCCGTTATCAAGGCGGAGATCTGCGACAGCTGCAACAGCTGGAGCAAGCTGCTTTACCAGAACAAGAACCCGACGCTCGAAATGATCGCTGACGACGTGGCAAGCCTTGGTCTCGACCTGCTGATGAAGGAAACGGACTATCGCCGAGCCGGCTTTGATCCGTTCCTGATCGGATATTGAGGCCATGCCGGGATTAACCGATCTTCGCCTTCTGCCATCCGTCGACCGGATGATGAACCTGCCCGTTATTGCGCCTTTTCTGGACCGGCATGGCCGCGCCGTGGTGGTCGAGGAACTGCGGCAGACGCTTGTCGATATCCGCGAGGCGGTGAAGGCTGGTGCCGATGTGCCGGACGAGGCAGGCGTGCTGGCGTCACTTGCCGGCCGTCTGACCTATCTGGAAAAGTCCAATCTGAGGCCGCTCTTCAATCTCACCGGGACGGTGCTGCATACCAATCTCGGTCGCGCATTGCTTGCCGAAGAGGCGATTGCGGCGGCCGTCGACGCCATGCGCGATGCGGCGGCGCTCGAATTCGATCTCGATACCGGCAAGCGTGGCGAACGCGACAGCCATCTGCGCGAACTGCTCTGCGAACTGACCGGCGCGGAAGACGCGACGATCGTCAACAACAATGCGGCGGCGGTTCTGATCGCGCTCAACGCCGTCGGCGGCGGTCGTCAGGCCATCGTCTCGCGCGGCGAGCTGATCGAGATCGGTGGTGCGTTTCGCATGCCGGACATCATGGAGCGGGCCGGCGTCGAGCTGGTCGAGGTCGGGACGACCAATCGCACCCATCCACGCGATTATATAAAGGCGGTGGGGCCGGAGACGGCGCTGATCCTCAAGGTCCACACATCGAACTACCGTATCGAAGGATTTACGGCAGAGGTCGAAGGTGCCGAGCTTGCAAGGATCGCCAGGGATCTCGGCGTTGCGCTGCTCAACGATCTCGGCTCCGGCACGCTGGTCGATCTGTCTCGCTTTGGACTTGCAAAAGAACCGACGGTGCGCGAGGCGGTGGCGGAAGGTGCTGATCTCGTGACCTTTTCCGGCGACAAGCTTCTCGGTGGGCCGCAGGCCGGTTTCATCGTCGGCCGCAGGGAACTGATCGCCGAGATCAATCGCAATCCGTTGAAACGGGCGCTGCGCGTCGACAAGATCCGCATTGCGGCACTGGCGGCGACGCTGAAACTCTATCGCGACCCGGACCGGCTGGGCGAGCGCCTGCCGACGCTGCGCATGCTTTCGCGCAAGGAGCCGGATATCCGCGCGCAGGCGGAACGTCTTTTGCCGCAGGTGACCGCTCTGTTGCAGCCGAAGGGCTATGGCGTCGAGATCTGTCCATGCTCGAGCCAGATCGGTTCCGGTGCCTTGCCGGTCGATACGATCGCCAGCGCCGGATTGCGGATCACCGCGACATCCGGCAGCGCGCTTGAAGAATTGGCATCGCTGTTCCGCTCATTGCCGCGCCCCATCCTCGGCCGGCTGCAGGACGGTGCCATGGTGCTCGATCTCCGTTGCCTCACCGATGAGAATACCTTCGTCGCGAGCCTTTCCGAAGGGGTCGGCGATGCGCTGGCTTGATCGGCTGCGGGGAAAGCCGACTGAAACGGTAACGGATATGGTTTCCGCGGACATGGAGGCCGCACTGAGTGCTGCCAAGGCGGGCGATTACGACACCGCCCTTGCTCTGTGGGAACCGCTCGCCCGCTCCGGCAATGCCCGTGCCCAGAACAATATCGGTGCCTGTTTTGCCGAAGGGCTCGGCGTGCCATCGGACCGGCCGCTGGCGCTGAAATGGCTGACGCTGTCGGCCGAAGCCGGTGATCCGGTCGGCCAGCGCAACTGTGCCGCCTTTTACATGCAGGGTTCCGATGCGACGGGCTCTGATGCCGATCCGGCAAAGGCGGCGAAACTCTATCGCCTTGCTGCAGAAGCAGGCGATGCACCGTCGCAGGACATGCTGAGCTGGCTTTTGCTAGAAGGCGAGATCATCCCGTCCGATCCGGCTAAAGCCAAGCTCTGGGCCGAACGCGCGGCCGAAGGCGGCATCGCCGCCTCGATGACACGCCTCGGCATGCTCTATCATAATGCAATCTGCGTCGATCGCGATCCGGCTCAGGCGGTCCATTGGTGGCGCAAGGGGGCGGCCGGCGATGATGCGGATGCGCAGGCCATGCTGGGAGCCGCCTTTCATATGGGGGCAGGCCTGGCAGTTGATCGTGTGGCTGCGCTTGCGTGGCTGCTGCGAGCCGTCGATGGCGGCAGCGCGTTGGCACAGCCTTTCCTCAAACCCGTTCGCGACAGTCTCTCGCCGGCTGAAACGGCAGAGGCCGAACACCGCGCAAGACTGCCGCTTGCCGAGATGATCGCTGTGGGAGAAAAACCATGATCATCGGAACCGCAGGCCATATCGACCACGGCAAGACGGCGCTGGTAAAGGCGCTGACCGGCACCGATGCCGATCGGCTGAAAGAGGAAAAAGCTCGCGGCATCACCATCGATCTCGGTTTTGCCTATGCGCGGTTTGCCGATGAGGCGGTGACCGGCTTTATCGATGTGCCCGGCCACGAGCGTTTCATCCACACGATGCTGGCCGGCGCCGGGGGCATTGATTACGCCTTGCTGGTTGTGGCAGCCGATGACGGGATCATGCCGCAGACCCGCGAACATCTCGCCATTCTTGATCTGCTCGGCATCAGCCGCGGCGTCGTTGCGCTGACCAAGGCCGATCTTGCCGACGCTGAACGGATCGCCACTGTTACCCATGATATCCATGCTCTGCTCGCTCCCACGCGACTGCGGGACATGGACATTCTGCCGGTTTCCGCCTTGACCGGTCAGGGTATCGAAGAACTCAAGACCATTCTCGCCGAGGCTGAGCGGGCCACCGTCGAAACCGCGATCGACGGTCGCTTTCGTCTTGCCGTCGACCGTTCCTTCACGCTGTCGGGTGCCGGCACCGTCGTCACCGGTACGGTTCTTTCCGGTTCGGTTGCCATCGGCGACGCCGTCACCGTGTCGCCTTCGGGCCTTTCCGCCCGTGTCCGTTCCATCCATGCGCAGAACCAGAAGGTCGAGCGCGGTTTTGCCGGCCAGCGCTGCGCGCTCAATCTTGCCGGGGAAGCGATCGCCAAGGATGCGATCCATCGTGGCGACATGATCGTCGATCCCGTTCTGCACGCGCCGACCGACCGTATCGATGCCGAGCTTTCCGTCCTGCAGGGTGAGCCGAAGGCGATCGGGCAGTGGTTTTCTGCAAGGTTCCACCATGAAAGCGTCGAGGCCGGGGTGCGGATCGTGCCGCTGGAAGGCCCGGTCGCGCCGGGAACCACCGCGCGCGTTCAGCTTGTGCTGGACCGTCCGATTGCAGCCGCAGTGGGCGATCGTTTCATTCTGCGCGATGTTTCGGCACAACGTACGATCGGCGGCGGTGCGCTTATCGACCTGCGTCCGCCCGCCCGAAAACGCCGGACGCCGGAACGGCTCGAACAGCTGACCGCTGCGGCCAGACCGACCGCTGCGGAACAGCTTTCCGCCCTGCTCGACACCGCGCCATATCTGGTCGATCTCAACGCCTTTGCCCGCGATCGGGCAATGTCACAGCCGCAGCTGGCTGCTGCAACGGAAGCGGCCTGCATCGTGCTTGTGGAAGCCGGTGGCGTCGATTATGCCATGTCGGCTGCCCACCGCGCCGCCTTTTCCACGCAACTGGTCGAGCTGTTGACGGCCTTCCATTCGGAAAACCCGGAATTGCAGGGGCAAGGCCGCGAGCGGCTGCGGATGGCGATGACGCCGCGTCTGCCGGCGCCAGCTTTTCTTGCGGTGATGCGCGCCGAAGCTGCTGCCGGCACTATCGTGCTTGAAGGTGCTTTCCTCCGCCTGCCCAGTCATATTGCCCAGTTGGGCGAGGCCGAAGAGAGGCTTTACGCCGAGATCCTGCCACATCTGATCGGGGAAAACCGGTTCCGGCCGCCACGCGTGCGTGATTTCGTCGAGCTGGTTGGGGTCGACGAACGCGAAATCCGGCGCATCTTGAAACTCTGCGCGCGGCTTGGCCGGGTCGATCAGATCCGCCACGACCACTTCTTTACCCGGGCCACCACGGCAGAAATGGTGATGATCGTGCAAGAGGTGGCAGCCGTGGCGGAACATGGGGAATTCGTCGCCGCCGCCTTCCGCGACCGGGTCAACAACGGTAGAAAAGTCGCGATCGAAATCCTCGAGTTTTTCGATCGTCATGGTGTAACCTTGCGGCGGGGCGATCTTCGCCGCATAAACCCGCATCGGCTCGACCTGTTCGGCCTGTCCGTTCCTGATGCCGAAAATGGAAGAGATTCGTCCCCGGTGGGGCGTCCGGACTTCAAATCCGGGTGGGGCAGCGACGCTGTCTTGGGTGGGTTCGACTCCCATTCTCTTCCGCCATCAGGAGAAAAGTCTTGAGCAATCCTTCCGCCGATACCGACTTCGACGACTGGGTGATCGACACCTATGCCGAAGCCGGTTCCTTCACCATGCTATTCGTTCTGGTGGCGATCACGGAGACAAAGGTCGAGCTGTTGCGCTCCGCCTATCTGCATGTGGTGGGCGACGAGTTGCGCTGGCCGGAAATGGTGAAACTGTTTTCGGGCGCCGGGGTCAACTGGTCCGGCGTGGTCTTCTATCGTGCCGGCCGCGAAGGACTTGTCGAAGACAAGGACGCCAAGGCTCGCCTTGCCTCGCTGGTGCGCAAGCTGGACGAGGATCGCTCGCTGATCCGCGATGGCGAGTTTTTCAATGCAGACGGTCTTCGTTTGATGATCGAGGAACTCAAGCCGCATTGATAGGGGCTTTCCATCAAGAAAAAAGCCCCTCCCAAC
>UBXM01000045.1 GCA_900469445.1 Hyphomicrobiales bacterium
TTCCGGTGCCTTGGTGGATGCAGGCCTGACCTATGAGGGCGCGCGCGAATACTGGACGCCGCGCCGGCTGACGCTGGACATTCGCGGCCTGACCGCCCGCTCCGCCGATCTGCGCGAGGAGATCAAGGGCCCATCCACCAAGGCACCGGAACAGGCGATCGCAGGCTTTCTGCGCAAGGCGGGTCTTGCCGATATTTCCGAGGCCCAGGTCGCAACCGATCCCAAGAAGGGCGAATTTTATGTCGCCATCGTCGCCAAGGCCGGCCGCGCCGCTGAGGAGATCATTGCTGAAGTCGTGCCACGTATCGTCCGTGCATTCCCGTGGCCTGTGACGATGCGCTCCGGTTTCGCCTCCATGCCCAAGGGATCGAGTTATGGCGGCATCGAAGGCAAGGGATCGGAAAGCCTGCGCTGGGTGCGCCCGCTGCAGTCGATCATCTGCACCTTCGGCTCCGAGCATGACGAGACGAAGGTCATCCCCTTCGAGATCGACGGCATCGTGGCCGGCAACGTGACCTATGGTCATCGTTTCCACGCGCCGGACGCCATCACCGTGCGCCGCTTCGACGATTACGTGGCAAGCCTCGAAAAGGCCAAGGTCATGCTCGATGCGGATCGCCGCAAGGACATGATCCTGCATGATGCCCGTGATCTGGCTTTCGCAAGCGGACTCGATCTGGTCGAGGATGAAGGTCTGCTCGAGGAGGTTTCCGGCCTCGTCGAATGGCCGCACGTACTCATGGGCACTTTCGAGAACGACTATCTCGAAATCCCGGCCGAAATCATCCGCCTGACCATCAAGACCAACCAGAAATGCTTCGTCACCCGGCCTCAAGGGGCCGAAGAGGGCCTTTCCAACCACTTCATCCTGATCTCGAATATAGACGCCAAGGATGGCGGCAAGGAAATCATTCACGGCAACGGCAAGGTCGTGCGCGCGCGCCTTTCCGACGCCAAGCATTTCTGGACCCGCGACCAGGGCGACCTGCCGGATCTCGGCACGCTGACTGCCTCGGCGAAGAAGTTCGATCTCGACCTCAAGAAGCCGCTCGACCAGCGCATGGCCAAGCTCGACGCACTGAACGTCACCTTCCATGCCAAGCTCGGCACGCAGGGTGCGCGGGTCGCTCGCATTCGTGCGCTTGCCACGCAGTTGGCCCCGATCGTCGGTGCCGATGAAGCGCTCGTTGAACGCGCAGCCGTGCTGGCAAAGGCCGACCTTCGCACAGAAGCCGTGGGTGAATTCCCTGAACTGCAGGGCCTGATGGGCCGCCGGTATGCCGGTCTGCAGGGCGAAAACACGTCCGTCGCGATCGCCATCGAGGATCACTACAAGCCGCAGGGCCCGTCCGACCGTGTGCCGAAGGACAAGGTGGCGATTGCCGTCGCACTTGCAGATAAGCTCGATACGCTGGTCGGTTTCTGGGCGATCGACGAAAAGCCGACCGGCTCGAAGGACCCCTATGCCCTGCGCCGTGCCGCGCTGGGTGTCGTTCGCATCCTGCTGGAGCGGAACGTGCGGGTGCCTCTACTTACTATCTTGGCCGCCCACGGCGAGCTTGCATCCGACGACACAATTGCCTTAGTCACTGATGAGACGTCAGGTGGCACGGAGCTCGCCAGAGGCCGCTCGAAAGAAATTGTCGAGACATGGCGACCCAAAATGCTAGACGCAGCTCAGAGCGGCAAGCATATAGTAATTCATCGGGCCGTTTTCAGGGCTGAGCAAACTCTCGACCTGCTCTCCTTCTTCCACGACCGTCTAAAAGTCTATCTGCGTGACATGGGCGCCCGGCACGACATTATCGATGCCGTCCTGACATCCGAGACCGATGACCTGCTGCTCGTCGCCCGCCGTGCCGAAGCGCTGACCTCCTTCATTTCGTCGGATGATGGCCTCAACCTTCTTGCCGGCACCAAGCGCGCCACCCAGCTTTTGGCCGCGGAAGAAAAGAAGGGCACGGTCGTCGCCGAAGGTGTCGCGGAAGAGCTCCTGAAGCTCGATGCCGAAAAGGCGCTCTGGACGGCGATCAAGGCGGCTTCCAGTGAGGCTGCTGAAGCGAGCAAGAAAGAGGACTTCCAGTCGGCCATGGCTGCCCTGTCGAAACTCCGCGCCCCGGTCGACAAATTCTTCGAGGATGTTCTCGTCAACGACGAGGACGCCGCGATCCGCGCCAACCGTCTGGCCTTGCTCAAGGCCATCCGCGAGGCGACCGGTACGGTGGCTGATTTCTCGAAGATTTCGGGTTAAGGCGCCGTTCTGTGCGAGAGCCTCACACTCTAGACTTTCAAAAGCCCCGTTAATCCGGGGCTTTTTTCTGACCTGTGCTCCGTGTTAAGCTGGAAGCGGAACTGTCCTGGAGCCTCCGATGAACAAGCCCGTGCAAATCACCGTCAGCGATCAGGCGGCAAGCTTCCTCTCGCGCGAACTGGAAAGCGGACGTTTCGATACCGTTGATGACGTGGTCGAGGCCGGCCTTCGCATGCTTGAGGAAGAGCAGATGAAGATCGAGAGACTGCGCGAACTGCTGATCGAGGGCGAGAACAGTGGAGACACCGTGCCTTTTGATCCTGAAGGCCTGATGGAATCCGTTCGCGAGGCGTGGAAAAGGCGTGGTTGAAGTCCGGCTTCGTCCCAGCGCACAAAAAGACTTCGTCGATATTGGCGAGTATACGCGTCAGCAGTGGTCGGAAATACAGGCCCGGAGCTACTTGCAGAAATTGTTGCGGACCATACGGCAGATTGGTGAACGGCCGATGGCGGGCAGACAGCTAACTGGCGTTCGAGCCGGTTACCATTGCCGGCGATCTGGCTCACATCTTATCTTCTACATCGTACGGCTGAATGGGCCTGTTGAAGTCGTGCGCATCCTCCACGAAAAAGTAGACATCCGCCGCCATCTCGACGATCAGCCATGACGCCTGCCAAAATCCTCATCAGCGCCTGCCTTCTCGGCCATGCCGTTCGGTATGACGGCAAGGGAAAGCCGCTTTGTCACCCGGCGATCGATCGCTGGCGCGAGGAGGGCAGGTTGGTGACGATCTGCCCCGAACTTGCCGGCGGCATGAGCGTGCCGCGCCCGCCCGCGGAAATCGAGAACGGCATGACGGGTGCCGATGTTCTGGCCGGCCGGGCGCGGGTCGTGGAAATTACCGGCGGCGATGTGACCGAGGAATTCGTCGCGGGTGCTCATCGCGCCTTGGAGTTTGCGCAGGCGAATGGCTGCACCCACGCGCTGCTGATCGACGGCAGTCCGTCCTGCGGTTCCGGCTTCATTTATGATGGTTCGTTTGGTGGCAACAGGCATGCCGGAAATGGCGTGACCGCGGCATTGCTGGCAAAGGCGGGCATCACCGTCTGCTCGGACAGGCAGGTGGATGAGCTGGAAGCCTTGATCGGCGCAACCTGACCTTCCCACCCTCGAACGAAATTGCCGAAATCAGCACGCTGAAAAAGAGAAAGCCGCCGGACCAGATTGTCCAGGCGGCTTTCTTCCCCGCGTCCCCCGCGTAACTTTTTAAAGGTTCCGCCTGACTTGGCGCGAAACCTTCCGTTCTGCCCGTCAGCTTGCCATCCGCATCTGGCTGGCCATGTCGTGCAGCGTATTGGTCTTCTGCGAACCGCTGATACGGAAGCCGCGGATCAGGTTCAGGAGGTCTTCGGTATCGACCGCAAGCGCCTCGGCGGATGCCGTTGTTTCCTCCGCCATAGCCGCGTTCTGCTGCGTCGCCTGGTCGAGATGGTTGAGCGACGAGGAGATCGAACGCAGCGTCGAATCCTGTTCAGCCGCGGAATCGGCGATCTTGCTGACGATGTCGCTTGCAGCCTTCACCTGGCTCGAAATCCGCTTCAGCGCTTCGCCTGCCTCGCCGACGAGGCGTACGCCATTTTCCACCTGATGGGAGGAATGCGAGATCTGGTCCTTGATCTCCTTGGCAGCCGCGGCCGACCGCTGGGCAAGTTCGCGCACTTCCTGGGCGACGACGGCAAAACCCTTGCCGCTTTCGCCGGCACGTGCGGCCTCGACGCCGGCATTCAGCGCCAGCAGGTTGGTCTGGAAGGCGATTTCATCGATCACGCCGATGATCTTGGAGATCTCGTCGGAAGACTGCTCGATGCCGCTCATGGCCTCGATGGCTTCCGCGACCACTGCATCGCTGCGATTGGCCTCGCCGCTGACGCTGACGACGCGCTGTGCTGCCTCGCGAGCGCCGTCGGCGGTCTGCTTCACGGCAACCGTCAGCTCGTCCAGGGCGGCGGAGGTTTCTTCGAGGCTGGCGGCCTGGCGCTCTGTGCGCTGCGACAGCTCGTTCGAAGCGCGGCGGATTTCCTCCTTGGAGCCGCCGATATCGATACCCTTGGCATTGACCTTGGCCATGGCAGCTTCGAGATGGCCGAGCGCCTCGTTGAAGTTATCGCGCAGGCCGGCGTAACGGCTGCCCAGATCACCACAGCGTACGGTCAGGTCACCCTTGGCGAGATCTTCCAGTGCCGAGCCGATGGTGGAGACGACGCGAGCCTGAAGCTCGGCTTCGCTGCGCTGCATGTCGAGGTTCTGCTGGCGTTCGCCGTCCAGCTCTTCCTGGCTGCGCTGCTGACGTTCTTCCATGGCATGGCGCTCGCGCACCTTCTGCTGCAGGGCTTCGGTGGCGCGCGCCATCAGGCCGACTTCGTTGGTCATGCCGGTATGCGGGATTTTCAGATCGACGTCTTCATCGGCAACGGCGTTCAGCGCCTGGCGAATATCGCCAAGTGGTCCGGAAATGTTGCGGATGACAACGAAAGCGAGCGCCGCTGCAATCAGCAGGATGCTGGCGCCGATGCCGACAGCCTTGAGAATGTCCGAGCGGATCTGGGCTTCGAGATCATCAACATAGACGCCGGTCACGAGAACCAGCTGCCACGGTTCGAAAGCGAGTGCATAGGAACTCTTGCGGAAGTCGTCGCCCTGTTCACCCGGCTTGGGGCCGAGGAAGTCGGCCGTGCCACCGCCGGCCCGGCCAAGCTTGACCAGTTCGTCGCGATACATGAAGCCCTGGCTGTCGGGCTTGCCCTTGAAATTCTGACCGAGACGCTTGGGGTCCGGATGCAGGCGCATCGTCACGTCGTAATCATAGGCGTAGAGATAGCCATCCGGCTTGAAGGTCATCGCCGCGACGGCTGCGAAGGCCTGTTTCTGTGCGTCTTCGCGCGTCAGTTCGCCTGCCGCTTCACGCTCCTGGAACGTCTTCAGGATGCCGATGCCGGATTCGACCTGGCTGCGCAGCATTCCGTAGCGTTCGGCGTAGATCGCATTGGTGGAGGCGCGCAGTTCGAAATAGGTGCCGACCGCGAAGGCGACCATTAAGGTCAGCACAAGCAGCACGAGCTGATGGGAGATCTTCAGGTTCTTCATGGAATCCTCGCGACGGTACAAGCAGCCGTTATTCCGGCAGCTGACTAAAACTGAAATGTTGGGAAGGAGCGCATCCTGCGCAGAGGTCGTGCTGCATCGCACAGGGCTAGAAATGCCCTGTATATTTAAATAAAAATTTAAATTTCCGTCGGCAGCGCGGCTGTAACGAACATATTATTTTCCGTCATTGAACTCTCCTTGTCGACGAGGCCGTCGATAAGTTGAATTCGCAGTATTGTTAATACAAAGAACTGAAATGTAAGCGTTTTGACCTGAGTTATTGGTTCAATCGGAGCGGTGTCTCGTTGAATTCGGGCTCGTCAAGGCCGTTGCTTTCGACTGCTCCGGTTTTGGACTCAAGGTCGATTGGATCGTGGCGTTGGCTGGCGAGCTGAACCTCGGTCTGGACATGCTTTCCGCCGCCGGTATTGATCACGGCCTGCAGCTGATCGACAGTCATCCAGTCCGGAACCTTGCTGATATGGACGACCGGTGATCCGCCCATCCAGGCGTCTGTCCGCACGATCTTTTTCTCACCGTCGATTTCCATCAGCGAAACCGACTGCATCGCGCCTCGCAGCACAGGAACCTTGTAGCTGCTGTCATCGGCTGTCTTGAGGGGCGGGCAGGTCTCGCAGGTGATGCGGAGCATGCTCGGGGTGGTCCCATGCGTATTGGCCGAAAGCGGCTGAATCGACTGCGCCTGGGCAGTGCCAGCGAAAAGCACGAAGGCTGTAAGGGCCAGATGACGCATGATGCAAATCCTCTCTTTGCATCATGCATAGGCCATGAGTGGTTTCGATCCCGTCAGGAGAATCGGTAAATAACGGCTTAAACTCGAAGGATTGGCCGGGATTGGCGAGGCCAGCCCGTCAGGAGTTTTCCCGAGCCGCAGCCCGCCAGCCGATGTCACGGCGGCAGAAACCGTTCTCCCAGGTAATGCCTTCCACGAGCGAATAGGCTCCGGCCTGCGCCTCGCGAACATTATGCCCCATGGCCGTAACGTTCAGCACACGCCCGCCGGTTGCTACCAGCTGCCCGTCCTTCATCGCCGTGCCGGCGTGGAAAATCTTCTCGCCGCTGGCAGTCGTCGGCAAACCGGCGATCGGCGTGTTCTTGTCGTAGCCGGCTGGGTAACCCTTGGATGCCATGACCACCGTCAGCGCCACGTCGTCGCTCCACAGCGCCTCCGCCTTGTCCAGCGTGCCGGTTGCCGCCGCATAAAGCAGCTCCAGAAGATCGCTTTTCAGCCGCATCATCAGCACCTGGCATTCCGGATCGCCGAAGCGGACATTGTATTCGATGAGTTCCGGCCCCTTCTGGGTGATCATCAACCCGGCAAAGAAGACGCCGGTAAAGGGATGGCCGCTTTCCGCCATGCCACGGATCGTCGGCTCGATGATCTCCTTCATCGTCCGCTCGACCATGTCGGGTGTCATGACGGGGGCGGGGGAATAGGCGCCCATGCCACCGGTATTCGGTCCGGTATCGCCATCGCCGACGCGCTTGTGGTCCTGCGCGGTGGCAAGCGCCAGCGCTGTCTTGCCGTCGGAGAGGCAGAAGAAGCTTGCTTCCTCGCCGTCGAGATAAGCTTCGACGACAACCTCTGCACCGGCTGCCCCGAATGCGCCGTCGAAGCAGTCGTCGATGGCGCAAAGCGCTTCCTCGACGGTCATCGCCACGGTGACGCCCTTGCCGGCTGCAAGCCCGTCCGCCTTGACGACGATCGGTGCGCCCTGCTCGGTCACATAGGCCTTGGCCTCTTCACCATTGGTGAAGCGGCGATAGGCGCCTGTCGGGATATTGTAGCGGGCGCAGATATCCTTGGTGAAGCCCTTGGACCCTTCGAGCTGGGCTGCAGCCGCCGACGGTCCGAAAACGACGATATTCTTGGCGCGCAGCACGTCGGCAATGCCGGCGACGAGCGGGCCTTCAGGTCCGACCACGACGAAATCGATACCCTTGGTGAGGCAGAAATCGACGACCGCACCGTGATCGTCGACATCAAGAGCCACGATCTCGGCATTCTCTGCGATGCCGGGATTGCCCGGAGCGGCATAAAGGGCGGTCAGTTTGGGAGACTGTGCAAGCTTCCACGCCAATGCATGTTCGCGGCCACCGGAGCCGATCAGCAGAACCTTCATAACCGCCCTCATGGTTGTTTCAAAAGGGGCGGTTAAGGCCCGTAGCAGCAAAGGTCAAGGGTTTCGGCCGATAAGCTTTTGGCGTGCCCGATTGGTGGCCGGCCCCGCAGGAGCAACAGGGTCGGCGCAGCCATGCTGCTGCAAATGTCTAAAATCGGGAATGATCGTATTGGCGCAACGCCAGCGTCGTTTCGAAAATCAATCGGTTTCGGTGGGCGAGAAAAGGGATGGGCTCGTCTCTTTGTGCTGCATCTTTGATTTTTTCATTCAGGTAGAAGATGGCGGCTTCAAGCTCCTCGGAGCCCACCGCGTCATCACTGGCGAGTTGGGTGGCAATTCTTCTGGGCATTCATACCTCCATGCGTACCGCTTCATGCGGAGCGGCTAACTATAGGAAGCATGGCAAATGCGAGAAGATGTCGCGTATTTATCCACCGAGTGACGGTTATCATTTGCTGAACGCCGGCCCGTTTTGGCACACGGCCCTCATCATCCTGTGAGCACAGAAGCGGGCGGTGTTGTCTTGCCGCAAAGTTTGACTATGGTCGCGCCTCCTGATTTTGACGAGGATTTCCATGGCCGCCGACATCCAGAAACTCAGCCTTGCGATTGCTGCCGAGATCAACGCCCGCCCGGATCAGGCCAAGGCTGCCATCGGCCTGCTGGATGAGGGGGCAACCGTTCCGTTCATCGCGCGCTACCGTAAGGAAGTGACCGGAGGCCTCGACGATACGCAGCTGCGCAACCTGGCCGAACGCCTCGTTTATCTGCGCGAGCTCGAAGCCCGCCGCACGTCGATCGTCGACAGCATCAACACCCAGGGCAAGATGACCGACGAACTGGCGGCCAAGCTTGCCGGTGCCGCCACCAAGGCCGAACTCGAAGACCTTTATCTTCCCTACAAGCCGAAGCGCCGCACCCGTGCCGAGATCGCGCGCGAACGTGGCCTCGGACCGCTGGCCGAAGCGATCTGGGCCGACCGGACTGCTGATCCGGCAAAGCTGGCTGAGGCCTATATTCAGGGCGAAGTGACCGACGTGAAGACGGCGCTGGATGGCGCGCGCGATATCGTCGCCGAAACCATCTCTGAAAATGCCGATCTTCTCGGCCGCCTGCGCCAGCATATGCGCGACGGTGCCGTGCTCCGCGCCAAGGTGGTAGACGGCAAGCAGGAAGCCGGCGCCAAGTTCGCCGACTATTTCGATCATTCCGAACGCTGGGCGACCGTTCCCGGCCACCGTGCTCTCGCCATGCTGCGTGGCTGGAACGAGGAAATGCTGACGCTGACGATCGATGTCGATGCTGACGATACGTCTCCGGTAAAGCCGTCGCAGCGCATCATCGCCGCGGCTTTCGAAATCCGTGGCGTCGGCAAAGGCGATTTGTGGCTGATGGAAGCCGCCGGCTGGACCTGGCGCGTAAAACTCTCCGTTTCGCTGTCGCTCGACCTGATGCGGGAAATGCGTGAGCGCTCCGAAGAGGATGCCATCCACGTCTTCGCCCGCAATCTGAAGGACCTGCTGCTTGCAGCCCCGGCCGGTTCGCGCGCCACGATGGGTCTCGACCCGGGCATCCGCACCGGCGTCAAGGTTGCGATCGTCGATGCCACCGGCAAGCTGATCGATACCTCGACCGTCTATCCTTTCCCGCCGAGGAACGACCTGCGCGGCACTCAAGGTGAACTTGCCTCGCTGATCCGCAAGCACAATGTCGAGCTGATCGCCATCGGCAACGGCACCGGCAGCCGCGAGACGGAAAAGCTGGTGGCCGACATGCTGTCGTCCCTACCGGGCGCCAAGCCGACCAAGGTCATCGTGTCGGAAGCCGGTGCCTCTGTCTATTCCGCATCGGAAACGGCCGCTGCCGAATTCCCTGGGCTGGACGTGTCGTTGCGCGGTGCCGTCTCCATCGCCCGCCGCCTGCAGGATCCGCTGGCGGAACTGGTCAAGATCGAACCCAAGGCGATCGGCGTCGGCCAGTACCAGCACGATGTCGATCAGGGCAAGCTCGCCCGCTCGCTTGATGCTGTCGTTGAAGATGCGGTGAATGCCGTCGGTGTCGATCTCAACATGGCTTCCGCGCCGCTGCTTGCGCGCGTTTCCGGTCTGTCGCGCTCGATCGCCGAAGCGATCGTCGCCCATCGCGACGCCAATGGCGCCTTCGCCAGCCGCAAGGATCTGCTGAAGGTTGCCCGCCTCGGCAACCGCACTTTCGAACAGGCGGCAGGCTTCCTGCGCATCCCGAACGGCAAGGAACCGCTCGATGCCTCCTCCGTCCACCCGGAAGCCTATGGCGTGGCGAAGAAGATCGTTGCCGCCTGCGGTCGTGATCTGCGCACCCTGATGGGCGACAGCGCGGCGCTGAAATCCGTCGATCCGCGTCAGTTCATCGACGAACAGTTCGGTCTGCCCACCGTCAAGGACATCATTGCCGAACTGGAAAAGCCAGGCCGCGATCCGCGCCCGAGCTTCAAGACGGCGACCTTCGCCGATGGCATCGACGAGATCACCGACCTGAAACCTGGCATGCTGCTGGAAGGCACTGTCACCAACGTCGCGGCTTTCGGCGCTTTCGTCGATATCGGCGTGCACCAGGACGGGCTTGTTCACGTTTCGCAACTTGCCGACAAGTTCGTCAAGGACCCGCATGAAGTGGTCAAGGCCGGCGATGTGGTGAAGGTCCGGGTGGTCGAAGTCGACGTCAAGCGCAAGCGAATTGGCCTGACGATGCGCAAGGATGGGGGCGATTCTGCCCCTCCGCCGCGCGGTCCGGGCAAAAATGAGCGCCCCGCCAATCAAAAATTCATGAAGACCGAAAAGCCGTCTTCACAGGGCGCATTCGGCGCAGCGCTCGCGGAAGCTTTAAAAAAGCGCTGAATCCCACAAGCCTTAATCTCATTGCTACCTCTGGATGCGCGCCGTCAAACAACCCGTTTGACGGCGTGCTGTTTCATGGCATTTTCATGTCGGGAATGTGCTTGCAGTCCGAAAAATAGACGCTAGATTTCGAAAAATAGTAAGGTAACCTTAGTATTCAGGAGGTGGGTCTGTGAACTCGTCCCTTCACGATCTTCTAAGCAAAATCATCAAGATAGGCACTCTGACGGTCCGCGGCACGGGCGGTGAGCAACGATATGGCGGTGGAGGAGGGCGGTCGGTGACGATCCGCTTCACCGACGAGGCGGCCGAAAAGGCGCTTCTGCGTGATCCGCAGCTACAACTTGGCCAGCTCTACATGGACGGCAAGCTGCTGGTAGAGCAGGGCGACATCTACGAGTTCCTGGCCCTCATCAAGGACAACACGCTTTCGGAAGGCCTGACCTTCGGCATGATCGTTCGTGCTATCGGCCGCATGATAAAGGCGCAGGTCCGCCACCGTGTTCCGATCAACCACAATCGCAAGAACGTCTCGCATCACTACGATCTCGACGAGAAGCTGTTTTCGCTCTTTCTCGATGACGACTGGCAATATTCCTGCGCTTATTTCAACCCGCCCGGCATTTCGCTGGACGAGGCGCAGATCGCCAAGAAGCGTCATATCGTGGCAAAGCTGCTCGCCGAACCGGGTCAGAAAGCGCTGGAAATCGGCTCCGGTTGGGGCGGCATGGCGATGTATCTGTCGGAAAGCAGTGGCGTCGATGTGACCGGCATCACGCTATCGACCGAGCAGCTGAAGATCTCCCGCGAGCGCGCCGCAAAGCGAGGTCTCGCGAACAGCGTCCGCTTCGAACTGCAGGATTATTATTACCTGCCGCCGACCAGGAGTTATGACCGCATCGTTTCGGTCGGCATGTTCGAACATGTCGGCCGGCTGAACTACAGGAAGTTCTTCAACAAGGTGAACGACGTGCTCGCCGATGACGGCGTCATGGTCCTGCATTCGATCGGCCAGCCCTATCCGGCGATCTACAACAATCCCTGGATCGAGAAATATATCTTTCCGGGTGGCTACATCCCGTCGCTGGCGGAGGTCATTCCGTCGATCGAAAAGGCGGGCCTGCTCGTCTCCGATGTCGAGATCCTGCCGATGCACTACGCCTATACGCTACGTCACTGGCGCGAGCGCTTCATGGCCAACAAGGAAAAAGCGAAGGCTCTTTATGATGAGCGGTTCGTGCGCATGTGGGAATTCTATCTCGCCGCCTCCGAAATGGCCTTCAGCCACGAAGCCTTCCACATCTTCCAGATCCAGATCGTCAAGAAACGCCAGGCCGTGCCGGATAATCGCGACTATATCTATGAACGGGAAGCCGAATTGCGGGCCTTCGAACAGAGCCGGTTGCCGCTGGATAAGATCGCGGTGTGATGCAGCTGCTGCTTGAAGCAAAGACCCCTCCCAACCCTCCCCACAAGGGGGAGGGCTTAACCCGGCCGACCCTCCGGTGAGAAATCGGCAAGAGGCCGCCACGGGTCTTCTCCCCCCTTGTGGGGGAGATGGCCGGCAGGCCAGAGGGGGACTTGCAGCCGATGATTCTTCCATCTCCTTGACCACCCCAAATCCCCGGCGCTAGAACCTCGGCCATGATGAACAAATCTCCCGATTTCGGCGCCCGCGTGGCTGATGCGCCTTCCGACAATTTTGTCTATCGCGTGCTGCCGCGATCGCTCTGGGGATATTCCCAGCTTGCCCGTTGGGATCGACCGATCGGCTGGCAGCTTCTGATGTGGCCCTGCTTCTGGTCCATCGCACTTGCGGCGGGTGTCGCGCCGGATGATCTCGAGCCGTCGTTCGGCACGGTCATATTCTATCTTTTCCTGATGTTCGCCGGTTCGGTCGCCATGCGTGGCGCCGGCTGTACCTATAACGATCTTGTCGACCACGACATCGACATGGAAGTGGCGCGCACCCGCTCGCGGCCTTTGCCGTCGGGCCGCGTGTCCCGTTTCGGTGCCAAGCTGTTCATCGTCCTTCAGGCGCTGGTAGGTCTACTTGTCCTCATCCAGTTCAACGGTTTTGCGATCGTGCTCGGCATCGCCTCGCTTGCCGTCGTCGCCATCTATCCCTTCGCCAAACGCTTCACCGACTGGCCGCAGTTTTTCCTGGGCCTTGCCTTTTCCTGGGGCGCGCTGATGGGCTGGGCGGCGATTTTCGGATCGCTCTCCTGGGCACCTGTGTTTCTCTATATCGGTGCCGTTGCATGGACGATCGGTTACGACACGATCTACGCCTATCAGGATATCGAGGATGACGAGCTGATCGGTGTGCGCTCCACGGCGCGGCGGTTCGGCGAAAACGCCAAACCCTGCCTTGTCGGCCTTTACGGCGTGACGCTGCTATTTCTGTTTCTGTCTTTCATCGCGGCCGGAGCAGGTTTCTTTGCCTATCTCGGGCTGATCACCATGGCCGTCATGCTGGGCTGGCAGATCCTCGTTCTGGATATCCGCAACCCCGTCCAGTGCCGGGAACTGTTTGTCTCCAACAATCGCGTCGGCGCAATCCTGTTCGCCGGTCTTGTTCTCTCGCTCATCTTCTGATCCAGCGAAAATCCAAAACGAAAGAAGCCCGGCTCGTTAAAGCCGGGCTTCGTGCAGCGCCGTGCAGCTTTAGGGGACAGTCTTACCGGCGCGCAATGATTTCCCGGCCTTCGATCTTCATCGCGACGCCGAGCGCACCGGTGGTGCGGCGAACGAGGAAACGGGGCCGTCTTGCGGCGAAATAGGAGTGGCGGCGGCGCTGCTTCGTGCCGTGGTCGCGCACATCGCCGATATGGTTTTCGAGCGGCCGGGCAATGCCGTCGGCTTCGACCATCAGCATCGGAATGCGGAAGGCTTCCGACCAGCTGCGCCAGTCGGCGGCGATGTCGCACAGGTCATGAGCGACGAGAAGCGGGATGCACAGATCCGGATCGTCGTGGTGAAGTTCGAGCGTGACGGTGACCTCGCCATCGCCATGATCGATCGCGCGGGCGGCGACACCCTTGAAGGCGCGGGCCGGCAGGGCGAAGGACAGCGGCAGGCCGCTACCTGGAAGGATCTTGCGCAGCACTGCGCCGCGCTCGTCGATGGTGATCGTGACATCTCCTGAGGTCTCGCGCAGCGCAAAAGTGATTTGCTGCGGAAAACGAGACGGATCGAGCCTCAATGTCGACCCTGCCCATTCGGGCTTCAGAACGGTTTTGCTCATCGCTTAATGCTACCCTTGTTTTACCTGAGAGCCGTTTCCGGTTTCCCATCGGGACTTTTGTCCTCTGATGGGCTCACAATAGGCGGCGGGCTTACGAGAACCCCTTAAAAATCGCGGTTAAGGAAAGTTTGCCTTGGTGGATGGTTACCGAATGGCGCAACTATCGCGGTTTCCGAAGAGTGAATGCGCAGCCGTGCATCGAAGTCGTATCGCGACGGGACACGTTGTTGCAGTTGGGGTTTTAGGCCTGTGGAAAAGCCGGGTGACGGCTAGAGCGGCCAGTCGTGACGACGGTGGGAGAGACGTCAGCCGTCGTCTTTTTTGTCGAAGGGTGCAAAAGCTGCGTCGATATTGGACGACATCCACTGCAGGTCTGCATCGGCGGCTTTCAGCATGGTGGCCTCCATCCGGCGATACCGCGAGAGGAGTTCCGCGCCGAATTCGGTCAAGCCGGCGCCGCCGCCGCTTTTGCCGCCGTGACGGGTGGCGATCGATGGTTCGCGGAACATCCGGTTGATCTCGTCCGCCAGAAGCCATGCGCGTCGGTAGGACATGCCGATCGAGGCGCCGGCGGCGCGGATCGATCCATGTTCCTCGATCAGTTCGAGCAGTTGCGCCTTTCCGGGCCCGAGCCTGACGCCGATATCGAAATCGATGCGGATCGTGGTTTTCCGGATATGGCTCATGGGGCGATGACCACCTTGCCTGGGTTCATGATGCCGGCCGGATCGAAGGATTTCTTGATCCGGGCCATCAGCTCCATCTCGATCGGCGAGCGGACATGCGCAAGTTCGTCCCGCTTCAGCTGGCCTATGCCGTGCTCGGCCGAGATCGAGCCGCCCGCATCGAGCACGATCGCATGGACGATCGCGTTGATCTCGCGCCAGCGGTCGAGGAAGGCCTGTTTGTCGGCCCCGACCGGCTGGGAGATGTTGTAGTGGATATTGCCGTCGCCCATATGGCCGAAGGCGCAGACGCGTGCGCCGGGCATGGCGGCCAGCACAGCCTTTTCGGCCTCGGCCATGAATTGCGGAATCTTCGACACCGGCACCGAAACATCGTGCTTGATCGAGCCGCCTTCCGGTTTTTGCGCGCCCGACATGCTTTCGCGCATCGTCCAGAGCGCCTTCTGCTGCGCGACCGACGTGGCAATCACCGCATCGCGGACGAGACCGTCCTCAAACCCCTGTTCCAGCAGTGAATGAACCATCACCTCGGCGGTCTGGGCGGAATCCGAGGTCGAAATATCGATCAGCACATACCAGGGATGCGGTTGCGACAGCGGATCGCGCACGCCCTCGATATGGCGCGTGGTAAACTCGATGCCGATCCGCGGCATCAGTTCGAAACCGGTCAGCGCAGAACCGCAAAGCGTCGACGCCTTGTCGAACAGGGCAAGCGCGTCTTCCGTCGAAGCAACGCCGGCAAATGCCACCTGATGACCGACCGGACGGGGAAAGAGTTTCAGCACCGCACCGGTAATAATCCCGAGCGTGCCTTCCGCACCGATGAACAGGTCGCGCAGGTCGTAACCGGTATTGTCCTTCTTCAGTCGCCGCAACCCGTCCCAGATCTCGCCGGTCGGCAGCACGACTTCGAGCCCGAGGCAGAGCTGGCGCATATTGCCATAGGCAAGCACCGCAGTACCGCCGGCATTGGTGGAGAGATTGCCGCCGATCCGGCAGGAGCCTTCCGAGCCGAGTGAGAGCGGAAACAGCCGGTTGACCTCTTCGGCGGCTTTCTGCACATCGGCAAGGATCGCGCCGCCATCGGCCACCAGCACATTCGCTATCGGATCGACGTCCCGGATACGGTTCATCCGGGCAAGCGAGACGATGACATCGCTCGCCCCGGCGCGCGGTGTCTGCCCGCCGACAAGCCCGGTATTGCCGGTCTGCGGAACGATCGCCGTGCCGGTTTCGCTGGCAAGTTTCAGGATGGCCGAAACTTCCTGCGTCGATGCAGGTTTCAAAAGCATCGGAGAGCTGCCTTTATAAAGGCCGCGATCCTCCACCAGATGCGGGGCAAGGTCTGCCGCATCGCGGATCACATGGGCGTCTCCGACGATGGCGGCAAAACGGTCGATCAGTTCAGGCGCCATCTCCAACCCTGCCTTCGCGCTATCCATGATTACATCTCTCCATCCCGTGGCGCGGCGGCGCGTGCGAGCCTGTCATTGATCGCCTCGCCCAGTCCCTCGTTCGGGATCGGCGTCACGGCGATTTTGGCAGCCCCGCTGGCATCGGCGCGTTTCAGGTATTCGAACAGATTTGCCGCCGCCTGTGCAAGGTCGGCCGTCGGGCTGAGGTCGAGATCGATCGCAGCCTTTTCCATGCCCGTTACCGACACGCCCCCGAAGCGGATCAGCGCTTCGCCGGGCTCGACCGAGGTCGCATTAAGCCGGACAGCGGCGCCCGGAGCATAATGGGAGGCAAGCATGCCCGGCGCCTGGATGATGGCGGCGGGGCCGCCGGCGCGCCGTTGCAGGTCACGGCCGGCGGCATCGGCAATCTTCATGGCAGCCAGACCGCCCGGCCTCAGGAGCAGGATCGCACCGGTCTCTGGATCGACACGCACGATCGTCGACTCGACGCCGATCGGCGAAACGCCGCCGTTGACGATGAGCTGAAGCTTGTCGCCGAGGTCTTCCATCACATGGCGTGCAGCGGTCGGGCTGATCTTGCCGGATGTGTTGGCGCTTGGTGCCGCAAGCGGCCGGTCGAAGGCGCGGATCAGCTCATTGGCATAACCGTCCGGGCAGCGAAGGCCGACGGTTTCCAGTCCCGCGGTTGCAAGCGGATGAATGGCGCTGTCTTTTTTCAATGGCAGGACGATGGTCAGCGGACCCGGCCAGAAGGTCTCGGCCAGCCGCCGCGACACCGGATCGAACACGGCGTAACGCTCGGCCATCTCGATATCGCAGACATGGCAGATGAGCGGATTGAACTGAGGCCGCCCCTTGGTCTCGTAGATGCGCGAAATGGCGTCCGCCCGCGTCGCATCCGCGGCAAGCCCATAGACCGTCTCGGTCGGGATGGCGACGGGAAAACCGTCATTCAGGATGCGGCTTGCCTCGCTGATGGCGCGTTGCGGCTCATGGATGATATCGATGATCTCGGCTGTCATGTCGCTGTCAATACAGCGGACGGCCTGCTCTTCAAAGCCTTTTGATGATTTCGCGAACGGCCGCGTCGGGTGCGCCGAGCATCAGCACGTTGCGCATGGCTTCGCGTGGGCTGTTGGTCTGGAACAGAAGCCCGTTCTTGCGCCATGTCCGGTCGATCCGTGCCCGCTCGCCCGCTTCCCCTTCCACCGCAACGGCGAAATACATGCGGGAATTGCGGGGATTGATACGGGCGAAAAACACCTCGTCCCCGCCGATCTCGGAAGAGAAATTGGCGATGTAAAAAGACCAGCTGACCATCGCGCCCTGGGAAAAGAAGGTGCGCGCCGCCGTCACGTGGCAGTAGCCCAGATGCGGACTGCCTTCCAGCGTACGATGGAAGATGATCTTTGGCAGATGGATTGATTGGTGAAAATTGTTCAGCCGCTTGTGCGTCGTTTCGCCGGCAACTTCCAGTTTCTTGCCCGTCTTCTCGGCCACTTCGTCATAGGTCAGATAGCGGCGTTCGTCGGGAACCCAGACGGGGCGGGGGCGCGAAATTCTGCCGGTGCGCAGAAATTCCGTATGGGCATTGCCGCTGTTGGGCGACACCATCAAAGGCCTTGGCCTGTTGACCTCGTAATACCGGAGCTGTCCTGGCATGGCGTCGGCTCTTCCCAATGAATTTTGACGAATACTATTAGCGAGACCTTAACAGTCGGTTTCTCCGGCATCCGATGGTAATCTTTGATCGTCGCCAATGCAGTGGCCGATGTCGCAATGTCGCCTATGCGACAGGCCGGCATCACGCTTAAATGTGACGAAGCTCGAGGTGCCGTCTTGCTAGGGAAGGCGGAGAATTGGGAAGCCGGCGGATCGACAGCGATCTATCCGGCGCTGCCCCCGCAACGGTGGTGGAGTTGAACGCATGGCGGGGGCCACCCCCGACCACTGGGACAGAGCCGAACGGCCGCCCGGGAAGGTGCCATGCAGTCCCCAAGGGAGACCCTGATGGGTGTCTCGGCGGACAACTCCTCAGCCCGGAAACCAGCCTTGAGCCTTGGAAAACCGGTCGCGGAGGGCGCACGGGACGGGAATTGGCTGCATCGATTGCCGCCGGCTTGTCCATGCCCTGAAGCTTGCTTGTATGGCGAGGAAGCATATGGACATTCACAATCAGGTTCTGCGGCAGCTGAAGAACCGCCGCGAAGGTTTCAGCCTGGAACGCCCCTTTTATATCGATCCCGATTATTACAGGCTCGATCTGGAAATGATCTGGTATCGCGACTGGCTGTTTGCCGGCCATGATTGCCAGATCAACAAGGCGGGCATGTATTTCACCCTGCAGATCGGCGACTATCCGGTTCTCGTCATCCGCACCCGTGAAGGCGATATCCGCGCCTATCACAATACCTGTCGCCATCGCGGCCACCGGGTCTGCACCAAGGAAACCGGGTCCGCCACCCGTCTCGTCTGTCCCTATCACCAATGGACCTACCAGCACGACGGCTCGCTCATGTCGGCCCGTCATATGGGCGAGAATTTCGACAAGAAACAGTTCGGCCTCAAGCCCGTTCATTGCCAGGTCGTTGCCGGTTACATCTTTGTCTGCCTCGCAACCGAAGCTCCGGATTTTGCGCCGGTTCGCGCCACCGTCGAGCCCTATATGACGCCGCACCACCTGCCCGAAACAAAGGTTGCCGCTCAAAATACCATCATCGAGAAGGCCAACTGGAAGCTCGTCTGGGAAAATAACCGCGAGTGTTATCACTGCGCCGGCAATCACCCGGAACTCTGCCGTACCTATCCCGAAGCGCCGACTGCAAGCGGCGTGCAGGGCGCGGCCGATGATCCGGTGATCGCCGAACACTGGCTTCGTTGCGAGGCGGCGGGCCTGCCGAGCACCTTCACCCTGTCGCGCGATGGCCAGTACCGCGTCGCCCGCATGCCGCTGATCGAGGGGGCGGAGAGTTATACGATGGATGGCAGGCGCGCCGTGCAGCGGTCGCTTTCCGACGACGTGGAGATCTCCCATATCGGCACGATGCTGCTGTTCCATTACCCGACCACCTGGAACCACGTGCTCATCGACCACGCGATCTCCTTCCGCGTCATCCCGATCGGGCCGGAAGAGACGGCGGTCACCACCACATGGCTGGTCCACAAGGATGCGGTGGAAGGCGTTGATTACGATGTCGAACAGCTCACCCATGTCTGGAACATGACCAACGACCAGGACCGCCAGATCGTCGAGGAAAATGCCTTCGGCATCCGCTCGCCGGCCTATGAACCGGGACCTTATTCCGCGGATCATGAAGGCGGTGTCATGCAGTTCGTCGAATGGTATTCGAACTTCATGGTCGATCGCCTGCAGGGCAAGGAAAACCCGCTTTACGCGGTAGCGTGACGCTGAGCGCTCCTCCGCAATGTCCTGTCAGTTTGCGGAGGAGCCTGTTTTTACGCTGACCGGGACGCGCGATCATCCCCGATTACCGTGTCAAAGGCCTGGCGTCCCTGGGTCGCAAGCCAGGCCCGAAACGAAATGATCTCGGGGTTGATCTTGCGCATCTCGGCAAGGTCCACGTGATCCGCCAGCGGGCCGTTATCGAGGATCGCCGCGAGCTGGCCCAGATCGCCATTGCCGGCAAGCACGTCATCGGCAAGGCGGGAATAGGCGATCGGACGACCGGCGACTTCGCTGAAGATTTCTCCCAGCTCACGACCTGTCACGGTATCGCTCGCGATCTTTATCGTCCGTCCGCCGAACCGAATTCGGTCGGCAAAGATCGCGGCGGCGAATTTCCCGATATCCTCGACGGCAATCAGTTGCATCGACTGGTCCGGTCTGAGGAAGAATGTGTAACGGCCTTCCGAAATGCCGAATGCCGGGTTGATCAGCATGTCCATGAAAATCATCGGCCTGATGATCGTTGCCGTGACGGGTAGGTTTCGGATATGCGCCTCGATCCGTGGCTTGGCGTCGAAACGGGCGATGCCGGTCGGTGTGTCGCCGGAACTGGCGCCGGAGGAATAGACGAGATGCGCGACGCCGCTTTCGGCGGCAAGATCGGCGATCGCACACCCTATCCGCACCTCTTCGGCCTCGGAAAGGTTGGCCGGCAATACGCTGAACACGCCATGCGCACTGTCCATTTGTGCGCGGATCGCATCGAGATCGGCAAATGATCCCTGCACCAATTCGGCGCCCGCTTGGCGAAGGGCGATGGACTTGGCGGCGCTGATGTCTCGCACAATCGCGCGAACAGGCCAGCCGGCTTTCAAAAGCGCATCGGCGACCGCTCCGCCCTGTCGGCCGGTGGCACCGAATACCAGGATCGGGCGTTTGTTTTCTTTCATCTGAGAACCCTCGTGGTGAACACGGGGTCTCCATATATACTGTTGAAACACAGCCGGAAGACGGCACTATTTTCAGCCTCGGGCACACGGGTGATACTCTTGGACAATTCAGGTCAGAGCAAAACCGAAAGGCAGGTGACGCGCGATCAGGCTTTCCTGCCGCAACCTGCAAATGGAATATGCGGGCGTCTGGGCGACAAATGGACGGTTCAGGTCATCTGGCGCCTCTCGCTTGCCGATGGTCGAAGGCTCCGCTTCTCTCATCTGAAACGGGAAATCGACGGCATCACGCAGCGCATGCTGACACTGACGCTACGCGGCCTGGAACGCGACGGTTTCGTCAAGCGACACTATTTTCCCGAGGTGCCGCCCCGCGTCGAATACGAGCTGACCGAATTGGGGGCCGGCATACTGGCGTCTCTTCAGGGCCTGAATTTCTGGATCAGGGACAACGTCTCCCGGATCGAAGAAAACCGGCGCGTTTACGACGAAGCCGGCGAATAGGGCATCGGCATTCTCTGCCAGCGAATATGGCCTGGAACAAAATCGGCATGTCTCGCGTTACAGGTCGCTGATTTATATGTTGAGGAAACATTCCCATGATCGCATTTCGCATGCGCATTGCCACGGTCTTCACGGCAGCGGCCGTTCTTGCCACGAGTTTTATTCCCGTTTCCGCCGCGCCCGTGATGCCGGCGGCACCGATGGCGGTGCAGACCTCCGCCAATCAGGCGACCGAGGTCCAATACCGTCACGATCGTGATCGCCGCTATTACCGTCATGATCGCGATCGTCGCCATTATCGCCATGAGCGTCGCGCCTACCGCCAGGGATATTACAACGGCCATCGCGGTTATCGCGAGCGCCGCAGCGGCTATCGTTACCACAACGGCTACTGGTTCCCGCTCGCCGCATTCGCCACCGGTGCGATCATCGGCGGCGCCATCGCCAACCAGCCGCGTGCCTCCGGCAGCAGCCATTACCAGTGGTGCGCCAACCGTTACCGGACCTATCGCGCCTCGGACAACACCTACGTTCCGAGAGCCGGTGTCCGCGCTACCTGCGTTTCGCCTTACCGGTAAGCGCATCTCATGACGACGAAGCCCGGACGCTTTTGCGGCCGGGCTTTTCACATTTCCGCGCAAATTATCCATTCAGGATAAAAATCCTAGCGTTGTGGAATGATCCGGGACTATCGTAGGAGTTGGAGACGCGGGAGGCGTCTTCATCAATATGTAAATTGCGGGATGGAGAATTCGAAATGCCTCTGTTCAAGAAACTTGCTGTCGCAGCCGTTTCAGTGATCGTGCTTGCCGGTTCGCTTGCAACCGCGCAGGCGCTTCCGCTGCCGGCCGCACCGAACGCGCCGGTCGTGTCGGATGTCAGCAACGTTCAATACTACCGGCGAGATTATTACGGGCCGCGCCGCGGCTGGTACGGTGGCCATCGCGGTTACCGTTATCATCGCGACGGCTATCGTCGTCACAGCGACGGTTACTGGTATCCGCTGGCGGCATTCGGAGCCGGCGCCATCATCGGCGGTGCGATCGCCTCGCAGCCGCGTTATGTCGAGCCTGCACCCAGGCCCGCTTACGGCGGTAGCGGTGGCCTCAACCCGCGCCATTACGAATGGTGCTCGGGCCGTTACCGCTCCTATGACGCCTATTCGAATTCGTTCCAGCCGTATAACGGCCCGCGCCAGACCTGTTATTCGCCCTACTACTGAGTGGGGCGGCCAATGGCAGGAGAGATCAGCCCGCGCTCAGGCGCGGGTTTTTCTTTTGTGCGCTAAAGGATGCCGACGCGCCTGAGCAGCCACCATGCGGCAGCCACCGAAAGCCCGATCGCACCGAAGGCGAACAGCGTGCCGTGCTCCAGATGCGCAAACGGCAGGCCGTCGGTATTCATGCCGAAAAAGCCGGTGACCAGCGATGGCGGCAGCAGGAAGGCGGTCATCAGCGACAGGATGTAAAGGTGGCGGTTGGTTTCCGACGAGAGTTTGGAATCGATTTCTTCATGCAGCAATCGTGCCCGTTCCTGCAGCGCATAGACGTCGTGATCGACTGCTTCCAGGCGGCTGATCAGACGTGCGGCCGCATCGTCGAAACCATCCGGCATCTCGTCCTCGTCGGAAGCGGCAGCGCGCCGCATCAGGGTCAGCACCGTTCGCAAATGCCGGTGAAGCCGCACCACCGTGCGCCGGACGGGGGCAAGCTTGCGGCGCTCGTCACGCGGGGCGTTGTCGTAGACGAAATCCTCGATCAGGTTCAGCTCTTCCGTCAGCTCCATCACCAGCGTGATCAGCGTCCGCTGGAATTCCGCCACCAGCGTCTCGAACACGTCGATCGGCCGTTTGTAGCGGGCCGCATTTTTCTCCATCTGCGACTTCAGCCGGTCGATCGAGCGCAGCGGTTGCAGCCTCGTGGTGATGATGATGCGGTCCGAGACGAAGAAATGCAGCCAGCCGATATCGCGCGTCTCGCTGTCGAACTCCTTCTGGAAGTCGATCAGCGTGCCATAGATCAGCTGTTCGTCGAGAATGATCGCCGCATGGGTATCGCGTGTCGTCAGCGCCGCAAGGGCCGGCGGCGTCACGCCGGGCAGGGTTTCGAGAAAGGCCGGCACCCGGCTGTCGGCAAGGTTCAGATGCAGCCACAGGAAACCGTCTTCGACATCGAGTTCCCTGGCCGTCGTTTCGAGCGGAAGCCGTGAGCAGGAACGTGTCGGTGCGTCAAAGCGATAGGCCCAGACGAGACCGGGAATGGCAGGCGTCATCAGCGGTGGTGTGTCCATCGGCAGAACTCCGGTGTGCTGAGGCATCTCTACGCCAAACTCGCGAAAGAATCTTTAGCGTGCCTGACAGCCCGCATTTTATCATTTCGCTTTCCCCACATGCGCGACTGCTTCATGATGGAACAACCTTCCGATTGACAATCTTCCTTACGTTTACGTAAAAGGTAATTGCTTGTCTGGAAAGGCAAGGCTGCACGGCTGATGAGGAGGATCACATGTACAGCGCCCCGGTGGAGGAAATTGCCTTCACACTGAACCACGTTGCCGGACTTTCCGCTGCCCTGGAGGAGGGGCGTTTCGGCGATCTCAGCGCTGATCTGGTGGCCGCGATCCTCGAGGAAGCCGGCCGTTTTGCCTCGGGCGAAATCGCCCCGCTGGGCGAGAAGGGCGACCGCGAAGGCGCAAAACTCGACGATGGCGAGGTGACGACGCCGAAAGGTTGGCCAGACCTCTATCGCCGCTGGCGCGAAGGCGGCTGGAACGGTCTGACCGCGCCGGAAGCCTATGGCGGCCAGAACCTGCCGCATATGCTCAATGTCGCAGCGCTCGAAATGTGGAATTCCGCCTCCATGGCTTTTGCGCTTGCCCCGACGCTGACGATGGGCGCGATCGAGGCGCTCACGGCGCATGGTTCGGATGCGCTGAAAGAGACCTATCTGGAAAAGATGGTGTCCGGCGAATGGACCGGCACGATGAACTTGACCGAACCCCATGCGGGCTCGGATCTCGGCGTGTTGAAGACCCGCGCCGAGCCGCGCGAAGATGGCACGTACCGCATATTCGGCCAGAAGATCTTCATCACCTGGGGCGAACATGACGCCGCCGACAATATCATCCATCTCGTCCTCGCCCGTCTGCCGGATGCACCGGCCGGCACGCGTGGTATCTCGCTTTTCCTGGTGCCGAAATTCCTGGTCAACGAGGATGGTTCGCTTGGCGAGCGCAACGACGTGCTCTGCCACTCGCTCGAACACAAGCTCGGCATTCACGGTTCGCCCACCTGCACGATGATCTTCGGTGATGGCCGCTTCGGCGAGGAATGGGGTGCTGTCGGTTATCTCGTCGGCGAGGAGAACAAGGGCCTCGCCTGCATGTTCACGATGATGAACAACGCACGCCTCGCGGTCGGCATCCAGGGCGTCGCGATTGCCGAGGCAGCCACCCAGAAGGCGATCGCCTTCGCCAAGGAACGGACCCAGGGCAAGGCGCCCGGCTGGAAGGGGAACGGCCAGAATGGGACGCAGAGCGGGGGCCAAAATGGAGCGATGAGCCCGATCATCCAGCATCCGGATGTCGCCCAGATGCTGCTGACCATGAAGGCGCTGACCCAGGGCGCGCGGGCGATCTGCTACGCCTGCGCCCACGCCACCGACATGTCTCATCATTATGAGGGCGAAGAGGCGCAGCACTGGGCGGAGCGGGCGGCGCTGCTGACCCCTATCGCCAAATCCTTCTCCACCGATATCGGCGTCGATGTCGCCTCGCTCGGCATTCAGGTCCATGGCGGCATGGGTTTCATCGAGGAGACCGGTGCCGCGCGTTATCTGCGCGATGCCCGTATCGCCCCGATCTATGAGGGCACCAACGGCATTCAGGCCATCGACCTCGTCACCCGCAAACTGCCGCTTTCCGGCGGGGATCAGGTGAAGGGGCTACTCGCTGAGCTGAAGCAGGTGGCGGAAGACGTTTCCACCCGCAACGACCCGGCCTTCGGCGATACCGGTGATCGGCTTCGGGCAGCGATTGCTGCGCTGGAAGCCGCAACCGCCTGGCTGCTGGTGGCGCAGGCGGATGGCCGCACGGCCGATGCTCTTGCAGGAGCCACGCCCTACCAGCGTCTGTTCGGCCTTGTTTTGACCGGTGTCTATCTGGCCAAGGCCGGGTTGGTTGCCGTCGACAACGGCCAGGGCAACGGCCGCGTAACCCTCTGCCGCTTCATGGCCGAAAACCTTCTGGCCGAAACCTCCGCCCTCAAGGACCGCGTCATGGCAGGCTCCGCCAGCCTCGCCGCCGCCCGAGTTGTTTTCGACTAGAGTGAAGGCCCCTCCCAACCCTCCCCACAAGGGGGAGGGCTTAACCCAGCCGGTCCGCCATGGCTCAATTTGAGGCGAGAGGGTGCGGCAAGCTTTCTCCCCCTTGTGGGGGAGATGGCCGGCAGGCCAGAGGGGGAACTTACGGATGCAGGAGTTAAAGTGACCGAGCATATCATTGTTGAACGCACCGCCGCCTATCCCGGCGTTCTGGTCATCCGTTTCAACCGGCCGGAAAAGAAGAACGCCATCACCGCTGCCATGTATCAGCGCATGACGGCAGCGCTCGAAGAAGCGAATGCCGACGACGAGGTGAAGGCCGTCGTGTTTCTCGGCACCGAAGGCTGCTTTTCCGCCGGCAACGACATGGGGGATTTCATCGGCTATGCCATGTCGGGCTCAAGCGAGCCGCCAGCCGGAGCGATCTTCATCAAGGCGCTGGCTCTGGCAGAAAAGCCGCTCGTTTCCGGCGTCGACGGTCTCGCGATCGGCATCGGTACGACGCTCAATCTGCATTGCGACCTGACTGTTGCTTCCAGCCGCAGCGTGTTCAAGACACCTTTCGTCGATCTCGCTCTGGTGCCCGAGGCGGCATCCAGCCTGCTTGCTCCCCGCGTCATCGGCCATCAGCGCGCGTTTGCGCTTCTGGCGGCAGGCGAGGGGTTTTCGGCAGACTATGCCTTGAATGCCGGATTGATCTGGAAGGTCGTCGGCCCGAACGAGGTGGAGATGGAAGCGCTGGCGCTTGCCGCCGAACTGGCCAAGAAGCCGCCTGAGGCGCTGAAGATCGCCCGCGATCTCGTCCGTGGTCCGCGCGACGAGGTTCTCGCCCGCATCGATGAAGAGCTCGTCCATTTTTCCGCCCGGCTGAAAAGTGACGAGGCACGCGCGGCCTTCGAGGCTTTCATGCGGCGTTGAGTTTCGAGGCGGTCTTGGCCTGCCGATGCGGACGAGATCGTCGGCACCGGCAGGCCGGTCTGCTCGGGCGGGCAGACTTTGTTTAAGGCTGCGGCTCCAATGCCTGCTCCAGAGCGGTGCCGACGGGATTGATATCACCGACGAAGCGGATCAGATCCGCCATGGTGAAATGCCCGGCCTTGGCGCTCGGCAGTTCCGGCTTCCAGTCCGATTGCCGCCAGAGGAAGGACTCGTGGTCGCCATGCACCATGCCGAGGAAAGTCTCGGCGACGATCGTCGAGGCCATCGGGCCTAGGCGTTCGCCCTTGTGATAGTGCTCGGCCTCCTTCAGCGCATAATACCAGAGCGGTGTTTCCTCATGCAGGCCGTGTTTCTTGGCCGCCTTGCCGTCCGGTCCGGTGGCGATCTGCGCCGGTTTGAGCGGCGTCAGACCCATCGCTCGACAGACCGCCTGACCGGAAGGAAGCCCGATCTGAACGCCGCGTCTGAGATTGCGGAAGGCAAGGTTGAACTCCCGCACGGCAGGTGCTGGAACACCATCTGCTCCGGGCAGGGTATGCAGCGCCGGCGTCAGCAGCGGATCGATACGGCGGCTGTGGTTCAGCGCGAAATTGCCGCCGGGCGGCGTGCCGAGATCGAAATAGCGCCGCCAGTCGATCACCCAGTTGGACGGCAGCGTGTTCTGCGCGGATGGCGGAGGTGCCGGCGGCACCGGTGCAAGCTCCCCGGTGATAGAGCCGGATTTGCCGGTAAAGAAGAACAGCAGACCCAGCGTGCCGTTGGCGATCGAATCCGCCGTCGGATTGAACACCTGGTTATGGCTATAGGTCTGCCGCACCATCGAATGCCCGAGCCGGTAACAGGCCGCGGCAAATTCCGCCGGCATGTAGGGCCGTTGCTTGAAGCGATAGAACCGCCGGCCCTGATGCTTGATCTTCTGGATCAGCCCCGGTTCGGTCAGCCGCTCGACGAAATCGAACAGCACGATCCACTGGTAGTGCCAGGTGACGATCCGCCGGGCTTCCTTGAATTTTGCATCGTCGCTCAAGTCCGGCTTTTCCGCCGCCACCTTGTCGAACACCTTGTTGTGGAATTTCAGCATCAAGAGATGCATCTGCGCCACCAGCAGGTTTTCGTCATTGCGCTCGTCGAAGATCAGCGCGTGGCCGACCTGGTTGCGCGGCAGGTCGTTGGGAAGCGTCGGGACGGTGCGGCCGTTCTGCTCGCCGGACTCTGCTGCATGCCCGATCAGCATCTTGCCGAGGATCTTCGGCCTAGCGGGGTCGCGCTGGTAGAGATAGGGATGGATACCCGGCCCGTCGCCATAAACGGAATCGAGATCGAGCGCCGGCGTGCGGAAATTGACCGTCGCCATCGGATCGGCCTTCTGCTGGTCGAGCGGCGTCGTGTCGAGCGTGATGTCGTGGTCGATAAACTGGCCGAGATAGGTGTAGCCGGCCGGAACATTCATATTGTCGCCGGCGGGCTCGGGATTACCTGCCGCGTCGAGCTTGTCCAGCATTGCTTCCGCCAGTTCCGCCAGCGCATCGTCGCTCGCAAAAAGCGGCAGAAGATTTGGAAACATCACCCCGAATTTGCCGGGATCACCTATGCCGTCGAAGGAATGCAGCGTTTCCGGCCTCATGCCGCGCACGCCATGCCCATGCATCGCTACCTCTGTCATGATTTCCCCTCCCGTCGCAGCAAAGCACGTCATATGCTTCTTCAGGCTGCGAGGCGGCGAAATATGCGCCCGAGCTAATGTTCGGTAAATTGGAGCGGCTTGAAACCTGCCGAAAGCGATACCGGAACGTGTATCGCTTCGGCGCCTTGAAGCCGTGCTGGCCAGAATTGGAGCGGCAGTTGCACCAGATTAGCGCGAAAGCAGCGCTACTGCCTCCACATGCGGCGACCACAGGAACTGATCGATCGGCGTCACCGACTTGATGCGATAACCGGCATCGACGAGAATCTTGAGGTCCCGCGCAAGCGTTGCCGGGTTGCAGGAAACGGCCACGACCGTCTTGATCCCGGAGCGGACAAGCTCCTTCATCTGCACTTCGGCACCGGCGCGCGGCGGGTCGAAGACGGCAGCGTCATAGACCTTCAGCTCCTGCGCCATCATCGGACGACGGAAGAGATCGCGCTTCTCGACGGTGACGGGCTTCAGCCCCTGCGTATTGCGCGCCGCAAGGTCGAGCGCCTTGAGCGGCTTGTCTTCGCCTTCCACCGCATGCACCTTGGCCTTGCGGGCGATCCTCAGCGTAAACGTGCCGGAGCCGGCGAAAAGGTCGATCACCCGCTTGGCCTTGCCGAGATGGCCCATGACCAGCTCGACCATCGCCTCTTCCGCAGGCTTGGTCGCCTGGGTGAAGGCGCCGGGAGGCGGCGAGACGTTGACGCCGCCGAATTCGATGACAGGCTTTGTCGGTTCGAGAACGATCTCATCATTGACGGAAACCCGGGCGATACCCTTCAGCGAAAGCACCGCCTCGGTCACCGCGCGGCGCTGCTTGTCGTCGAGCTTCTTCAAACCCTCGGCGGCCAGATCAAGCCCGGACAGCGTTTCGAGGACGGTGAGCCGGAAGGTTTCCGAACCCTGCGCAAGCGATGCTGCCACGGTGCGGATAGCGGGAAGCCTCGCCACGATGCCGGGCGAGGCGATGGGACATTCCTCAATCGAGACGATGTGGTTGGTTTCCGCCCGGTTGAAGCCAAGCAGCAGTTCTTTTTCGGTCTTGCGAACCGAAAACACCGTACGGCGTCGCTCGCCCGGATGGCAGGCGATCGTCTCGCCGACGTCCGGCGTCAGTCCGCGCGCCTTCAGCGCGTCGATGACAAGCTCGCGCTTGAAGGCATTATAGGCCGGTGCCGCCAGATGCTGCAGCGAACAGCCGCCGCAATTGTCGCCATCGGGATTGAAATGCCGGCAGACCGGTTCGATCCGGTCCGGCGAAGGATTGGAGGTCGACATGACCGTGCCGTAGTCGCCATTGCGGGCGATTGCCAATGTTTCGCCGGGCAGTGCGTAAGGCACATAGACCGGCCCGTATTCACTTTCGGCAACGCCATGGCCCTGTGCGCCGAGCCGCTCGATGGTGACGGTAACCGTGCTCATGATGGCTTCCTTCCGCCAAGCAGGAATTCGATATTGCCGTCGCCGCCGGCAATCGGCGAGGGGATCAGGCCGAGGCTTTCCCAGCCCATCTCGTCCTTCAGCCAGCGCTCTAGCTCGGCTGCCACATCCGGCGCCGTATCGGGCTGTTTCAGCAAGCCGCCCTTGCCGACATTCTCACGGCCCGCCTCGAATTGCGGCTTGACCAGCAACACGCAGGCGCTGCCCGGTTCGGCAAGCTCCAGCGCCGGGGGAAGCGCGAGCTTCAGCGAGATGAACGAGACGTCGGAAACGATGAAGTCGACCGGCTCGTCATCGATGTCCTCGGCGGTCATTTCGCGGGCATTGAGCCCTTCGATATTGGTGACCCGTTCATCGTCCCTCAGCCGCTCATGCATCTGGTCATGGCCGACATCGACGGCGATCACATGCTCTGCTCCACGCTCCAGCAGAACCTGGGTAAAGCCCCCGGTCGAAGCGCCGACATCAAGGCAGGTCAGGCCTTCGGGATCGAGGCCGAAATGATCGAGCGCCGCAATCAGCTTCAGCGCCGCCCGCGAGACATAGGTGCTCGCCGGATCGTCGACGGCGATCTTCGCCTCGGCCGAAACGGTTTGCGCCGGCTTGGTCACCACCTTGCCGTCGACCTTCACCGTGCCGCGCGCAATCGCGTCGCGCGCCCGCGAGCGGCTGTCGAAAAGATTGAGCGTGACCAGCAGCTGGTCGAGACGGACGGATGAGGAATGTTGGTTCATGCGGCTCTCTTGGCGGTTTCCGTGCCGCAAGGCAAGAGTAATGGGCAGGTGGCGGGCCTGCAGACTGCGGAATTCATCCCTCCGCCGTCAGCTTGGCAACACAAATCCAGCCCGAACATCTGCAACCATTCCGCAGGTTTTGAGGCGGTGTGAGAGGTTGTGAGTTGAAGCGGCCTTCAATCGGGTGCAAGCTGTCGGGGCGGGCTTTCGGAATTGCACCATGCGCCGTTATGCTGATGATCCTGCTTCATATGATTGTCTGACGATCACGCTGCATTGGCTGGTCGCCCTGCTGATCCTCGGATTGATGGCGCTGGGCTTCGTCATGACGCGCAGTTCCATCGATCCGGCCCTGCAATTTTCGCTGTTCCAGTGGCACAAGTCATTCGGCATGCTGGCTTTGCTGCTGTCGCTGATACGCTTTGCCCATTCGCTCTTGCGCGTCCGGGTCGTGCCTGTCACGGGCATGAGCTTTCCGGAACATCTGGCGGCGCGGGCAATGCATCACCTGCTGCTTCTTCTGGCGCTGATGGTGCCGCTTGCCGGCTGGATGATCGCTTCGGTCTCGACGCTGGAAATACCGACCTTCGCTTTTGATCTCTTCGTCGTTCCGCATCTGCCGGTCGCCAAATCCGATGCCGCGGAGGCTTGGTGGACGACGGCGCATGCGGTGCTCGCCTATCTCGTCCTTGCGCTCGTGGCGCTCCATTCGAGCGCGGCGCTCTACCATCATTATCGGAGGCGCGACGTTGTTCTGATCCGCATGCTCGGCAGGCGCGCTATCGATGCAACAAGGGTCCGTCAGGGAGGTGACGTGTCATGATCCGAGGAACCGCAATCCTGGCCGCATTCGTTTTCTGCGCACCGTTTCCGCCATTCGTCGCAGCGGCGGCAAATGTCCCGAGCCTGACGGAGGCCGCGGGGCGCTACACGATCACCAGCGCCTCCGATATCCGCTTTCACGTCGATCAGGTCGGCGGCGGCGGTATCAAGGGAGGTTTCGGCAAATTTTCCGGCAGCTTTAATCTCAAGGCTGGTGATCTCGCCCATGCGATGGTGAGTTTCGACCTGAAACCGCAAAGCGTTAGCACCGGTCAGGCACGCGTCGATGCGTTCCTGCGTTCCACTGCTTTTCGATTCCGATCATTACGACACGATCACCTTCCGCTCAAATCGGGTCGAGCAGACCGGTCCCGACAGTGCCCGCATCAGCGGAACTCTGACTGCCAAGGGGCATAGCGCATCTGAAAGCTTCGACGTGAAGCTGACGTCCTGGAATGGCAGGTCGATCGGCTTCACCGTCAGCGGCAAAATACTGCGGTCGCATTATGCCATGGATGTCGGTACGCCGATCTACTCCAATGTCGTGCAATTCGACATGATGGTGCAAGGCGAGCGTAATTGAAGGAGCCGCTTAACCCGCAGCCCCTACGCCGATCATCGTCTTGCCGAGTGCGCCGAAGACCGTCTTGACGATGCCGGCGCGGTCGAGGCCTGCCTTGGCATACATCACGTCCGGGCCTGCCTGTTCCATCCAGATATCCGGGATAACCATGGAGCGGATTTTCAGCCCGTTGTCGAGCAGGCCTTCGGAGCTGAGGAATTGCAGCACATGGCTGCCGAAACCGCCGACAGCGCCTTCCTCGATGGTGATCAGCACCTCGTGGTGGCGGGCCAGCTGGCGGATCAGGTCATGGTCGAGCGGCTTGGCGAAACGGGCATCCGCAACGGTCGTCGAAAGGCCGGCCGCTTCCAGATCTTCCGCCGCAAGCAGACAGTCCTTCAGGCGCGTGCCGAAGGAGAGCAGCGCCACCTTGGAGCCTTCCTGGACGATACGGCCCTTGCCGATCTGCAGGATTTCGCCGCGTTCCGGCAGTTCGACGCCGACGCCTTCGCCGCGCGGATAACGGAACGAGATCGGACCTTCGTCATAGGCAACGGCGGTGCGCACCATGTGTTTCAGCTCAGCCTCGTCGGCGGCAGCCATCACCACCATGTTCGGCAGCGTGGCGAGGAATGTCGTGTCGAACGAGCCCGCATGGGTCGGGCCGTCGGCGCCGACGAAACCGGCGCGGTCGATCGGGAAACGCACGGGCAGGCCCTGGATCGCCACGTCATGCACGACCTGGTCGTAACCGCGCTGCAGGAAGGTGGAATAGATGGCGCAGAATGGCTTGAAGCCTTCGGTCGCCAGACCTGCCGCAAACGTCACCGCATGTTGTTCGGCAATGCCGACATCGAAGGTGCGGGACGGATAGGCTTTGAGCATCTTGCCGAGGCCCGTGCCGTCCGGCATGGCGGCGGTAATGCCGACAATTTTGTCGTCGAAACCGGCTTCCTGCACCAGCGCGTCACCGAAGACGCTCGTATAGGACGGCGCATTCGGTTTCGCCTTGGCCTGCGCGCCGGTGATCACGTCGAACTTGTTGACGCCATGATATTTGTCGGCTGCGGCTTCCGCTGGCGGGTAACCCTTGCCCTTCTGGGTCACGACATGGATCAGCACCGGGCCATGCGCATTGTCGCGCACATTGCGCAACACCGGCAGAAGATGTTCGAACGAGTGACCGTCGATCGGGCCGATATGGTAGAAGCCGAGTTCCTCGAACATCGTGCCGCCGGTGACGTAGCCGCGGGCATGTTCGACGGCGCGGGTGATCGCCCGATCGACCGAGCGGCCGAGATAGCCGGTCAGCTTCTTGCCCATTTCACGCACGCCCATATAGGCGCGGCCTGATGCCAGACGCGCCAGATAGGCGCTCATCGCGCCGGTCGGCGGCGCGATCGACATGTCATTGTCGTTCAATATGACGATCAGGCGGGCATCCAGCGCACCGGCATTGTTGAGTGCCTCGAACGCCATGCCGGCCGACATCGAACCGTCGCCGATGACCGAGATGACGTTGCGCTTCTTGCCGGCAAGTTCCGCGCCGACGGCCATGCCGAGACCGGCCGAAATCGAGGTGGAGGAATGCGCGGCACCAAATGGATCGTATTCGCTTTCCGCCCGGCGGGTGAAGCCGGAAAGGCCGTCTTCCTGCCGCAGCGTGCGGATGCGGTCGCGACGGCCGGTGAGGATCTTGTGCGGATAACACTGATGGCCGACATCGAAGATCAGCCGGTCGTCGGGCGTGTTGAAAACCTTGTGGATGGCGATCGTCAACTCGACGACGCCGAGGCCGGCACCCAGATGGCCGCCCGTCTTCGACACCGCATCGATCATCTCGTCACGCACTTCACGGGCAAGCCTTGGCAGGTCGCGATCATCGACTTTTCTAAGATCTGCGGGAAGCTTGACGGTGTCGAGCAGCGGCGTCACGGGCAGGGAAGTCACGGAGGCTGGCTTTCTCTTCTTGTTTTCTTTTAAAGGCGCTATGTCTCGAAAGATGAGCAGAAAACGGACTTTTTCAAGTTTTACGAAGCAAGGTTTCTAATCGATTTTAGCTGGCGGGCAAGCGGAAAGCCTATGGTGAAGGCAAAGGAACGAACTCCTCTTCATCGCCCGGAACGATGTCGAAACGGCCAGTACGCCACTCTTCCTTGGCTTTTTCGATGCGTTCCTTGGAGGACGAAACGAAATTCCACCAGATATAACGCTTCGAATTGAGCGCCGCGCCGCCGAACAGCATGACGTGACAGCCAAGAGGTCCGGCCTGCAACGTGATCTCGTCACCGGCGCGGAAAACCAGTAGTTGATCCGGTGCGAATCGATCGCCTGCGATCTCCAGTTCGCCGGAAAGAATATAGAGCGCCCGTTCCTCATGCCCGGCCGAAAAGGGGAAACGTTTGCCCGGCTCGAGTTGCAGATCGACATAAAGCGTATCGGTGAAAGTCGCGACCGAAGAGCCGAGGCCTTCGAAGGCGCCGATCACCACCCGGCCTTTTGCACCGTCCCAGTCGATCATCGGCATGACCTCCTTGCCGGTATGGGCAAAGGCAGGATCGATCTCTTCCCGGTCGTCCGGCAGCGCCAGCCAGGTTTGCAGCCCGGACATAGACAAGGGATGGCCGCGCAGGTTTTCCGGCGTCCGCTCCGAATGGACGATGCCGCGCCCGGCGGTCATCAGGTTGATATCGCCGGGTCGAATGACGAGTTCGGTACCCAAACTGTCGCGATGTTTGATTTCACCGTCGAATAGATAGGTGACCGTGGAAAGCCCGATATGCGGATGCGGCTTCACATCCAGCGCCTCGTCCGGTTTCAGGATCGCCGGCCCCATGCGGTCGAAGAAGATGAATGGCCCGACCAGCCGCCGCTGCCGGCTCGGCAAGGCCCGGCGCACGGAAAACCCGCCGATATCGGAAGAACGCGGAATGATCAGGTTCTCGATCGCATCACAGGCAAAGGCGTCGCCTGCGGCAGGATCGGTTCCGGGAAAAAACGACATGGAGCCTCGCTAGAGCACTTCCTGATCTTCCGGATATTGCGCCAGGAAGGCTTACAGTTCAACGAGCAAGGGCGGGAGGCGGTCGGTGATCGCCGACCAGATCGTTTCGTCGAGAATGTCGTCGTAATCGTGTCTCAACATATTGCCGAGGCCGCGCATCGCTGGCCAATTATGAGACGGGAAAAGCTCCTGCGCCGTCGTCCCCAGTTTCACGCTGGCTTCCGAGATGCGTGAAAAACATCGCTCACACGCATCTCTGGTGATAGCGCTCTCCAAATACGCAGCAAAATCAATTCCGCGACGTATAGTCGAGAATAGCTTGGCCGTTTTCGACTATATCTCGAAGCCGGGTTAAAGGGCGTTTAGTAGGCAACGGCTCTGTCCCGTTCGACGCGTTTTCGGAAGCTTTCCCTGCGCATGGGTTCCGGGACGATATCCACACTGCTGGCACCGGTAATATTGCCAATCAATGCACGGAGATCCTCGACCGTTGTGATGTAGTCCCAGCCAGACTGGATGACTGGATCGGAAAACCTCACCAACACATCTAGGTCTGACTCTTCAGTCGCTTCGCCACGCGCCACGGAGCCGAAGATAGACATGTGCTCCGCACCTGCGGCGCGCAGCTCCGTCTCATGCTCTCTCAGCTTGGCGATGACCTGATCCTTGTCCATGTAGACTATATAGGCAGGAACAGTGTTACAGTCGAATGAAACCCACTATGGCAACCTATGGTTTTGTCGCCTGTGGCCTGCAGGTCACTCCCCGTCGAGCGGCTCGACGCCCTGTACCTTGCCGGCACGGTCGAGGCGGATTTTTTCGATCCGGTTCTCCGCCGCATTGAGCAGCTTCTCGCAATGTTTCTTCAGCGCCTCGCCGCGTTCGTAGATGGCGATAGACTCGTCGAGCGCCACGTCGCCGCGTTCCAGCCTTGCGACGATGCTCTCCAGCTCGGCAACTGCCTTTTCGAAGGAATAGCCGCTTACATCGCCGACGGACTGCTGCGTGTCGGTGGTCTCGGTCATGTCCTTCATCCTCTCATCAGTCTCACGATATGCATGCCGGCGGATTCTGCCAGCCCTTCCAGATCATAACCACCCTCGAGCAGGCTGACGACCCGGTTGTTGGCGTATTTCCCAGCAATTTCCATCAGCCGCCCGGTCGCCCAGTCGAAATCGTCGCCGACAAGATTGATCTGCGCCAGCGGATCGCGGTGATGGGCATCGAAGCCTGCCGAGATGATGACGAAATCCGGCCGGAAGTCATGCAGTCTTGGCAAGACCCGGTCCTTGAAGGCATCGCGGAAATGATCGCTGCCGTCATTGGGGGAAAGCGGCGCGTTGACCACGGTGTTCTTCGCACCCGTCTCGTTTTTCGCCCCGGTGCCGGGATAAAGCGGCATCTGGTGGGTGGAGCAGAATAGAACCGACGGATCGTCCCAGAAAATATCTTGGGTGCCGTTGCCGTGATGCACGTCCCAGTCGACGATCGCGACCCGCTCGACCCCATAGGTCTGCTGGACATGGCGCGCGGCGATCGCCGCGTTGTTGAACAGGCAGAACCCCATCGCCTTGGTCTTTTCCGCATGATGGCCGGGGGGCCGGGCGGCGACGAAGGCATTGTCCACCTTGCCGGTCATCACGTCGTCGACGGCAGCCATCGCGCCGCCGATGCCGGTGAGCGCCGCCTGCAGGCTCTTGGGCCCGACATAGGTATCCGCCTCGACCTGATGGATCGTGTCCTCTTCGGGTATCTCGCGCATCACCGCACGAAGATGTTCTTCCGGATGCGCCAGAAGAACCGCGTCCTCATTTGCCTGGGGGGCCTCTTTGCGGGCAAGCTCGGCGAAATTCGGATGCTGAAGCGCAATCGCCAGCGAACGAAGCCGGTCCGGTCTTTCGGGATGTCCTTCTGGGACGGGGTGTTCGAGAAAGATCTGGTGTTCGTAGAGGCGGGTGGTCATGCGGCTACCCCGGCGTTCGGCCACTCCGGCGGCCTGTCAATATCTCGTTCACGACATGGCGCATCCAGTAGACTTTTTCAAGCGCGAGCCCTTGCTCTTGCGCGTTTGGCCGGAAAGAATAACGGCGGATAAACAGCAGTTCAGAGGCCGGTGTGGTCAAGGATAAGATCAAGGCGTCGGATTTTCGCGTCACCTTCCGCGATGTCGACATGAACGGACAGATGTTCCGCTCGGTTTATATCGATCGCGCGGAGGAAGCGGTCGCCGATTTCTGGCGACGCCGCAAAGCCGTGTCCGATGATCCCGCCTTCGTGACCGGCAAGGTTTCGGCGACATTCCATGCGCCGCTGCAGATCGGCGACGTGGTGCATACCCATGTCGGCGTCAGCAAGATCGGCGGCAAGTCCGCAGGGTTCCTCGTCAGGATGACGCGCGGTGATGAGGCGGTCGCCGAAGTGGAGGTCGTCTGGGTCGCGATCGATCAGGCCCATGCGTCAGTCGCGCTTCCGGAGGAATTGCGCGACTGGCTTTATTCGTTTCTCGACTAAGCCTCAGGCTCTTTGCGGCAGCAGCGGATAACCGACCATGACGGCACGTCCGGCAAGGGCTGCGATCAGCGCCTTCAGCACGTCGCCCGGAATGAAGGCGAGCGAGCCCATGAATGCCTTGGAAAAGCCGAGGCCGGTGACCAGCGCCAGATAGCTGATACCGCAGAGATAAAGAACGATGACGCCACCGAAGAGAGCCGCGACGAAGAAGTTGACGGTCTGTACGAAGCCGGCCTGGCTGCGGCTGACGAGCAACTGCGACAGGTAGCCGGTCGTCAGCGCCGCCAGAACCCAGCCGATCAGATAGCCGGTGGTCGGCGCCATGAAGACGGCAAGACCGCCGCGCCCGCCGGACAGCACCGGAAGCCCGATGGCCGCGAGAACCAGCACCAGCAGGACCGAAATCGTGCCGCGCTTGGCGCCGAGCACGACACCGGCCAGCATCACGCCGAGAGACTGGGCGGTGATCGGAACCGGAATGAAGCCCAGCATGATCGGCGGAACCAGACCGAGGGCGACGATGATGGCGGCAAAGAGCGCCGAAAGAACGAGGTCGCGGGTAGCCATTGTGTCTGTATCCTTGATGCTGAGCCTTCAAGTCACTTCTGACTGCGGATGCCGCGGGCGTCAATGGCCGCGGCAATCTCGTCGGCGCTGCGAAGCGTCGTGATGATGAGGGGGACGATGATGGAAAGCGGACGGGGTTTCAGTCCGCGGGCGTAATGCGCATCGCGGATCACCTCGTAGCGGCTGAGGATTTCCGGAATAAAACGGATGACGAGGCCGATCGAAAGGCCGACATCCGATGCCTTCAACAAACCAAGGCGCTCGAGCGGCATTGCCGCCCTGGTAATCACGTCGATGAAATCCCCGGTCGTGGTTGTCGCGGTGACGAGGCTGGCAAACAGCGCCAGGGCAGCCAGCCGGAAAAGCGCGACAAGACCTTCGGTGACGCCGCTGAAAACCCCGGTGAACAGTGCGACGACGACAACGATCAACACGAACGGGCGCATCCGTCGCCAGATTTCTGCAGCGCTTATTCGCAGCAACGCATGACTGGCAAGACCGACAAGCGCCGCTATGGCGAGCACTGCAGGATGATTGATCGTGAACAGCGCCAGGCTGATCACCGCCAGCGAAGCGAGCTTCAACCCCGCCGGCATGCGGTGAAGTCTGCTGTCACCATCGATATGCAGCGAGCGCATTACCCGTGTACTCCATGCATCGCCCGATATTCGCCGATGACGGCGGCGGGTTCCCCATCGGCGGCAATCCGGCCGTCATGAACCAGCAGGACCCGGTCCAGACCGGCCACGAGATCGAGATCGTGGCTGATGACGATGACATCCTCCGGCAATGTCCGGATGGTATTTTCCACGAGGTTGCGGTTTTTGATGTCGAGCTGATTGGTCGGCTCGTCCATCACCAGGATTTTCGGCGCGGTGACAAGCACGGAGGCGAGCGCCGCCAGCTGCAATTCTCCGCCGGAAAGTTCGTGCGCGCGCCTGTCGCCCAGATGCCGGATGCCGAAACGATCCAGCACGGCATCGACTGCCGCCGCCACGACATCCTTCGAAAGCTTCCGTGATTTGAGACCCAGCGCGATATCCTCGCGCAGCAGCGGCAGGATGATCTGGTTCTGCGGGTTCTGGAAGATGAAGCCGCTCTGCCCGCGGGCCTCGTCTTCCTGCGCGACCGTATCGAAACCATTGACCGTGACCCGACCGGAGGACGGCTTGACGAGCCCGTTGATCATCCGCGCAAGCGTCGTCTTGCCGGATCCGTTCAGTCCGATAATGCCGATCCGCCGTCCGCTCAAATTCAGGTCGAGCGGATGAATGACCGTGCGGCCTTCGAAACGAACCTCGACCTTTTCAAAGTGAATATCCAAACCAGATCCTCAAAATGCCTTCGCGTCTATAAACCGGCCTTGGCGACAAAGGAATTCGGAACAAAAAAAGAACATTGCAAAGGTTGTGGCGAGGACCTAGTCTCTCGTGCATGGCTATCTTGATTCCGAACGAGCAGGCGCGAAGAATCTTCCTGGAGCGGCAACAGCTTTCCGCTCCGCCCGGCCGCGCGCTGCCCAAGGCTGGTCTGCTGCAACTCATCGACGATCTCGGCTTCGTCCAGGTGGACAGTATCGCCACAGTCGAGCGCGCCCATCACATGATCCTGTTTTCCCGTAACCAGACCTACAGGCGCGAGCATCTGACGGCGCTCCTGGAAAAGGACGGCGAGCTTTTCGAGCACTGGACCCATGACGCCTCGATTATCCCGGCGCGGCTGTTTCGTTACTGGAAACACCGTTTTCGCCGCCGCGGCCCGATCCTTGCCGAACGCTGGCGCAAGTGGCAGGGCGAGGGCTTCGATAGCACCTTCGAGGAAATACTCCGGCACATAACGGAAAACGGCGCGATCATGTCCCGCGACATGAAGGTGGAAGACCACAAATCCGGCGGCTGGTGGAACTGGCACCCCAACAAGAGCGCGCTCGAATATCACTGGCACACCGGCAAGCTGGCAATTTCCGGCCGGGTGAATTTCCAGAAGATCTACGACCTGACCGAACGGGTCATCGCCTCCCATCACCATGAGCCGGAGGTGGAACATGACGCATTCGTCGACTGGGCCTGCCGCGGCGCGCTGAAGCGCCTGGGTTTTGCCACCTCCGGCGAGATCGCCGCCTTCTGGGATATCGTCACGCCGAACGAGGCGCGAGACTGGGTGGTGGCGCATCGAAACGAGCTGGTAGAAGTGCTGATCGGCACTGCCGACGGCAGCAAGCCGCGCGCATCCTTCGCACTGCCGGGCTTTCCCGAAAACCTCGGAGCCATCCCCGAGCCACCGGCCCGCATCCGTATCCTGAGCCCGTTCGATCCGCTCTTACGCAACCGCGACCGGGCCGAGCGCCTGTTCAACTTCTTCTATCGTATCGAGGTTTTTGTGCCCGAGCCGAAACGGCAATACGGTTATTACGTCTTCCCGCTTTTGGAAGGCGACCGGATGATCGGCCGCATCGACATGAAGGCCGACCGCAAGACAGGCGTGCTCGCCGTCAAGCGCCTCTGGCTGGAAAAGGGCGTGCGGCCATCTGCCGGCAGGCTGGAAAGGCTCGATGCGGAATTGCAGCGGGTGGCAAGGTTTGCGGGGGTTGAAAGGGTCGGCTATCAGGAGGGATGGCGAGGAGAGTTTTAACTTGCTTTCGTCAGTTATTTCGCAACTGCCGCACTTGACGCTCGAGCTCTCCGACCCGTTCGGAAAGCTCGTCCAGAGCTAACTTATTGTTGTGGCTGTCCTGCAGCGCATTCAGGATTGTGTTATGTTGAAGCACCATTTCCGATGCGAGATTGCGAATTGCCGTCTCGTTTCGCAAACCGGTATTCTCGATATCGTCCAACCGTATGAAAATAGCATCTAGGCGCGCTGTTAAATCTGATTTGAACTCTGACAGTTCCGACCTGATTTCCATTTGTCCGGTTCGGAGACTGATCATCTCCTGGCGCAGATCATGAAAATGACGGCCAATCTTATTGAACTCGGCGTCGTAGCGGCCAATGTTATCCGTCATCCGACCAACCTGGTTGATCATCGGGCGCATCAGGTCCATCAAAGCCGAGATCTGGTTCATCGTCTGCCGATAGGCATTATCGTGATCAGGCATGGCAGCGTTCCGCTTCAGTTGACCTGATGATAATCCCTCCACGTTTGCTTCACAATCCGAGCAAAACCGGGGGTAATCACCGCCGCCATCTCAAAAACGCCGTCGAAAGCGGCGGCAGGTCGAGCGCGATCGAGAACGGCTTGCCGTGTTCGGGCGAGCGTTGTGCCCAGGCATCCAGCTGGCCGAAATTGGCTCCGCCATAGATCGCCGCATCGGTATTCAGCACCACTTCCCAGCGGCCTTCATCGGGCACACCCACCCTGTAGCCGTATCGCGGCACGGGCGTCATGTTCGACATGACCAGCATATGCGACGATCGATCTTGCGATGAGCGCAGCATGCCGTAAACAGAGTTCTCCGCATCATCGGCCACGGCCCATTGGAACCCTTCGGGGTGAAGGTCGCTGAATTGCAGTGACGGTTCTTCGGAATAGAGTTGGTTGAGGTCGCGGATCAGGAACTGGATGCCCGCATGTTCAGGCCGGTCCAGCAAATCCCAGACGACCGAGCCGTCATGGTTCCACTCGCTTTCCTGGCCGATCTCGCAACCCATGAACAGCAGCTTCTTGCCGGGATGGCCCCACATGAAGCCGTAATAGGCGCGCAGATTGGCAAGCTTCTGCCACGCGTCTCCCGGCATCTTGCCGAAAAGCGAACCCTTGCCATGCACCACTTCGTCATGGCTGATCGGCAGCATGAAACGTTCGGAATAGGCATAGATCATCCCGAAGGTCATGCCGCCATGCTGATATTTGCGGTAAACCGGGTCGTCGGAAATGTAATGCAGCGTGTCATGCATCCATCCCATGTTCCATTTGAAGTCGAAGCCCAGCCCGCCGTCTTCCGGCTTTTTCGTCACGCCCGGCCATGCAGTGGATTCCTCGGCCACGGTGAAGGCATGCGGGCAGCGGTCATGGATGATGCTGTTCAGATGCTTGAAGAACTCGACGGATTCGAGGTTCTCCCGCCCGCCATACTGGTTGGGGATCCATTCGCCGTCATTGCGGCTGTAGTCGCGATAAAGCATCGAGGCGACCGCATCGACGCGCAGCGCGTCGATATGGAAATGTTCGAGCCATTCGAGCGCAGAGGCGATCAGGAAACCTTTCACCTCGTTGCGGCCGAGATTGTAGATCAACGTGTTCCAGTCCTTGTGGAACCCTTCGCGCGGATCGGCATGTTCATAAAGCGCCGTGCCGTCGAAACGCGCCAGCCCCCAGACATCCGTCGGAAAATGCGCTGGCACCCAGTCGAGAATGACGCCGATCCCGGCCTGGTGGCAGCGGTCGACGAAATAGGCAAAGTCCTCCGGCGTGCCGTAGCGCCCGGTCGGCGCAAACAGGCCGAGCGGCTGGTAACCCCATGAACCGCCGAACGGATGCTCCATGATCGGCAGCATTTCGATATGGGTGAAGCCGAGCGACTTCACGTAAGGCACAAGCCTCTGGCTGAGCTCCACCCAGTCGAGCGACCGGTTGCCCTCTTCGGAAATCCTCACCCACGAACCGAGATGCACTTCATAAACCGACATCGCGCCGTCACGGTTACGGTCCTTTGCCTGACCCTCCATCCAGTCGCCATCGTTCCAGCGAAACGGTTTTGACGAGGCGATGATCGAGGCGGTCGAGGGGGCCGCCTCCGAGGACCGCGCCACCGGGTCGGCACGCTGCGGCAGAAGATTGCCATGCGCATCGAGAAGCTCGAACTTGTAGCGTTCGCCATGGGTGAGGCGGGGAATGAAAAGCTCCCAAATCCCGGCCTGTGGCCGCAGCCGCATCGGGTTGCGCCGTCCATCCCAGGCATTGAAATCGCCGACCACCGAAACCCGCCGCGCATTCGGCGCCCAGACGGAAAACCGCACGCCCGAAATACCGTCCACCTCCATCGGGATCGCCCCGAGCGTACGGCCGAGTTCGTAATGCGTGCCCTGGCTGATCAGATGCAGATCGAGCTCGCCGAGCAGCGGCGGAAAGGAATACGGGTCTTCCGTCTCCTGCACCGCATCCGGCCACTCGATCCTCAGCCGATAGGGGGCAGGGCTGCCGACAAGGCCGGCAAAAATGCCGGCTTCATGGATCGGCTCTAGTTCCGCCATCACCCGCCCGGTCTCGCTTTCGATCACCGAGACCGACAAAGCGCCGGGCAAGAGCGCTCTAACCACCGTCAGCTCTCCATACTGGTGCTGTCCGAGAATGGAGAAGGGGTCGCCATGCCGTCCTTCGGCCAAGGCCTGCAGGCCTTCCTGCACCATGCCGGTCATCAGGTCTGCGCGTTCATATCTCATCGGTCAGTCTCCAAAAGACGGGAGGCGATCGCCGAAAAACCGGCAAGCGGGAGCGGCAGCCAGTGCGGCCGGCTGCGGACTTCGTAAGCCACTTCATAAGCGGCCTTTTCGAGCAGGAAGAGATCGAGCACCCGGTCGCGGTTCTGGTTCGATTGCATCAGTGCATCGGATTTCTCGACCGCGGTGAAATAGGCGCTTAGGAAAGCCGGTTCGGCCAGTTCGATGAAGCGAGTAATCAGCTGGCGGTGGCGAATGTCGTCCACCTCGCTCACCACTTCCCGGTCCATATCGGCTGCGGCGGCAAGGTAGCTCAGCGAGCGCAACAGCCCGGCGACATCGCGCAACGGGTTGGTCTTGGCCCTGCGCTCCGCCAGCGTCTTTGTCGGCTCGCCCTCGAAATCGATGATATAGGCATCGCTTTCGGCAACCAGGATCTGGCCGAGATGGAAGTCGCCGTGGTGGCGCGTTTTCAGCGTGCCGCCGGTCGCTTCCGTCAGCCGTCCGGCAAGTGCGGTCAGCTCATCGCGGCGGGCGATCAGCGATCTGGCGATTTCGGCAAGCTCGCCTTCCAGCCCGTCGACCGTGCCTTCCAGAATGGTCAGGCTCTGGCTGATCTGATCGGCCACTGCGCGGCGGGCCGCTGCAACATCCTCCTTCGTGCCCCATTCCGGCTTGAAGGCCTCGTCATCGGTATTTTCAGCCAGCGCCACATGCAGCTCGCCGAGCCGGGTTCCGATCGTGGCAGCAAAGTCGACCAGCGGCTTGAAATGCTCATCCGCGGCACTGCCATCGATCCCGGTCACCACGATCTCATCGATCGAGCGGCGCAGATTGCCGAGCATCCAGTTCCAGGCATCACCCTGGTTGCGGATCGCCTTCTGCACGATGATCAGCGTATGAAGCGTGCCGTCAGGCCCGGTTCGCGTCACCTCGCCAAGCAGTTGTGCGGTGTTCCGGTAGCCGATCCTGGTGAGATGACGGGTCATCTCCACTTCCGGATGGATGCCGGGGAAGATGTGACGGATCAGCTTCACCATCGCCTGATCACCGACGATCAGCGAACTGTTGGACTGTTCGGCCGACAGCCAATGCACCGGCAGGTCATCGGAAATCTCCAGCTTGTCGAGATGGTCCGTGCCGATGAAATCCAGCGATCCGGTGCGGCCGGAAATCGAGGCCCGCTCGGATAGTCCGCGCAGTATCGCCCGTGCGAAACTCTCATGCGCAAAACCGTCGGTCAGGAAACCGACACGGCGGCCTTGCCGCAACCGCGCCATCGCCAGCTGCTGCGCAAGAGCGGTCGGGAAACTGTCGTCCCAGGAAACAGCGAGCGGCAGAAGATAGCTGTCCATCCGCCCGGCTATATCGGCTTCCAATTCGCCAAGCAGGATATTGTTGGCAAACGGCAGCGGCGTTGCCGAAATCAGCGAAGCATGGTTGAGGATCTGGCCCTTCGAGCCGAACCAGCGCCGCATGGTGAGGTAGCCCGGCAAGACCTCGTTCGACATCGTGTCGGAAAGCTTCGGCTGGTCGAGCAATTCCTGCAGGTCGCGGCGAACCACCATGGTCACCATGTCCTTCACCTGTTCCGGCGGCGCCTTGCGCCAGCTCGGACCGTCTGAATCGGCCTCCAGCTGGAACCAGAAAAAACCATAGGGCGGCAGTGTCAGCAGATAGGTCAATTGCCCGATCGGCGGGAAAGGCGACATGCCGGTAAGCTCAATCGGCACGGACCCCTCGAACTTGGAGAGATCCAGCTCCACCGCCTGCGGCAGGCGCGAAAGATTTGCGACACAGAGGATCGTCTCTCCCTCATGCTGACGCAGATAGGCCATGATCTTGCGGTTGCCGGGTGTGAGGAATTTCAGCGAGCCGCGCCCGAAGGCCGGATGGCGGTTGCGCAGCGCCAGCATACGGCGGGTCCAGTTGAGCAGCGAATGCGCATCCGCCCCCTGAGCTTCGACATTGACCGCCTCATAGCCATAGAGCGGGTCCATCACCGGCGGCAGCACGAGGCGCGCGGGGTCACCCTTGGAAAAACCGCCATTGCGGTCCGGCGACCATTGCATCGGGGTGCGCACGCCATCGCGGTCGCCGAGATAGATATTGTCGCCCATGCCGATCTCGTCGCCGTAATAAAGGACCGGTGTACCGGGCATGGAGAGGAGCAGCGCATTCATCAGCTCGATGCGCCGCCGGTCGCGTTCCATCAACGGCGCGAGACGCCTGCGAATGCCGAGATTGATGCGTGCCCGACGGTCTGCGGCATAGGTGTTCCACAGGTAGTCGCGCTCCTCGTCGGTCACCATTTCCAGCGTCAGTTCGTCATGGTTGCGAAGAAAGATCGCCCATTGGCAGTTTTCCGGAATTTCCGGCGTCTGGCGCATGATGTCGGTGATCGGGAACCGGTCTTCCTTGGCGATCGCCATATACATGCGCGGCATCAGCGGGAAGTGGAACGCCATGTTGCATTCGTCGCCATCGCCGAAATACTCGCTCGTATCCTCCGGCCACTGGTTGGCTTCGGCCAGGAGCATCTTGCCGGGATGGCTTTCGTCGAGCGCCGCACGGATCTGCTTCAGGATGTCGTGGGTCTCGGGCAGGTTCTCGTTATTCGTGCCCTCGCGCTCGATCAGATAGGGAATGGCATCGAGCCGGAAACCGTCGATCCCGGTATCCGCCCAATAGCGCATCACCTTCAGCAATTCCTCCAGCACCTGCGGATTGTCGAAATTGAGGTCCGGCTGGTGCGAATAGAAGCGGTGCCAGTAATAGGCGCCGGCGACCGGATCCCAGGTCCAGTTCGACTTTTCCGTATCGAGGAAGATGATCCGCGTTTCGGGAAATTTCTGGTCGCTATCGGACCAGACGTAGAAATCCCGTTCCGGCGATCCCTCCGGCGCATGGCGCGCGCGCTGAAACCATGGATGCTGGTCGGATGTGTGGTTGATGACGAGCTCGATGATGACGCGAATGCCGCGTTCATGGGCTGCATCCACGAAGGACCGAAAATCCTCCATCGTGCCGTAGTCCGGGCTGACATTGCCGTAATCGGCGATGTCGTAGCCATCGTCGCGGCGTGGGGAGGGGAAGAACGGCAGGAGCCAGATCGCATTGGCGCCGAGCGACGCGATATGATCGAGCTTCTCGTGCAGCCCCTTGAAGTCGCCGATCCCGTCACCGTTGCTGTCGTGAAACGACTTCACATGCAGCTGGTAGATGATCGCATCCTTGTACCACAACGGATCGTCACCCTGCGGCTGCTGGCCCATCGCATCCGTCATGCTGTTGGTCATGAAATCCACGGCGCATTCCTCCCTTATCTGACACGCCAAATGGCGAACGGCAGTCCTGCCTGCGGGTCGAGCCGCAGGCGCTGGATTTTTCCTGTCCAGGTGAACCGGTTGCCGGCGATCAGGTCTTCCAGTTGAAGCGATGCATGGTCGGGAAGGTTCGACGACCAGAGCGGAATTTCGACATCCGCTTCATGCGCATTGTAAGGGTCGAGATTGACGGCGATCAGCAGCACGTTTTCGCGCCCCGCGCTCGCCTTCTCGAAGAACATGATATTGTCGTTCCAGGCTGTCAGAAGCTGCAGGCCGAGATGCGAATGCAGCGCCGGGTTCTCGCGACGGATGCGGTTTAGAAGCGCGATCTCGCCCTTGATGTTGCCGGGCCGGTCATAATCCCAGGCGCGGATCTCGTATTTCTCGGAATCCGCATATTCCTTGCGCTTGGCATCCGGCCGGCCTTCGCAAAGTTCGAAACCGTTATAGACACCCCAGAGACCCGACAGCGTGGCGGCAAGGGCGGCCCGGATCAGATAGGCCGGTCGCGGCGCGTTCTGCAGAAAATCCGGGTTGATATCGTGGGTGTTGACGAAGAAATGCGGCCGGAAGAATTCCTTCGGCTCTTCCGTGGTGATCTCGCGCATATATTCTTCGAGTTCCCACTTGGCATTGCGCCAGGTGAAATAGGTGTAGGACTGCGAAAACCCGACCTTGGCCAGCCGGTACATCACCTTGGGTTTGGTGAAGGCTTCCGACAGGAACACGACATCCGGATGCCGCGCGCGAATATCGGCGATCATCCATTCCCAGAACGGAAACGGCTTGGTGTGCGGGTTGTCGACGCGGAACAGTTTTACCCCGTTATCAACCCATGTCTGCACGACATCGCGCAGCTCCACCCACAGCGAGGGCACAGCCTCGCAGGCGTAGAAATCGACATTGACGATGTCCTCGTATTTCTTCGGCGGGTTTTCCGCATAACGGATCGTCCCGTCCGGCCGCCAGTCGAACCAGCCGGGATGCGATTTCAGCCAAGGGTGATCGGGCGATGCCTGGATGGCGAGATCGAGCGCGATCTCCAGCCCATGCTCTTCCGCCGCATCCACCAGCCGGCGAAAATCCTCGAACGTGCCGAGTTCGGGATGGATGTCGGCATGCCCGCCATCCGGCGAGCCGATCGCATAGGGACTGCCCGGATCGGCCGGGCCGGGTGTCAGCGTATTGTTCTTGCCCTTGCGGTTCGTGCTTCCGATCGGGTGGATCGGCGGGAAATAAAGCACGTCGAACCCCATCTCGCGGATGGCCGGAAGCCGGGCGATGACGTCGTCGAACGTGCCGTGCCGGTTCGGATCACCGCTCTGCGAGCGCGGAAAGATCTGGTACCAGCTGGCAAAGGCTGCCGCCGTCCGCTCCGCATCCACCGGGATGACCTGCGAGCGAACACGGTGCGGACGTCGATCGGCCTTCGCCATAAGCTCGGCGGTCTCGGGCAGAAGCAAGGTCTGTATCCGCTGCTTGTCCTGCTCCGCCGTCAGCTGGTCGAACAGCTTTTGCAGCCTCGGCTTCAAATCGCCGGAAGCATGATCCAGCGCATCGAGCACCAGATTGATGCCTTCCTGGATTTCGAGCCTGATGTCGAGGCCAGCTTCATGCTTCTTGGTGAACTCGTAGCGAAAGATCTGGAACGGGTTCTTCCAGCCCTCGACGGCAAACTCGTGCCGGCCCATGCGCTTCAGTGGAAATTCCGCCCGCCAGCGATCGTTGAGCACCAGTTGCATCGGCACTTCCTGCCAGTCCTCGTCATCGGCGCAGCGGTAGAGGAGGGCGGCGGCAAGCGGATCATGCCCATCGCCGAAAATGTCGGCCTCGACCTGCAGCATTTCTCCCACGACCCGCTTCACCACGAACCGGCCTTCATCCACCGTCGGTGTGATCTTTTCGATCGCCAGCCGCGGCGTGGCGGCGGCATCATTGGCGCTCGGCACAGGCACGGCATCGACGATCGGTTCGGAAACATAGCCCTCGAAAATGCGGATCTCGCCGGGCTTCAGCTTCAGCCTTGCGTCGAACACCTCCGTCTCATCTTCCGGTGCCACCAGCGGCAGGAAAGGCGAGGCCGCCTCGCGCAGCACGTTGAAAGGCGCAGGAGCGGTCTTGCGCAGATCCCGGTTCAGAAGCACGACGCGCATCTTTTCCGAAGCGCGGCTGTCTTCCTCGTCGGTCTGGAAAAGCCCGACCACCGGCCCCTGGCTCGCCGAGACGAGTTTCAGCGGTCGCCGGGCAAAACCGGCTGCCGTCTTGTTCGGTGTGCCGTTGATCTCGCGGATTTCGGCGGAAAGGTCATAAGCGCCCTGATCCTTCAGGCTCCGAAGGCCGGAACCGTCGCCATGCAGCGGATCGAGCGGCAGGGATACGCCATATTCGAACCCCATCGGGATCATCAACCCGCTGGTAAAGGTCGAGGCGAGTTTCAGCGCGCGCACCGCCTTGCGCTTCAGAACCTCGCAGCCGTCGGTGCCATGGGCGATGCGCTTGCCGAACGGCGCTTCGGGAAAGGCGATCTGGTAACCGAGATCACGCTGGATCTGGTATTCGTCCATGATCCAGCGTTCTTCCATGTCCCACCAGGCAAGCGAGGAAAAACTGCCATCCATGCCGGTGCCGGAAAGCGCCTTGCGGTCGGCAAAGGCACTTCCCGGCGTCCAGGCGACAAAGATCGTCTCGAGCTTCGAGCGTTGGGCAAGAGCGATGAGATCGTGCCACGCTTCCGGCGCGACCCGGCCGATACCGATGCAGCGGAACCCGGCGACGCCGATCTCTGCAAGTGAGACAAGCCGCTCGCGCCAGCCCTGCAGCTGTCGTGTCTCGGCGAGAAAATCGATGGTCCGCGCGCCTACCTGCTGCGGCTTCAGCCGAGGATCGGCGGCGACAGGCGGGGCATGTTCGCGGTCGGCAGCAATCTGGTCGATGACCAGATCGAGCATGAATTTCAATTCATGCTCCCGTGCCGCCGAAACCAGCGCAGCGATTGCTTCGGCGGGATCGGCGGCAAGGCCGAGCGCCGGGTCCGTTCGGTTGAAATCCCGGCTCGTGAATATGCTGGCACCGGCACCGCGCTCGTAAATCGGACCGGAAAGCACGGTATCGAAGCCAAGATCGCGGGCATGGGCAAACACCTCTCGCCATGCCTCCATGCCGCGCAACGCCAGCGGATGCACATAATAAATCTGTGGCGGCAGGTCGGTGAGCGAAATGCGGGAAGCGAATTGCGGGCGCGTGTTCATCGGTCTTGCCTTGCCTTGAGCGTTGGAGCAGTCGATTTGAGCCACGAGGACCGTGGACTAACTGCGTTGCGGCTGGGCTGGTTCCGATAAAATTGTCGCCATTGGGGTGTGATTGCTGCGCCCGACACGATGCGTCAGGCCGAAATCATTGATGTGACATGGCAATCAAAGGTTGCTTTGCCGTGATCTTTTTATGATCGGCTCGTCGCGGCCCCATTCCTTCATGGGTGTGATCGAACGTCGATAGCGTCTATTTGTCTTCTCCAACCACGCCCGGTCGGCGAAGTTCCAGCTTCGCAAACGGGGTGGTTGCGACTAAGTCTTCATTGCGCGGGATTTCTGCGCGCGGGATTTCAGGAGGAGTACGATATGGCGAAGCTGCGGATGGCGATGATTGGTCTTGGCATGGCGGCGGGCCATCACGCCCGCGCCTTGCTCGATCTTGCCGATCAGGTCGAATGTGTTGCGGCCTTCAGCCCGACAGCCGCACGCCGCGAAGCTTTCGCCGCTGAATACCCGATCCCCGTCGCGGACAGTCTCGACGCGATTTTCGACGATCCGGCGGTCGATGCGGTGCTTATCCTGACGCCTCCGAGCAGCCATTTCGAGCTTGTCGAACGCGCAGCGGCGGCGGGAAAACATATCCTTCTGGAAAAGCCGCTGGATATCAGCCTCGAACGGGCTGGGACCATCGTCGATGCGGCTGAAAAAGCCGGTGTGAAACTGGGTGTCGTGCTGCAGAACCGCTTCCGCCCCGCAGCGCTGGCGCTCGATCTCCTGGTCGTCACCGGCCGTCTCGGATCGCTGGTCGGTGCTTCCGCCGCCATCCGCAACTGGCGGCCGCAGAGCTATTACGACGTCGAGGGCAGGGGAACGCGGGCGCGCGACGGCGGCGGTGTTCTTCTCACCCAGGCCATCCACACGATCGACCTGCTCTTGAGTTATGCCGGGACGCCGAAGGATGTCTCATCCTTCGTTTGCACCACGCCCATCCACAAAATGGAGACGGAAGACCTCGTCGCCGCCTCCTTCTCCTTCGAAAGCGGCGCGATCGGTACGCTCAACGCCACGACCGCAGCCTATCCCGGCCTGCCGGACCGGATCGAGCTGATCGGCACGGAAGGCACGGCGGTGCTCTCCGGCGACACGCTGGAGGCGGCGTTCATGGATGGTACGGTGGCAAAGGTCGGGGGAGAGAGGTCGATCGGAACCGGCGCCGATCCGATGGCCTTCGGTCATGAGATGCACCGCGCCCTGATCGGCAATTTCATCGGCTCGATTACTGGCGAGGAGACATTGCGCATCACCGGCCACGATGCGCTGCAGGCTCACCGTTTTATCGAGCAGCTATTGGCCGCCAGCCGCTGAGGAGTTAAAGGCCCGCCGCCTTCCGCAGCTCCTCGGCCATGCGGCTGCGCCAGTCCTTGCCGGATGCCTTGAACCTGTCGAGCACGTCAGGATCGAGCCTCAGCGTCACCGCCACCTTCGGCGCCTCGATCTTCGGGCGGCCGCGGGCAGCAATCGCCTTTTCCATCTTCTCGGCCATTTCGGGGAAGACTTCACGGAAGGGGCGGGCGTTTTTCATTTCCTCTTCAGTCCATGGCGGATTGTCGGAAACTTCGTCCCAATCTTCTTTCGAATAACCTCGGCCGGGCTGAAATTCGGTTTGCTTTTGAGGCTTGATATTCATTCGATCAAACTCCTTTCATCCCGTCGCGCCGGGCGCATTGATATGACGGAAAGCGCTTCGGATCCGAGACTGACAAAGATCGCCGCGATCACTCCGTTCTGCAATCTGCCGATTGCCTTGCGTCGACCATTCTTCGCAGGAACGGTTACGGCAGACAGGAAAAAGTCGAACGACAAATCTTTGAAATCGAGACCATGTTTCTCGATATTCGCATCCCGCTTCCGCTCGTCCCAGATGATCTTCATTATTCGTACACGAAAAATCGCCGCCCGACAACGAGCGACGATCCGACGAAACGAAAGACGTTACAATCCCGCGATTGTAGGGGTTTTGATCGAAAAGATCAGCAGATCACCGTCTCGGAGATCCGGATGCCGAAACCTTCCAGCCCGACATAGTGGCGCTCGCTGCGGGTCAAAAGCTTGATCGAGGTGACGCCGAGATCCTTCAGGATCTGCGCGCCGAGGCCGATTTCCAGCCATTCGCTTTCACGCGCCTGCGCTTCCGCATGGGCTTCCTGATCCTGGCGCATCTTGCGGCCATGTTCGGTCTGGCCGACGCCGACGGAGCCTTCGCGCAGATAGATGATGACGCCGCGCCCCTCGTTCTCGATCATCTTCATGTAACGCTCGACGGAGCGCTCGGCGCCGAACACGTCCTGCGCCACGTTTTCGAGATGCAGGCGAACCGGAATGTCGACGCCATCGCGGATATCGCCGAAGATGACGGCGACATGCTGCATCGGATCCCAGGGCAGCGAATAGGCATGCGCCTTGGCGCGGCCGACCGCAGTTGTGATCTCGAAGGAGGACATCAGCTGGATCAGCGTTTCCTTGCGCTGCCGGTAGGCAATCAGGTCCGCGACGGAAACCTGCTTCAACCCGTGCTCCACGGCAAATGCCGCCACCTGCTGGCCGCGCATCACGGTGCCGTTGTCATTGACGAGCTCGGAAATCACGCCGATCGGCGGCAGGTTGGCGAGCTTGCAAAGATCGGTCGCCGCTTCCGTATGGCCGGAACGCATCAGCACCCCGCCCTCACGCGAAATCAGCGGGAAGATATGGCCGGGACGAACGAAGTCCGCAGCTCCGGCATTGGGGTTGGCCAGGTTGCGCACGGTCAGTGTGCGGTCATCGGCGGAAATGCCGGTCGTAGTGCCGTGCTTGAAGTCGACGCTGACGGTAAACGCCGTGGTGTGGGCGCTGTCGTTTTCGGCCACCATGGCATTGAGGTTCAGCCGTTTGGCTTCTTCGCGTGGCATCGGCGCGCAGACGATGCCGGATGTGTGGCGCACGATGAAGGCCATCTTCTCGGACGTACAATGCACGGCGGCAACGATCAGGTCGCCTTCGTTCTCGCGGTCATCATCATCGGTAACGACGACGATCTCTCCGGCCTCGAAGGCGCGGATGGCATCAACGACGGATTTCTGATCGTAGGCCATTGGGCAAAATCCTATTTCAGGCGGCCGGTCTGGCCGCGGTCGCGAAGGTAGTGATCTGCGATCGCGCAGGCAACCATCGCCTCGCCGATCGGCACGGCGCGGATGCCGACGCACGGGTCGTGCCGGCCCTTGGTGCGGACATCGACATTGTTGCCATCCGCATCGATCGACTGGCGCTCGGTCAGGATCGAGGAGGTCGGCTTGATCGCAAAGCGGGCAACGATGGCCTCGCCGGTCGAAATGCCGCCGAGAATGCCGCCTGCATGGTTGGAGAGAAAGATCGGCTTGCCGTCATTGCCCATGCGCATCTCGTCGGCATTTTCCTCGCCGGTCAGTTCCGCGGAGGCAAAACCTTCGCCGATCTCGACACCCTTCACCGCGTTGATCGACATCAGCAGCGAAGCGATATCCTGGTCGAGCTTGCTATAGATCGGTGCGCCGAGACCCGCCGGTACGCCTTCAGCGATCACCTCGACGACGGCACCGATCGAGGAGCCGGATTTGCGGATGCCGTCGAGATACTCTTCCCAGACGGGAACCATTTCGGGGTCGGGGCAGAAGAACGGGTTCTGGTCGACCTGCGCCCAATCCCAGTTATTGCGGTTTATTCTGTGCTTGCCGATCTGCACCAGCGCACCGCGCACGGTAACACCCGGCACGACCAGCCGCGCAATGCCGCCTGCCGCAACACGGGCTGCCGTCTCGCGCGCCGACGAGCGTCCGCCGCCGCGATAGTCGCGAATGCCGTATTTGACGTCATAGGTATAATCGGCATGGCCGGGACGATAGCGACGGGCGATCTCGCCGTAATCCTTGGAGCGCTGGTCGGTATTTTCGATCAGCATCGAGATCGGAGTGCCGGTCGAGATCATCGTCTCGCCGTCCTCGTCGAACATCACGCCGGATAAAACCTTGACGATGTCGTCCTCGCGCCTCTGGGTGACGAAACGCGACTGGCCGGGCTTGCGCTTGTCCATCCATGCCTGGATGTCGGCATGGGTGAAGCGGAGGCCGGGAGGGCAACCGTCGACCACGCAGCCGAGTGCGGGACCATGGCTTTCGCCCCAGGTCGTAACGCGGAAAAGATGACCGAAAGAGTTATGGGACATGAATGCTGCCTGGCTGCAAGGGCGCTTGGATCGCCGTTTTTATCGAGGCTTTTTTAGGCAAAAGCCCGAGCGCGGACAAGCCTTTCTTGCGCCCGACCGGTACCGGCCGGGCAAACATGCCGATCGACAGGCAACGCCCCGATCAATCAGGCTACAGACCTTTGCCAACCTTCCCGTGCCATCGCCGTGAAGTCGTCGAAGGGCAGGGCGCGCGCGAAGGCATAACCCTGCAGCATGTCGCAACCGAGTTGCTCGAGCAGGTTTGCATGGTCGAAGGTCTCGACGCCTTCCGCCACCGTTTCAAGACCGAGCGATCGGGCGATATCGATGATCGATCGAACCAGGGCGCGTTCCTGAGACGAGTGGAGGATCGGCAGCACCAGCTGCTTGTCGATCTTCAGCCGTTTCGGCTTCAGCCTCAACAGGCTGACGATCGATGTGTGCCCGGTGCCGAAATCGTCGATCTCCACATCGATCCCGAGTTCCTTGATCCTGTCCAGATTGGCGATCACGGCGCTGTCGCCGTCATCGAGGAAGATCGACTCCACCAGTTCGAAGGCGATCTCGCCGGGCGTGATCTGCAGGCCCCGCAACATGTCGATCAGGTGTTCGTCATGCAGCCGTCTCGATGAGACGTTGACCGACACCCTGGGAACGGCAACGCCCATGGCGGCCCAGCGCATCTTGTCCTTCAGCACCGTTTCCAGCACGATCTGGTCGAGCGTTGCCGTCACGTTCAGGTCGTCGGCAATCTTCAGGAACTGGTCGGGAGCAAGCAGCCCGCGGCGAGGATGGCGCCAGCGGATCAGCGCCTCGACGCCCGTCAGCTGATGCGTCGCCGAGCTGAGCTGCGGCTGGTACCAGGCCGTAAATTCATGGTTCTCGATTGCGGCAAGCAGCTCGTCCGCCGTCCGCTTGTGATCGATGATCTCCGCATGAAGGTTCTGCGTGAAGAATTCGTAGCGATTGCGCCCCATGCCCTTGGCCCGGTAGAGCGCCAGGTCGGCGTTGACGAGAATCCGCCTTGCGTCGACATGCGTGCCATTGGCTTCGGCAATCCCGATGGAGACGCCGCAACGGCACGAGAAACCGTCGAAATCGAGTGGCTGGCGGAATTCGGAAATGATCCGCGCTGCAAGCTGTGCAAGCTCCCTGGAACTGGTCTGATCATGCACGAGGATGACGAATTCGTCGCCGCCGATCCGCGCAACGATGTCTTTTTCATCGACATTGTGGGTCAGGATCTTCGAGGCGTGAACGAGCATGGCATCGCCCGCGGCGTGTCCGAGCGTGTCGTTGATCTGTTTGAACCGGTCGAGGTCGAGATGAAGAAGCGCGAATTTCCGTCTGGCCGGAGAGCGTGACAGGGCATCGAGTTCCATGTCGAGCTTGCGCCTGTTGGCAAGCAGCGTCAGCGGATCGTGAAGCGCATTGTGCTCGATCCGGCTTTTGGCGATTTCGAGTTCGCTGTTCTTCGCATCGGCTTCGGTCTTGGCCTTCTGCAGCTCGACCGTCAGCGCCGTATCCTTCGTCACGTCGAAAGCCAGGCCGATGAGCTTTTTCGAACCATCCTTGCCCACATGCAGCTGACCCACGGACCGCACGTAGCGGATCGTGCCATCCGCCTGCGGCACGCGAACCACCAGGGCCTCCTTCGTCTGGCCTCTCAGATAGGCTCTCGACGCATTGATCGCGATCGGCCGGTCCTCCGGCAGAAGCAGGTTGAGCCAGCGTTCCTGGTCCATGACCCCATTGGTAAACGGAACGCCGTAGAGCTGGCACATGCGCTCATCCCAGGTCTCCGTGCTCAGGCCGGGCGTGTATTCCCAAATGCCGCAGCCGTAGGAGGCAAGCGCCAGATCGAGCTTACCCGACAGTTCCTCGAGCTCGCGCTCGCGGCTCGACAATTCGTCCAGCGCCAGCTCCAGCTCGGCGTTCTTGACCTCGGTATCGGCTTTCGCGTCGCGCAACGTCTGCGCCATCAGCATGTCGGCCGTCACATCCCAGACGATGCCGGTCATCCGCTGGCTGCCGTCGATATTTTCGTAACGCGCGCCGGCGGATCGCAAATGCCGGACCTCGCCGTCGGGCAGAGTAATGCGATAGGTTTCGATGCAGGATTCATACAGGCGTGCCCATTTCAGGAAATGGACTTCCGCCTTGCCCCGGTCTTCCGCTGCCACCAGTTGCAACAGGCCTCCCAGCCGCTGCATATCCGAGGCCGTGCTCACCCCGTGCAACATTCTGGCGCGCCGGTCGAGAAAGAGCTGCAATCCGTCGCCGCTCACCTCCCATATGCCGATCTTGGAGGCTTCCATGGCGAGATTGAAACGCTGCGAGAGGTCGAGCAGGCTTGCTTCTCGCGTTTTCAATTCGGCGATGTTGCGGTTGCGCTCGGAAAGCAGTCCGGTCGCAACCACGATCGGCACAATGAGCGCAATTGCTCCAAATGCCAGGATCAGCCGGAACTGATGCTGATTTTCCGGCGGCGCGGACCAGCCGCTCTTAGGCGCGATCGACAAATCCCAGCGTGACCCGGCAACATCCAGCGCCTTGATCAGCGGTGACTGGCCGTCCACCCTGTCGTCGCCCAGAAAAGCCAGATATTCCGGTTTCGCGCGATCCCGCAGCGAGAAATTCATGTCGGTAAGATCGATCGCCGCTGACCGGGTTCTGTCGCCATCGATCGTCAGGCCGGCTTCCTTCAGGAGCTCCGCCTTGTCGATGACGATCGCAAGCGCGCCCCAGGGCCGGCGAAGCGTCTCCTCATCCAGCGTGATTGGCACGACGAGCGTCAGGTGATTTTCCTGCGAACCGGCAACGACGCTCGGCGATGTCGTCCTGTTCGCCGCCATCAGATCGGCGCCAAGCCGCTCGGTATCGAACGGCAGGGACGCGTCGTCGGTCGAAAGGCCCTCGGGCGTGTGGATCTGGGATACGGCAAGGTCCGGAGCAAGCGCCACTGCGGAAAAATGCCGGTGATTCTCGAACGTTATTTCAATCAGATGCCGGAGATGCTCGGATGTCGCATCTTTCTCGCGAACGAGGCGCCGGGCGAGCGCCTGGGCGTCCTTGATGTCGCTCTCGATGCGGTCTGTCAGATTGCGCGTCACGGCAGAGGCGGTGTTTTCCACAGCTGCGCGCAAGGCTTCCTGCCCGGCCTCGGTATTGTGCCGATCAAGACCTATTGCGATCGCGAAGGTGCAAAGCGAAATCGTCAGCGCTACCAGCAGGGAAATTGAATTTGAGGCGATGATGTTGTGCCAGTTTAAATGCTGCGGCAGCCTGAATTTCACCTGTGATATGCCTTCTATTAACCCACGTAGCGCCGGAAATATTGTATTGTTCGGTTGTTAATTTATCATTTCGCGATATCTGGAGAAGCGATCGACCGGATATGTTTAAGAAATACTTTATTTCGCGGCGCATGAAGCTGTTGTGGAAAGTCGAAAATAAGATTTGGTGAATTTTTGTTAATAATAATGTCGTTTTTTACGCATGAAATGCCATGATCGCGGGCAAATTTTGCCACATTCCGAAGGCTATCCTTGCGTCGAAACGAAACACATGGACCTCGTAAAAGGCCTCCCAGATGCGTATGCTCATCGCCACACTGCTCGCCACCGCCAGTATTTTCTCGCCGCTCAACAGCTGGGCGCAGAGTGCGGATATCGAGGCGACCATCAAGACAGTGGACGTTAAGGCATTGAGCCTGACGCTTGACGACGACAAGACCTACAAGCTTCCTGAGGAATTCAATTTCGAAGGGCTGAAGGCAGGCGTGAAGGTTGTGGTCTTCTACACGATGGTGGACGGTAGCCGTATCGTCGACGATCTCGCGATCGTTTGATGAATCAGTGAAATCCCCTCGGTGCCTTCATCGACATCGAGGGCACCCGATCAGATCCAGCTTATCGTGCCTCTCGCGGCGGTTTCCCCGGCCACATCACCATCGCTCATTTCGATTTTGACGATACGGTCCTGATGGATCGGCATATTGGCGGCTTCATTCTCATCGACATTGCCGATGATGCGGAAGAGCGACCGCAGCACGCCGCCATGGCTGACGGAAATCGTCGGTCCGTTCAGTGAGGCGAGCCATGCGCCTATACGCCAGGAGAGGATTTCATAGCTCTCGGCATCTTCGCCCGGCGGAATGAAGCCCCACTTGTTTTTAGAGCGTTCGCGCAGCCGTTCCGGAGCTGTCTTTTTAATCTCGGCGGTGGTGAACCCTTCCCAGTCGCCGAAGGAAAGTTCCTTGAGGCGCTCGTCCGTCCGGTAGCCCATCGGATCGAGCCCCATGGCTGTCCTGATCCGCTCCATGGTTTCTCGGGTGCGTCCAAGCGGGCTTGCAACGAAATCGAACCCGTCGGCGGAACCGACGAGTTCGCGAAGTGCTTCGCCGTTTCGGGTCGCCTGTCCACGCCCGATCGCATTGATCGGGATGTCCTTCTGCCCCTGGAGACGGCCTTCGGCGTTCCAGTCCGTCTGGCCGTGGCGGATCACATAGATGAGCACGGCGAGCGTCCTTCGTTAGTCTTTGATGACCGAGATATCCGGAGCGTCGACCGCCTTCATGCCGATCGTGTGATAACCGCTATCGGCATGGTGAACCTCGCCGGTAACCGAACGCGAAAGGTCGGAAAGCATGTACATGCCGACATCGCCCACTTCCTCGATGGTCACGGTACGGCGCAGCGGCGCATTGTATTCGTTCCATTTCAGGATGTAGCGGAAATCGCCGATGCCGGAAGCGGCAAGCGTCTTGATCGGTCCGGCCGAGATCGCGTTGACGCGGATATTCTTCGGGCCGAGGTCGACCGCGAGATATTTGACGCTCGCTTCAAGCGCGGCCTTGGCAACGCCCATGACATTGTAGTTCGGCATGACCTTTTCGGCACCGTAATAGGTCAGCGTCAGCATCGAGCCGCCGTCGGTCATCAGCTTTTCGGCGCGGCGTGCAACCGACGTGAACGAATAGACCGAGATCTGCATCGTCTTGGCGAAATTGTCGGCCGAGGTGTCGACGTAACGGCCGGTCAGCTCGTCCTTGTCGGAAAAGCCGATGGCATGCACGAGGAAGTCGATCTTGCCCCAGTGCTTTTCCAGATTGGCAAAGACCTCGTCGATCGTGGCTTCGTCGCTGACATCACAGTGGCCGGCCATGAAGGCGCCCAGTTCGGCAGCCAGCGGTTCGACCCGCTTCTTCAGCGCATCGCCCTGATAGGTGAAGGCCACTTCGCCGCCGTTGTCGACGATGGCCTTGGCAATGCCCCATGCAATCGAGCGGTTGTTCGCAACGCCCATGATGAGCCCGCGCTTGCCTGCCATAAGGCCGGATGCCTGAACCATTGTGTAATCCCTGACACGAAAAAATGAATGCTGCCTATGGCATAGGCAGAACCGCGGTTCAAGCATGCGTCAGGTCATCAGCCGATAAGTCGGTGTAAAAACGGATGCGTGGCTGGCAAGATGTCATCCGCCGTCACCCATCCTGTCTTTACAGGTAAAGCCCGTCGCGCATCAGCCGCATGAGGTCGGTAACCTTGGCGTCCGGCTGCTCCAGAAGCACGATCCTGAGTTCGACGACGAGATCGCCACGCCCTTCTGCGTCATGCAGGCCGAGGCCTTCGATCCTGATCGTGCGGTCGGATCCCGACCAGCTGGGGATTTCGATCGAGCGTGGGCCTGCCGGTGTTTCCACTCTGGCTTCGCCGCCGAGCACGGCATCCTGCAGCGAGATCGGCAACACGATATGAAGGTTGAAATCCCTGACGATATAGCTGTCCTCGCGCGCCGCCTTCAGCGTCACGACCAGATCACCCTGTTTCATGTTGGGCAGCTTCAGGCCCTGGCCCGCAAGTCGAATCAGGTGCCCGTCGGTTGTGCCCCGTTCGATTGGTACGCGAACCTCCCGGTCGTCGGAGAGCTTGATCGTGATCGGCTTCAGAGCCAGGAATTCGGCCACCGTCACCCTTGCTTCGACCAGAAGATCCGGCGCTTTTTCCGGAACAGGCGCCGTGCCGCGGATGCGTTTCATCAGATTGGCGATCAGGTCGACAGCCATCAACGGCAGGGGTGAGCGAACCTCCGGCGAAGGCGTGTCCTTGGGGCCTGCTTCCGCGGCCTTGGGTTCGGCCGGCGCATCGCCATGTTCCTTGGCGCGCTCGCGCGCCTCGGGCCCGCCGCCGAAGATGCGCTCGATGGTTTCTTCCGGGCTTTCGCTCGGCTTCTTGCCGGTCTGCGTTTTTGCCTGTCCGGCTCCTGCCGGCTGTGCTTTCGCCTTGGCGGCATCCGCCTTCGGTTCGGCCTTGGTCGCGTCGGCCGTGGTCGCGTTGGATTGGGCGCGGGCGGCCTGGGCCCTTGCCAGCTCCTCCATCACCTTTTCCGCATTGGCCCGCGCAGTCTTGGCGCGCTCGGCCGCATCCCGCTGCTGCATGATCGTCTGGTGCATGTCGGCCGCACGGTCATAACGCCGGCGACGCTCCGGGTCTTTTAACAGCTCATAGGCCTGGCCCACCTCGGCGAACCGGTCGGTAGCGCTCGGATCGTCCCGATTGTGGTCGGGATGTATGGTCTTGGCCTTGGTCCGCCAGGCCGCCTTGATTTCGTCTGCATCGGCGTTCCGTCTGACGCCGAGGATGGAATAGGGATCACGCATCGTGAGACCACCGGTTACGCTTTTGAAAAAGCAGATCCGGCATAATCGCGGACCCGCCGATACTCGACACAATACGGGCAATGCAGGGCCATCATGCTCTGCTGTCTGCTCCGATTTCCTTGGAAGCCAGAGTAGGAGCCTAGTCCTGAATCAGTGGTTACGGCGTGATGCCACAACCAATGCATGGTGAAGGAAGGGTTAATACGGTGTAGGATTTGGAAACGATTTCGCGCCGGATGGTGGATCCGGTTCAGCCTTGGCGGTCGAAAGCGGTCAGCATCCAGTCGCCGCTTCCGGTCATGCAGGTCTGGCCGGCAAACACGGCGATCCCTTCATAGGAATGACGCGTGGTCTTGAAGGCGCGGCAGACGCGGCCCTGGGCATTGTCTTCCTGGATGACGGAAACGACCCCGGCACTGCCGGTTGCGGCATTGGCCCAGGGAAGGGGGCTGCTGCCCATCTTGGCGAGATCGGCCGAGGTCACTGCGTTGCGCACGGTCGCTTCGTCGGAAAGGCTGGTGTCCGATTGCGGTTTGCCGGCAACGGTTCCCGTCGCAAGCGACCGGTCGACCTTGTCCGATCCGCCGAACATATCAAGACTGCTGGTACATCCCGCAAGCGACAGCGTCAGCGTGGCGAGGCAAATTGCAGCGCCGCTCTTGCGGCCCCAGCACTTTGTCATTTCGGTCCACTTTGCTATCACTGACACCTAATATCCTGTCCGGCGCTTCGTCTCGGGCATGTTCGAGCAGATTGGGAGTAATTAAGTCAATATGTCTGGAAGTGAGTTAACAACCGGTGACTTCACCGAAGAATCTGAACCCTTTGCGCTTTTCGCCCGTTGGTTGAAGGATGCCGAAGGCTCTGAGCCTAACGATCCAAACGCCGTTGCGGTTGCAACGGTCGACGAGCATGGTCTGCCTAATGTGCGGATGGTGCTGTTGAAAGGCTTCGATGAGCAGGGTTTTGTGTTCTACACAAATTTCGAAAGCCAGAAGGGCCAGGAAATCCTCGGCCAGAAGAAGGCGGCCATGTGTTTTCACTGGAAATCGCTGCGCCGTCAGGTCCGCATCCGCGGCCCGGTCGAGGTTGTCAGTGATGCAGAGGCCGACGCCTATTACGCCTCGCGTCCGCGCGGCAGCCGCATCGGCGCCTGGGCTTCGAAGCAGTCGCGACCGCTCGAGGGACGTTTTGCGCTGGAAAAATCCGTCGCCGAATATACCGCGCGTTACGCGATCGGCGAAATTCCGCGGCCTTCCTACTGGTCCGGCTTCCGCATCCGCCCGACATCGATCGAATTCTGGCACGACCGTCAGTTCCGTCTGCATGACCGCGTCGAGTTTCGCCGCGAAGACCCGGCAGGACACTGGAACAAGGTGCGCATGTATCCCTGAGCGGCAACTCCGGCAAAAGCGCAATCCGGTTATGCGTTCGGCATTGCGTTAAACCAATGCGTTACTTTCTCAGCGCGAAGGGAATGCCGGAGGCGAGCGCTTTGACGTAACGTGTCTTCTGGTAATAGCCGTTGAGCGAAACGCGGGGCAGGGCGGTCAGCCGGGATAAGTCGGCTTTGGTCAGCATCCCAGGTTGTGTCGTCAGCCCGATCACAAAACCGAGATCGCCGGCCATCTGGAACTCGCGCGGCCCCACCGCGTCGCGGCTTCCATAGGGATAGGCAATCGCTAATGGCCGCTGGCCGGTAAGATCGGCCAGCCAGTCCGCCGATTCGCGCATCTCGCCTGCGGCTTCTTCGGCGGGAAGCCGGCAGAGCTTGCGATGCGTCACGGTATGCGCGCCGAGCGAAACCAGCGGATGGGCGGCAAACGCCTTGAGCTCCGCAGGCCCCATGACGAGTTCGCGCGTGATGGCGAGCGGATCGATGCCGTATCTTTCCGCCAGGTCGCAGAGCCGCCCGACGGCATCCGTTTCCTCGCGAGACCAGACATGGCCGGCGAAGCGGAAGAACGTATCGAGCTGTTGCACCGGCGTCCTGACGTCCAGCGTTTCAGGGCCGTCACCGAAATCGAAGTCGAGGCGGTCGTTTTCACGCAGCAGCCGGCCCAGGACCTCCCACCAGAGCGGTTGACGATGTTCGGCCAGCCCCTGAGCGATGAAGACGGTGAAAGGCACGCCATGTCGGGCGAAAACAGGCAGCGCGTGCTCCGCGTTGTTGCGGTATCCATCATCGAGAGTGAAGGCCGCGAATGGCTTTGCCGATGGTGATTGCAGCCGTGCCGGTACATCCGACAGCGCGATGAAATCGTAGCCAAAAGCTTTCAGCTGAGTGATGGCGAGATCGAGAAATTCCGGCGTGATTTCGAGATGCCGATTGGGACCGGCGACCGGTGGTGTTTCGGGCCTGACGTGATGCAGCGTGAAGATGACGCCTGAACCGCGCGCAGCGGACATCAGACCGGCTCCCGCCGCCAGCGCCGAAGCCTCCAGCCCGGCGCCGATCAGCCAGCGCTTGCCGTTGCGACGCCAGATCGCTTTTGCCTTGTCCTTCATCGTGTCGCGAATAGTCCTTGCCCCCGGATGCCGAAGGCTAGTCTCTGACCGGTTAAGTCTTGCTGAATGGCAAGGTGCTCAGGGACGCAGGCCATCGAGCAGCGGTAATCCGATGATGGCAGCCGCACCGATCAGCACGAAACAGATGCGCCGGAACGTGCTTTCGCTGGCAATCCCGAACATCCGCGAACCGAAGGAAAGCCCGATGCCGTAACCCGGCCCGGCAATCAGCGCGATCAGCAGGACTTCGAGCATCAGGATGCCGCCGATAATATAGGAGGTCGCCGAAAGCACGCTTGCCAGCGCGAAATAGAGGATGAGATTGGCGCGCACGACATTGCGCTCGATCGCCCCGCCCAGCCAATAGGCGACGACCGGCGGGCCGGACATCTGTGCTGCCCCGCCGAAAAGCCCGGCAATCGCGCCGACGCCAACCGTCAGCCAGGTTTTCGGCCGGCCGTGGTAACGCCAGCCCGAGATCAGGAAGATCAGAAGGCAGAGCACGACGAGAGAGATGATCCAGCGAAGCGTCACGGAGGGCAGCAGCGAAAGCGCCGCCGCACCCGCCGGCACGCCGACCACGGCGCCGGCAAGCATGGTGAAGACATCACGCCGGTTCGCCCGCCGCCATCCTTCCGGCAACATGCCGAGCGTCATGATCCCGTCGATCACCAGAAGCAGCCCCGAAGCGATCTGCGGGCTCGTCACCGCCCCGGCAAGCGGCACGAAGATCAACGCCCCGCCAAACCCCGAAAAACCGCGGGCAAGACCCGCGATCATGGCGGCGAAAAACACGAAGGCAAGTTCACCGACGGAATGACCGGGAAGCCATGTTGCCAGGAAGGCAGAAAGCGGATCGGGGGATGTCATGATGCGGGTGTCTGCGGAATGAGGTGAAGCGCTACCGCAAGTGCCGAGGTTTAGTAGTGTGTGTCAAGGATTAGGCGGGAACCGTTCGCCCAGATCTTCGAATAGCCTCAGCAGATATCCATCCGGATCCGCCACAACGAATTGGCGGTTGCCGACTTCACGATTGTCACGTCGATACCATTTTTCTTCCAGAGGTAGGTACGGATCGATCCCACCCTCGGCTAGGCGCCCGAGGATGGCATGTACATCAGGCACACGTATCTGCACGTTGACGCCACGGCCGAACGGTCTTTCGAGTGGCGTTTCATCAAGCGCGAAATCGCGTCCCACCCCGATCTGATCGATCATGAGCTGTGCTTGGCCAAGTTCGAGATAACAGAAGCCTTCTTCCGGCCTCTCGTAGAGCACGCTGAAGCCGATCAGATCACAGTAAAACCGGCGGCTTTGTAGCCAATCCGAAACAGAAAACTCTGGAACGAGCGCATTTTCCATGGGTCGCGAAGCCAAGATCAAGCGATAAAACTTCGTATCCACCGCCATCCGCGGAAAACTCTCGGGCAGGTCTTTCGCCGCGACCTCGAAAAACCCGTTCTTCTCATAAAACCGGTGCGCCGCGAGAAACTTGTCGGTCGTGCCGAGAAATATTGCCTTCAGCCCGGCATGTGATGCGTGAGCCATCAGCATATCCAGCAACCGCGCCGCGACGCCGAATTCCTTGCCGCGCACCTTGGCCGCAACGAACATCTTGCGCAAAGCGGCCTCGTCATTGCCGATATCTTTCAGCGAAATCGTGCCGACGACCTCGCCATCCTTTTCGGCAACCCAGAACCCGCCCTTGCCCGACTGATAGAAGGTGGGAATGGCTGCGAGATCCGGCTGGTCTTCAGCGGTGATCTCGACGCCGAATTCTTCTCGCTGGATCGGCAGGATGACGCCGATCACGCCCCGTTCGTCGCCGGGTTCAAAAGAGCGGATGACGAGTTCGCCCATTGACGTTTTAAGCCTTCGTGCCGCCGACGGTGACCTGATCCATTCTCAGATGCGGCTGGCCGACGCCGACCGGAACCCATTGCCCGGCCTTGCCGCAATTGCCGACGCCGGTATCGAGCTTCATGTCATTGCCGACCATCGAGACGCGCTTCATCGCATCCGGCCCGTTGCCGATCAGCATCGCGCCCTTGATCGCCGGGCCGATCTTGCCGTTTTCGATCAGATAGGCCTCGGTGCAGCCGAACACGAATTTGCCGGACGTGATATCCACCTGACCGCCGCCGAAGGAAACGGCATAGACGCCTTTCTTCACCGACGCGATGATCTCTTCCGGGGTCTTGTCGCCACCAAGCATGTAGGTGTTGGTCATCCGCGGCATGGGCACGGAACTGTAGCCCTGACGGCGACCGTTGCCGGTCGGCTGCATGCCCATCAGCCGGGCATTCTGCCGGTCCTGCATATAGCCGACGAGTTTTCCGTTTTCGATCAGCACGTTATAGGCCGAAGGCGTGCCTTCGTCGTCGATGGTGATAGAACCGCGGCGATTGTCGATCGTGCCGTCGTCAACGACGGTGACGCCCGGAGCGGCAACCATTTCGCCGAGCAGACCCGCGAATGCCGAGGTTTTCTTGCGGTTGAAATCGCCTTCCAGCCCGTGACCGACGGCCTCGTGCAGCATCACGCCCGGCCAGCCGGAGGAGAGCACGACATCCATCGTGCCGGCGGGCGCCTCGATCGCTTCGAGATTGACCAGTGCCTGCCTGAGCGCCTCGTCGGCGCCCACCTGCCAATTGCCCTCGGCAACGAAATCACCGAAGCCGATACGCCCGCCGGTGCCGAAAGACCCGGATTCCTGCCGGTCGCCACTGCCGACGACGACGGAAATGTTGATGCGCGTCATCGGGCGGATGTCCTGCACCCGGTGCCCGTCGGCGCGCAGGATGTCGACCACCTGCCAGCTGGCGGAAATCGTTGCGGTCACCTGACGAACCTTGTCGTCCTTGTTGCGCAGATAGGCGTCTATATCGGTCAAAAGCTTGGCCTTGGCCTCGAAGCTCGGGGAGCCGATCGGGTTTTCGTCGCCGTAATATTTCTTGTTGGTCCGCTGCGGTGCGGCGGCATAGGAGCCCGCATAACCGGCGGTCACAGCGCGCACGGCATCCGACGCACGTTCCAGTGCTGCGGCGCTCAGATCACCCGCATGGGCATAACCGACCGCTTCACCGGCCACGGCGCGCAGGCCAAAACCCTGGTCGGTGTTGAACGAGCCGCCCTTGAGACGTCCGTTGTCGAAGGTCAGCGATTCCGCCTGCGCATGTTCGACATAAAGCTCGCCGTCATCGGCGCCGGAAATCGCCTTGGCGACGATCGCCCGCAGCTTCGCCTCATCCGTGTCGAACAGGCTCAAGAGATCGGTGTTCATGCTTTAATGCTCCGCTGGCGATTGGCGTTTGCGCAAGTTGTTGCCCCTCATCCGCCTGCNNGCCGGCACCTTCTCCCCGCTCGCGGGGCGAAGGACCTACGCGGCACCCGCTCGGCCAAATCTACGGCTCGTTCCCTCTCCCCGCGAGCGGGGAGAGGGTTAGGGTGAGGGGCAATCACTTGCGCCCAAGCCAAAATATCTTCGGAAACCGATGTAGGTCTGTCGGAAGTGAGGTGCAAGCATCCTCACGCGGTCGTCACCCAACAATCAGGGAAGCGCGTCGTAGCCGGGGCCGAAGCCGTTGAGTTCGACGGGAATGCCGACACGGTCCTGATCGGAGGATTCGCGCAGTGCAAACACGGCGCTCTTGCCCGCACGCATGATGCGCATCAGTTCCTCGTCGATTTCCACTTCCACATAGCAGCCCTCGGAGAAGCAGCGGGTGAAATAGGCGCGACCGATATTGTTGTTGTCGACGTAAAGCTCCATGCCGTCCTTCAGGAGCACGCCGAGCGGCGCGAGGATGCGCAGGATGCGCGCCTTGCGATCGGCAGTCTTCAACACGACGACCGAAAGCCCGACTTCCGGCCGGTCTTCGGCAATGACGTTCTGCATCAGCGCGCATTGCTCGGCGGAAGCGCCGGCCGGCCGATCACAGATGACCGACCATGCGCCGTGGCTTTCCTTGACATTGCCGGGCTGTTGTCCCGAAGGCGATGGGCCAGGGGTGGGCGCCGGTGCCTGCGCGCTTGGTGCCGGGCCTTTCGGTGCGGCCCCCGTTGCCGGCGGCGTTTGTGCCGATGCGATGGAGACAGAGCCCAGCGCGATGAGGGCAATAAGGCTTGCGCCGATAAGGGAGGGACGACCCATGGAAACCTCTGGTTCGAATCAATGCGGCTTATCCTGTCGCTCGGGACGCGAATTGGAAAGCCTTGCCGAGTTTTCAGCGGAGTACGGCGAAAGTAGGACCCTGTTCAAGTCACAAGGATGTCGACGCCTTCAAAATGTGGTGGAATTTGTCAGCCGAAAGAGCTTATCCTCGATTCAGGCTGCGACTCTGTGGAGGGAGGTGTGGTCTGTAATGGAGGAAATTCAACCACAGGTCGATGCACGTCAATAATGCACAAAATGCCGCAGGGGCATTTGTCGCAAGACGTTGCGGATATAAGCAAACTATGGTTGAACCAAGCCTATAGCTTGGAGACTGCGTAAGATTTGATCTGGATCACACGCGTGGGGAGAAAGTTTTTGATGAACAGGGCTTATGCGATGATGATGGCGATCATCTGTCTTATCACTGCCCCGGTTGCGGGGCTGGTAAGCGCTTCGGTGGCGCATGCGGACCAACCGCATCCCTGGCAGATGGGGCTTCAGGCACCGGCAACCGAAATCATGCACCAGATAAGCTGGTTCGAGAAATACACCCTCTGGTTCATCGTCCCGGTCACGCTTTTTGTGCTCGCGCTGCTGATCGTCGTCGCCGTGAAATTCCGCGCCGACAAGAACCCGACACCATCGCGCACCAGCCACAACACGACGATCGAGATCGTCTGGACCGTGGCGCCGGTGCTGATTCTCTTCATGCTGGCCATCCCGTCCTTCAATCTCTTGAACGCCCAGCTCGAAATTCCCGAGACCGACATGACGGTTAAGGCCACCGCCACCCAGTGGCAGTGGAATTACGAATATGAGGGGTCCGGCGAAACACCCGTCGCCTTCGACAGCTACATGCTGAAGGAGCCGGATCGTGAAGCGGCCGGCAAGACGGATATGGCGGTCTATCCACGCCTTCTCGCCGTCGACAATGAAATGATCATTCCTGTCGGCAAGACGGTGCGCCTGCTGGTCACCGCCGCGCCGACCGATGTCATCCATGCCTTCGCCATGCCGGCCTTCGGCGTCAAGATCGATGCCGTTCCGGGCCGTTTGAACGAAACCTGGTTCCGCGCGGAGCGCGAGGGCCTTTATTACGGACAGTGTTCCGAGCTTTGTGGCAAGGACCACGCCTATATGCCGATCGCCATCCGCGTCGTCGCTGAAGACAAATATACCGCCTGGCTCGCCGCCGCCGCAAACGATCTGCCGGGAGCCTACAAGGCGCTTCTGGCATCTGCGGACAACAAAACTGCAGCCGGCGTCGATGTCGCTGCAAACGACGTCAAGTAAGGGGAGGCGAGATCAATGGCTGAAACGACACATCACGACGACCATTCCCATCGCGCCGCTCACGAAGATGCACATGCGCATGGCGAACATCACCACAAGCCGGGCTTTGCCGCCCGCTGGCTGTTTTCGACCAATCACAAGGACATCGGCACGCTCTATCTGATCTTCGCGATCATCGCCGGCATCGTCGGCGGCCTTCTGTCGGTCGCGATGCGCATGGAGCTGCAGGAACCCGGCATCCAGATCTTCCACGGCCTTGCCTCGATGGTCTACGGCTTTGAGGGCGATGCCGCGATCGACGGCGGCAAGCACATGTTCAATGTGTTTACCACTGCTCACGCGCTGATCATGATCTTCTTCATGGTCATGCCGGCGATGATCGGCGGTTTCGCCAACTGGATGGTGCCGATCATGATCGGCGCGCCGGACATGGCTTTCCCGCGCCTCAACAACATTTCCTTCTGGCTGATCGTCCCGGCCTTCCTTCTGCTGGTCATGTCGATGTTCGTCGAAGGCCCGGCAGGCGCCTATGGCGCAGGCGGCGGCTGGACCATGTATCCGCCGCTTTCGACCTCGGGCCATCCGGGACCGGCAGTCGATCTCGCGATCTTCTCGCTGCATGTCGCCGGCGCTTCGTCCATTCTCGGCGCGATCAACTTCATCACCACCATTTTGAACATGCGCGCCCCGGGCATGACGCTGCACAAGATGCCGCTGTTTGCCTGGTCGGTGCTGGTGACCGCTTTCCTTCTGCTTCTGTCGCTGCCGGTTCTCGCCGGTGCCATCACCATGGCGCTGACCGACCGTAACTTCGGCACGACCTTCTTCTCACCGGAAGGCGGTGGTGATCCGATCCTTTACCAGCACCTGTTCTGGTTCTTCGGCCACCCGGAAGTCTATATCCTGATCCTGCCTGGCTTCGGCATTGTCAGCCATATCGTCTCGACCTTCTCGAAAAAGCCGGTCTTCGGTTATCTCGGCATGGCCTATGCGATGGTCGCGATCGGTGCTGTCGGCTTCATCGTCTGGGCTCACCACATGTACACGGTCGGCCTGTCGCTCGACGCGCAGCGTTACTTCGTTTTCGCCACCATGGTCATCGCGGTGCCGACCGGCATCAAGATCTTCTCCTGGATTGCGACCATGTGGGGCGGCTCGATCACCTTTGCGACACCGATGATCTGGGCGATCGGCTTCATCTTCCTGTTCACCGTCGGTGGCGTCACCGGCGTGCAGCTGGCCAATGCCGGCCTCGACCGTTCGCTGCACGACACCTATTACGTCGTGGCCCATTTCCACTACGTTCTGTCGCTCGGCGCGGTCTTCGCCATCTTCGCCGCCTGGTATTACTGGTTCCCGAAAATGTTCGGCTACATGTATAACGAGGCGATCGGCAAGCTGCATTTCTGGGTCATGTTCGTTGGCGTGAACCTGGTCTTCTTCCCGCAGCATTTCCTCGGCCTCGCCGGCATGCCGCGCCGCTATATCGACTACCCGGATGCTTTCGCCGGCTGGAACTACGTCTCCTCCGTCGGTTCGTATATCTCCTTCGTGGGTGTACTCATCTTCCTGTTTGGCGTATGGGAAGCCTTCGCCAAGAAGCGGGTTGCCGGTGATAACCCCTGGGGCGAGGGTGCGACCACGCTCGAATGGCAGCTGTCGTCGCCGCCGCCCTATCACCAATGGGAACAGCTTCCCCGCATCAAGTAGGAATTCCGATCCGGGTGCTGCCCCTCAGCACCCGGCATCTCGTCAGGATCTGAACTGTAATGACCGTTATCGACCCCACCCATGCGATGTCGCCCGAGGAAGGAAAGCTCCTTTCTGAAGCCGATGCGCGCGATTTCTTCGCGCTTCTGAAGCCACGGGTCATGTCGCTGGTGGTCTTCACCGCCTTTGCCGGCCTCGTTCTTGCGCCCGGCGAGATCAATCCGGTTCTGGCGATCATCTCCATCCTCTGCATCGCCGTCGGCGCTGGTGCATCCGGCGCGCTCAACATGTGGTACGATGCCGATATCGATGCCGTGATGACGCGCACTGCAAAGCGCCCGATCCCCGCCGGCCGCATCCGCCCCAATGAAGCGCTTGCCTTCGGCCTGACGCTCTCTGCCTTTTCGGTCGTGATCCTCGGCCTGGCGGTCAACTGGTTTGCTGCCGGACTGCTCGCCTTCACCATCTTCTTCTATGCTGTCGTCTACACGATGTGGCTGAAGCGCTCGACGCCGCAGAACATCGTCATCGGCGGTGCCGCCGGCGCTTTCCCGCCCATGCTCGGCTGGGCCTGCGTCACCGGCGACATCTCGCTGAACAGCACCATCCTGTTCATGATCACCTTCATGTGGACCCCGCCGCATTTCTGGGCGCTGGCTCTGTTCAAGATGCGCGATTACGGCTCTGTCGGCATTCCGATGATGCCGAATGTCGTCGGCCAGCGCTCGACCAAGATCCAGATGGTCGTCTATTCGGTCCTGATGGCAGCCGTCGTCGCCGCGCCGACCTTTACCGGTCTCGCCAGCATCGGCTACGGCATCTTTACCGGCATTTTGAGCCTCATCTTCATCTACTATTCCATCCTCGTCCTGCGCATGCCCGAGGATGACGAGAAGATGGTGCCGGCGAAGAAGATGTTCTTCTATTCGATCTTCTATCTTTTCGCGGTCTTCTCCGCGCTTCTCTTCGACCATGTGGCGGCCGGTCTCGGTCAGTTCCTCGGAGGACTTCTGTGATCGACACCGTCAAGCTCAGCGAGACACAGAAGAAGTCGCGGCGAAACCGCAATGTGGCGCTCGGCCTTGTTCTCGCAGGGCTTTGCGTCCTGTTCTACATCATCACGCTGGTCAAGGTCGGCGGGTTCTGGAACTAGGCGCATAAGATTAAGACCGGGTGGAGCTAAGGGAGGAGCGACATGGCAGGCGGAATTCAAAGCGGTCGGACAGGGCAGGCGAAACGGGTCAGCAATGCCTCGATCTTTGCCGGTTGCGCCGTCTTCGTTTTCGGCATGGTCGGCGCCGCCTATGCTGCGGTCCCGCTCTATCGTCTCTTCTGTCAGGTCACGGGCTATGGCGGTACCACGCAGCGCGTCGAGCAATATTCGGCAACCGTGCTCGACCGCAGCATGCAGGTCACCTTCGACGCCAATATATCGAGCGGCCTGAACTGGGATTTCAAGCCGGCAAAGGCCGTGCAGCCGAAGATCGGCGAAACCATTCAGGTCGAATATACGGCGACCAACCGCTCGGCCGTCGCGACCACCGGCACCGCCGTCTTCAACGTCACGCCCATGGAAGCCGGCGCCTATTTCAACAAGGTCCAGTGTTTCTGCTTTACCGAGCAGACGCTGCAGCCGGGCGAAAGCGTTTCCATGCCCGTCGTCTTTTATGTCGATCCGGAGATCGTCAAGGCGGAGGAAACGAAGAATATCAAGACGATCACCCTGTCCTATTCCTTCTATCCGAGCGAGCCGGCAAAGCCTGTCGCGGCGGTGAAGACGGATGCGACAAAGGGTGAAAGCAAGCTTTGAGAGGAGCGCTTGCGGACAGTTCCGCAAGCGGTGGAGAGGCCTTTATCGGGGATTTTGACATGGCAGACGCGCATCAGAAAAATCACGACTACCACATCATCGATCCGAGCCCCTGGCCGCTTCTGGCCTCGATCGGCGCCTTCGTCATCACCTTCGGCGGTGTCGGTTACATGCGTTACCTCAAGGGTAGCGAATTCCACATGTTCGGCCTCAACTGGGCGACACCCTGGGTCTTCTTCATCGGTCTGGCGATCATTGTCTACGTCATGATCGGCTGGTGGGCCGATACGATCAAGGAAGGTCGTGAAGGCCATCACACGCGGGTTGTCTCGCTGCACCTGCGCTACGGCATGATCATGTTCATCGCTTCCGAAGTGATGTTCTTCGTCGCCTGGTTCTGGGCCTTTTTCGATGCCAGCCTGTTTCCCAACGAGGCGATCCAGGCAAGCCGCGTCGAGGCGCTCGGCGGACAATGGCCGCCCAAGGGCATCGAGGTTCTCGATCCCTGGCACCTGCCGCTCTACAACACCATCATCCTGCTTCTCTCTGGCACCTGCGTGACCTGGGCGCATCACGCGCTTCTTCACAACGACCGCAAGGGTCTGGTCACCGGTCTTGCGCTGACCGTCGCCCTCGGCGTCCTGTTTTCCGCCGTTCAGGCCTATGAATACGCCCACGCCCCGTTCGAATTCGCCAATTCGATCTACGGCGCCACCTTCTTCATGGCGACCGGCTTCCATGGTTTCCACGTGCTGGTCGGCACGATCTTCCTGATCGTCTGCCTGATCCGCGCCATCAACGGCGGCTTCACCCCCGAACGCCATTTCGGCTTCGAAGCCGCCGCCTGGTACTGGCATTTCGTCGACGTCGTCTGGCTGTTCCTGTTCTTCTCCATCTATATCTGGGGCGGCTGGGGCGCACCGCTGGCGCATCTTTGATGGGTAGGGCAGGTGGTTGCCCCTCATCCGCCTGC
>UBXM01000008.1 GCA_900469445.1 Hyphomicrobiales bacterium
TCAATTGTCAAAAAACCGACGCTCAACAGCCTCATTAAAAGCCGAAACGTCACAAAACCCAGAGACCAAACCCAAACTCGGTCCCAACCAGCATGCGCCAATCATTCTGGATTTCTTTTGAGACAAGGACTTCGTCGCCAGCAGCGCCGCCGCCCTCGTCAGTGAGTGGGCTTATAGATCCAACCCCTTTTCCAAGTCAACACGGATAGTCGCAAAAACTTCAAGAAAAAGACAAATTATTGATTTTAAATAGCTATCTGGCTTTATCTGCTGGAAGTGCGCTGATTGCAGCCGTTAACGGAGATTAACGCGGCCCGCCGCCACAGGAATGCCGACCTGACGGCGCCGACACGTGCCAGTGGCGCAATATTCTTGTGCCGCAGCAGAAAAACATGCGATAGCGAGGCCCTCTATATATAGGCCCCGGCCCTCCCGGCCCGTTTTCGGAGCGATCATCGTGCGCGTCTTGGAAGAAGCTTTCATCGCCGAACTCCCCAATTATTATCGCGGCAAGGTCCGTGAGAATTACGACCTGCCGAGCGGCGAACGCATCATTATTGCCACCGACCGCCTGAGCGCCTTCGATCGCATTCTCACTTCCATTCCCGACAAGGGCCATGTCCTGACCCAGACGGCGCGTTACTGGTTCGAGGCGACAAAGGACATCTGCCCCAATCACGTCATCGCCTATCCGGATCCGAATGTGGTTGTCGGCAAGCGCCTCGATATCCTTCCCGTCGAGATCGTCGTGCGCGGTTATCTGGCCGGCACGACCGGCACATCACTTCTGACCCTTTACAAGAAGGGTGAGCGCAACATGTACGGATTGAGCCTGCCGGATGGCCTGAAGGACAACCAGGCGCTTCCTCAGCCGGTCATCACCCCGACCAGCAAGGCTTTCGACGGCGGCCACGACGAGCCGCTGTCGCCGAAGGAGATTATCGACCAGGACCTGCTGACCGCAGAGCAGTGGGAAACCTTGTCCAGCTACGCACTCGCTCTTTTCGCCCGTGGCCAGGAAATGGCGGCGAAGCGGGGCCTTATCCTCGTCGACACCAAATACGAATTCGGCACCGATGCCGACGGCACCATCATCCTGGCCGACGAGATCCATACGCCCGACAGCAGCCGTTACTGGATGGCCGACAGCTATGAAGAAGCCTTCCGCAGCGGCGGGCGACCGAAAAGCTTCGACAAGGATTTTGTCCGCGCCTGGGTGGTCGAACGCTGCGACCCTTACAAGGACGATATCCCCACCATCCCGGCAGAGCTGATTTCGGAGACATCCTCCGTCTACAAACACGCCTACGAGACGATCACCGGAACAACTTTCGCGCCCGACAATGGCGGCGAAACGGTGCTGGACCGTATCCGCGGCAATCTTCGGCCCTATTTCACGAAATAACACATCCGCAGGACCACGCGCCTGAAATGACGAGGACCTAGAGCGTGCGAAAACCGCGCCGCAAAGCCGAAGAAACACGGGAAGACATTTTGACGACCGCCGATGCCCTGTTCCGTGAACGGGGCATCGCGAAATCGTCGATCGCCGATATTGCCCATGAGCTGGGCATGTCGCCCGCCAATGTCTTCAAGCATTTTCATTCCAAGACAGCCCTCGTCGACGCCATCTGCGATCGTCACATCACCCATATGATCGGCCGTTTCGATACGCTCGACACCGACGCCCCCCCACCCGAGAAACTGGGGATCGTCGTGCGCCGGCTGATGCAGGCGCATCTGCAGGACATCCGCGACAATCCGTTTTTCCTCGAAATGGTCTTTCTCGTCGCCAAGACGGAAATGGAAAGCGGCTTTCACTACCGGCAACTGATCGAGGAGCTGTTCTTCACGCTTGTTCGCGATGGCGTGGAGGCCGGCATCTATCATTGCGCCGACTGCCGGGCGACAAGCCGCCATGTCGCCGCATCCTTCGCCAGCGTCCTTCACCCCGTGTTTCTGGCCAATGAAACACAGGAGGACCTTGATGAGCGACTGGCGGGCATCGTCGCCCTGATCAACGCAGCGCTTCAAAGCCCGCTTGCAAAGTGACGAAAATTAAATTACGTCACTTTGCAAGCGGGCGGACGTGACCTTTCATGGTTCCGCCCTAGTTCCGCCGGTATCCTGCCGGCTAACTGCCGCCTTCGGCCCCCAAAGGGCGGCAGTCGAGATATTCGCCACGCCTCAGCGTCTGGAAAAAATCATGAATCTTCGCAAACTGGTGCTTCCGTTCCTTCTCGCCACCGCGCTTTCCGCCTGCAGTGACGAGGGGCAGCAATCCGCAGGCGAGAGCCAGCAGAAGCCGCCGTCGCCCGTCAGCGTCGTCATGATGAAAAAGACCGAGCGGCCGATCACCAACGTGCTTCCCGGCCGCGCCGTCGCATTCCAGACGACCGAAATTCGCCCGCGCGTCACCGGCGCCATCAAGGAAATCACCTTCAAGGAAGGCAGCGAGGTCAAGGCCGGCGAGGTTCTCTACCAGATCGAGGATGATACCTATGCCGCAACCGTCGCCCAGGCGGAAGCCGCCTTGCAGAAGGCCCAGGTCAGCATCCCGGCAGCTCAGGCGAACATGACGCGTTACGAGCGGCTGGTGAACAGCGGTGCCACCCAGATCGAATACGAGAATGCCAAAGTCACGCTGCTGCAGGCGGAAGCGGATGTCGAATCGGCCAAGGCCGCGCTCAACGCCGCACAGATCGATCTCGACTTCACCAAGATCCGCGCGCCCTTCGATGGCGTGACGACGATTTCCGCCGTCAGCATCGGCAATATCGTCACCGCCAACCAGACGACGGCGCTCACCACCCTGCGCAATATCGACCCGATCTATATCGATCTCATCGATTCCAGCACCAATCTGCTGGAACTGCGCGCCGCGGTCGCATCAGGCCGTCTGCATGGCGATCCCCGCACCGCCGATATCAGCCTGATGCTCGAGGACGGCACGAAATATGATCATGATGGCAAGCTGAACATGGCCGAACTTGCCGTCAGCGAAACCACCGGCACCTACCAGATCCGCGCCGTGTTCGATAATCCCGATCATATCATCCTGCCCGGCATGTATGTTCGCGCCACCGTTACGGTCGGCACCGAAAACGGCTATCTCATTCCGCAGAGAGCCGGCACGCGAAACGCCCGTGGCGAACTTTCAGCGAAATTCGTGTCAGCCGACAACAAGGTGGAGACGCGCACCTTCACCTCCAGCAAATCCTCCGGCAATAACTGGCTCGTCACGGACGGTATCACGGATGGCGATCGCCTGATCGTCGATGGCTTCCAGTGGATCGCCGACGGTGCGCCGGTCCAACCGGTCGAAGCGACCGTCAACGATCAGGGATTCGTGGTCGAACAGCCCAAGGTCGATGAAGCAAAGCCCCAGCAATAAGAATAGCTGACGCTCGCCCGTAAACGCGGCCCATAAAGCGGCAAGGAATTTCAAAATGGCGCATTACTTCATTCGGCGACCGGTCTTCGCCTGGGTCATCGCAATCGTCATCATGCTGGGTGGCGCACTTGCCATCACCACGCTGTCGATCTCGCAATATCCCGATATCGCACCGACGACCGTGCGCATCAGCGCGACCTATAATGGTGCGAGCGCCGAAACCGTCGAGAAGTCGGTGACGAGTATCATCGAGGACGGCATGACCGGTCTCGACGATCTCACCTACATGACCTCGTCGTCCTCGACGGGAAGCGCCAGCGTGACGCTGACTTTCGGCAACACGATCATGCCGGACATCGCTCAGGTTCAGGTGCAGAACAAGCTGCAATTGGTACAGTCCCAACTGCCTGACGTCGTCCAGCAGCAGGGCATCTCGGTCACACGATCGACCTCCAGCATTCTCATGGTCGGCGCGCTCGTCTCCAACGACGGCAAGCGCAGTTCTGTCGATCTCGGCGACATTTTTGCAACCTCGATCGAGGACCAGGTCCAGCGTCTTGAAGGTGTCGGCAGCATCAATGTCTTCGGCTCCGGTTATGCGATGCGCGTCTGGCTCGATCCTTTCAAGCTGCAGAAGTATCAGTTGACCGCAGCCGACGTGACGTCCGCCATCGAAGCGCAGAACACGCAGGTTTCCGTGGGTTCGCTCGGCGCACAGCCGGTCACCGAAGGTCAGCAGCTGACCGTCACGATGACGGCGCAGAGCCAGCTGACCACGGTCGACGAGTTCGAACGCATCATTCTCAAAGTCGAGCAGGACGGCGCAACGGTTCGTCTGAGCGACGTGGCGCGCGTCGAGATCGGTCAGGAATCCTATGGCGGCAGTTCCCGTTACGATACCAAGCCGGCAGCCGGTTTTGCCGTGAACCTTGCAACCGGCGCCAATGCGCTCGATACCGCGGCCCGGGTGAAGGCCGAGCTTGACCGCGTTGCCGGATCGCTGCCGGATGGCGTCGAGATTACCTATCCCTATGACACGACGCCCTTCGTGAAACTGTCGATCGAGAAGGTCGTGCACACGCTGATCGAAGCGATCGTGCTGGTTTTCGTCGTGCTTCTCATCTTCCTGCAAAATCTGCGGGCAACCTTCATTCCGATGATCGCCGTACCCGTCGTGCTTCTCGGCACATTCGGCATCCTTGCGCTGACGGGTTATTCGATCAACACATTGACCATGTTCGCCATGGTTCTGGCGATCGGTCTGCTTGTCGATGACGCGATCGTCGTGGTCGAGAATGTCGAGCGCATCATGGACGAGGAAGGCCTGTCGCCGCTCGAGGCAACAGAGAAGTCGATGCACGAGATTACCGGGGCGATCATCGGTATCGCGCTGGTTCTCACCGCCGTCTTTATTCCCATGGCCTTTTTCGGCGGCTCGACCGGCATCATCTACCGGCAGTTCTCGGTCACCATTGTTTCCGCCATGCTTCTGTCTGCGGTCGTCGCCATCGTTCTGACACCGGCGCTTTGCGCCACGATGCTGAAGCCGATCGATCATGCCAAGAAGAAGTCCGGCATCGGCGCCAAGTTCAATCGCGGCTTCGACAAGACGACGAACGGCTATGTCGGCTCGATTGGTTATCTGCTGAAGCGCCCGCTGCGTGTCATGCTGGTTTTCGCCGTGATCGTCGCCGGTTGTGGCCTGCTGTTTAGCAGACTGCCGAGCTCCTTCCTCCCGCAAGAGGACCAGGGCGTTCTGATGACCATCATCCAGACGCCCGTCGGCTCCACGACGGCGCGGACGGAAGAAGTCGTCAAGCAGGTCGAATCCTACTTCCTCGAAAACGAGAAGGAGAATGTCGATGCGGTGTTCGGCGCGCTCGGCTTCAGCTTCAGCGGTACCGGCCAGAACAATGCCATCGTCTTTACCAAGCTTCGTGACTTCTCGCTCCGCGAAGGCGCCGGCCAGTCAGCAGCGGAAGTCCTTCAGCGCGCACAAGGGCACTTCTTTACCCTGCGTGACGCTCAGGTCTTCGCGCTTCTTCCTCCTGCCATTCAGGGTCTCGGCAATTCGAGCGGCTTTTCGGCCTATCTGGTCGACAGCGGCAATAACGGCAATGACGCGCTGACCCAGGTCTCGCAGCAACTGATCAGCGAAAGCGCAACCAACCCGATCATCAGCTCGCTTCGCAGCAACAATCAGCGCAGCGAAACACAGCTGAAGATCCTGCTCGATCAGGAAAAGCTGGGCGCCATGGGCGTCGATCTCGCCGCGGTCAATTCGATGCTGGCGACGATCTTTGCCGGGCGTGATGTCAATGATTTCACCCTCAACAACGAGCTGAAGCCGGTTTATGTACAGGGCGATTCGCCTTACCGCATGCAGCCGGACGACCTGAAATACTGGTATGCCCGCAATACCGACGGCGAGATGGTCCCCTTCTCCTCGTTCAGCAAGCTCGACTGGGTCAACGGCACGCCGCAGCTCGCCCGCTACAACGGCACCAGCGCCATGTCGCTGGAAGGATCGACCCAGCCGGGCGTAAGTACCGGCGAGGCGATGAACGAGCTGGAGCGGCTGGTGACCGAACTGCCCGGTGGCTACACCGTCGCTTGGCAGGGTATTTCCTATCAGGAGCGCCTGTCCGGTTCCCAGGCGCCGATGCTCTATGCTCTCTCGGTCCTGATCGTCTTTCTCTGCCTGGCGGCGCTTTATGAGAGCTGGTCCATCCCCTTCTCGGTCATTCTCGCGGTACCGATCGGCGTACTTGGCGCATTGGCTGCGGCCTATTTCCTCAGCCAATCCAACGACGTCTATTTCAAGGTGGGACTGCTGACGACCATTGGTCTGGCGGCGAAGAACGCGATCCTGATCGTCGAATTCGCCAAGGACCGGCAGGCGACGGGAATGTCTCTCATCGACGCAACCCTCGAAGCCGCAAGATTGCGTCTGCGACCGATCATCATGACCTCGCTCGCCTTCATTCTCGGCGTCGTACCACTGGCGATTGCGACCGGTGCAGGCTCTGCCGCGCAGAATGCAATCGGTATTGGGGTCCTCGGTGGTATGCTTTCTGCAACACTCCTCGGAATTTTCTTCGTTCCGACGTTTTTTGTTGTCGTCAGGCAGTTATCAAAACGTGAAAAACAGGAGACAACTACGTAAATCCGTTTACCAGTTGGTGGCATTCTGTCACCGATTCGGATTACGGTCGCCAATTCAATGAAGTCGGCCCGCGACAGGCGGGCATGTAAGTAAGGGCTTTGGGACAAAAATATGATTTCCACTCGCGCAGCCGCCCCTCTCGTTTTGCTGTTGTTGTCCAGCTGCACACTTGGTCCTGACCACTCTGCACCTCAGATTTCGCTTCCGGCAAAATTTGCCGAAGGATCTTCGACGAGCAATGGTGACGTCGCCAAGAATGCATGGTGGACGGCATTCTCCGACACGCGCCTCAACGGCTACGTCAACCAGGGCCTCTCGCAGAACCTCGACGTTCTGCAGGCACTGGAGCGTATCAATCAGGCACAGGCAGCAGTTATCAGCGCCGGCGCCGGCGGACTTCCGTCGCTCGATCTGAGCGCCCAGGCTAGCCGTAGCGGCGCAAACAGGCTCGGCGGCAGCCCGAGCGGCACCTCGCTGGCCGAACAGAATGCGGCCTCCGGTGGACCGACCGCCTCCTGGTTCCTCGATCTCTTCGGCCTCTACGCCCGTTCCAGGGAAGCAGCCCTTGCGGATCTCGACGCCAGCTATGCAAGCGTCGACGTCGCGCGCCTGACGCTGCTTTCCGCAGTTGCCGGCGCTTATATCGACGTTCGTTTTTATCAGGAGCGCATCGCGCTTACCCGCCAGAACCTGAATTCGCGCCGCGAAACGTTGAACCTCACCAAGCTTCAGCTTGAAGCAGGTGCCGCATCGCGACTGGACGTCGTTCAGGCTGAAGGTCTGGTCAATTCGACCCTAGCCGACCTGCCGGGCCTCGAAACCCAGTTCCGCCAGGCTGCACACCGCATCGCGACCCTGCTCGGCCTGCCGGCATCCTCGCTGATCGCAGACCTGCAGCGTGGCGCACGCCAGCCGGTTGCCCGCTTCAGCCCGAAATCGGGCGTTCCGGCCGACCTGATCCGCAACCGTCCGGACGTTCGCGCCGCCGAACGCCAGCTGGCCGCAGCGACCGCCCGTATCGGCGTCGCGGAAGCACAGCTTTATCCGGCGATCACGCTGGGTGGTTCGATCACGCCTTCTTATACCAGGGCGCTGGGTTCCGACGCGGGCGTACTGTCCTGGTCCTTCGGTCCGCAGCTGTCGCTGCCGATCTTCGATGGCGGCGCTCTGAAGGCAAACGTCAAGTCGTCCGAATCGGCTGCTCGCGAAGCCTATCTCTCCTGGAAGCAGACGGTTCTCGCCGGCGTCGAGGAAGTTGAAAACGCTCTGGCCGCAGTTTCCCGCGATGGCCGCACCGTTGCAGCCCTGCGCGCAACCGTGAAGTCCTACCAGGAAGCCCTCGAGCTCGCGACCGCAAGCTACCGCGACGGCGCCTCCTCGCTGCTCGACGTTCTCGATGCACAGCGCCAGGTCTCCGACTCGCAGGCAAACCTTGCAGCAGCCGTTCAGCAAATGGCGCAGAACTACGTCTCGCTCAACGTCGCCATCGGCGGCGGTTACGCAGTCGGCGCCACGGCCAAGACCGAGGTTGCTTCTGCAAAGGTCATCAAGGACTAAGATGGGGTTTGAGGCCGGTTCGCCGGCCTTACTTCCTTTATCCAGCACAACAAAAAACCTCCGCAGCAATCGCTTCGGAGGTTTTTTAATGCCTGACGAACTGCCGGGGACGATGCCCCGGCGAAATTCTTTAGTTCTTGGCGCGCTCGACGTAGGAATTGTCTTCCGTTGCGATGACGACGCGGGTGCCGGCATCGATATGCGGCGGAACGGCGGTGCGGATGCCGTTGGACAGCATGGCCGGCTTGTAGGAGGACGAAGCCGTCTGGCCCTTGACGACCGGCTCGGTCTCGGTGATTTCCAGAATGACGTGACGCGGCAGCTGCAGCGCAAGCGCCACGCCTTCATGCATCGACAGGATGCAGACCATGCCTTCCTGCAGATAGGCCTTCTGGTCGCCCATCGTGTCGACATCAACCACGATCTGGTCGTAGTTTTCCGGGTTCATGAAGTGGAAGCCTTCGCCATCTTCATAGAGGAACTGGTGGTTGACGTCTTCGACGAAGGCGCGCTCGACCTGTTCCGTCGTACGCCAGCGTTCCGACACCTTCACGCCATCGACGATGCGGCGCATGTTGACCTGGGTGACAGGCGTGCCCTTGCCGGGGTGGAAGTTTTCGGCGGTGAGAACGACATAGAGCTTGCCGTCGACATCGATGACGTTGCCCTTGCGGACGGAAGAGGCGATGACCTTGACCATAAGAGTTCCTTGTAACTCGACCGGCCACGTCGTAGAGGACTGGCGAAACGGCCGTAGAGATGCTTTTCAGGTTTCCTTGCCGGCGCAACTAACGCAAAATCCGCCAAATAGCCAGCCCCGGCATGGGTCGACTCGGCGAAGAAAGCTCAATCCATGAACCGCCCCGGCATATCGACATCTCCCTGGTGGACCAGAACCGCCCATGCCGACCGCAGGCCGTTCCTGCTCGGGCGCAACCGGGTGCAGGCAGCGCTGCGCAACTTCTTTGCAACCCGCGACTTCATCGAGGTCGATACGGCGACGCTGCAGGTCTCTCCCGGCAACGAGACGCATCTGCATGCTTTTGCCACGCAAGCGCTGACGATCGACGGCCGGGCCGCACCGCTCTATCTGCACACATCCCCGGAATTTGCCGCCAAGAAGCTGCTTTCCGCCGGTGAGACGCATATCTTCACCTTCGCCCATGTCTATCGCAATCGCGAGCGCGGGCCGCTGCATCATCCCGAATTCACCATGCTGGAATGGTATCGCGCCGGCGAGACCTATGAGCAGCTGATGGCCGATTGCGCCGACATGCTGAAGCTTGCTGCCGAAACCACCGGAACGACGCGGTTTTCCTTCCGCGGTATGGAGATCGATCCCTTTGCCGAGCCGGAACGGCTGACGCTGGCGGAAGCTTTCGACCGTTTTGCCGGCATCGATCTCCTCGCCTCCGTTGCCGCATCGGGCGAGACCGATCGTGATTTTCTGGCAGGATCGGTGCGAAACGCCGGAATGCGCGTTGCCGAGGACGATACCTGGGCGGATCTGTTCAGCAAGGTTCTGGTCAACAAGATCGAACCCTATCTGGGTCAGGAACGTGCGACGATCCTGTGCGAATACCCGGTCTGCGAAGCGGCACTGGCGCGGCCTTCCGCCCGTGATCCGCGGGTAGCGGAGCGGTTCGAGCTTTATGCCTGCGGCGTCGAACTGGCCAATGCCTTTGGTGAACTGACCGATGCCGGCGAACAGCGTCGGCGCTTCGAGCACGAAATGGCGGAGAAGGCCCGCATCTATGGCGAGACTTACCCGATCGACGAGGATTTCCTCGCTGCGCTGGCCTCCATGCCCGAGGCAAGTGGTGCGGCTCTTGGCTTCGACCGGTTAGCCATGCTGGCGACCGGTGCGACGCGCATCGATCAGGTCATGTGGGCGCCGGTGGCGGAGGTGCATTCTTGAGCGCTGCCCGTTCTTTGAAGACGCCGGACGATCTGCGGAATGCCGGACTGGTTGCGCCGGAACGGCTTGATGCGATCCGCTCTGTCGCCGAACGTTATGCGATCGCGATCACGCCGACCGTGGCCTCGCTCATCGACAGGGCAGATGCCGCCGATCCGATTGCAATGCAGTTCGTGCCAGATGCGGCTGAACTGGTGACGGTGCCGGAAGAGCGCGAAGACCCGATCGGTGACGCGGCACACAGCCCCGTCAAGGGCATCGTCCATCGTTACCCCGACCGGGTGCTTTTGAAGGCCGTGCATATCTGCCCTGTCTATTGCCGCTTCTGTTTTCGCCGCGAAATGGTCGGGCCGCAGGGCGACGGCACGCTGGCACCGAACGAGCTTGCGGCGGCTCTCGATTACATCCGTGATCATTCGGAAATCTGGGAAGTCATCCTCACCGGCGGTGATCCGCTGGTTCTTTCGCCGCGCCGGCTTGGCGAGATCATGCGCGGACTGGCGGCGATCGACCATGTGAAGATCGTCCGGTTTCACACCCGCGTGCCGGTGGTCGAGCCGGACCGCATCGACGACGCCATGATCGCCGCGCTGAAGGAGGGGAACAAGACCGTCTATATCGCCCTCCACGCCAACCATCCGCGCGAGATGACGGCCGATGCCCGCGCCGCCTCCGCGCGGCTGGTCGATGCCGGTTTTCCGATGGTGAGCCAGACGGTGCTGCTGAAGGGCATCAATGACGACCCCTTGGTGCTGGGCGAACTGATGAAGGCCTTTGTCGAGACCCGGATCAAGCCCTATTACCTGCACCACCCCGACCTGGCGCCTGGCACCGGCCATTTCCGCATGGAGATCGAGGAAGGCCAGAAGATCGTCTCGGCGTTGCGCGGCAAGATTTCCGGCCTTTGCCAGCCGACCTATGTGCTCGATATTCCAGGAGGCCACGGCAAGGCGGTGATCGGTGAAAGTGCCGTGCGCGGCGAAGGCGGCTGTTATTCGGTCAGCGATTTCCGCGGTGCGGAGCATCGGTATCCGCCGGAGTGAGCGAGGCGCAGATACGTCTCTACCGTGATTGCGCCAGCAGCCCTCGTCCGTTTGCCGACAAATGGTAGCAACACCAAACAAGATGCTCGCAGGCTTGTGTTTGGATCCTCGGGTCAAGCCCGAGGATGACGGCCGATTGGTGGTGCAATGGCGCCTAAAGCATAACTCCCACGTGTATGAGTACAGTAACCTCGGCACACGAGGCCTATTTTGGCCTCCAACAGACACCACAACCTCCGTCATCCTCGGGCTTGACCCGAGGATCCAAGCACAAGCGCCGAACATTTGTTCACACACACCAATCCCATCCCGCGCAGTTTCCTGCCGTGGTTGTCAAAGACCATTCCGGAGAAGCGCACGCATATGCGGGGCCTCTGGAAAATAAGTAATGTGGCTCCGCATATGCGTGGCCCTCGGCGTTCTTTCGGGGCTTCCGGCCCCTACGGGTGATCCTCTCGCCTCGCTGCATGTGGTTTCCTACACTTGGACGGCTATACCGAACCCGGCATGGCTGCCGGGGGGAGGCTTGATAGGAGGTGCCGGTCTTTCGATCGCCAACTCCATGATTTTCACCCCTTCCGCCCTTGCTGCACGTTACGGTTCGAACGAAAGCGCCGGCCCCCACCTGTCCGCAAACGTCTCGCGAAACACTCCGGCGATGGAAGCGGGGGGATTGTAGGCACGAGTTTTGGGGGCGGGGATGAAGTTTTGTGTAAATGGTTGGTTTTGTTGAGCGGGAGGGCTCAAACGTCCCCGCAAATCCCCTCACCCACCACAGGTCTTGCGCTCGGCAAAATGGGCCTGCAGCGTCTGCATCTGCGGCCGGTCGCCGTTTTTGGTGGGCTGGATGTTCAGTGGTTCGGATGGCTTCCACCAGTCGCCGGCGGCCCAATAGGACCAGCCGAGCCAGACATCAGGCCGGCTTTCAACCGCGGCCACCATATCCTTCAGCGCCTGCTGGCAGATCGGCATGGTCGATACGGCGAATTCTCCCAGAAAGCCGCGCTTGCCCTGGCCGGCAAGCCAGTCGCCGATATCGCTCACGGCCTTCACCGCATCGGCCGCACGGCTGCATTCCTCGTTCTTGCCGGAAAAATCGACATCCAGATACTGATGGAACTCATAGGCGTAGTTATTGGCCGGATCCGTCACGCCGGTCATCACCGTGGCATTCGGTGTACCGTAATCGCCGCCGGACCAGCTGTGGGCGCCGGTCCAAGACGTGCCGGGTACGAGGATGAGATTGCCGGCGCCGCTCTGGCGGATGGCGGAGATCGCCCCATTCGCCGCCGACAGCCAGTCCTCCGCGGAAATACCGTAAGGCTCGTTCATCAGGCCGAAGGTTATGCCGTCCTGATTGGCGAACACGGCTGCCAACCGTCGCCAGAAATCGGCAAATGCGCTTTGCGGCACGCCGTCCGAACCGATCAGCTGATCCTGGTAACGCGCGTAATTATGCGGATCGAGAATGACCTGCATGCCGGCCGACCTTATCGCTTTCACGGTCGATCTCAACCGCCTTAGCTCGGCCGTATCGAACTTGTCGTAAAGCTTAGGCTGCAACCGCTCCCAGAGAAACGGCAGCCGCACCCCGGTGAAACCCTTGTCACCGAAATAGGCGATCGTCTTTTCGGATGGATAGAGATAGCCCTTTCCATATTCCTGCCCGAGACTGCCGAATTCGGCGCCGGCCAGATTGATGCCTCGGATACATTCGGCGGCCTGAACGGACCCCGCCGCGATCGTGAGGCAGGAAAGGGCGGCGGCAAACCGTCGCGCAAAAGCTTTGTAACCTGTCGGGCGTCTGTTCACACTGCGTCTCCGGTATTGCGGGCCACCCTCGCATCAGCAACTTATGAAATCGCTAATCGATCCTCGAAAGCCTTCAAGCCATTGGCGGCGGTCTTGCGCCCGCGAAAGACGCAACGGGAACGGAATTTTGCGCCGCCGCGCCTAATGTGACGCAGGCGACGACGATGGCAAGCATCGCCAAACGAAGAAAAACTGCCAACCGGACATCTGGCGCAGTTTCAATCGGCCGTCATCACGTATAGGTCATTGCTGCCAGCGCAGCGCAGGGGAGACGACAGATAATGAACAGCTATGTCCTGACCGTATCGTGCAAATCCACACGAGGCATCGTCGCCGCGATATCCGGCTTCCTTGCCGAAAAGGGCTGCAACATTATCGATTCGTCCCAGTTCGACGACCTGGACACCGGCAAATTCTTCATGCGCGTCAGTTTCATTTCCGAACAGGGCGCCGATCGCGACACGCTGCTGACCGGCTTTGCGCCTGTCGCGGAAACATTCGGCATGGAGTGGGATGTCTTCGATTCGGCGGAACGGATGAAGGTGCTGCTGATGGTGTCGCGTTTCGGCCACTGCCTGAACGACCTTCTCTATCGCTGGAAGATCGGCGCGCTGCCGATCGACATCGTCGGCGTCGTTTCCAACCACTTCGATTACCAGAAGCTGGTGGTCAACAACGACATCCCCTTCCACCACATCAAGGTGACGAAGGACAACAAGCCGCAGGCCGAAGCGCAGCTGATGGAAGTCGTCGAAACGAGCGGCACCGAACTTGTCGTGCTGGCGCGTTACATGCAGGTTCTCTCCGACCAGCTCTGCGCCAAGATGTCGGGCAAGATCATCAATATCCACCACTCCTTCCTGCCGAGCTTCAAGGGCGCCAACCCTTACAAGCAGGCCTATCAGCGCGGCGTGAAGCTGATCGGCGCGACGGCGCATTATGTCACGGCCGATCTCGACGAAGGCCCGATCATCGAGCAGGACACGGTGCGCATCACTCACGCACAGTCGCCTGACGATTATGTTTCGCTCGGCCGCGACGTCGAAAGTCAGGTTCTGGCACGCGCCATTCACGCCCATATCCATCACCGCACCTTCATCAACGGCAACCGCACCGTCGTCTTCCCGCCGAGCCCCGGTTCCTACGCCTCGGAACGAATGGGCTAAATCACTTCAGCAAGGGCTGAAAAGCCCTATGGACGCGGCGTTTCCCTGCGCTATCCTTCTCCGTAAGGTTTACCCGGAGAGTGAGAATGCCAGACGATGTCGCGTCCGAAATACTCGATGCCCCCGTTGCCACGGACGACCGTGCCGACGACGTGTCTCTGGACACAGTGGAGGCCTTGCTGCGCGACCATTGGGGCCTCTCCGGCCAGATCTTTCCGGTGGAGGAAGACAGAGGACGGGGATACCTGGTGGATAATGGCCACCTTCGTTATTTCCTCGAAATAAGGCAGCCTACGGATGAGCCGGCCCTGCGTGTCGAACACGACGTGACGCGCCATATCATCCGCAGCCCCGATGGCCCGCCGGTTCCGGAACCGGTTGCGACCAAGGAGGGAGCCGACATTCTGGTGACGGCAATCGACGGCGAGAACCACATTCTGCGGCTGCTGACGGTTCTCGATGGCGATCCGCCGCCGGAGGACAGGGACGTCACGGCAGAGACCGCCGCAGCACTCGGGACACTGGCCGCGAGCCTGGCGAAGAGCCTCGAGGATTTCGATCGGGAGATCTGGAACGGCGAGCACGAGGAAGAGCTTCGAAAGGCAGGGCCACGCACCGTCTCGCTTCTTTCGGCGGTAACGGACCAGGAAGCGCGCGACATGATTGCCCGCGCCATGGTCACCGCCCTGCGCCGCATTCACCCGCTGACACCGGCATTCCGCACCGGCCTTACACTCCCCGATCTCGGTGCCGGCGATCTGGTCGGAGAGACCGAGGGCCCGGACTGGCACCCGACAGGGGTTACCGACCTGAGCGGATTGTCGCTTAACTGGTATGTGGCGGCTCTTGCCAAGACCTGCGCGCGCATCGTTTCCAGCCAGGGCGGAGAGCCATCGGCGATCCTGCCGGCTGTCAGTGCCTATCATGCGGTCGATCCGCTGAATGCGGGCGAGCTGGAGGCCATCTGGCCACTCGTCATTGCCGATATCGCGTTTTTGGCAGCGCTTGCCGAAAACCGCCATGCACTGGCGCCGGAAGACGAGGCGGCAGCGGAAGAGGCAAAAGGGCGACGTCAGATTCTGGCCAACGCCTCCACCGTCACGGCGGCCTATATGCACGCATCCATCCTCGATGCCTGCAGGGTCGAGACGGTACCGCTCGATCTCGGACCGCTTCTGCCGGATGTCGATGCGGAAAAGATAAAGCTCGTCGATCTGAGCCCGAAAAGCCCGCTATTCCATGGCGGGAACTGGATGGAACCGGATTGCGACTGGCGGCTTCTGGCCCGTGCCGCATGGGAAACCGGCATGGGCAGCACGCGGTATGGCGAATACCGGCTGTCCAGAGCCAAGCCGGAAACTAGGGCCGTCGAACCTCAGAATGTCGCCGTTCATGTGGACATCTGCCTGCCCACGGGAACGGTTCTGGCCGCGCCGTTCAATGGCAAGATCGTGCAGCTGTCGCCACAACTGGCACTGCGCGGCGAGGCCGTGACACTGCTTCTCGAAGGCATGGAGACGGAGCTTGGCGAAGGAACGGACGTGAGCGCCGGGGACCGGCTCGGCACGGTCGCGGGTGCCGCCGATTCGGTTGGCGGGTTGCGGCTGAGGCTGTCGAGCGATCCCGACAGCGATCCGCCGCTCTTCTGCCGGCCATCGGATGCGGCGATATGGCGTCGCCTTGCCCCCTCGCCTTCGCCTCTATTCGGCATCGATTGCGACGCTCCGCCGGCAATTTCCGGCCGGGAAGTGCGCGGCTGGCGGGAATTCGTCTATGACGAGACCGGCTGTACGCTTCTGGATTTCAGCGGCAAGGCACCATTGATCGGACATTCGAACCCATCGCTTGCAACGGCCAGCTACCAGCAGCATTTGCGGCTCACCGCCGCCTATGATGGCAGCGCCGAAGCGGAAGCTTTGCGACAGGCGCTTCTGGAGATCGCGCCTGCCGATTTCACCGATGTCGTCCTGTTTGCAGATCGGCGCGCGGCAATGGAGGCGATGTCCGAAATCGCCGGAAGCAGGGATAGGACCGAGGCTCGGGTCGCGATTGCCGCCTATCAGGAAAACAGCGAACCGCCCGAAGCGGACGCGCTGCTGGATGGCGATGGTGAGGATCTACCCTATGCGGAGATCAGCGAAACGGTGGATCAAACTGTCGCCAACGGTGCATCACCGCTGATCATCGAACCGCTGCCCGGGCTGAGTGGGCTGGCGCAAGAGGCTGCAGCCGCGCGCGAGGCCGGCCGGCTTGTCATCGCCGATGAGACGCAGACCGGTTATGGCCGCCTCGGCAGCGCCCTTTGGGGCATCGACCGCGAAGACATGCAGGCGGATTTCCTGCTCGCTGGAGGCTGCGATGGAGGCCGCTTGTCCGCCGTCTTCTGCCGGGAAGATCTCGCAGAGGCCCTGGCGCCGCTTGCCGATCCGGTCTCGCCGGTGGATGCCGTCGCCGCTTTGACGGCACTGACGATCTTTCGGGATGAAGACCTGCAGGCCAATGCGGTAACCAGGGGCAATGTTCTTGAGACGGGTCTGCGGCAACTTGCCGATGAAAGCGACCGGATAGAAAAGGTCGAGGGAAGCGGATTATGGTGGACGATACAACTCTCAGATGAAGACATGGATATCTGGGATGCGCTCGACGGCCATGTTCTGCATGATGTCGATCAGTCCGGCAGGCTTATTCTCGCCCCACCGCTTTGCGTCGGTGAGACGAGCATCACCTTGTGCCTGGACCACCTCCGCAACGTCCTGCGTCTTTTGCCGAAATAAAATTTAACTCGGGGTCCGGCCCTTGTTTGGCGAGCACCGCTACCTAAGTTAGCTTCGCTGGAGCACACGGCGATATTGCGAACGTAATTTCACAATATCGCCTTTCTCCTGTCATCAAGCAGAAAAATATTCTGTCTAAATAGGATTTCATTGTTAGCTGAGCGTGTTTCAGCTAGAGTGAGTGGTGGTCAGATAAATCGATTCTGACCGTATCGCGCAACCGTTGAGAAGGAGAGTGACATGTCTGAGACTACACGCGTCATCGCCTTCTATCGGCATGCGCTCGATGTGAACGGCACGGATCGCTGCTCCCTTCCGTGCTGTCGAATGTAACGCTTCCGGTTCAATTCGTTCCTGAAATTATCATTCGTTTTGCGCTGCATGTCATGCAGCCAATACGGGAGTCTACTTTATGCAGAAGCAAGTCATCAAATTCGCCGGCGAGCCCGTCGGCATCGTGATCCCGGATGACAACCGCCTGAAATTCATCGCGGTAAAATTCCATGTCATCGACCTCGACGAACAGCGTTTCGATTCCGCCGACGATGTGCGTCTGGCGATCAGCAGGCTGGTCGCATCGAGAAACTCGGCACCGGTGGCGCACGTCTAAGCGTGTGCCCCGAATCCCCGATGCAGAAAAGCCGCCCTTGAGGCGGCTTTTGTTTTGTCGGTCTGTCGCGGATGCCAGGCTCAGAAAGCCGTAAACGTGATTGTCGTCAGTGACCGTTCGATGCCCGGAATGCAGGCGATCTTTTCGTTGACGAAACGGCCGATCTCCGCCTCGTCGCTGATATAGACTTTCAACAGCAGATCCCATTCGCCGCTGGTGGAATAAAGCTCGGAGACGAGCTCCGTCTTGTAGATGGCATCGGCAACCTCGTAGGTCTTGCCGGGCTTGCAGCGCAGCTGCACGAAGATTGGTTTCATTGATCGCCTGCCTTATGGACTGACTGAAGAACCGCCTTTGCGGTCGCGATGATCGTGTGACCGACTATTGGCCGATGGAAGCGGCCGGCGCAAGCTTCTCCGACCGGATCTCCTGGGCGATCCAGTCACGAAACGCGGCAAGCGGCGGATAGCTCGCCCGGTCCGGCATATAGGCGAGATAATATTGCCCGGTCGGCATCGGTTCCGCCTCCGCCGCAATGACCAGCTGGCCTTCCTGCAGTTCCCGCTCGATCAGGAACCGCGGCAGGAGCGCCGCACCGAGACCCGAGCGGGCCGCCTCCACCATCGTGGTAAACTGGTCGAACAGCATGCCATGCACCGCTTCGAACGGAACATGGTTGCGGCCGAGCCACAATTCCCACGCATCCGGCCGGGTGCTCAGATGCAGAAGCGGCACATTCAGCAGATCCGCGGGTGCGGACAATGCGTGCCGCGCCTTGAACTGCGGGCTGCAGGCCGCCACGGTTTCCTCGTCCATCAGCAAACTCAGCGCCGCCCCCGGCCAGCGCGCCGCACCGAAATGGATCGCCGCGTCGAGCGTATCGAAGCGGAAGTCGAACGGCTCCAGCCGGGTGATCAGGTTGACCACCATGCCGGGATGCTGGTCGAGAAATTTTCCGATACGCGGTGTCAGCCAACGTGTGCCGAAAAACGGCAGGATCGCGAGATTGAGCGTTCCACCGGCGGGATTGGCCCTCAGATTGAGCGAGGCATTCGAAATGCGCCGCAAGGCCTCGCGCACTTCACGCGCATAGGCGTCGCCCGCCAGCGTCAACCGGATCGTCTGCCGTTCACGCAGGAAAAGTGCCACGCCGAGCTGATTTTCAAGCGCTGAGATCTGCCGGCTGACGGCGCTCTGGGTAAGCCCGAGCTCGTTGGCCGCCGCGGTGACGCTGCCGGTACGGGCCGCCGCCTCGAAGGCCGACAGGAGCGAGAAGGATGGCAGGAACCGCCGTGGAGGCAGCATGTCATTCCTCCAATGAATGACCTGATGAGATTATGTCGATATTCATCGCAAAATCGCCTCTGTAAAGTCGGGAAAACCATAAAAATGGGAACGACCGATGCTGAACGATCCGCGCTCGCACGGCCTCTGGGAGAGGACCGCGCCGCCCGCACCTGCGACGTCGCCGCTGAAGGGAAAAAGCACCGCCGATGTAGTCATCGTCGGCGGAGGATATACAGGCCTTTCCGCCGCCCTGCATCTGGCCGAGCGCGGCACCAATGTCGTGCTTCTGGAAGCAGCCGAAATCGGTTTCGGAGGCGCCGGACGCAATGTCGGCCTGATCAATGCCGGCATGTGGGTCATGCCCGATAATTTCTCCTTGGAGCTCGGCGAGGACTACGGCGAACGTGCGCTCGAACTCCTGGGCAACGGCCCTTATCTCGTGCGCGAGATGATCGCAAAACACGGCATTGCCTGCGAACTGGAAACCAATGGCACGCTGCATTGCGCCGTTGGTCAAGACGGCATGACCGAACTGGAGGAACGCGCCCGCCAATGGCAGAAGCGCGGCGCACCGGTCAGCGTGCTCAACGCCGCCGAGACCGAACGCCGGATCGGCACGAGCGCCTATGCCGGATCGCTGCTCGACATGCGCGCCGGCACGCTGCAGCCGCTTGCCTATGCCCGTGGACTGGCCCATGCCGCTGCAAAGGCCGGAGCAAAGCTTCATACCGGCAGCCCGGTCATTTCCACCGGCGAGGCAAACGGGAGGAAGATCGTCAGGACGGCCGAGGGCGAAGTTTCCGCCGACTGGATTATCATCGCGACCGACGCCTATTCGACAGGCCCGTGGGCGCAAGTGCGGCGCGAACAGGTCCACCTTCCCTATTTCAACCTGGCGACCGCTCCGCTTTCCGCCAACTTGCGCCGCTCGATCCTGCCCAATTCCGAAGGCTGCTGGGATACCAAGGAAGTGCTTTCATCCTTCCGCATGGATCAGGCAGGCAGGCTTGTTTTCGGCTCCTGCGGAGCGCTGCGCGGCACCGGCATTTCCATCCACAAGGCCTGGGCGCGACGCTCGCTGAAACGACTGTTTCCGCAGCTTGGCGAGGTCGAATTCGAAGCCGAATGGTATGGCAAGATCGGCATGACCGACAATGCGCTGCCGCGTTTCCACAGGTTCGGCGAAAACGTCATCGGTTTTTCCGGTTACAATGGTCGAGGGATTTCGCCGGGCACGACCTTCGGCAAGGTTCTGGCCCATCATATCCTCGGCGAAATCGCTGAAAAGGATCTGCCGCTGCCGCTTACCGAAGTTCAGGAAGCGGCTTTCCGATCGGCCAAGGAAGCCTATTACGAGGCCGGCGCCCAGATCGCCCACTTTACCGGCGAACGTTTCTGAACCGCCAAGGATTTGCCGGCGGGCGAGTTGCGAAAACGCCGCCGGCTTGTAGATTGACCCCAACAAGGACACCGGGAGCCCCTTATGACACTCGCCAAACTCGACCTCGCCGCCGAAGTGGACAAGATCTTCGCCGATCTCGGTGTCTCAGCCACAAGCTACAAGGGCGGCACGCTTACCGTCCGCTCGCCGATCTCGGGCACCGAAATCGGCAAGCTTCCGGAGATAAGCGCCGTTGATGCAAGAAAGGCGATCGATGCCGCGCATCAGGCTTTTCTCGAATGGCGTCTGGTACCTGCCCCCAAGCGCGGTGAACTGATCCGTCTGCTCGGCGAGGAACTGCGCGCGGCAAAGGATGCGCTCGGCCGCCTCGTGTCGATCGAAGTCGGCAAGGTGACGTCTGAAGGTCTCGGCGAAGTGCAGGAAATGATCGACATCTGCGATTTCGCCGTCGGCCTCTCCCGCCAGCTCTACGGCCTGACGATCGCCACCGAACGGTCCGAACACCGGATGATGGAAACCTGGCATCCGCTGGGCGCAATCGGCATCATTTCCGCCTTCAACTTTCCGGTTGCCGTCTGGTCGTGGAATGCGGCGCTCGCCATCGTCTGTGGCAATTCCACCATCTGGAAGCCCTCGGAAAAGACGCCGCTGACGGCGCTCGCCACCCAGGCGATCTTCGACAGGGCGCTGGCCCGTTATGTGGCCGACGGCGGGACCGCGCCAAAAAACCTCTCGACGCTGCTGATCGGTGGCCGCGAGATCGGCGAAGTGCTGGTCGATCACGAAAAGGTACCGCTGGTTTCCGCCACCGGCTCGACCCGCATGGGCCGCGAAGTCGGACCGAAGCTGGCGCAGCGTTTTGCCCGCTCGATCCTCGAACTCGGCGGCAACAATGCCGCGATCGTCACCCCGACGGCCGACCTCGACCTGACATTGCGCGGTGTCGCCTTTGCCGCCATGGGCACGGCCGGCCAGCGCTGCACGACGCTGCGCCGCCTCTTCGTTCATGACAGCGTTTATGACGCGCTCGTGCCGCGTCTGGCCAAGGCCTACCAATCCGTCACCATCGGTTCACCGCTCACCGCCGGGAATCTCGTCGGCCCGCTGATCGACAAGACCGCTTTCGACAAGATGCAGGCAGCGCTCGAAGCCGCCAAATCTGCCGGCGGCAAGGTGGTCGGTGGCGAGCGTGTGCTCGATCAGGAAGCCGCAGACGCCTATTACGTCCGCCCGGCAATCATCGAGATGCCTGCCCAGGCCGGGCCGGTGAAGGAAGAAACCTTCGCGCCCATCCTTTATGTGATGAAATATTCGGAATTCGACGAGGCGCTGGCGCTGCATAACGACGTGCCGCAAGGCCTTTCCTCGTCAATCTTCACCAACGACATGCGCGAGGCCGAAACCTTCGTTTCCGCCCGTGGCTCCGATTGCGGCATCGCCAATGTCAATATCGGCCCCTCGGGTGCCGAGATCGGCGGCGCATTCGGCGGCGAAAAGGAAACCGGCGGCGGCCGCGAATCCGGTTCGGATGCCTGGAGAGCCTATATGCGCCGCGCCACCAACACGCTGAACTACGGACGCACCCTGCCGCTGGCGCAGGGCGTAAAATTCGATATCGAGTAACGGAAACACTGTGGCAAACCTGAACCTTCTGACGGATATCGAAGGCGTGGCCGTTGGCCATGCCACTGATCTGGTGCTCGGTTCGGGCGTCACGGCAATCATCTTCGACGAGCCGGCGGTCGCCTCCGGCTCGGTTCTCGGCGGCGCACCGGGTGGTCGCGAGACCGCACTTCTCGATCCCGCCATGACGGTGCAGTCGGTCGATGCCTTCGTGCTCTCAGGTGGATCGGCCTTCGGGCTGGACGCGGCGGGCGGCGTGCAGGCGGGATTGCGCCAGATCGGCCGTGGTTTCGAGGTCGGCAGCGCCAAAGTGCCGATCGTGCCGCAAGCAATCCTGATGGACCTTCTGAACGGTGGGAACAAGGACTGGGGCCTGCATTCGCCCTATCGCGATATGGGCTACGATGCCTTTCAGGCGGCAGCCAAGGGCGTTTTTGCGCTCGGAACCGTGGGAGCGGGAACGGGTGCCACGACCGCGACATTCAAAGGCGGTATCGGCTCCGCCAGTGCCGAAACGGCTTCGGGCCACAAAATCGCGGCTCTGCTTGCAGTCAATGCCATGGGCTCGGCCACCATTGGTGACGGTCCGCATTTCTGGGCGGCACCCTTCGAGAAGAATGGCGAATTCGGCGGCCTCGGCCTGCCGCAACACTTCACCGACGATCATTCGGCGATGCGCATCAAGGGCGTCAAACTGACGGCGACGACGATCGGTGTGGTCGTGACGGACGCGGTGCTGACCAAGGCCCAGGCGCACCGGCTGTCGATCATGGCCCATGACGGGCTTGCCCGCGCCGTGCTGCCGGCGCATCTGCCGGGCGACGGCGACACGATCTTTTCTGCCGCAACCGGTAGAAAGCCTCTGCAAGACCTTTCGGCCTTTGCCGAACTCTGCCATCTGGCGACGCTGGTGACAGCCCGCGCCGTGGCCCGCGGCGTTTACGAGGCGACGGCACTGCCGGTGCCTAATGCGCAGATGGCGTGGCGCAATGGAGTATCACAACATATTTAAGGTTGCATTTTAAGTCATTGCAACCAAGTGAAAAATAATTCACTATCCTCTTCTGCGAAGATTTCTGAGAAGCCAACAGGATTGGCTGCGCGGCAGAGGGGGAGCACATGGATATTGCGCAGATAGGAAGCATCGATCTTGGCCAATTCGGCACCGCCTTGTCGGCGATTGCCGCATTGGGAACCGCGGCGTTCGGACTTGTTGATGCGACCAAGCCTTTTAACGGCGGGATATCCAATGTCGGTTACGGCTTCATCCGGTCGGCACTCGAACCGTTTGAGCCTGCCCTCAGGACCATAAGCGCGGAAGACCCTTATGTGGTCGTTAAGGCGAACTGGCTGAATGGGGTAGCCAAGACCGAACAGAAAGCCGCCACGCGAAACTTGATAAGGCTGGGCTTCAACACCAGAACCGCAGCCTCAATGGCTGGCCATGTCCTTCCTGACGACCACGATCTGCTCATTGCCACTGCACAGAAGATCGAAAGCGGCCAAATGCCGAGCGAAACGGAATTGGCCGTGCTTGCCCGCTTTGATGCGATCATAGACGCAAGGTTGGACGCCGCCTTCGAGCGCGCCGAGCAGAAATTCCGTAACACGTCGAGGGTTGCTGCCGCGGTGATTGCCATCCTTCTTGCTGAATTGGGTGCTGCTGTTATCGTCGGCGAGAATTTCACCTCAACGACATTTTGGTTGGCTCTCTTCATCGGCTTTATCGCGGTTCCGGTTGCTCCGATTGCCAAGGATCTTTCCTCCGCAATTTCGACCGCCGCTGCGGCATTCAAGGCCGTAAGACGGTGAGGAGCTCATGACGCTGTTTCTCAACTTCCGGGTCTCGCCGATCGGCGGCGCCATCGCGACTGTGCCCGCTATCCGCCAGAGCAACCCGGATTTGTCTTTGTCGCCGTTCGATCCGCGAAAATTCCAGCAACTGATAACCGGGCGCGATATCCTCTTCGTTGTTCACGGTTACAACAATAACCAGACCAATGGCATACGCGCACTCTCCCAGCTGGAGCCACTGCTGAAGCTTCCTGCATCCGCCGTCGTTATTGGCATTCTATGGCCGGGTGATTCCTATGCGGGCTTCATCAGCTATCCGGTGGAAAAGCCAACGGCAAGCCAGGTCGGCCGGCATCTGGCGGCTTTCTGCAACCGCGAACTGCGGCAAGCCGCAAGCTTTTCGTTCGCTAGTCACAGCCTCGGCGCACGCGTTGTGCTGGAAACGATCCGCCAGCTGGATCGCCGCACGAGATCGGCCTGCCTGATGGCTGCCGCCATAGAACGCACCTGCCTGGAAATGGAATATTCGGGCTCGTTTGACAGAACCGATCGAATTTATGTTCTGGCGTCTGAGAGAGACCTGGTGCTTCGCCTGATCTTCCCGTTTGGCAATTTTTTCGCTCATCTTCTCGACCCAACCGGTAATCCGCTCTCAAGCGCACTCGGCTTCCGTGGGCCGCCGCGGGCGATTGGCAACATGGTGGAACCATGGCAGATCGGCTGGAACTTTGACTATGATCATGGCGACTATCTGCCACCGTCCGAACCCGATAAGACGCTTCTCGATACGGAGCCCACCTGGTTGAAACCCGCCGACTTCATCACGCGCGCATTCAACCTCGAACGGCAGACATGGCCAATTGCCGAAGAGAGATGAGCACTATCGCGCCGCAAACGACGCTAGCGCATCCTCAAGCCTTGCCCATTCGTCCTTCCCCGGCAGACCGATCCTGAGGTCGTCCGGTCGTTCGTCGAAGCGGCGAGCGAGGATGCCGTTGTTGCCGAGATGCCGGTGGAGCGCCTGCGCCCGGGGATCGCGAACCAAACGGAACAGCGACGTGCCGCCAAAGACTGTCATTCCGGCGCCAACGAGCAGATTATCCAGCCGAGCCGCATCATCTTCCAGCCGTCGTCGCATCATCACCTGCCACCAGCCGTCCGCAAGCGCCTCGCTTGCAACATGCAGCGCCGGGCCGGACACGGCCCAGGGCCCCAGCCTCTCCTCGATCCGCTTTACCACATCGGGATGCGAGATCGCAAAGCCGAGCCTCAAGCCCGCCATGCCGTAGAATTTGCCGAAGGAACGCAGGACGAGGAGGCCGCCGTTATCAACAATATCGGCGACGCTTTTGGCTTCCGATACGTCCGAAAAGGCTTCGTCGACGACAAGCATTCCACCCTTGGCCTGCATGATCGCGGCAAGCGACAGGAGATCGGCCTTCGACACGATGCGGCCTGTCGGGTTGTTGGGATTGACGATGACCGCAAGATCGGCCGCTTCGAGCTGCCGGATATCATCGGTTTCGGTGACCTCGAACCCGGCCATCTTTGCCGCACGGGCATGTTCGGCATAGGTTGGAGACAGGATGACCGCCTTTCTCCCTTGGACCATTGAGGCGACGATCGGCAGCAGGATCTGCGTGCCCGGCCCGGCCGCCACATGCGCCGCAGACGGCGCATCATAGGCTTTCGCCGCGATCACCTTCAGGTCATCAAGGGCTGCAGGCTCCGGCAGTCGTGCAAACATGTTGCCGGGGATCGGCGAATGCGGATAGGAATGTGGATTGATACCAGTCGAGAGATCGATCCAAGGCTCGGGCGCATGAGGAAACAGCGCGCGCGCTTTGGCGAGATTTCCGCCGTGCTGGATCGGATCACCAACGAAACCTTCATTTCCTGGATTAGCCACAGCAATGTTCCTTCTTGCATTCCTCGCGCTGATCGTGGAGCGCTTCGCCGGCTACCCGGATTGGCTTTTCAGACTGATCGGCCATCCCGTCACCTGGATCGGTCGGCTGATATCGCAACTCGACAGCCGATGGAACCGTGAGACCGACGACTTTACCACCCGCAAGAACATGGGCATCAAGGCGCTCGCCGTCATCATGGCCGTGGTTATCCTGATCTCGGCCGTGCTGCAGGATGTCCTTCTGGCGCTCCCGCTTGGCCCGATCCTGCTCATCCTCGTAGCTGCCAGCTTGCCCGCGCAGAAAAGCTTGGAACGGCACGTGAGAGACGTTGCCTCGTCGCTCAAGCATGGCGGACTGCCGGCTGGCCGCAGGGCCGTATCCAGAATTGTCGGGCGCGATGTCGAACAGCTGGACGAAGCGGCAGTTTGCCGGGCGGCGATCGAAAGCCTCGCCGAGAACTTCTCCGATGGCGTGGTCGCACCCGCTTTCTGGATGGGGATCGGCGGCCTGCCCGCAGGCGCTGCCTACAAGGCCGCCAATACCGCCGACAGCATGATCGGCCACCGTTCGCCGCGCCACGAAGCCTTCGGCTGGGCGGCGGCCCGCTTCGACGACCTGGTCAACCTGCCCGCCTCGCGACTGACCGCAGCGCTTTTCGTGATCGCCGCCCTTTTCGTTCGCGATGCCTCGCCGGGCAACGCCATCAGGGCGATCCGCCGAGATGCTAAAAACCACCGTTCGCCGAATGCCGGTTGGCCTGAAGCGGCGATGGCGGGAGCGCTCGGCATCGCACTTGCCGGACCCCGCAGTTATGGCGGTGAGATGATCGAAGCGGGTTATATGGGCGAAGGCGGGCGCAGCGAACTCGTCTATGACGACATCTACGATGCGCTGAAGATTGCCCGCATTGCCGACATGCTGCTGATCGGCCTTTTCGGCGTCCTCGCGATCCTCATGTGGCAAGTTTGAGCAACCCGGTAAGATCGAGATGCCGCTCCATATGGGCGGCGAGACGATCGAGAATGGCATCGACATTCGCCTCGTAATCGAGGCCTGACGACGAGCCACCGAGACGGGCAAGCCAGGCGGAACGTTGTTTGTCGTCGGAAAACAGCCCGTGGACATAGGTCCCGATGACCCGGCCATCTGCGGAGGACGCCCCTTCCGCGTGGCCGCCGATCGTCGAGAACGGTCGGGCGCAATCTGCCCCGGATGTGCGGCCGATATGCATTTCATAGCCGGCGAAGGAAACTCCGTCGAAACTGGAGCCGGACACGGCTTCAAGCCGCTTGGCGCCGGAAAGAACCGTTTCGACGTCAAGCAGGCCGAGGCCTTCGACCGAGCCGGGCGAACCTTCCGTCCCTTCCGGATCGGAAAGCCTTTTGCCGAGCATCTGGTAACCACCGCAGAGACCGAGCACCCGCCCGCCGCGGCGATGATGGGCGGCGATATCGACATCGAATCCGGCTTCGCGCAGTGCTGCGAGATCCGAGATCGTGGCCTTTGAACCGACCAGCAGCACGAGATCGCAATCGCCGGGAATGGCCTCGCCACGGCGGACGCGGATCAGTTCCACATCCGGCTCGGCTTCCAGCGGATCGAGATCGTCGAAATTGGAAATATGCGGCAGGATCGGCACCGCGATGCGGATTTTAGCACCCGGCTTGCGGGCAAAGGACTGGGAAAGACCCAGCGCATCTTCGGCAGGCAAAAGTGCTGCATCGGCAAAATGCGGCAAAAGCCCGATCGACTGCCAACCGGTGAAGCGCCCGATCAGATCCATGCCTTCGGTAAACAGCGCCGGATCACCGCGAAACCGGTTGACGATGAAACCGCGGATCATTGCCGCATCATTGGCATCGATGACCAGTTTCGTGCCGGCAAGACTGGCGATGACGCCGCCGCGATCGATATCACCGATCAGGATAACCGGAACATCGGCGGCGCGGGCAAAACCCATATTGGCGATATCGTTCTGGCGCAGGTTGATTTCCGAAGCACTGCCGGCACCTTCCACCAGAACCAGATCGGCCTTGGCGCGCAGGATCTCGAAGCTTTCGAGCACGCGGGAAAGCAATCTGGGCTTCAGATGCTGGTATTCGGATGCCTTGGCATTACCCTCGACCCGGCCCTGCACCACGACCTGAGAGCCGATCTCGCTCTGCGGCTTCAACAGGACCGGGTTCATATGCACGCTGAGCGGCACGCCGGCCGCCCGTGCCTGCAGCGCCTGCGCCCGGCCGATCTCGCCGCCATCGGCCGTAACGGCCGCATTGTTCGACATGTTCTGTGGCTTGAATGGCATGACGCTAAGGCCACGCAAGGTAAAGGCGCGGGCAAGACCGGCCACGACCAGCGACTTGCCCACGTCGGAGCCCGTTCCCTGGAACATCAGCGAGCGAGCGACCATGATTTAGAACTCGATGCCGGCCTGGGCTTTGACGCCCGCCTTAAAGTGATGTTTGACCAGCGACATTTCAGTCACCAGATCCGCCGCCTCAATCAAGGCCGGTTTGGCGTTGCGGCCGGTGACGACGACATGCAGGTCAGGACGTCGGGCCTGGAAGGCGGCGACGACCTTTGCGAGATCGAGATAATCATAGCGAAGTGCGATATTGAGTTCGTCGAGGATGACCAACCCGATCGTTTCGTCGGCCATCAGCTCGAGCGCTTTTTCCCAGGCCTTTTCCGCGGCCGCGATATCGCGCTTGAGGTCCTGGGTTTCCCAGGTGAACCCCTCGCCCATCGTGTGCCAGACGACGCGATCACCGAACACAGCAAGCGCCGGCTGTTCACCGGTCGACCATGCGCCTTTGATGAACTGCACGATACCGACACGGCGATTATTGCCGAGCATGCGCAAAGCCAGCCCGAAGGCCGCCGTCGACTTGCCCTTGCCGGGGCCGGTGTGAACGATGAGAAGACCCTTTTCCAGGGTCTTCTCGGCGACTTCGGCATCCTGAACCGCCTTGCGGTTCGCCATCTTGGCGCGATGACGCTCCTCGGTGGTTTCATCTACAGTTTTCAACGCGCTGCAAGCTCCCTTTCGGTTACCGGAGAAACATGTTCTCCGCTGCGGAACTTCTGCCTTAGCACACCGGCGGCAACACCGAGAACCGCCCAAAAGATCAGATTGGTAGCATAAACCGCATTGACGAACCGGGCATGCAGTTCCATCGGCACCGCCGTTTCATGGCTTGGCGGCAGCGGCGCACCGACAAGATGCGGCGCAACCAGAAGCACGATCGCCAAAGCCGCCAGCAAGGCGGACCGGCTATAGGCAAGAAGGCCGATGCCGGCAGCGGTGCAGACGGCAGTCGAGATCCACCAGAGCTGACGGGGCCCAAGTTCAGCTGCCGGCATGCCCGGCAGTTCCGGCGGCAGGCCGAGGCCCGGCGCAAGACTGACGGTCAGGAAGCCGGCAATGCCGAACATCAGACCGCCCCGCCAGCCGCCAAAGCCGCCGAGCGCTTCGGCAAGCGCGATGACAACGAGCGCAAAACCGATGGCGGCAAGCACATCGGCGGAAGCCGTGTAGATGAAACGCTCGAAACCATCGGCAGGCGCCCAGGCTTCTGCATCATGATGATGATCGGTGGCAGTAGCTGGTTGAGCGGCGCCGGCAACAGGCGCTGCGTCATGTGAATGGCTATGTGCGGCCTCTTCACCACCGGCATTTTCAAAAGTTTCCGCCTGCAGGATCAGCGGCACGGTGGAAAAGCTCTGCATCACGGTCATCAGCAGGCCGGACAATATCCCGGCGACCACCGCCGCAAGGACGATGTTACGAAACAACGACATTTTGAAATTCCTCTTAGTGGCAGGGGAAGGCCAGCGAATGGCGTGTATCGTGAGCGGCATTATGTACGACTTCCAGATGCGAGAAGCCGACGAAACCGACCATGAACAGGCCAAGAAGGGCCGACATGCTCAGAGGAATGATTTTTGATGCGGGAACGCTGGCTGCTGATGCAGCGGAATTCGTAACCATGGACTTCGTCTTTCCGCCCTCCACCCGAGGGCTGTTACCATTGCCGAATGTCTCTGGCAGGTCTCCTGGCTCGCGGATCGGGCGCCTTTCACCCGCCTTCCCAGATCGATCCGTAAAGGATCGCTCCAGTGGCTTGACGGCCGGATGGCCGTTTTGGGTAAAGGCTTTCCGCTTACAGTTGCGGGGGCAGCCGCGGGTTTGACGCAAAGATCGTCGCACCGCATTCCCTTGGATAACCCTTCCGGGTACCAAAGACAGGTTCACTATAGTCAATTCGCCTGTATCGGCAATCGCCTTTGCGACATTGACAGTTTGACCGCGGAACGCTTACTTGAGCGCCACGACGGTCCCTTGCCGGCAACGGCAGGGGCTAAGAGAGAATGCGGTGCGGACACGCAAAATCAGTCCAATGCCGCGGCTGCCCCCGCAACTGTGTGCGGCGAGCCATCCAGCCAGAGACGCCACTGGGAAACCGGGAAGGCAGGCGGATGGTGACGACCCGCGAGCCAGGAGACCTGCCGTACAGAAATCATGCTTTTCCGGGCGGGGTGCTCCGGCAAAGGCTTCGTTATCGCTGCAGGATAGCCTGGCCTTCCTGTTCCGCACCCCGACTTGAGTTAACCCGGCGGTAGTGCGGCCTGATGACCGATGATGCGCGAAAAGACGAAAACGGAACGACCACCGGCGGCAATGCCGACGTGGACGTGACGATCTTTGTCTGCACCAATTGCCGCGAGGCGACGGACAGCGAGGCCCGCCCCGGTATCGGCCTGATAGAGGCGCTGAAACTGGCAACTGAGGGCAAGCCGCTTGCCGTCAAGCCGGTCACCTGCCTTGCCAATTGCGACAAGAGCCCGAGCGCCGCCTTCAACCACCGCTCCGGCTGGTCCTATGTCTTTGGCCATCTCTCCACCGACAATGTCGACGACATCGTCACCGGTGCGATGATGCTGGTCGAGGACGAGCGCGGTTTCCTGCCCCTTCGCGGTCGCCCGATGTGCCTGCGCGGCAAGGGCATGACGGCCCGTATCCCACCCTTTCATCACCACGAGGACATGCCTTCATGAGCGAAAACTCTGCCCCTAAGTTCGACAAGGTTCCCTGCACCGTCGTCACCGGCTTTCTCGGGGCCGGCAAGACCACGCTGATCCGCAACCTGATCGAAAAGCTGGATGGCAAGCGACTGGCGATCATCGTCAATGAGTTCGGCGATGTCGGCATCGATGGCGAGGTGCTGAAAGGCTGCGGCATCGAAAGCTGCCCGGACGATAACATCATCGAACTGGCCAATGGCTGCATCTGCTGCACCGTGGCGGACGATTTCGTGCCGGCGATCGACCAGATCCTCGCCCGCGAGCCGCGCGTCGACCATATCCTGATCGAAACCTCGGGCCTTGCCCTGCCGAAGCCGCTCGTGCAGGCCTTCCAGTGGCCGGCCGTGAAGGCGCGCGTGACCGTGGACGGCGTCGTTGCCGTGGTTGACGGCGTGGCGCTTGCCGAAGGCCGCGTTGCCGATGACCACGATGCACTCGAAGCCCAGCGCCAGACCGACAGCTCGATCGACCATGACGATCCGGTCGAGGAAGTCTTCGAAGACCAGGTCGCCTGCGCCGACATGATCGTGCTGACCAAGACCGACCTTCTCGACAAGGCTTCGCTTGCAGCCGCCAAGGGCCGCGTTCAGGCACATCTGCCGCGTGCGGTAAAGATCGTGCCGGCGGCGAATGGCGCGGTTGATCCGGGCGTTCTGATCGGCCTCGGCCTTGCCGTCGAGGACGATATCGAAAACCGCAAGACCCATCACGACGACGAACTGGACCACGATCACGACGATTTCGACAGTTTCGTTATCGATCTGGCTTCGGTAACCGACCCGGAAGCGCTGGCTGCCCGTATCTCCGCCACTGCGGAAGCTGAAAACGTGCTGCGCATAAAGGGCTTTGTCGACGTCGCGAACAAGCCGATGCGCCTGCAGGTTCAGGCGGTAGGATCGCGCGTCAACCACTATTTCGACCGCGCCTGGGCCCCCGGCGAAACCCGCCAGAGCCGCCTCGTCGTGATCGGCGAAAAGGGCATCGACCGCGCCGCGATCGAAAAGATGCTGGCGGCATAAGAGCCGGGCAAAGCAATTCCAGGAAAAGTGCGAGGCGGTTTTCCGTCCGGAATTGCGCCAGACAATTGCGACAGACAAAGGAAAAGGATGCACATACTCGCCACCACATCGTCGTCGCTCGACGACCTGATCGAACCGGTAGACCTCAACCAGTCGCCGGCCGATGTGGTGGTGCTGTCCTTTTCCGGCAGCGATTTGAACGGAATTGCTGCGGCTTGGGCGGCGGATAAGGACGGTGGCGGGATTACCCCCCTCTGCCCTGCCGGGCATCTCCCCCACAAGGGGGGAGATCAGCAAGACGCAACAACACCGCTAAATCCTCAACAGCTGAATGGGGAGAAACCTAACCGCGAGTCGATCTCCCCCCCTGTGGGGGAGATGCCCGGTAGGGCAGAGGGGGGTAGCCGCTCTCTCGACACCAACTCCCTCGCCCTCACCAACCTCTCCGACCTGCGCCACCCGATGTCCGTCGATCTGTGGCTGGAGAAAACAGCGGCCCACGCAAAAGTCATCCTCGTGCGCATTCTCGGCGGTTACGACCGCTGGGCCTATGGCGTCGAGGAATTGTCGCGGCTGGCGAAGCGGAAAAAGATCGCGCTCGCCATGTTGCCCGGCGAATGCAGCATGCGCGATGAGCGGCTGGCTGCCGCCTCCACGGCTTCCGAGACAAATCTTGCCGGCATGCTTGCCTGTTTTCGCGAGGGCGGACCGGACAATATGCGGCTTCTGGTCCAGCGACTGGAAGCACTGGCAAGCGGCGAGGCGAATGAGCTTCCGCCCGCGATAGCGATGCCGAAGGCCGGTTTTTATCGTCCCGGAAAGGGGATTGTCGATCGGCAAGATCTGACGGCCGGATTTTCGCCGGATGCGCCGCGCCTGCCGATCCTGTTCTACCGGTCCATGCTGCTCGCCAATGATGCGGCACCGATCGATGCCCTTTTCGAAGCGCTTGAGGCGCGCGGTTTTGCCCCCATGCCGCTCTTCGTCAGCGGCCTGAAGGATGCCGAGGCGATAAGCTTTGTCGAGCAGGCGATAACCGAGCTTCGGCCTGCCGCTATCCTGACGACCACGGCCTTTGCCAGCGGCACGGACGACAGGAACGAGACGATCTTCGATAGGTCAGGCATTCCCGTCTTCCAGATCGTTGTCGCCACCACGCGGCGCGAAGGCTGGATGGAAGGTAGGCGCGGCTTGAACCCTGCCGACCTTGCCATGCATGTTGTACTGCCGGAACTCGATGGCCGCATTCTGGCCGGCGTGATCTCCTTCAAACAGGGCAGCGGTTCCGCCGAACTCGTCAACGGCCCGGAACCTGACCGCGTCGATCAGGTGGCGGAGCGGATCGCAGCCTTTCTGCGGATGAAAATGACGGCCCGCGCGGAGCGCAAGATCGTCATCCTGATGCCGGATTATCCGAGCGCACCGGGCCGCACCGGTTACGCGGTCGGGCTGGATGTGCCGCAAAGCGTGCTTGCCATGCTGCGCGAGCTGTCGCTCGCCGGTTATTCGGTTGCCGATATTCCGGACACGCCCCGCAACCTCCTTGATCGCCTCGATCAAAAAACTGGCTCCCTGCCGCTTCGCGACTACGTCGAATCACCCGGTGCCGGCGAAGCATGGGGCGATGCGAAGGACGACACGGATCTGGAAGATGGTGCGTACCGCTTCCGTGCCGCGCAATTCGGCAACATCACCGTGGCGCTGGCGCCGGATCGCGGCCGCAATGCCGATCGGCGCGCCGATTATCACAGCCCTGACCTGCCGCCCCGCCATGCGCTGATCGCCTTCGGGCAATGGATGCGCCACAAGCTCGGCGCCCATGCAATCGTGCATGTCGGCGCGCATGGCACACTCGAATGGCTGCCGGGCAAGACGGTGGCGCTGTCGAAAGAGTGTTTTCCGGAACTAGCGACCGGCGGCCTGCCGGTGATCTATCCCTTTATCGTTTCCAATCCCGGCGAGGCAGCCGTCGCCAAACGGCGGATTTCCGCCGTGACCATCGGCCACCTGCCCCCGGTTCTGACCGGTGCCGGCCTTTCGGACGATGAGAAGAAGCTGGAATTGCTGGTCGACGAATACGCCCAGGCCGACGGCCTCGACCGCCGCCGTCGCGACCGGCTGGCAAAACTGATCGTCGATGCGGCCCGCGACACGACGATTGCCACCGATGCCGGTGTTTCCCGCGACGACGATCCGGATACGGCGCTCGCCCGGATCGATGCCTTTCTCTGCGATGTCAAGGATTTTGCGATCAAGGACGGCCAGCATGTTTTTGGCGAAGTGGCCGTAGGCGACGATGACCTGCTGCGGATAACCAGTGCGGAGACAGAAAAACAGGCTTTGCTGGATGCGCTGGATGGCAGGCATATCCGCCCCGGCCCTTCCGGTGCACCGACCCGTGGTCGCCGCGATGTGATGCCGACCGGGCGCAATCTCTTTGCCAGCGATCCACGCACTCTGCCGACCCCGACCGCCTTTGAACTTGGCAAACGTGCCGCCGACGAAATCCTGCGCCGTTATCTTCAGGACCATGGCGACTGGCCGAAAAACCTCGTTTTCGATCTCTGGGGCAGCGCCTCGCTGCGAAGTGGCGGCGAGGAAGTGGCGCAGGTTCTGGCGCTGATGGGCGCAAGGCCGGTTCAGGATACGGCAACAGGTCGTGTGACCGGCATCGAGGTTCTGCCTCCGGCACAGCTCGGCCGCCCGCGCGTTGACGTGACGCTCAGGATTTCCGGCCTGTTCCGCGACATGTTCCCGGCTTTGATTGCCCTTCTCGATGCCGCCATGCGGGCGATTGCTGCGCGCGAGGAAGCACCGGGCGACAATCCTCTGGCTGAAGAAACACAGAAGACAGGCTCGGTTCCGCCCCGAATTTTCGGCTCGGCACCCGGCACCTACGGATCCGGCATCGAGGAAAAGCTTGCCGACGGATCATGGGGCGAGCGGGAAGAACTCGGCCGCATCTATCTCGACGCGACCAGCCACGCGTTTAGCGGCGCAGACGGCGAAGCAAGCCATGTGCCCGGCGAATTTGCCGGACGGATCGGCAATGCCGACCTTCTGGTTCATACCGGCGACGATCCCGGCCGCGATCTTCTAGACGGCTCGGCCGATGTTGCCTTTATCGGCGGTTTTTCTGCAGCCGTGGCAGCACTTGGCGGCAAGGCAGACGTGATCGCGCTCGACACGACCGATCCGGCAAAGCCGAAGGCACGCTCGATTTCCGAAGCCGTTACACGAGTTGTCCGGGCACGCGCCACCAATCCATGCTTCATTGCTGGCCAGATGCGCCATGGGCCGCGCGGCGCTGCCGAACTGGTCGAGACCGTCGACCGTCTGATCGGTTTTGCCGAAACCACCCATGCCATTCCGCAATCGCTGATCGACGCGACCTATGACGCCTATCTCGGTGACGAGAGTGTGCGGGAATTTCTGCTGGCCCAAAATCCCGAAGGCGCTCGTTATATGGGCGAGCGTTTCCGCTCTGCGCTGAACCGCGGGTTATGGCATCCGCGGCGGAATGCGGTCGATGCTGAGCTTGAGATGCTGATGGGAGAGGTCGCATGACCATGCTCCCACTCGACCTGCAACGCGGCGCCTGCCCTGCCCTTTCGGCCCCGATGATGACCGGCGACGGCCTGTTGGCGCGTATCTCGCTGATTGAGGCGATTTCGCCCGGACAATTGGCGGATATCTGCCGGCTGGCGCTGACACATGGCAACGGCATGGTCGATATTTCCGCCCGCGGCAATCTTCAGGTCCGAGGCCTGAGCGAGATATCAGCGCCGCATCTCGATGCCGATGTGCGGGCGATTAACCTGCCGCTTCGCGAGGGCCTTGCCGTCGAAGTGCCGCCGCTTGCGGGAATGGATGACAGCGAAATTGCCGATCCTCGCCCGCTGGCAGAGGCTATTCGTGATGCCTCGCGCAACATCATCGGACTGGCCCCGAAAATGGCTGTTGTGGTCGACGGTGGCGGGCTTTTGCGGCTGTCTGATCTGCTTGCGGATATCCGGCTTGTCGCGGTCGGCAAACACGACTGGAAGTTGCTTCTCGGTGGCACCGAACAATCCGCTCGTGTTTTCAATGTTTTACGTGAAACACTTGTTGTCGACACGGTCATAGACCTGTTGAAACGGCTGAGAAGCCTGGGAAACAAGGCGCGCGGGCGGGATCTGGCTAGCGGCTTGCCGGTAAACGAAACCGCGCCCCATACCACGCCGTCATCCTCGGGCTTGTCCCGAGGATCTGCTGGCGTTGCGACAGTCGATCCGTCGCAGATGCTCGGGACAAGCCCGAGCATGACGGCTGGAAAAGTGGCTGCATCTCCCTTCGACCTGTTCAGCCTTTCCAATCACCTCCATGCCGTGGGCATCGGTCCGGCCTTCGGGCAGGCCAATGCAGAACATCTGATCACGCTTTGCGACGAAGCCGCACGCCTGGGAATACAATCTCTCAAACCGGCACTTGATCACTCGCTGCTCCTTTTCGGCACCGAGATTGCCTGCGGGGCATTGCGGGACTTCGCCGACAGCAATGGCTTCATCACCTCCGCCACCGATCCGCGCAGCCATATCGCCGCCTGCTCCGGCAGCCCCGCCTGCAATTCGGCGACGATCGCCACCCACGAGATTGCCGCAGCAGCGGCCGCCGAATGTGCTGACCTGCTCGATGGCTCATTCAAGCTGCATGTGACCGGCTGCGCCAAGGGTTGCGCCCATCCGCAACCGGCAGCGCTTGCGCTTTGCGGTACCGCGGATCGTGTTTCTCTGATTGCGCAGGGAAAAGCTGCAGACCAACCCTTTGCTTTGACAAGCTTTGCCGATACCAACGCCACGCTTCGCCGACTTGCCGATCTCGTCAGATCGGAAAGACGGCCAGGCGAAAACTCAGCCGCCTGCCTTGCCCGGATCGGTTCCGACCGGCTGGCAGCGGCAGCCACAGGACGACCATGACCCAATACGACTATATTCGCGAAGGCGATGCGATCTACGAAAAGTCTTTCGCGATCATTCGCGCAGAAGCCGATCTTTCCGCCTTCACCGAGGAACAGGCCGATATCGCCGTGCGCATGATCCATGCCTGCGGGCTGGTCGAGGCGGCAGAACATTTCCGCTTTTCCAGCGATTTCGTCGAGGCGGCGCGTGGTGCGCTTCGGGCCGGAAAACCGATCTATTGCGACGCCGAGATGGTGGCGCATGGCGTGACCCGCGCAAGGCTGCCCGCGGAAAACCAGGTGATCTGCACCCTGCGCGACAGCCGCACGGTGGAACTGGCAAGAACCCTCGGAAATACCCGCTCCGCTGCCGCTCTCGACCTGTGGGACGAGCTGGAAGGCGCGGTCGTCGCGATCGGCAATGCGCCGACGGCACTGTTCCGCCTTCTGGAAATGCTGGATGCCGGTGCGCCGCGCCCGGCCGCGATCATCGGCATGCCGGTCGGTTTTGTCGGCGCGATGGAAAGCAAGGAAGCGCTGATGGTTTCCACCCACGACATACCTTATGCCGTGGTGCGCGGCCGCATGGGCGGCTCGGCGATGACCGCTGCCGCCGTCAACGCGCTTGCGAGGGCAGGCCTGTGAACGCCGCCGTCATCAAGGGTAAACTCACCGGCGTCGGTACGGGTCCCGGCGATCCGGAACTGATGACGCTGAAGGCCGTTCGCGCCATCAACGAGGCTGATGTCGTCGCTTTCTTCTGCAAGAAGGGCTCGACCGGCAATGGCCGCGCCATCGTCGAAGCGCATATCCGACCCGGCACGGTCGAATTGCCGCTCGTCTACCCGGTGACGATCGAAACCCACAAGGACGAGGCTGACTACAAGAACCCGATCAACGATTTCTTCGATCGATCGGCCGAGGAAATCGCAGTCCATCTCGATGCCGGCAAGAATGTTGCCGTGCTGAGCGAGGGCGATCCGCTGTTTTACGGCTCCTACATGCACCTGCATCTGCGGCTGAAGGACCGGTACCAGGCCGACGTGATTGCAGGCGTCACCGCCATGTCCGGCTGCTGGTCGATGACCGGCCTGCCGCTGGTACAGGGCGACGACATTTTGAGCGTGCTGCCCGGCACTCTATCTGAAGAAAAACTCGCGGAACGGCTCGCAGTTACGGACGGCGCCGTGATTATGAAGGTTGGGCGTAACTTGCCGAAAATCCGCCGTGCGCTGGCATCGGTCGGAAAGCTTTCCGGCGCGCTGTATGTCGAGCGCGGCACGATGGCGAATGGCGCAGCCGAACGGCTGGAAACGCGCGACGAGAGCCCGGCACCCTATTTCTCCATCGTGCTGGTTCCCGGCTGGACCACGCGACCGCAAGGGGAAAAGAAATGACCGGGTCGCTGACCGTTGTCGGCCTCGGCCCCGGCAATCCGGACCAGATGACGCCGGAAGCTCTCGCCGCAGTTACGGCATCCACCGACTTTTTCGGCTATTTCCCGTATATAGACCGGCTGAACCTCAGGGAAGACCAGCGCCGCCACGCCTCCGACAACCGCGAGGAACTGGTTCGCGCCAAGGCAGCGCTGGAAATGGCAGCCAAGGGCGGCAAGGTTTGCGTCGTTTCCGGCGGTGATCCGGGCGTATTTGCCATGGCTGCGGCGGTTTGCGAAGCGATCGATGACGGTCCTGTCGAATGGCGTGATATCGAGCTGTCCGTCGTGCCGGGTGTTACCGCCATGCTTGCGGTTGCCGCAAAGGCCGGAGCACCGCTGGGCCACGATTTCTGCGCCATTTCACTGTCGAACAACCTGAAACCCTGGGCGGTCATCGAGAAGCGTCTTGTGGCGGCTGCGACGGCGGGTTTCGTCATGGCTTTCTACAATCCGATCAGCAAGGCACGCCCACACCAGCTGGGCGAGGCTTTCGACATTCTGCGCGCTCATCTGCCCGGCTCCGTGCCGGTGATTTTTGGTCGCGCGGCCGGACGACCCGACGAGGCGATCCGCATCGTGCCGCTCGCGGAAGCTGAGGGTGAGATGGCCGATATGGCAACCTGTGTCATCGTCGGCACGGCCGAGACCCGGCTGATCGAGCGGACCGATCAGCGCCCGATCGTTTATTCGCCCCGTTTTCTGCGGGAGAGTTTCCAGTGACGCACCATGCCGGCGAGTTCCTCGACGCTTCTGGCCGATGGCACATCCGGCAGGCGGGGGCGTTCGATCAGCACGACCTCGATGCCGAGCCGTCGGGCAGCGCTGATCTTGCCGACGCTGGAAACACCACCGCTGTTCTTCGAGACGATGAGATCGATCGCATGCTGTTCAAGCAGCTGGATCTCGTCCCATTCGGAGAACGGACCGCGCGCGGTGATATAGGACACGTTCGGCAGTTTCAGAGGCGGTTCGACCGGATCGACGCTGCGCACCAGATAGGAATGCTGCGGCATCGCTTCGAAAGGCAAAAGTTCCTGCCGGCCGAGCGTCAGGAAAACCTGTCGCGGGGCAATGTCGAGGGCCTGGACGGCCGCCGCGATATCGGCGACCTCTTGCCAGCGATCGCCTTTCTGTCGCGACCATGCCGGACGACGCAAAGCCAGAATATCGACACCCGCCAGCGCAGCCGCCTGGGCAGCGTTGCGGGAGATGTTTGCCGCAAACGGATGCGTCGCGTCGATCAGCAGATCCACCTTCTTTTCGCGAAGAAATGCGGCGAGCCCAACGGCACCGCCGAAACCACCGATGCGGACCGGCACGGGCTGTTCGGCCGGGGCCTTGGTGCGGCCGGCAAGCGACAGCAGGATATCGTAATCGGGGCTGGTCGAAAGCTGGGCGGCAAGCGCCTTGGCTTCGGCCGTGCCACCCAGAATGAGGATGGAGTAGGTCAAATTGCCTCCTGAATCAGAAAAACAAGCTTTAAACCAAAGCCGCTGGCTGTCCATTGTCGGGATCGGCGAGGACGGTGTGAAAGGGCTGGGCGATCACGCCAAGGCGGCGATAACCGGCGCTTCAATCGTCTTCGGCGGCAAGCGGCATCTGGAGCTTGCAGCGCCGCTGATAAAAGGCAAGGCACGACCATGGCCGACGCCTTTCGATGCGGCGATGCGCGATGTCGTGGCGCTGAGGGGGCAAAAGGTTTGCGTGCTCGCATCCGGCGATCCGTTCTTTTATGGCGTCGGCGTCACCCTGTCGCGTCACATCGGCTCCGATGAGTTTACCACCTACCCATCACCCTCGGCTTTCTCGCTGGCGGCTTCGCGGCTTGGCTGGGCACTGCAGGATATCGAAACGGTTTCCCTGCATGGCCGCCCGATCGATCTGATCCGGCCGCTATTACATCCCGGCCGGCGGATCATTGCGCTGACCTCCGACGAAAAAGGCCCTCGGGAGCTGGCGGAACTGCTGACGGAAAGCGGGTTTGGCCAATCCGGAATGACCGTGCTGGAAGCGCTGGGCGGCGAGGCTGAACGAACCCGCGTCTGCAAGGCTGCGGACTTCGCGCTGCAGGATATCAATGTCCTCAATGTCGTGGCGTTGGAAGTGGTCGCAAGCGCCGATGCGCGCATCCTGCCGCGTGGTTTCGGGCTGGATGACGCGCTTTTCGAACATGATGGACAGATCACCAAGCGGGAAATCCGGGCGCTGACGCTGTCGGCGCTCAACCCTCGGCAAGGTGAACTGCTTTGGGATATCGGCGCCGGTTCCGGCTCGATCGGCATAGAATGGATGCTGGCCGACCCGTCGATGAAAGCGATTGCCATAGAGGCGCATCCGGAACGCGCCGCACGGATCGGACGCAATGCGGCTAGCTTCGGCGTGCCGGGATTGATGCTCGTTGAGGGCAATGCACCGGCAGCACTCGACGGCCTGCCGCAACCCGATGTGATCTTCATCGGCGGCGGCGGCAGCGAGCCCGGCGTTTTCGACGCGGCTGTCACGGCACTGAAGCCCGGCGGTCGAATGGTCGCAAACGCGGTGACGCTGGAAATGGAAGCGGTGCTGCTGGCGGCACAGGCTAAACTCGGCGGCAATCTGATCCGCATGGAAGTTTCGCGCGCAGCGCCGGTGGGCGCGATGCAGGGCTGGAAGCCGGCAATGCCGGTGACCCAATGGACATGGACCAAAGGAATGAAATCATGATCGTTGCCGGTCTCGGCTGCCGCAAGGGCAGCACGCGCGAAGAACTTCTGTCGGCGCTCGATGCCGCCTGTGTGGAAGCGAAAATTTCGCGTGAATCCATCACGGCGCTCGCAACCGGCGAGATCAAACGCGAGGAAACCGGCATTCTGCAACTGGCCGAAATGCTGGGCCTGCCGCTCCATATCGTAGCGGACGATGCCCTAATGGAAGCGGAACCTCGGACGAAAACCGTGTCGCGGCACAGCCTAGCGAAAACGCTGTCTTCCAGCCTTTCGGAAGGCGCGGCACTGGCTGCAGCGGGCGAAAAATCCGAAATCATCGTGCCGAGACTGATATCGCAGGGTGCGACCTGCGCGCTGGCAGAACTGAAAGAACAAGCATGACCGTCCATTTCATCGGCGCAGGTCCGGGTGCCGCAGACCTGATCACCGTGCGCGGCCGCGATATTCTCGCCCGCGCGCCGGTCTGTCTTTATGCCGGCTCGATCATGCCGAAGGAACTGCTCGACTGGTGCCCGAAAGATGCGCGGATCGTCGATACCGGCTCTTTGTCGCTGGACGAGATCGAGGCCGAATATGTTGCAGCCCATAAAGCCGGTAAGGACGTCGCACGGCTGCATTCCGGCGATCTTTCCGTCTGGAGCGCGGTCGCCGAACAGATCCGCAGGCTGGAAAAACACGATATCGATTATACGCTAACGCCGGGTGTTCCCTCTTTCGCCGCCGCCGCCGCTGCGCTGAAACGCGAACTGACTATCCCTGAGGTGGCACAGAGCCTTGTGCTTACCCGTGTTTCCGGTCGTGCATCGAAAATGCCGGAAGGCGAAACGCTGAAGGCCTTTGGCGCGACGGGCGCGACGCTGGCGATCCATCTCGCCATCCATGCGCTTGGAAAGATTGTCGAAGAACTGACCCCGATTTATGGCGCCGATTGCCCGGTGGCGATCGTCGTGCGCGCCTCTTGGCCGGAAGAACGGATCATCCGCGGCACGCTTGCCGATATCGAGGCGAAACTGGCGGAAGAGCCGGCCGAACGCACGGCGCTGATCTTTGTCGGCAAGGGACTGGGCGCATCGGATTTCGTCGAGAGCCAGCTATACAATGCCGACTATGTAAGACGTTTTCGCCCCGGCTGGGATCAGTTCGGCAAGGATCACGCCGATAAGGGGTCGGAATGATCGGAGGGAGTGAACTCCGTCTTGCCGACAAGCTGGCCTTGCCGATCGAAGACCAGGATTTCCAGAGCGATATCAGGTGCATGCAGCGCCTTGGCCGCTGTTTTCCAGGCGAGCGCCGCAATGCGGTTGCCGAGCGGAAGCCCGCTTTCATCGGCAAGCTGGAAGGCGTGCGACACGGTATTCGCCGCGGTAATGCGCGCCACGAGATCGGCCTCAGCACCGGCTTCGGCGGCAACCTTGGCCAGAGCCTCGAGATCGGCAAGCCCACGTTTGGAATGCACGTCGAGCATGCCTTGGGAAAGCTTGGTCATCTTGGCGACGCCGCCGGCAATCGTGACCTTGCGCACCGGGTGGCTGCGCAGATATTTCAGCATGCCGCCGACGAAATCGCCCATGTCGATCAGCGCGATCTCCGACAGGCCATGATGCGCCTGCGCCGCCTTTTCGGAGACATTGCCGGTCGCCCCGGAAACGTGGTCGAGACCCGCTGCCCGCGCCACGTCGATGCCGCGCCAGATGGAATGGATCCACGACGCGCAGGAAAACGGAATGACGATGCCGGTCGTGCCGAGAATGGATATGCCGCCCAGGATGCCGAGCCGGCCATTGAGCGTGCGTTCGGCAATCTTCTCGCCATCGGCAACGGAAATCTCGACCTCGAAATCCCGCTCTCCGTGACAGACCTCCAAGATCGCCTGGGCGATCATCTTGCGCGGCACAGGGTTGATCGACGGTTCGCCGGGCGGCAGCGGCAGGCCGAGCCGCGTCACCGTGCCGACGCCGGGTCCCGCCTTGAAGGTGATGCCGGTGCCGGGCAATCCACGGCGCACGGTGCTCATGATCAGCGCGCCATGGGTGACATCCGGATCGTCGCCGGCATCCTTGACGATGCCTGCCTTGGCAAATCCATCGCCCTTTTCTTCCATCGCAAGAGCGAAGGCCGGGCGCTGGCCGCCGGGCAAGGTTATCTCGACCAGTGCCGGAAACTCGCCGGTCATCAACGCAAGACAGGCGGCCTTGCTGGCTGCCGCCGCACATGTACCCGTCGTCCATCCACGACGCAGGTTCTTGCTTTCTGTTTCAATGGCCGCTTCCATGGCCGTTTCTATAGCCCGACCGTCACCGGCCGGCAAAAGGTTTGAATATGTCCGTGAATGAGTTGTTGGAAACGATCGTCGATGCCCCGGATTTCGCCCCCGGCCACGTATGGCTGGCGGGTGCCGGCCCCGGTCATCCGCGTTACCTGACGCTGGAAGTGGCCGATGCGCTGAAAAAGGCGGATGTGATCGTGCATGATGCGCTGGTTTCTGACGGCGTGCTGGCGCTGGCGGTGACAAAAGACCTGATCTTCGTCGGCAAGCGTGGCGGCAAGCCATCCGTCGCGCAGGACGATATCACGGCCAAACTGATCGAACTGGCAAAGGCGGGCAAGCGCGTCTTGCGGCTGAAGGGCGGCGATCCCTTCATCTTCGGCCGCGGTGGCGAGGAAGCGGAAGCGCTGGTGAAGGAAGATATTCCCTTCCGCGTGCTGCCCGGCATGACATCCGCATTGGCGGCGCTCGCTTCCGCCAACATTCCCGCCACGATGCGTGGCATCAGCCGGTCGATCACGCTGGCAACCGGCCATGCAGCCGGCACGCCCGGCGATCTCGACTGGAAGGCGCTGGCAAAAACCGGCGAACCGATCGTCGTTTATATGGGTGTCAGCACGATCGGCACGATCGCCCGACTGCTGATGGAAGGCGGTCTTGCCGCGGACACGCCTGTCGCCGTGCTGATGGCCGCAACGACGCCGGACGAACGCTCGATGACGGCGACGCTTGCCACCGTCGAGGCGGAAGTGGCGCGCCAGAATTTTGCCGCCCCGGCGCTGATCGTCATCGGCAGGATCGTTTCCATGCAGGCTGTCCTGTCCGGGCAGGCCGTACTTTCAGGTGAAACCCCATGACGGCCCGCGCCCTCATCATCGGCGCACCACGCTCCGGGTCCGGCAAGACGAGCGTCACGATCGGCTTGCTCCGGGCGTTTCAGCGGCGCGGCGTGAAAGTCCGCGGCGTAAAAACCGGGCCGGATTATATCGACCCCGGCTTTCACGAGGCGGCGACGCGCCTGCCCGGCCTCAATCTTGACAGCTGGGCCATGGCGCCCGATCTGCTGCGCCATCTGGCGCGCGAACAGGCTGAAGATGCCGAGCTTATCCTGATCGAAAGCGCCATGGGCCTGTTCGACGGCATCGTCACAGAACCCAATCGTTCCGGCGCCGCATCCGATCTGGCCCGGCTTTTTGGCCTGCCCGTGCTTCTGGTGCTCGACGTTTCCGGCCAGAGCCAGACGGCGGCGGCAATCGCCTGCGGTTTCATGCATTACGACCCGGACGTGAAGATGGCCGCCTGCGTGCTGAACCGCGCCGGCAGCGAACGGCATAAGAAGCTTTCGGGTGACGCGATCGAGGCACTTGGCCTGCCGGTCGTCGGCACGGTTCTGCGCGACCCGACGCTTGTTCTGCCCGAGCGCCATCTCGGCCTCGTTCAGGCGAGCGAACATCCGGAAATGGATGCGCATATCGACCGTTTGGCCGATGCGATGGAACAGTCGCTCGATCTCGATGCGGTTTTTGCCGCAGCAAAGCCTTTCAACATTCCTGCGGGTTCAACGGAAAAGGCGCTGCCGCCACCGGGACAAAGGATCGCGCTTGCCGAGGATGCGGCCTTCACCTTCCTCTATCCGCATATCAAGCGCCAATGGCGCGCCATGGGGGCGGAGATCGTGACCTTTTCCCCGCTCGCCGACGAAGCCCCGCCGGCCGATTGCGACATCTGCTGGCTGCCGGGCGGTTATCCCGAGCTGCATCCCGGCAAGCTGGCTGCAGCCGACAATTTCAAGGCGGGCCTGAGGGCCTTCGCCGAAACGAAGCCCGTTCACGGCGAATGCGGCGGCTACATGGTGCTGGGCGAGGCCCTGGAGGATGCCGATGGCGTTACCCACGCCATGACCGGGCTGCTCTCCCACGCCACTAGCTTTGCGAAACGCAAGATGAACCTCGGTTACCGCCAGGCACGCCTGCTCGGCCCCTCTGCGATTGGCGCGGTCGACGACGTGATCCGTGGCCATGAGTTCCATTACGCACGCGTCATCGACGCCGGAACCGACCAGCCTCTCGCTATGATTGCAGACGGTCGTGGCGTCGAAATAGGCCCATCGGGTGGAAAACGTGGCTATGTGACCGGCACGTTTTTCCATGCAATAGCGCGCGACTGAGCCTATTCGGCGCCTGCCTGCCAGGCGCCGAATTTTCGCAACCCATGGGAGGTTGCCAAATGTGTCGCATCAAAGGCACTTAATGTCGTAGCGAAGGCTCACCCGCGCGACACCGCGCCCTTACCATTCATCAAGCCTCAACGGGCCTTCGATCACAGAGCAGATTTTCCCGAGGCAGATAAGCTCACGCAGATGAGCGGGAGACTGCAGAAGAAAGGAAGTTATGTCGGCGGCAACCGAACCATTTCCCACGATCGACAGCATGAAACACCCCTCTCGATGGAAGAGGAAACCGGACGACGGGGTGTCGATGACAAGAACAGAAATCTGCATCGGATAAAGGGGAACAAGGGAAATGAACGATTTCACCAAATATCTGGCCGGACGCGTGACGGCAGGCGGCATGAACCGCCGCGAATTCATGGGCCGTGCCATGGCCGCCGGCCTGACGCTGACTGCAGCAGGCCAGCTGTTCGCCACCAGCGCCGCGGCCCAGGAGCCCCGGAAGGGCGGCACTCTCAAGCTTGGCCTCGAAGGCGGTGCCGCGACCGACAGCATCGATCCCGCCAAGGCAACCTCCCAGGTCATGTTCGCCGCTGTGCGCACCTGGGGTGACACGCTGGTGGAAACCCATCCAGAGACCCGCGCACCGATCCCGTCGCTGGCCGAATCCTGGGCGCCATCGCCGGATGCCAAGACCTGGACCTTCAAGATCCGCAAGGGCGTGACCTTCCACGACGGCAAGGAAATGACTGTCGATGATGTGGTCGCCACCTTGAAACGCCACAGCGACGAAAAGACGGAATCCGGTGCTGCCGGCATGCTGAAATCGATCACCGCAATCGAAAACAAGGGCGGTGATCTGGTCGTCACGCTCGATGCGGGCAATGCCGACCTGCCTGCGATCTTTACCGATTATCACCTCGTCATCCAGCCGAATGGCGGTGTCGACAAACCGACCGCCGGCATCGGCACCGGCCCCTACAAGGTCAAGAGCTTCGAACCCGGCGTTCGCATGACCTTCGAAAAGAACGAAAACGACTGGCGCTCTGACCGCGGTTATGTCCAGACCGTCGAAATGATTACGATGAACGACGCAACGGCGCGTGTCGCGGCACTGGCTTCGGGCCAGGTACAGTTCATCAACCGCGTCGACCCGAAGACTGTATCGCTTCTCACACGTGCCCCGACAGTGCAGCTTCTGACGACCTCCGGCGGCGGCCACTATGTGTTCATCATGCACTGTGACAAGGCGCCGTTCGACAATATCGACGTCCGTATGGCGCTGAAATATGCGATCAACCGTGAGGAAATGGTCGAGCGCATTCTCGGTGGTTATGGCAAGGTCGGCAACGACTTCCCGATCAACGACACCTACGCTCTCTTCCCCGAAGGCATCGAGCAACGCGCCTACGATCCCGACAAGGCAGCCTTCCACTACAAGAAATCCGGCCATAGCGGCCCGATCCTGCTGCGCACTTCGGAAGTCGCTTTCCCCGGCGCGGTCGATGCCTCCGTCCTCTTCCAGCAGAGCGCCAAGAAGGCCGGCATCGAGATCGAACTGAAGCGGGAACCCGGCGACGGTTACTGGTCGAACGTCTGGAACGTCCAGCCCTTCTCGGCGTCCTATTGGGGAAGTCGCGCAACGCAGGACCAGTTCTATTCCGGCGCTTACCTTTCAACCGCCGACTGGAACGATACCCGGTTCAAGAACGAGACCTTCGACAAGCTTCTGATTTCCGCACGCGGCGAACTGGACGAAGCCAAGCGCCGCGAGATGTATCGCGAAATGGCGATGCTGGTGCGTGACGAAGGCGGCACGATCCTGCCGATGTTCAATGATTTCGTGAATGCCGGCACGAAGAAGCTGATGGGTTATGTCAGCGATATCGGCAACGACATGTCGAACGGCTATGTGGCAAGCCGCGTCTGGCTTAGCGCCTGATTCTGAATGCGGGGGCAGATGGCCCCAACGATGAATGGGGCCGCAGGGCAGAAGCTCTGCGGTCCGAACACTTCGTTTCGGAACCGGGAACATAGCTGATGTCAAATTCCGCAGAGGCGGGCGGATCGCCCGACCGTAGCCTGAGGGAGCGTTTTCCCTTGGCGGCCATTATCGTCGAGCGCTGTCTTCTGTCGCTCGTTCTTCTTTTCGCCGTTTCCGTGCTGATCTTTGCCGGCGTGGAAGCCCTACCCGGCGATTTCGCCACGACCTATCTCGGCCAGTCGGCAACGCCGCAGGCGATCGCCAACATGACGGCTGAACTCGGTCTCGATCGCCCTGTCGCAACCCGCTATTTCGACTGGCTTGGCGGCGTGTTGCAAGGTGATCTGGGAACCTCCTGGGCAAGCCGCAATTCTGTCTCGGAACAGGTCGCCAATCGGCTCGGAAATTCGCTTTTTCTCGCGGGCTTCGCCGCAATCATCGCCGTGCCGCTGGCGATCGGGCTTGGCATGCTGTCGGTTCACTTTCGCGACCGCATGCCCGACAAGATCATCAACGTCATTTCGCTTGCGGCTATCTCGCTGCCGGAATTCTTCATCGGCTATCTGCTGATCCTCTATTTCGCCGTCGATTTCGGCATCGCCACCTTTCCGGCAACCGTTTACGAAGGCATGGGCTTCCTCGAACGCATCCAGACGATCGCACTGCCGACGGCAACGCTGGTTCTCGTTGTTCTCGCCCATATGATGCGCATGACACGGGCGGCCATCCTCTCGGTCATGTCTTCCGCCTATATGGAAACGGCCGAGTTGAAGGGACTTTCCAGCTGGCGGGCGATCGTCAAGCACGCGGCCCCCAATGCTCTTGCCCCGATCATCAACGTCGTGGCGCTCAATCTCGCCTATCTGGTGGTCGGTGTCGTCGTTGTCGAAGTCGTCTTCGTTTATCCCGGCATGGGCCAATATATGGTCGATGCGGTGACGGTGCGCGACATGCCGGTCGTGCAGGCCTGTGGCCTGATCTTCGCCGCGGTCTACATCCTCCTCAATATGGTGGCCGATATCCTGGCGATCATCGCCAATCCCAGACTGAGGCATCCGCGATGAGAGCAAGAGAAATCCCCATCACCGCCTGGATCGGTCTGTTCGGCATCGCACTCGCCGTCTTCTGCGCCCTCTTCGCCCCCTGGATTGCACCACATGGCGAAACGGAAGTGGTTGGCGGCGTTTGGCAGGTACCGGACGACCAGTTCTTCTTCGGGTTGGACAATCTCGGTCGCGATATCCTCTCGCGCCTGATCTACGGCACCCGCACGACGCTGCTGGTCGCGTTGGCGGCGACCGTTCTGTCGTTTTCGCTGGGCATCATCCTGAGCTTCACGGCCGCCGTCTCCGGCGGATTGGTCGACACCGTATTCTCCCGTTTCAACGACCTGATGATGTCGATCCCGACGCTGATCTTCGCGCTCGTCGTGCTGGCCGTCCTGCCGCAATACCTGGTCGTGCTGATCCTGGTCATGGCCGTGCTCGATTCCACCCGCGTCTATCGCCTCGGCCGCGCCGTGGCGCTGGATGTTGCCGTGATGGAATTCGTAGAGGCGGCAAAGCTGCGCGGCGAAGGCAAGATCTGGATCATCTTTCGCGAGATCCTTCCAAACACCTTGTCTCCACTATTGGCCGAATTCGGCCTGCGCTTCGCCTTCGCCATCCTTTTCCTCTCCACCCTCTCCTTCCTCGGCCTTGGCATCCAGCCGCCGACGGCGGACTGGGGCGGAATGGTGAAGGAGAACAAGGACGGCATCATCTTCGGCATATCGGCCGCACTCGTGCCCGGCTCGGCGATCGCGGCGCTTTGCATCTGCGTCAATCTCATCGTCGATTGGCTCCTGAAACGAACCTCCAGCCTGAAGGGAGGCCGTGGCGATGCCTGATACCCATCTTCTCTCTGTCCGTGATCTCAGGATCGAGGCGACAAGCTACCCACCGGGCGAGGCACCGAAACGGATCACCATTGTCGATGGCGTCTCCTTTGATCTTCAAAAGGGCAAGGTCCTCGGCCTGATCGGCGAATCCGGCGCCGGCAAATCGACGATCGGCCTCTCTGCGCTGGCATATGGCCGTGGTGGTGCGGAGATCACCGGCGGAGAAGTGAAACTCGACGGCACCGACATCCTGAAACTCGGTAAAGGCGGCATTAGAAAACTGCGCGGCGCGCGCATCTGTTATGTCGCGCAATCGGCGGCGGCCGCCTTCAATCCCGCCCATCGCTTGGGCGATCAGGTGATCGAGGCGACGGTCAAGCACGGACTGATGAGCAGGCAGGAGGCGCGCAAGCGCGCGCTTTATCTTTTCCAGGTGCTGGGCCTGCCAAGCCCCGAAACCTTCGGTGATCGTTTCCCGCATCAGGTCTCGGGCGGGCAGTTGCAGCGTGCCATGACCGCCATGGCGCTCTGCTCCAACCCTGATCTGATCGTCTTCGACGAGCCGACGACGGCGCTTGATGTGACCACCCAGATCGATGTTCTGGCCGCGATCAAGCATGCGATCGAGGAAACCGATACGGCTGCGCTCTACATCACCCACGATCTCGCGGTGGTCGCCCAGATTTCCGACGACATCATGGTTCTGCGTCATGGCAAGACAGTGGAATACGGCCCGGTGCAGCAGATCATCGAAGCACCGACGCAGGACTATACCCGCGCGCTGGTCAATGTGCGTCAGACAGCCCGCGACGAGGCTGCCGACCAGTCCAAGCCGCTGCTGAAGGTGGATAATGTCAGTGCCGAATATTCCAACGGCTTCAAGGTTCTGCACGGCGTCTCGCTGCATCTCTGCAAGGGGCAGACATTGGCGATTGTCGGCGAATCCGGCTCAGGAAAGTCGACGCTTGCGCGTGTCATTACCGGTCTCCTGCCGCCGAGCGAAGGCAAGATCACCTTCGAGGGAAAACCGCTGACGCCGTCGCTGAAAAATCGCTCTCGCGACGATCTGCGCCGGATTCAGCTGATTTACCAAATGGCCGATACGGCCATGAACCCGCGCCAGACGGTGCGTGACATTATCGGTCGGCCGCTGACCTTCTATTACGGCCTCAGAGGCGCCAAAAAGACCGCTCGCGTAAAGGAATTGCTCGAGCAGATCGAGATGGGCAACGGTTTCATCGATCGTTATCCGGCAGAGCTTTCCGGCGGGCAGAAGCAGCGTGTGGCAATTGCCCGTGCGCTAGCGGCGAAACCCGAACTGATCCTGTGTGACGAGCCGACCTCGGCGCTCGACCCTCTGGTCGCCGAAGGCATTCTCAAACTGCTGATGAAACTGCAGGAAGAGCAGCAGCTCTCCTATGTTTTCATCACCCATGACATCGCTATCGTGAAGGCAATCGCCGATTCGGTCGCGGTCATGCATCGCGGCAGGCTGGTTCGTTTCGGACCGAAATCCCAGGCACTGTCGCCCCCCTTCGACGACTATACCGACCTTCTCCTCAAATCCGTGCCTGAAATGGAGCTCGGCTGGCTGGAGAAGGTACTCGCCACACGGCGCATGGAAAGCGCCGGAAACTGAGGGCAGCCCCTCATCCGCCTGC
>UBXM01000073.1 GCA_900469445.1 Hyphomicrobiales bacterium
GCGCTGCAGGGACTGGCGATTGGCATGACCGGCTTTACCTGGACGATCAGCGAAACGATTTTTGGCCAAATGACGGACGGTCAGCCACCGATGGGAGCGGGTGCCGTTCTCTCCGCCATCTGCTTCGTGTTGATGTTTGCCTTCGGCCTTGCGGAGCGAGGCGTGATGCGTGGCGATGCTTTTGTCGTTGCCACCATTTCCATGCTGGTCTTTCTCGTCGCGGTCTTCGTGTTTTATCCGATCGGATCCATGTTCATCGGCGCCTTCCAGGATTTTGATGGCTCAGTGAATTTTGACGGTTTTTCGCGCAACATCGCCGATCCCTCGATCTGGAGCCTGGATTGCGTCATTGGCGGCGCGCGGTGCGGTGTCGCATGGCGCACGCTGTTCCTCGCCATCGTGACGGCAGCCGGCTCGACTGCGCTCGGCCTCGCCTTCGCGCTGGTCGCCACCCGCACCCGCTTTCCCTTCAAGAAGGGCCTGCGGCTGCTGACGATCCTCCCAATCATCACGCCGCCCTTCGTCATCGGCCTTGCTCTGACGCTTCTCTTCGGCCGCACCGGCATCGTCACGCAGGGCCTGTCCTCGACTTTCGGTATCGAACCGAGCCGCTGGCTTTACGGCCTCACCGGCATCTGGATCGCGCAGGTCCTGTCATTCACGCCGATTTCCTTTCTCGTGCTGATCGGTGTCGTCGAAGGTGTCAGCCCGTCGATGGAAGAGGCCTCGCAGACCCTGCGGGCAAACCGCTGGCGTACCTTCTGGCGTGTCTCTCTGCCTCTGATGAAACCCGGTCTCGCCAATGCTTTTCTCATCGGCTTTATCGAAAGCATGGCGGATTTTGGCAATCCGCTGGTGCTTGGCGGCAGCCACGGGGTACTCTCGACCGAAATCTTTTTTGCCGTCGTCGGCTCGCAGAACGATCCGGCCCGCGCCGCCGTGCTCGCCATGATCCTGCTCGGCTTCACATTGTCCGCCTTCCTCGCCCAGCGCATCTGGCTGTCGGGCAAGAACTTTGCCACCGTCACCGGCAAGGGCGATAGCGGCGCCCATATCGCCCTGCCCCGGCCGCTGTCGATCGGCGTGCATGCCGTCGTCATCCCCTGGATGATCTTTACGCTCGTCGTTTACGGCATGATCCTGTTTGGCGGCTTCGTCAAAACCTGGGGCCTCGATAACAGCCTGACGCTTGCGCATTACGCCAAGGCGTTTTCGATCACCTTCCGCGATGGTTCGCTGGTCTGGACCGGTGTCGCCTGGAACTCGTTCTGGACGACGATGGAGATCGCTCTGATCGCGGCACCGCTTACGGCAGCCGTCGGCCTTGCCACAGCCTATATCATCGTGCGGCAGAAATTTGCCGGGCGGGAGCTGTTCGAATTTGCGCTGATGATGAGTTTTGCCATTCCCGGCACGGTCATCGGCATCAGCTACATCATGGCCTTCAACCTGCCGCCGCTGGAAATGACCGGCACGGCACTGATCCTGATCGCCTGCTTCGTGTTCCGCAACATGCCGGTCGGTGTGCGCGGCGGCATCGCGGCGATGAGCCAGCTCGACAAGAGCCTCGACGAAGCCTCGATGACGCTGCGTGCCACCAGTTTCCGCACCGCCCGCAAGGTCATATTGCCTCTACTGCGGCCGGCCATCACGGCAGCGCTCGTGTATTCCTTCGTGCGCGCCATCACCTCGATCAGCGCCGTCGTGTTCCTTGTCAGCGCCCAATACAATATGGCGACATCCTACATCGTCGGCCTTGTCGAGAACGGCGAATACGGTGTCGCCATCGCCTATTCCTCAATGCTGATCGTGGTGATGATCACCGTCATTACCGGTTTCCAGCTGCTGGTCGGTGAGCGGCGGTTGCGACGTGAAAACCGCGTTTCCGGCCTTGCCAAACCAACCCTTCCCGTCCTTTCCGAGGAGAAGACCGCATGACCAGAAACGCCGGTTCGGTCACGTTCCAGAATGTCCGCAAATCCTTCGGCGCCTTCACGGCCATCCATGACCTGTCGCTGACGGTGGAACCCGGCACGCTGGTGACGCTTCTCGGTCCTTCCGGCTGCGGCAAGACGACGACACTGCGCATGCTGGCAGGCCTCGAACACCCGACATCCGGCCGCATCCTGATCGG
>UBXM01000020.1 GCA_900469445.1 Hyphomicrobiales bacterium
CGAAGCCTTCGTCAAAACCTTCAAGCGTGATTACGTCTCGGTGAACCCCTTGCCGGACGCCATGACCGTTATCGCGCAACTGCCCTCATGGTTCGAACACTACAATACCCTTCACCCGCACAAGGCCTTGGGCTATTGCTCGCCTCGTGAGTTCTTAAACCGTGAAATAGAAAACTGATCCTGTCCGGTTTTTAAGGGGCAACTCCAGCGGCGTCGGCGTCTCGGGCAACCGGAAGTGTCGATACCGATGTGTTCAGCTTCGACCTCAGCTTGTTCGAGATAACTGGAGCTCGTGTTTCATCATCGTCTTCATGGCTATCCACCTCAATGCCAAGGGACGTCATTCGGTAGTCGATCGCCAGCGCGTAGATCCGCTCAAGCACGTCGCGATCTCTGACATCTGGGTCGGTGAGAGCAAGGAGCGCTGCCTTGACGATCCGCTTGCTAGAAGTGTCGGGAGACTTTGCAGTTGCGTGATCGTATAGAGCTTTCCCAGCAAGACCGTCCGCCGCCCCTTCCACAAGGGCCTCGTAAATTCGATTGAGCTTCTTTCCCATCATCATCTCCTTCAGATTTCAACGTGAACGATCCTTCAATTAATTTGGTTGCTCGGCCGAAGAAAAACAGGACATGGAAAAAGAGGCTCGCCAGAGGCGGGCCAAGCGGGTGTCCAGCTTTGGGAGGAGGACAGCGTTTGTGCAAGCTACACCTCTCGCGTGACGCTGGGATGTCGATGGTCGCGCGGACGCGATGACAGGTGCCGCACTACTGGACGCCTGCCTGTCCTGTCCTTTGCCTGTACTACCCGCGGTATCGCCGCCACCTCGGCACGGGTATGCGCGCCTTGCTCAAGTTTCTGATATGCCCAGCGTCGAAGCGAAGCTCTAGAAAAGACTCGAACACGAAACCCCGCCAATCTCGACAGGTCATCCTTTATCTCATTCAAAAGCATGATCGCTTCACTGCAACCGGCTTCAACCCGGAGTTTATCAAAGCAGTTGAGAGTTAACTCAGCCGGTGTAGCGCGCGAGGCGGTCGCTTCGGTTGCGGCGGCACAACGGTCAGATAAACCGATCTTCCGGAATGAAAAGATCACCGAGGTCACGGTCGAGGCCACCGAACGGCATTCGGCAAGACCCCCAACACGCCACCGAGACCATTCACCCGCTCGTTTTCGATAATTTGGGTGACAGGACGCCCGAGGCGACTTGATATGAAGGTACGGCCTTCAAATGCCCTCGCGGCGATAAGTGGATGTCTGCACCCTGCCGTAGCCGCGACCGTTCGCGATCGATCTTGGCGGCTGCCGCTGTCAGCCGGCTCTGCAGACGATGGATGCGCCACGTGTCCTATGTGCATCCGCTCGCCATTTCGCCTGCTTCTGGCCAAGCAGGCAGAGCTGATAGCCTCGCCAGGCTTCCATTCTTCCTCTACTGCGGCAAATTCGTGAATGGGACAGCCTGACTGAGACCTTTTCCCGGGTCTACATGGGGATCGAACCCATGGGCCACTGACCTGGCACCTTTATAGCCTGCATATCCAGGCGTTTAGGTTTTTTGCGCCAGCCGAAAAGCGCCTTTGCCACGTCACTTGGGATTGCGCGCTTCCGGCGCTTGTTGAAATAGCCGAGCTAAAGCCTGCCTGATCTCTTCGACGCCAAATGGTTTTGAAAGCAGCCCAACCGCGCCGGGACCTGGCAAGTCCGGCGCCTTCCATTCGCCTGTGGCAAAGACGATTGCGAGTTCGGGCCATGTAGCTCTGACTCGCTGGGCCAGTTCCTCGCCTGACATTCCGGGAAGGCCAAGATCGGTGATCAGAACGTCGAATGTATCCTCAGCGAGTATACCCAAAGCCTCCTTACCGGAACCCGCCTCGGTGACGGTGTGCCCCAGCTCTTCCATCATATCGACGGTCGACATGCGGATCAAAACATCGTCCTCCACCAGCAGGATCTTCAATTCTCGCATAGCCGCAGGTTCTTTCGGTTGACTGGCTGGATTTGGATGAAGGCTGGGCCCGTGCCGCTGATGATGATTGGCAAGGACGTGCCTCAGTTTTCTAGCGAGCGCCTCCCGGGTGTAGGGTTTCGACAAAAGCTCCACGCCAGCATCGAGCCTGCCGCCGTGCACGATCGAGTTCTCAGTGTAGCCGCTGGTGAACAAGACTGCGAGATGAGGCTGACGGACTTGGGCTTGTCGCGCCATGTCGGAACTTTTCAGGGAGCCGGGCATGATCACATCCGTAAACAGCAGATCGATATGCATACCACTTTCAATGATCGTGAGCGCGGATGCCGCATCCTTAGCTTTTAAGACCCGGTACCCGAGGTCTGTCAAAAGTTCAACGACCGTGTTGCGGACTTCCTCGTCATCCTCGGCGACGAGGATAGTCTCGCTTCCACCCCCGATCGGTCCAGCATCGGCTTCCGCTATCTTCTCTTCTTCCTGTCGAACGCGCGGGAAATAAAGCTTGATCGTCGTGCCGTGCCCGAGCTCGCTATAGATCTTGATGTGGCCACCGGATTGTTTCACGAAGCCATAGACCATCGATAAGCCGAGACCCGTCCCTTTGCCGACTGGTTTGGTCGAAAAGAACGGCTCGAATACCTGATCAACAATCTCGGGAGCCATCCCGGACCCGGTATCGGTGACCGCGAGCATCACATATTGCCCGGGCGCCACGTCGTCTTGCTGCCTGACATACTCATCATCAAGAAAGGCATTGGCCACTTCGATAGTCAGCTTCCCCTGCCCGTCCATCGCGTCTCGTGCATTGATCGCGAGATTAAGAATCGCGTTTTCTACTTGTGTGGGATCGACCGAGGCGTTCCATAAGCCCCCGCTTCGAACGGTCTCAATGTCAATCGCCTCACCCAGCGTGCGCCTGAGCATTTCTTCGGTTCCGCCGAGGAACCGACCTATGTTGATTACCCTGGGCTCCAAGGCCTGCCGGCGTCCGAACGCAAGAAGCTGGCTTGCGAGCTTTGCCCCACGATCGACCCCCGCCAGGGCATTGGTGACACGACGAGTGGCCGTCTCGTTTCCAGCGATATCTTTGGAGAGCAGCTGCAGGTTGCCAGCGACAACTTGCAGCAGATTATTGAAGTCGTGGGCAACGCCACCGGTGAGCTGGCCGAGAGCTTCCATCTTCTGCGCCTGCCGCAGTGCCTGCTCTGCAGCCGAGCGCTTGGCGACCTCATCTGCGACCCGATCTTCGAGGTGCGAGTTCAGCCTGCTGAGCTCGTGTTCAGCCGCTCGGCGCTGCTCGATTTCCGTCTGAGCCGTCCGGAATAGCCGGGCGTTATCGAATGCGACGGCCGCCTGCACCGCGATACCGCTGAGCAGTACCTCGTGTTCCTCGCTGAACCTCCGCGGCTCAGGATGGCCGAAGAACAAACCTCCTGTCACTTCTCCATTCGACGATATTACAGGAACCGCGATATAGCTTCTGACCGGCAGATGCCCCTCCGGCATACCCTTGTACGGGGCATTCCGGCCGTAGCGCTCATCCATCGTGATGTCATCGGACCGGACGATGCCCTCGCCCATGAAAGTAGGCGCGAATACTTTCGTATTCCGGGGCATCCGAAATTTCTCGAATTCAGAACGGGCCACTCCGGACAGGGTATAGAGCATGTAGCTCTCACCCTTGGCGTCCGAGACATTATAAAAGAACGCACCGAATTGGGCGCCACTCAGTTCCAACCCAGCGTCGGTCACGGTCTGCACCAGGCGTTCGAGATCGAGCTCGCCCGCGAGCGCATTGGAGGTTCGGTTAAGCGCTTCCAGCCTGCGGGTCTGCTTTTCGAGCGCTTCCAGCGAGCGTCTTCTCTCGATGATCAGGGCCGCTGATCCGGCAACGTAGTCCAGCAAATTGCGATCAGAGGACGGTGCTACCAGGGCGATCCGATAGTAGAGGGCAAAAGTCCCTAAAACCTCCCCGTCTGCCGAGAGTATCGGCGACGACCAACACGCGTGCAGACCGTGGGAGAGCGCCAGCTCGCGAAAATCGGCCCAGAGCGGGTCGGTCGCGATGTCATTGACGTAGACAGGCTTTTTGAAGAATGCAGCACTTCCGCACGAACCGACGTTCGGACCAATCTCAATGCCGTCGATGGCATTGTTGTATTCTTCAGGCAGATTAGGTCCCGCGCCATGTCGTAGGCGCTTGCCGTCGGCATCCATGAGGAGAATAGAGGCAACGACTCCCGCCGACGAAAGACCTTCCACCATGAGAACAAGGTCGTCCAGGATTTTCTGGAGCGGAAAATCTTGCATTGCAGTCTCAAGCAGTTGTGCCTGAGCGGCCTGCAACGCTTCCGTCCGCTTCCGTTCCGTAATGTCGATCACCGAGCCGACAAAGCCGAGAAAACAGCCCTCATCATCAAACCGAGGCGCCCCGGCATCGATCGCCCATCGATACTCGCCGTCCGCGCCCCGCAGACGGTACTCGATGCGAAAAGCTTCCTGCCTCGCATTCGCCTGATGGAAGGTTTCTCCCGCAGAAAACTTGTCGTCGGGGTGGGTGGCCTCAAGCCATCCGTAGTCCAGCCCTTCCGCCGGCGTTTGACCTGTGAAATCATACCATCCGCGGTTCAGATACGTGCAACGCCCCTCAGGGTCGGTCACCCACATCATGACCGGGGCATGGTCTGCCATGTTGCGGAACCGCGCTTCGCTTTCCCGCAAGGATGCAACCGTTTCTCGTCGAAGCCTGGCCAGTTCGAGGTTCGAATGGACGGTGGCGGCTAGCTCACGCGCCGAAAATGGCTTTGCCAGATAGTCGTCCGCACCAGCGTCGAGACCTTCGACCTTGGCCTCCTCGCCGGCACGCGCAGACAAAGCAATAACAGGCAGGTCTCGCAATGCCGGATCTGCGCGAATAGCCTTGATAAGGCCAAACCCATCCAGTCGTGGCATCATGACGTCGGTCAGTAGGAGATCCGGGCGACGGTGATTGATGGACGCTAAGGCGTCCATGCCGTCACCGACAACTTCTACCTCATAGGTACCGGAAAGCAGGCGCCGCACGTAGTCTCTCATGTCGGCATTGTCGTCGGCGAGAAGGATGCGGGCGGCGCCCGGTTTTGTTCCCACCAAGGCTCCAGCTCGTGAATCTAACCCCGTCTGGTCGTTTCCTGCAGATGCGTCAGGTAGCCAGCGCAAAGCTTCCTGGACGTAACTGTCAGCACGAACGGCCAACGACGGTAGAGGCTCACTCGCCGGTGATACGATCGGCAATGCAGCCATTGTACTGACAGGAAGCGAGACGGTGAACTCGGTGCCTTTTCCAGGCGTGCTCTGGACCTCGATCGTGCCGCCGTGGAACTTCACAAGTTCCTGCACCAGTGCGAGGCCAATACCGCTGCCCTCAATAGATCGTCCACGCGCACCCTCAATCCGGTGAAACCGTTCGAACAGCCTCGACAGCTGATCAGGACTGATGCCCGTTCCTGTGTCGCGGACGGTCAACACAGCGTTCCCATCTACCTCCCGTATGTCGACAGCTACCTCGCCATCGAACGTGAACTTGAATGCATTGGATAGAAGATTGAGGACGATCTTTTCCCACATGTCCTGGTCCAGGGACACAGGCGCAGAGACAGGACCCACCGTAACGACGAAGCGCAGTCCCGCCTTCTCCATCGCAGATTGGAAATTGCTTGCGAGATCGGTGGTCAAAGCAACTATATCCGCCGGCTGCAGATTGGCCTGCGCACGGCCTGCTTCTATGCGCGAGAAATCGAGCAGCGAATTGACCAGCTTGAGAAGGCGGAGCCCGTTCCGGTGAATGACTTCGATCCGCTCCCGCTCGCGAGGTATCAGGTTGTCGCGATCGACAAGAGCATCCTCAAGCGGCCCAAGCATCAAAGTGAGCGGCGTTCGGAATTCATGACTGACATTGGAGAAGAAAGTCGTCTTCGCCCGGTCTATGTCCTCAAGCGCTTTGGTGCGGCGGCGTTCCTCCTCGAAAGCCCGAACGTTGCCCACCGCAGTGCCGATATGGATAGCAGCACGCTCGAAGAAAGCGCGATAGTCATTATCAAGCGCCCGGCGGGGACTTATTCCCGATACGAGATAGCCGACTGGAGCCCCTGACGGGGTAGCCGCTCCGAATGGGACCGCGAGCGCGCGCTCGACCAGTTCCGGCCACGCGCGGCTAGGAACTCCTTGGCCGAGGACGTCCTCAAGATTGTCAATCAGAAACGAGCCCTCATTACCGGGATCACGCACCGGCAACAATCTAGTGCCATCGACGTCCGCCCCGACCGTCCCGATCAGGCGCTCACTCACTCCGTCATCAGAAACGATGAATAGCGCGCAGAAGGGAAGATCCTGGGGCTTAGACCCGAGTAAAGACAAGGCCGACGCGAACACGTCCTCTTGAGATCGCGCCGATGCCAGATGCTCGGCCAACTCGCGCAATGTTCGCTCGCGACGCTCTCCGATGACCTGGAAGGTGGTCTCGACAACCGCGTTGAATATCCCTTCCGCGCTGCCATCCTCGCCCCGGATCGGGCTGAAAGTGAAATTGAAGTAGCACTCCTCGGTATACCCATGCCGATGCATCGGAAGCAGTTGATCTTGCTGCCAGACACCCTCTCCTGTCGAAAGGACAGTGTCGAAAAGTGGCCAAATGGCCTCCCAGATTTCCGGCCAGACTTCTCGGCCGGGACGACCAAAAGCCCAGGGGTGCTTTTCTCCGGGAATGTCGCTCCAGGCATCGTTGTAAAGGAGGGCCAGTTCCGGCCCCCAATAGATCGCTATCGGAAAATTCGTACCGAGACAGATGCTGACCGCCGAACGAAGGCTCTGTGGCCACGAATCTGGCTCCCCGAATGGCGTCTCCCGCCAGTTGCGGGAACGGATCAATTTGCCGGAAGCGCCGCCTCCCATCAGGAATTTCACAGCGTTTGTCTCGTCGGGCAAAGCATCAGGCGAATTCTGATCGATGTCGTTCATACGTCCCCCATGGCCGCGATACATAGCTGCTCGCGGATTCTCCCCAACGTTCTAGTGTGGCGGATTGCCGTCCGCCACTGGTATCGCTCGGGCTTGGCCACCAACTGATGGCGCAAGCGGGAGATATAAGACATCGCCGGTCTCATAGGCTCAAGATCTCGTGGATTGATCAAGACGAACTACGTTTGTGAGATCGGGCAATCCTGGGCGAGGCGCTGCAAGTGCGGCAGCAAGTTCCTTTGTCGTAAAGGGCTTCGTGACGACCGGATGAGACACTGCGGCTCCGGCTTCAAGCTTGTCGCTATAGCCAGTCATGAGAACGACGGGGAGCTCAGGCCATCGGCGGGCGATTTCCTCTGCGAGTTCGATACCAGACATTCCTGGCATCATGATGTCGCTGATCACGGCTTCTATCCCAGCACGGCTCTGCAAAAGTTCGAGCGCTTCCGATCCGCTGCGCGCGGCGATGATGTCCGCAACCAGCCCGTCCAAGGCAAGACGCGCTGAGTCCAAAGAAGCAGGCGTATCGTCCACGATCAGCAGACACTGCGGGAAATTTGCGTCCGCGGCGTTTCCTCCTGTCAGGCTCGGTGCGTTTGATTTGGGCAGCAACAGCGTGAATGCGCTACCGTGGCCCTGCAGACTGGCCCCTTTGATGATGCCACCCGAACCTAGGGCAAAGCCGTGGACCTGCGTCAGACCAAGACCGGGGCTCTTGTTCTCCTTCGTAGAGAAAAAGGGTTCAAAGATGCGCTCGAGGTCGGAAGAAGAAATACCGCTTCCTGTATCAGTGACCGTGATTGCGACAATCGGGCCTTGCACCCTTTTGTCCTCGAAAGATCCCTCTGAAACGTTGCGGGCGGTGATCGTGACCTTACCGCCGTTAGCCATGGCCTCCCGAGAGTTCGTTAAAAGGTTGATGAGCGCGATTTCGAGCCCGACAGGATCGGCATGGATAGGCCAGAGATCAGCAGGTAGGTCAACGTCGATCAGTATGCTGTCGTTAAGCGCTTGCCTAAGGAGCGGGGCCATCTCCTCGAATTTCGGCAGGAGCTCAATGTGCTCGGCCCCCTGGTTCGAACGCTTAGCAAATGAGAGGAGACGACGGGTGATATTCTTTCCTCGGGTCAAGCCCTCTTTCATATGACCAAGGAGCCGCGTGACGCGTTCTTCGTCGTTTCTGCGCCTCTCGATCCCTTCGACGCCGGACTGAAAAACCATGAGGAGATTGTTGAAATCGTGAGCCGCCTGCCCTGTCAGCTTCCCCAATGCATCCATGCGTTGCCAGTTTGCGACGCTTTCCCGTTCAGCAGTCCTTGCGCGTAGTTCGCGATAAAGCAGCATGGCTGCCAGAGCACAGAGCAGTGCAATAAGAGCTCCGGCTACGGTGAGTAGCAGTATCGCTTGCTGAGCGGGGCGCTCATAAACCGCAGACGGCAGTCCAACACGCACCTGCCACGGCGTACCCTCAAGGGCGGCACTGGCAGTCTGGAGACTCGACCCGTCGAACAACTGAAAACGATCACCCTCGACAGCAAGGCCGAATTCGGACGCGGGCCTCGCTTCAAGGTTAGACACAGCGGTGGCCGCAACGAGCCTGTCGCGACTGTCAGTGACCCAAGCCGACCAGCCTGTTGGAAGGCCGCTGTCCCTTAGAATCCTCGCGATCATCTCCGGGCGAATGACCGCCGAAAGCACGGCTTTCGTCCGATCGTCGCGCTGGATCGGCACACGCACGGGGAAGGCAGCCTTTCCTCCAGGCCCAGTGACAACGTTTCCGACCACGCCGACCCCGGAGCTCACCACCCGGTCGTGGCTCTCCTGATCGACAACTTTCCGCGATGCAGAAGGTCTGAGTGGCGGAAATGACAGAACAATGTCGCCGTCACCGCTCGTGACCCTGATCTGCTCCCACTGAGGTGCTTTGGCCTTCAGGCGGCGGGCGGTTTCGGCGAAACTGCTTCTCGAGACGGGAAGATCGAGCCGCGGTGACTCAGCGACAAGAGAAAGAAGCTGGATTTGGATTTCGAGTTCACGGCTCACGGCTGCAGAGAGCAACAAAGCTCGATCCTGGATTCCATTTGCAATTGACGTCTGCCGCTCGCGAATGACAAACCAGCCCATCAGAGCGGCCAGCACGAGCATCGGAATAAGGGCTGCACAAAGCAGAAGAAACGCTGGTCTGGCCTTGATCAACGGAAAGCCTCAATTTTAATGCGTGCTAATTAGCCTAATATTGCGGTGGGGCAAGTTATGGCAGCTAACAAAGTCATAAGCGAGACTAGGGAAGGCCCGACCACGACCCATTTGCGTGTGAAACTGAACCAATACCCTGTGCGACAACGAACGGGCGGCACAAATCGGAAAAGGGATCGCAGATCGGCCTCTTCTCGCCTGCCGCCAAAATGATATTACTCGATCACGTTCACCTTTTGCCAAGCCGAACACGAAAGCCGACTTCATGCCGACCGCCGTGGGCAGCAATCTAACGACGGAATATTTTCATACCAACAACTGGACGTCGTGAACGCGCCTGTCTTCGACAATTCCGAGATTTCCACGGCACGGTTGTCCTGCAAGACGCGCGGACATGGTGTCATCGACTCGCCGCTTCATGAAGATGCGTTCTTCCTGGCATTCAACCTCCTAAATTATGGCGGCGATCTTTGGGTGGACGGAAAGAAGGTGAATACCAGACGATCGAGGCGTGGGATTTCACCATCTATGATCACCGCCGGACATGGCTCGCCTATTTGAAGTCGTCGTTCGACGGTCTCGGCTTTCATATCCCTCATGCCGCGTTAATGGACTATGAGGAGGATTTGGGCGGCAAACATAGCAGTCCCGCCCTCCAGCAGCACCTCCTAAAATAGGATCAGATCCGGCTCGATACCGTCGGGATGGGTAAAGTCTTTAGGGTGCGTCCCCAGCACATTCTCGAGAGGACGGGCCAGTAGGTTCGCGAAAGCCGCATACCGCGGATAGTGCGTCCGAAAAGCGCCAGGCGGGTACCGGGATCGTCGAACGTACAGATTTCCGCTACCATCTATCCTCTCAAGACCGGTGTATCGTCGCGATAAGTGTAATTCAAAAGATGATAAATCAAGGTGCCGGGGTGCCAAGGTGTGAGGCAGCGAGCTTTCCGAAGCTGGATGCCGATTGCAGACCAGATTGTCAAAAATAAAGGCCCGCTAAAAAGCGGGCCTCAAACGTGCAAGGGTATTTGACTTAGTGGCGGTCGACCACGTTCTTGACGGCGTCTTTGGCTTCGCCTTTAGCCTGCTGGGCATCGCCCTTTGCTTCCTGAGCCGCGCCCTTGGCCTGCATGCTACGATTGTCGGTAGCATCGCCAACCGCCTGCTTTGCCTTGCCAGTCATTTCATTGGCCTTGCCGGAAATTTTATCGGATGTCGAACCCACGGTCGTATCTCCTTCATTCTCATTCACCAGCGGTGCGGACTGCGTCTAAGTTGCTACCCGGTCGAGATCGCCGGGGAAGTCCATCGTCAGCTGCCCATCTAACCGCCTGCAGTACCAACCCGCTGGGACGGAGATCGTTCCGTCTTTTTAATCGATCGTTTTCCTGAAACATCGGGGGCTCAACTTGGTTCAGAGGCATGAAGCGAGTGCCAGCAATGACCAGCAAACGAATGAGCCTCCTGCTGACAGGCATAACCAATCGCTCGTTTAAACCCCAACCAAAAGGCGTCGGATTGAAGACGATCATCGAGGCCTTGGAAGCCGGTCTGATCCAGATCGACGGTGAATTTAAGCTACGTCGCGTGCGGTGCAAGCTAACGCCGAAAGGTCACGCCGCGACGAAAGCTCTGTCAACCGACAAATCTAAATGAGGCGCGGCTGGTTGGGCCAGATGGTGCATGACCTTAAAGACTTCCTGCAAAGACCCTGTTTCGATCAGATCTGGATTGTCGCAAACCGCCGAGATAGTTCGGTCTATCAACTGGTCCTGATTTTCAATGACCGGGTAGTAGCGGGCGGCGCGCTCGCGTAGATCGGCACGGAGTTCAGGCTGCGAACAAATTGTGAGAAGCATCGTCTGCTCCCTTCATCCTGTATGGCAGGCGGGAGCACGTAGTAACCCTCAGCCGTCACCGCCTACTGGAAAGTGGGTGACGATGGCGGATAGTAACACCTCGCGCGGCACATGTCGAATTACCGTATGTGACGACATGGTTCACAAGCTGTGGCGGTCAGAAGAAAGTGGCCTTACAGTCGTTCGGGCTGAAAGTAGCAATCCTCACACGCCTGCCTTTCTCGTTCTAGATGACAAAGATTAGGCGCGATCTTCTCCGCTGAGGATGTTGAATTCTTTCGCTACGTCAGTGATCAGAGAGCGCAGCCACCGATGCGCCGGATCGCTCCGGTAACGGACATGCCAGGCAAGTTCGACCGGAAAGGTGCCAAGATCCACCGGGGCGGGGAGTACCTTGAGCCTTTCGTCTCGTGCAAGCCGCTGGCAAATCAGCCTTGGCAGCGTGGAGCAATAATCGCTAACGGCGATCATCTCTGGCACCGCCAGGAAGTGCGTGACCGACACCGCCACCTCGCGCTTTAAGCCGCGCTGCTGGAGGGCCTGAAACAGACCTGCGCGCATCCGTCCGGGCGGAAGCACATTCACGTGCTTCATCTGTTCGTACTGCTCCTGGGAAAGCTCGTCGCCGATCACGGGATGATCTTTTCGAACCACGCAGGCGAGCCCATCATCCATCAGATGTTGCACGACCATGTTATCGGGCGGATCGACCACCCTGCCCAGCACAATCTCCGTCGCGCCCGAAACCGCGCCGGTGTCAATCAGGTCATTTCCGAACGGCGTCAGGCGCAGGCGGATCCCCGGCGCGACATCCCGCAGCCGTGCGACAATGACGGGCATGAGAGCGTATTCGACGTAGCTATTAGGGGCGATCGTGAATTGCCGGGTAGCGAGCGTCGGATCAAATTCCTGCTGACCGCCGATTGCGTCGTCAAGTCTTGAGAGCGCCGCGCGCACAACGGGGGCGAGCTCTTCTGCCATATGCGTCGGCTTCATCCCGTATCGCTCGCGAATGAACAATGGATCGCGCAGTGTTTCGCGCAGACGGTTAAGCGCGTTCGACAAGGCCGGTTGAGTCATACCCAATCGCTCGGCGGCGCGCGTGACGTTGCGCTCGTCCATCAATGTCAGAAAGATCGGCAAAAGATTCAGGTCGTATTTCATCCAGTTATATTGCCGATGATATATCTGAAATCAAGAAAATAAATTTCCGCAATGGTGCGCGGAGGTGCATGTTCCTCTCATCCGAACAGTCGGACAGATCGAAAGGACAAGCATATGAAACTCCTCATGGTTCTCACCTCGCACGACGAACTTGGTAACACCGGCCGCAAGACCGGCTTCTGGCTGGAAGAGTTTGCCGCACCCTATTATGCGTTCCTCGAAGCAGGCGTAGATATCACCGTCGCATCGCCGAAGGGCGGCCAGCCGCCACTCGACCCGAAGAGCGACGAACCGAGCTTCCAAACCGAGCAGACCCGGCGCTTTCACGCTGATCCGGCGGCCCAGGCCGTACTCTCATCGACTGTACCGCTCGCCTCCATCTGGCCAGAAGATTTCGACGCAGTTTTCTACCCAGGCGGTCATGGTCCGCTGTGGGATCTGGCCGAAGACAGGGACTCGATCGAGATCATCCAATCGCTTTATCGCTCGGGCAAGCCGGTCGCCTTCGTCTGCCACGCACCAGGCGTCCTGCGCAACGTCAGGGCCGTCGATGGCAGCCCGCTTGTTCAGGGAAAAAAAGTGACGGGCTTCAAGAACACTGAAGAAGATGGCGTTGGCCTGACGGACGTGGTGCCTTTCCTGGTCGAAGATGTGCTGAAGCAGGACGGTGGTATCTACTCAAGCGGCCCCGACTGGGGATCCTATGCCGTCCAGGACGGCCTGCTGATCACCGGCCAGAATCCGGGTTCTTCCGTGGAAACTGCAGGCATCCTCATCAATACCCTGCGAGCTGCCGCGGCCGCCTGAAGCAAATCCACGTCACGTCTGGACGCCCCAAGTATCGGCGTCCGCCCCCGCGGTCACAGATCGGGCTGAGAAATCGCAGGTCGCTGACATCGATACCTCACGCCTGCATCGAAAAGGAAATCATCATGACAACAAGTAATGCAAAAAAGGTCGTCCTTATCACCGGAGGAAGCACGGGCGTCGGCGCCGTCATTGACGTTGGCGGTCACCTCCCGGCATTTCGCCGGAACAATCACGCCAGGATTGGAACCGTCGAACTGGCGATTAACAAGGCCTTCTCAGCCCGGATCTTCAGCAACAGCACCGAAGTGCTCGCCGGGCTTGCTCAGCCCGGCTCCGAACTCTACGGCATTCAGAACAGCCACAACGGTCGCGCGATCATTTTCGGGGGCGGCCTGCCTCTCTCATACGACGGCCATATCGTTGGAGCGATTGACATTAGCGGAAGGAGCGTCGATCTGGATGTCGAAATCGCCCTCGCGGCATCTGACGCCCCTTGATCTGGGGCGCAAAGGCGCTTCGCGCGGCTTCCTCCTACTGCTCGTCCTCAAGAGGCAGACATGGAGCCTAAAGTGTGAAAGGAGAGCCATTGTTCGATGTAAAGTTATCTGCCATGGAAGATGGCGTTCATTTAGCGCCGATACGCCGGCGTTAACATACTGTGATCGCTGCTATCAAGAAAGCCAGCCGTCCTGAACCGCCGCCAATCCCTCCATCAATTGCCTTTGACTGAATGGTTTAGTGAGGCGCGCGAGCGCTTTGGCGCCTTTCGGCAACTCGGCATAGCCAGAGGCCACAATGACTTTGAGATCCGGATAGAGCTCGGCGATCTTATCGGCCAATTCAGCCCCCGTCATCTGTGGCATGGCGTGATCCGTGATAACTACGTCCGGCGACGGACCAGCCGCCAAGATTTTGAGAGCATCTGCCGCAGAATGTGCCTCAATCGCCGTATGGCCGAGATCTTCGAGCATCAGGACGGTGTTCATCAGGACCAGAGCATCGTCGTCCACAGCCAGAACCGTCAGACGGCGATATGGAACAACCGGATCCTGAACGGTCTCTTGCTGTTGCTCGATTTGAACAGGTTCTGTAACTGGCATCCAGAGCTCGGCCGTGGTGCCTTCGCCTGGCTTCGACTTCATCAGCAGGCGCCCGCCGGCCTGCCCCATAAGGCCTTGAACCATTGGCAAGCCAAGGCCTGTCCCTTTCCCCACACCCTTCGTGGTGAAGAATGGCGTTGTTGCTTTTTCAAGTGTGGCGGCATCCATACCGTCGCCTTCATCCTTTACCGACAGGCAGACATAGTTGCCCGCCTTCAGTTCAGGAACCTGCTGGTCGCGCAACTGATGTCTCCGGGCAGAAATTGCAATCACGCCGCCGTCCGGCATCGCGTCTCGAGCATTGACGACGAGGTTGAGAAGAGCGTTTTGGAGTTGATTCGGATCGGACAGCACGGGCGGGAGTGTCAGCGGGAAAGTGGTACTGATCTCGACGGTCGGACCGATCGAGCGCTGGAGAAGCTCCGCCATCTCGGAAACCAGCGCCGGAACGGCGACGGGTTCCAGTTTCAGGTCTTGCTTGCGCGAAAAGGCGAGCAACCGCTGTGTCAGTGACGCACCACGTTTGGCGCCGACAATCGCGTGATCAATCAGGTCGACAACGTTCTGACCGGCGGCTGCCCGTTTGCGCGCAATCTCCAGGCTTCCAAGTATCGCCATCAGGAGGTTGTTGAAGTCATGGGCCACGCCGCCGGTCAGCTGACCGACCGCTTCCATCTTCTGGGCCTGGAACAGCTCCTTTTGAGCGCGCTCTAGCGCCTCCTGAGCCTGACGTTTTTCGGTGATGTCGCGGGTGACTTTCGCAAACCCGATAATTGTCCCATCTTCAGCGTGAATTGCGTCGATAATAACGTTTGCCCAGAAGCGAGTACCATCCTTTCGCTTCCGCCAGCCTTCCCGTTCAAACCGACCGTCTCTCGCTGCGACCTCGAGTGCCTTGCGGGGAAGATCCTCCAATCGATCCTCGTCGGTGTAGAATGTCGAAAAATGCTGCCCAATGATCTCTTCGGGAGTGTAGCCTTTGATGCGTTCAGCGCCGGAGTTCCAGCTCGAAACGCTGCCGTTCGGGTCGAGCATGTAAATAGCATAGTCTGTAACCCCCTGGATCAGTAGTCGCAGCTGCTCTTCGCTTCGCTTGACGATCTCCTCGGCAGCTTTACGCTCCGACAGATCACGGGTGATTTTTGCAAAGCCGAGGACCTGACCGCCCGGATCGCGGATGGCATCGATGACGACATGGGCCCAAAACTGCTGGCCGTCTTTTCGGACCCGCCACCCTTCAGCTTCAAAGCGACCTTCAGCCTCCGCTGTCGCCAAGGCGCGTGCCGGGACACCGGCCGCCAGGTCTTCCGGAGTATAGAACCGTGAGAAATGTTCGCCGAGGATTTCAGATTCAGTATAGCCTTTGAACCGCTGTGCGCCAGCATTCCAACTTGACACGTGCCCTTCTCTGTCGAGCATGAAAATGGCGTAGTCAGTGATCGCATCAACGAGTAGCCGGTAGCGCCCCTCGACTGACGCAGCCTGGAGTGCGGTTACATGCGAAGTCATTCAATTTCCTTCCCCAGGGCCTAATCAGCCCCGTGAGGATCTAAAGGCATATTGATAATTCGCAAGTCTTTCGTACGGTAGCGGACCAGGGTAAGGCCGCGTACGGTTCATCCTGTCTGGCGGTCACATTCGCATCCTTGAGCTCGACCACTCGCGCAAAGGTCATCGCCGCTGGTGTTCTGACAAGACCTGCGGCTCTCATGCCAGGGTTCGGAAGTTTCGCGCGGAGCGGTCCGGCTAAAAATGCGCCCTGCGCGCGGTCCGCTGAAGTGGTGGAGAAAGGAGCGTCTTTTGCACAGGCATCCCTTTGTGGGACCTTTCTTTAGCGTCGCGACTGGGATAAAAACGCTGACCCGCCGATCGCCTCACGAGGCTAAGACCGAAGCATCGCGTCCCATGAAGCCGAGAAACGGAGGGACGCGCCATGCCGCCATCTCTCGAGATCATACCCGACGAGCTGAATCGGATTATTGGCACCCTAAACGCGCCGACGATCGTCGACGTACGCAGTGACTAGGACTTCTCAGCCGATCCTTGTTTTATCCCTGGATCGAGACGTCGAGCTACCGCAAGGTCAACGAGTGGGCCGTGCCCTCGGCACACCCGCCGAAGTCCTCGAACGAGGCTTCCAGACCCGGCGCGCATCAGGCGCGCTCTCGCACCTCAGCACAAGCGTCCTCTCCGCGACAGCCAAAAGAGCCGTCGTCCTGAGTTGAAGTCTTCCGGCGAAGGTGTCGTTCCCGATGACGAGGATGTGCGGAAACTGATTGACTGTCGCGCATTCCTTCGCGCACTGGAAGAAACCTGAAGAGGCACTCCAACACATGGCCTCCAGTGTTCTAGCTCATCGAAGAGCACCTGTTTCCCTCGGCCTCAGCTCTGACACACCTTCAACAATAAGATTGAACAACTCGTTCTCGCTCCATTGCTCGAGTGCAAGTGGTGCCTTCCGGCGCCAGTTCGGATAGCTGTCGTCAGTGCCGGGCACGTTGGTTGGTTCCGCGTCACCAAGCAAGTCCGAAAGCCTGACAGCCAGCAACTTACTACTCACTCCAGCTGCATATCTATGGATCGCTTGATTAATCAAATCTCCTTTCGCCAAATTGTCATCATCGAGGTCCTCCCCAAACAAATGACGGATCAATGCACTTTTCAGTACAATCCGACTGTCATGTTCGATTTTCATCCCTGCGGGATCGAGAAGCCCGAGCGTATACCGAAGCGCAATATCATTCTCACGCCACCAACCTGCGAGGGGCATCAAGTCATGTGTGGACAGGCAAAACAGCGTGTGGGGACTGATCGGGTCGGTCCTACTCGCCTCACCTACCGGCGGCTCGAAGTACAAAACCCTGTACCCTTGTATGCCTGCCTGGGTCAGCGCCTCCCGAAATCCCTCAGGAACGTTGCCGAGGTCTTCACCAACTACCATTGTCTTGTTCCGGAGAGATTCTTTCGCGATAGCGTCGAGGATCTCGGCAAACGGGTAGTGTAAGTAAGTGCCATCGGCAGTAGGCCTGCCGGTTGGGACGACAAACAATCTCCATAACCCCATCACGTGATCGAGCCGAATGATTCCGGCATACTTCATCATTCTCTTGATATCCGTGATCGAACCGCTTTCTTGATCTGACGACACCGGAGAAGGAACCGCTAGCCCCCACTTCTGCCCATTAATGCTGAATGGATCTGGTGGCGCCCCGATCTCGAAACCTTCCAGGTAGGCTCTTGGATTACTCCAGGTAGAGGAGCCATCCGGTGAAAGGCCGACCGCGAAATCTAGATAGAGGCCCAGGCGCAAGCCGTACTTCCTGGCCCGGTCACTGACCTCCATCAGCTGCAGATGAGCCACCCACTGCAGCCAGGCCTGGAATTCAAGGTCCGCCTCTCGCGTTGATCGAAACGATTCAACAAGCGGGTGGTCTGGATTTTGAAGCTCCTCGGGCCAACTACGCCACCCGGCCCCCCTCCCCTTTGCCACCATATGGTGCGATAGAACCTCGAATAGCGCATGACGGCGCAGCATCTCTCCTTCGTCAGCCAGATAAGCGCGAAAAGCATGCTGGCTATACCGGTCGCGACTGTCGCTTTCACGGCGCCATCGCTGCCAAGCTTTCCGCAAAGCATTGGATTTTATAGACTGCACCAGGTCGTAATCGACCTCATTAGTTAGCCTCGCGGCTTCAACCGCCTCGTCCAAGCTGTCATCATGATGATACCCGGGAGCTTTATCCACGGCGATGTGTACCGGGTTGAGAAAGGCTCTGCTCGACGGTGAGTAAGGCGAGCATCGACTTGGCTGGGCGGAGAACAACGCATGGAGAGGGCTCACACCCACAAAATCGGCCCCGTTTTCCGCTGCTATCTGACAGACTGCGTCCAGATCAGCAAAATCACCAATGCCCCAATTGCGGTGCGACCGCAGCTCGTACATCTGGAGGGATAATCCCCATACTTTGGTACGATCGAGCCATCGGGGATTGAAGCATTTGTAAGAAATCTGGGGAAGAATTTCGTGTAGATCCTTCCTAACACCAGATATCAGTCGCTCAGGAACGGTATCAAACCGAATGGCGCGAAGAAGCTTCTCGATCGTCTCGATCGGTACGCTCCTAGAAGAACCTCCAATACCTCTGTAGGAGACGGAGATCCCAAGCTCGCGTGCCGATTTATCCAGATGAGCGTGATTAGCAATTATCGGTTCCATCACTACCCCAGCGCGGCGAAGGCGTAACCTCTCGTCGTATCCAAATCATTAGGACACGGGTTCGTTCCAAGCATTACTGGCGAAACGCTTTTTCGGGATAGTTGCCAGACCGCGGCCGCTCGCAGACGTTGGTTGAAGGGCACAAATGAGGTTGAAAAAATCCAGACCACCCGACCAGTCCAGCGCAGAAGATCAGTGTAAGCCTGCAGACGCCCGAGATATACCCGATGCTTGGTTTATTCGATGTTGTCTACCCCTTCGATGGCTTACGGCCCTGGTATGCCATCACCTAATCTTGGTCGAGGAGCGCTTCAACCTTGCCGTGCTGCAGCGTTCCCATGGTCCTGTGGTAGCAGTCGTCGTAAGATACTCGAGTGAGCCTGGACGTCCAAGCACCCTCCGTGGCACCTGCGTCAACATTAGCGTCGCCGTTTGCGTTATTGGACCGGCTCACTGCACGTGCGAATCGCGGTCGCGATGCATGCGAAATGCTGCAAGCACGGAGGCTTCAGGAGCCGACAAATCGTGCTTCTCAGCGAATGCAGCGGACAGTCCAAGCGCCTTTTCAGCTTCGATCTCGCCACGCAGTGCTGCACGGCACGCATTCATGACAATGGTGTGTGTCCAACCGAAGGTGGGCCTAGTTCAGGTTTGAGGAACTCTAGAGCCTCGGTGCAGGCCCAATCGTGAGGGGGTGATAGACTGGACCTGCACTGGCGACTTCCGGAGGTAAATCAGGTTGCTTGAACCTAACTACATCTAATGAACCGCGGCCCGGAGAATTAGTTCCCTCTAAAACTGGATCAGTAAGTTGGTACTCGGCTACATCGCGTTCTCCGCCATAGCAGACCCGCTACTGATGCGCGCGTGAAGTCGGTTTGAGAAAGCGACTACGTGCATGGTGGGTGCTAGGCGCCGTCTAAAGCCTAACTTCGCGTTCGAAGTTATCTTTCTAATGAGCGGCCCTGTTGCTCTCTGTGTTTACGAATCTCGTCGAAATGTTTCGCGAGCGTGGACCTGTATTTACGCCGCTGCTCACGACGAAGCCACAGGATGGCGGACCGTCAGAAGCGCGATGGCTTCATAAGGTCTGAAAACCAGCTCGCCCCCGATACTCACGATGGGGTCATAGTTCCAGATAAGGCAGTCACCGCTCGCAATGAGTTCCTTTGGCATGGTAAGACGGATCTCACTTGGCCTGAAATTGGCGACGACGATAAGCCGGACCTCATCGAGCGTGCGGGTATATACGTAGACATCCGGATGCTGTTCGAGCCATGTCTGGTAGTCACCGTAGACGACAACCGGGTGCGCTTTGCGAAGTGCGATGAGCTTGCGATAATGGTTCCATATCGAAGCGTCGTTGATCATCGCCATCTCGGCGTTGATGTTGACGTAATTGGGGTTCACTTCAATCCACGGCGTTCCGGAGGAAAAACCACCATGCGGTGCGGCGCTCCACTGCATCGGTGTGCGCGCATTGTCGCGCGCGCTTTCGTTGGCACCTCGGATGAACTCTTCAGGTGACAGTCCGGCCTCCATTTGCAGCCGATGCATGTTCAGGGTCTCAATGTCGCGATACTGGTCGATCGATGTGAAGGGCATGTTCGTCATGCCAATCTCCTCGCCTTGATAGACGAAGGGCGTTCCTTTCAAAAGGTGCAGCACCGTCGCCAGCATTTTTGCGGATTGGCTGTGGTAGCCGGCCGCGTCGCCGTAACGGGAAACGGCGCGGGGAAGGTCGTGATTGCCCCAAAACAACGCGTTCCAGCCGTCTTTTGCCAAAGCCAGCTGCCACTTGCCGAAGACTGCCTTCAAGCTCGCAAGGTTAAACGGCTTCGGGCGCCATTTTCCGAAGACCGCGTCCCATTGCTGGGTTACATGTTCAAACTGAAAGACCATGGATAGTTCCTTGCGGTCCCTCCCGGAATAAAGAAGCGCAGATCCCGGCGTGGCGCTCCACGTCTCGCCCACGGTCAGGATGTCGCGGTCACCGAAGGTTCCGGCATTCATTTCCTGGAGATAGTCGTGGAGGTGAGGTCCGTCCGTAACCACCTGTCGGTCGACCTGCTTGCCGATATAATCGATGACGTCCATGCGGAAACCAGCAATTCCGCGATCCAGCCACCAGTTCATCATCGCGTAGATTTCAGCGCGGACCTTCGGGTTCTCCCAGTTGAGATCGGGCTGCCGACGCGAGAACAGGTGCAGATAATATTCGCCGGTCGTCGGGTCCAGCGTCCAGGCCGGTCCGCCGAATGAGGATTGCAGGTCATTGGGCGGCCCGCCGTCATCGGCCGGCTTGCGCCAGATGTAGAAATCGCGGAACGGGTTGTTGGAAGCCTCACGCGACTGCAGGAACCACGGATGTTCATCCGATGTGTGATTGACCACGAGATCGAGAATGATGCCGATCCCGCGCGCCCTTGCCTCGGACACCAGCCGATCGAAATCCTCGAGCGTCCCGAATTCCGGCGCGATCCCACGATAGTCCGAAATATCGTAGCCGTTGTCGTCCATGGGCGACGGGTAGATGGGCGAGAGCCAGATGATGTCTATGCCCAGCCGCTGCAGATAATCCAGCCGCGACGCGATGCCGGGAATGTCGCCGATGCCGTCGCCATCCGAGTCGCAAAAGCTGCGCGGGTAGACCTGGTAAACGGTCGCAGTGTGCCACCACCTCATATCGTGAACCGGATTATCAGTAGCAACTCCAGGCATTTGGGATCTCGCTGGTTTGAGCAGGCCGGCGGAATGACGGACGGCAAGAGCTGCCTCGTCGCCTGATCGGGCAACGGGTGGAGCAAAGCCGGGGTCCGGTGCGCGGTCAGATGTCGCTTCTCTTGAGGAGGTAATCGAGCCCGCCTGCACGGTACCAACGATAACCGAATGGCTCGAGCACCATGTCATGCCGTCCTTTCTCGTCAGCCATGCTGTCGGCGCCGTCGGCGATGTCGATTAGGACCCGTCCACTGTCCCCTACGCCGGGATCGAACGTGATCTCGACCGGCTTGTCATGGAGATTGTGGATGATGACAACGGCATTTTTGCGCCAGTCATAACGCATCGCTAACACGCCGGTATCGCCGCAATCCAAAACGCTAAAACTTCCCCATCCGATCTCGGGCGCTTCCTTTCGCATACGGATCATGCGCTCAGTCCAGTTCAGCATCGATTCCGCATCTCGTCGCTGCGCCGCGACATTGATGTGTTTGAAACCGTAGGGACCGTCTTCGATGACGGGCAGGACGGGTTTTTCCGCCTTGGTGAAGCCGCCATGCGGCTCGGTCGACCATTGCATGGGCGTGCGGGCGCAGTTGCGCTCCTCCAATGCGAGATCGTCTCCCATGCCGATCTCGTCACCATATCGCAGGACCGGCGTGCCTGGTAGCGAATACATCAAGCTGTAGGCAAGCTTGAGACGCCTGGTATCGCCGCCTAGCATCGGCGCCAGCCGACGCCGTATCCCTCGATCATAGAGCTGCATCTCCTTGTCCGGGCCAAAAGCCGAAAACACGGCTTGCCGCTGTTTTTCCGACAGCCGGCCGAGATCAAGTTCGTCGTGGTTTCGCAAGAATATTCCCCATTGCCCCGTTTGCGGGCGCTCGCGGGTCTCGTTCATTGCCTTGGCGAGGGGGCGGGTATCGGCACTTGCAAGCGCGTAGAACAGAGCCTGATTGACGTGAAAGTTGAACATCATCTGCATACGATCGCCGTCGTCGCCAAAATATTGGAGGTTTTCTTTGGGTACGACATTGGCCTCAGCGAGGATAATGCTGTCACCCTTTCGCCACTGCAGGAACTCGCGAAAACTGCGCAGCAGATCGAACTGCGGCTTCGACGCCTTCACATCCGCACCCTTTTCGGCGATCACGAAGGGAACGGCATCCATGCGAAAACCTGATACGCCTAGCTGTATCCAGAAACCCATGATCTTGAGAATTTCCGCCTGGACATGCGGATTGCCGGTGTTGAGATCGGGTTGGAATTTGAAGAAGCGGTGAAAATAGTATTCGCCGGACTTTTCGTCCCGTGTCCATGTGGTCTTTTGTACCCCTGGAAAGACCATGCCCTCGTCGGCATCTTCAGGCTTCTTTTCGGACCAAACATACCAGTCCCTGTATCGAGAACTCTTGTCGGCGCAGGCCTGCTTGAACCAAGGATGCTGATCGGACGTGTGATTGACGACGAGATCGATCAGCACCCGAATACCTCGTTGCTTGGCACTATGGGTAAATTCGACGAAGTCGCCGAGCGTGCCGTATCGAGGATCGATGTTGTAATAGTCGGAAACGTCGTAGCCATCATCGAGACCTGGCGAGGCCTGGAACGGCATCAGCCAGATGGCATTGACGCCGAGGCCGGCCAGATAATCCAGCCGTCGTTGCAGCCCTTGGAAATCGCCCACTCCGTCACCGTTGGCATCCATGAATGTCTCGACGGATAGGCAGTAGACAACGGCGTTCTTGTACCAAAGGTCGTTGATCAAGGCTGCTTTCCCTTTTGAAAATTGACTTGCAGGCGTTCGGCGTGGCGATGTTTCGCGGGCTATCAGGTGTCAGCTGCACGCAGGGCGGGAAGCACCTGACGCTTCATGAAATTGAGGAAGCTGATTTGGTCGCGGGAGACGTTATGGACGAACACTTCTTCGAAACCGCAGGCTTCGGCGGCAGAAATGATCTCGATCAGCGGCTCTGGACTGGTGACGAGTGAGATGACCTCATCGATATCGTCGGGCCGGACGTGCTGCGCGGCCCTCTCGAAATCCTCGGGTGTAGGAAGGTCTGAAAGGGAAGCGGGCGGCAAGGCTGCGTTGCGCCATTCTTTCCACGCCGCCGCTCTCGCCTCGGTTTCGGTCTCGGCCCAGCTAATTTGCATCTGCAGTGCTAGCGGCTTCTCCTCACCGCCACCAATGCGATAGGCCTCCCTGATATCGACGAGTTTCTGCTTCGGCTTGTTGATCGTAACCAGTCCGTCGGACCATCCGCCCGCCCATTGCGCGGTCTCGGTCGACAATGCCGCGACAAACAGGGCCGGTGGCGTGTTCGGCAACGACCACAGGCGCGCCTTGTCGACCGTAAACCAGCGATCCCGCCGATCGACTTCCTCGCCGTGCAGAAGGGCGCGGATAATCTCGGTGCCAGCGAAAAGGCGCGCGTTGCGTTCTGCCTTTGCGGGCCACTCGCCGCCGACGACATGTTCGTTGAGAGCCTCGCCGCTTCCTACTGCGATCCAGCGCAATCTGCCGGGAAACATTTCGCTGATCGTTCCGACGAGATGTGCGAGGACGGCCGGATTGTAGCGCCAGCCGCCTGGGATCGCCAAGCTGCCAAATGGGAGCGAGGTTTTCGCCATTGCAGCGCCGAGCCACGCCCAGTTGTTCCCGGAATTACCTTGACCGCTCAACCATGGAGCGATGTGATCGGAAGTCATGATGGCCTGAAAACCAGCATCCTCTGCAGCTTGCACGTATGCTAATAGTTCGCTGGGCGCAAATTGCTCATGAGATGCGTGGTATCCGATAATCATGCGCAGCTTACTGTCATTCTCGCGCTCCACGGGAGTCGGCTCGGATTGCGAAGGTACGAGCTCCCGCATGCCATCCGCAGGTGTCGACAACGCGCTGGTTTTTTGATGGTTCCCGGTCAATGGTACCAGTGTCGCCTTGGGCTTACCCATAGGGATGTCTTTTTCCGGTACGAGACAGCGTTGATAGTTGCACGCAGTTGGCCTTCGGTCCGACGAGTGGCGTTGGGGCACTACGCATGGAGGCGTCCGTGCAACAGCAATGGAATAGTCCCGAGCTGCTATGAAAAGAGCCCAACGAACCGGCTTGAACTGCGCGAGCTCTAATCGGCTTCACAGCTGAGAGTCCGCCCTCAACGGGCCCGGTGCGAGGTTGGAGCGAGGCTTCAGACACCCGATCTAATACATGGCTGGACGATAAACATTCCATGCATTAGTCGATGCGACTCTGTTTTACTTAAGCAACACGCGATTTCATTTGTAGTTCCGGAAATATAGCGGCAGATTGGACGTCTGGCGACCTGTCGTTAGCGGTGGATGTATTCGCATCGCAAGCTTCTCCGCATTCGTGTCAATGGGGTCTAACCTTATTAATTTTACGCAGTGGCGCCCGATTCACTCTCGTAACATTCGAAGGCCCGAGCAATCGCCATTTCCCAGCAGTCCTGAGAGGCAAAGAGAAACTTATGATTAAATTAGATCCGCCGCCCAGAGTGATCACTTTCGATTGCTATGGTACCCTCGTCCAATGGTACGAGGTACTGGAACATGAGGTTGCAAAGACGTTGCGGTCACGTGGCAAGAGTGATGCAGCCGCTTACGCTGTTGTAAATGCTTTCTCGCTTCATAGCAGACGCCTTACCAGCGAAAAGCCGCATCGGCTCTTCAAAGATGTCATGCGTATCGGTTTCACAGCAGCCTTTCGCGAACACGGCATCGCCTTGACCACGCTAGACATCGAGCGGATCGTATCTTGTCCCACGATAATGCCGCCGCATCCAGAAGTGCGTGATGCTTTGCAACGATTACAGCGGCACTATAAACTCGCCATTCTTTCGAACACGGACGACGACTTGATCGCGCCCACTCTCGTCAACATCGGCGTGCGGTTCGACCATGTCATCACGGGTCAACAGGCACGCCACTATAAGCCTGCGAGAGAAATTTTTGATTACAGTTACGCCAGAATGGGTGTGAGGCAGGATGAAACGGTCCACGTCGCCATGGGCATGTACACGGACATGAAACCCTCTCGCGAAATAGGCGTTCGTGCGATTTGGGTTAATCGACGAAAGGAAAACGGCAACCTTGACTGGAGGCCTTATACAGAAGTCTCGAACCTTACCGAGGCTGCTGAGATACTCGTGCCGAGCGGGTTGAACTCGAGGTAATACCGATCGATGGCATGTCCGTCTCTGCCGCAAATGAGGGTCCAACTCGCACTCCTCGCCCTATGTATACACCGTTCCATCCGGCCCGTTAGCTTCCGAAGCAGGCTTGCGAAGTGGTCGCGCAGCGCCAAAGAACCGGCCAAGCCCCGCTCGTATCAAACCTCTGAACAATGTCGAAGACGATGAAGAAGACAGGATCTTAGAACAAGAAGGGTGCGGGCAAGAAGAGATCTTGCCTGCAGCCGTGCCTCGTTATCGCCCCGCAAAACATGGACTGTTGGCGCGTGATGACTGCGTCGGGCCGAACGCCTAACAACGCCCCGGCAGCGATCATTGTGGCTGTAAGCCGAAGCAACGCCGCGTGAGCTAGCCGCTCGCCGCATATTTCCTTGGCGGGCTAATGAGGATTCAGCACGTTAGCACGGACCCGAGCGGGCTCTCTTTTTGCACCAAAACGTCGGCGCAGCCCTACCTATAGGCTAGAAGGATTGAGGATGATCGGTTGCTGTGCCACCCTTTCGTTGTCGGCGAACTGGCCTTAGGCAATCTGCGAGATAGGGATGCGGTATCAGATTTTTCTTGGAGCTCAGCGTGAGGCAGTGGTCGCGACCCATGCAGAGGTAATGACAGTCATTGACCGCTATTCGTTATTCAGCATGGGGGATCGGCTATACCGATGCACATCTGTTGACTTCACCCCTCCTCGATCGGCGATCAAGCTTGTGGACGCTGGCGGCTGCGGCTCTCTGATCAGTTCTAAGTTGGTATGAGATTTCGCATCTATCCAACGCCCATCCGCCTGCGCTATTTTGAGGCGAAAATGGGGCACTCAGATGTATTTCACGGCTTACGAAGCGCTCGAACCAAGCGATCTCAATCGACTGAAAGGTGTCCTCGAAGAAATCCGACTCCAGCGCGGTATCGACCCGCGTGATCCCAGCCTCGAAGACTTGGCGCGCGATCTGGTCAATCTGTGGCTTGGCGGGTTTCGGGGAACTGAAGAGCTGAAGGCAATGCTCACGCCGATTGATCAGCATCTTGTTCAGTGACGAATGCACGGCGTCCAAGGAACAGCGGCGGCTTTTAGCGGTTTGACTGACGCCGGACCTTAGCTTCCCAGCCGACCGGCATCCTGCCCGCGACCGCGCTCACTCTCGGTGGCGGGCTTTTTTTTCACAAATTCGCGGGTTCGGATTCTACCGGCCCCATTGCCGCGCCACGACAATCCGCACGCAACTACTACAGTAAGCCGATACTGATTCCACACGCGATCGACATGCTCGGCAAATACTTCGGCAGCATATCCAACAGCGGGTTCACCTCTTCGACCGCTTTCCAGATGACCAAATCACTATGTTGGCATGTGGATGAGGTTGGCTTTCATTGCTCTCGTAGATCGCGTGATGTGGGCGATGTTCGAAAAAGGGTTCGTTTGGTGGACCGAGTGACTGGTTCGGAGGGCGATGATTTACACCGCATTGGCGCTCACATGGGTCATCTACATCTCGTTTATAATCTCAATTATCAGTCTCACTTACCGATGCGTGGTCGAGATGATCGATGAGGTGACCGGCTTTACTGATACCGGCAATGGTCTCGTATGGCTTCTTCTTGCTCCTTCGTATCAGGTCGGCGTAGTCGTTGGCGGCTACGCAATATTCATATTCATGGCGGCATCACTTGCAACATAGAGTCTTGGGAATTCATCGGCGCCGCCTCACCATAGCGATCATCGCTGAATTGCTAGAAGCCGATTGCCGGGCAATAATACGATTATCTTCTTGCCTTCAAGGTAGAAAAGCGCATTCGCCACCGACGTAGATCTCAATCTCGTCCTCCGGACTTGGAGCAACGCATCGCCCAGCCGCCTGATCCTAATCGATGACGAACACCGACTGTTCGGGCATCAGCTCGAGCTTCAAGTCGGTCGTTACTCTCCAACCCCCTAAGTCGCGGAATCAGTTACGGAAGCTTCTACGTAGACTGGGGTTGCGTGAGGCCCGTCACGGCAAAAGCCTCTCGGGCAGAAGAGCCGTCTAAAGCAAAACTTCGCGGTTCAAACCGATCTTTCCTGTTTGTACAGGAGCGGATTTGCTGCTCTCTGATTTACGAATTTCATCGAAATGATGCGCGAGCGCGGACCTGTATTTCCGCTGCTGCTCAAGACGAAGCCACAGGATTGCGGCCCACCTGCTACGATCGGGGATAGTGCCACTGAACAAGTTTCCCGTCCCGGTCTGAGCGCAGAACTATAGGGCGGACAGTAGATCGATCCAGAGAGCCGTCGTGAACCAGCTTACGCTTTCCAAGGACATCCGGAAATGAGCCACGTACGTCCGAGAAATGGCTCGAAATCTGGTCCGTGCCATGTCCTAGAATAATCGATCGCTTTATTGCAGCTGAGCGCGTTTTCGCGCTGCATCAACCTGTACAAGGCATTTCAACCGGACTGCTTGACCAGTTGCATACGAGATCGCGTAAGCCCGTCCGTCGAATTCCTGATCGGAAGTCTTGCCATCTTCGGTGAGACGAACGACGAAAGCATTGCTATCTTCTATAAGCTGTACTGAATTTTGCATGATCTGCTCTCCCATCAACAGGTAGAAGTCGCCGTCTCCATCAACGACTTTACCCCTGTGAGAACCGAACATACGCCATTGGTATAATTGCGCTACTGCTAATTTTAGCATTCAGGGAAATGGCACGGATGATTCGGTTTATTTCTTTTAGGGTCTATTATCCGACGCCCTGCACGAGCAGAAATCATGAAATCCCAAGCCTGGTTGATCGATCGAGACGATATTGCGTTGATGCGCTTCAGGTCGCGCAGCATTTTGAGATGAAGCGAACTTGTATGCAGACTTTCCAATCGACCGTCTCTCAACCGTTTGAGATGACGTTCCGCCGAATGCTTTTCCAAGCGGCGGAACGTCCACCTTGATCTCCATCAGCCATCTTGCAAGATTGAAGTCTCCGGTGACAAATCCAGTCTGGTGCGCAGATTGTCGATGGTAAAGTCGAATAGATCGGCTAGCTCCCGGTAGCTGTCGTCGGAGGAACTCAGGTCGCCGATCTTCTTGACCAGTTGGTCGCAGAGATCCTTCCCGATGATGTCGCCGATATGTTCGGGGTTGATTGCATCGTCGAAGATCCCGATGGATCGTTGCGAGTTGTCATCGTCCTGTCTTGTCGCCCCGGCTTCGAGACATAGACCTCCACGTCCTGCTGCAGCCTGTCGACACGACCCTATACCGCAGCGATTTCCTGCATCGGCGCGGCGTCATTGTGCTTGAAGGCATTCTCGTTGCCGCCTAAGGAATGACAGTCCTATTGCACAGGCTTGCAAGGTCTGCCTCACGCCATTGTTGCGACTGGGACGGGTCAGGAAAATAGGGCAGCGACTCTGTACGTCATGTAGGAAATCAGAGCCGCCGCCGGCATTGTGACGATCCAGGCGATAACGATGTTGCCTGCCAGCCCCCAGCGCACAGCCGACACGCGCCGGGCCGCGCCGACACCGATGATCGCGCCGGTGATCGTGTGCGTCGTCGATACCGGAATGCCGAGCCAGGTCGCGCCGAACAGCGTCAGCGCCCCGCCCGTCTCGGCGCAAAAACCCTGCATCGGATTGAGCCGGGTGATCTTCGACCCCATAGTGTGGACGATCCGCCAGCCGCCGAACAGCGTGCCGAGCGCCATGGCTGATTGGCAGGTGATCACCACCCAGAACGGCACATAGAACTCCGGACCGAGATAGCCTTGGCTGAACAGCAGAACCGCGATGATACCCATCGTCTTCTGCGCGTCATTGCCACCGTGTCCAAGGGAATAAAGCGAGGCGGACACGAACTGCATGATACGGAACGTGCGATCCACAGCGAAAGGCGTCTGGCGAACGAAGATCCAGGAGACGGCGAGCACCAGGACCAGCGCCAGGAAGAACCCGATCGCAGGCGACATGAAGATCGCCCCCGCCGTTTTCAGAAAACCACTCCAGACGATCGAAGAGATGCCTACCTTGGCGAGACCTGCACCGATCAATCCGCCGACGAGCGCATGCGACGAACTGGACGGAATGCCGAAGATCCAGGTGACGATGTTCCAGACGATCGCTCCCATCAGCGCGGCAAAGATCACTGCGGGCGAAACGATGCCGGGATCGATGATGCCGGTTCCGAGCGTCTCGGCCACATGGAGGCCGAAGAACAGGAAGGCGATGAAGTTGAAAAACGCCGCCCAGGCGACCGCATATTGCGGCCGAAGCACACGCGTCGAGACGATCGTGGCGATCGAGTTGGCGGCGTCGTGCAACCCGTTGAGGAAGTCGAAGAACAGCGCGATGCCGATCAAGGCGATCAGCAGCGGAAGGGCGAGCGTCGCGTCCATCAGACGTTCTCGATCACAATGCCACTGATCTCGTTGGCGACGTCTTCGAAACGGTCGACAACCTTTTCAAGCTCGCCGTAGATCTCGCTCCCGATCATGTAGGCCATAGCGTCGCCGGCACCGCCATGGCGAACGAAGAGATCCTTAAGCCCTTGGTCATGCAGTTCATCGGAACGCCCTTCCACGCGAGTGACCTCTTCCGCGATCGCACTGAGGCGCTGGGCATTCGCACCGACCTTGTCGAGAAGTGGAATGGCCGCAGCGACCAAATGCGCGGCCCGTACGACCTCCTCGCCCATCTGCCGCATTAGTGGGTCGAAGCTCGACTGCTCAAAGAGGCGAATGGTCTTGACCGTCTTGTGCATCATGTCGATGGCGTCATCCATCGACTGGATCAGGTCTTTGATGTCGCCACGATCAAAGGGCGTTATGAAGCTGCGTCTGACCGCGAGAAGCACATCTCGCGTGACATTGTCGGCGTGATCCTCCAGTGTCACGATCCGTTCGCAGTTCTTCTGGACATCCACACCATTAAGAAGATCGCGTAGAGCCTCGGCCGCTTCTACAACCGTCTTCGCATGCTCGCAGAACATATCGAAGAACCTATCCTCACGCGGCATCAGTCTCCGGAAAATGCTCATCATCGGCTTGGTCCCTGCGTGATCTTTGCGTGCGGAAGCGCTGTCATAAAACTGTCATAAACACAGGCTGGCCATTGTAGCAACCGCGAAATAGCCGATTGATGGGGCCATGTAGGTCATCCGAAAAGACCGCAGGCGGTCAGCAGCAAAAGACGGGACGCTGCACAGCAGCTTGCCGCAATGCCCGACAAGCTGTTAGCGGAGAGTTTCGGACGCAGTATGGAGCTGTCTGCTACCGATAGACCCGTGGAGGGCGAGATGTTCAGGTCTGTCCTACTGATTACATCGCGAGGCACCGGCCGCTGGGTCATTCCAAAAGGATGGCCGATGAAAAAGAAGAAACCGCACGAAGCCGCTGCGATCGAAGCTTGGGAGGAAGCTGGCATACGCGGCCGTGCGAAGAAGGCGGCCGTTGGACTCGACACTTATCTAAATTGGCTCGATGACGGAAATGTCGCTCCGTGTGGGGTGAAGGTATATCAGGTCAAGGTCTCAGAGACGGCCACCGAGTACAAGGAACGTGGGCAGCGAAAGCCAGCTTGGGTCTCCACTGAAGAAGCCGCGCGGCGAGTGCGCGAAGTCGAGCTCAAGTCGATGCTGATCGCATTTAGGCTTAAGAAACGGCTTCCGGCAAGCGAAGATTGAGCCGATTGAAGCGGTGTATCGGTTAGGGTCTTGAACGGACACGAACCGCCTACCCCGTCATTCGTTGGCTATAATCCAACCTCGTCACCACTTTGCTCTGGAGCGCCGATATGCGGCCGCTAGCGGATCTTCCACCTAGCCAACGAAGCCAAAGAGGTGATGGTCTCTCACGGTGGGGTCAACGGACATCCCGCCAACTGCACCAGTGGGTAGATTCATTTTTCCGGCCGTAGCCCATCCGCGATATTAGTTAGGAGTGTTTGGAAACTTCGGGCATTCTCGTACAGTCGAAGCGGGAGGCGCAGGCAGTGCAGACGTCCGAAATTATCAAGCTGCTAGAGCACCGTCTGGCTGAGGCAGAGGCGCAACTTGCCAAAGCCGAGAGCGCGCATCGCGCACGCGAGAAGAGACAAGCTTTTTTGCTTGAGCTGAGCGACGCCCTACGGCCGGTTTCAGACGCACGGGACATCCAGAAGACAACCACACGGATGGTCGGCACTCATCTGGGCGTCGATCGAGCGATGTACGCTGAAGTGGATGGCGCTCTGGGTGCGGAGACCGGTACTGTCCACGCACAGTTCGTGCGACCGCCCGCCAGCGACGATAGTGCGACGGTCGAAGTTTTCCCCCACCAGTTTACCTTCGATCAGTTCGGCGTGCACACAATGGGAGCCCGCTACCGCGGCGAGCCACTGGTCGTAACGGACATATCCAGCGATCCGGCTTTTGGCGCGGAAGAGCGAGCGGCCTGGCAGAAGGCGGGCGTTTGCGCGGCCATCGTTGCGCCGCTCGCTAAGGGTGGCCGTCTTGTCGCAGAGTTCGGTATCCATTGCGCTCAAGCACGCAACTGGACTGCTGAGGAAGTAGCGCTGGTTCAAGAGGTTGCCGAACGCACCTGGGCTACCGCAGAACGTGCCCGAGCGGAAGCGGCCTTGAGAGCGAGCGAAGAGAAGTACCGGTCGTTGTTTCAGTCCATGGACGAGGCCTACGCCGTTGTCGAAGTGCTGAAGGACGACGCCGGCGACTGGGTCGACTTCCGCTTCCTTGATGCGAACCCGGCCTTCATGGATCACACGACCATGCCCTATCCCGTCGGAAAGACGGCGACCGAACTGCTGGGTAAACCCAACCCCCGCTGGACAAAGCTCTACGGTAAGGCGCTCGACACGGGAAAGCCGATGCGGATCGAGGAAACCGAGCACACGCTCGGGCGCACCTTCGACCTTAACATTTTCAGCCTCGACCGTCGAAGCAACCGTGTCGCGGTGCTCTTCACCAACATTACTGAGCGAAGGCTCGCTGAAGCTGCGTTAATAGAGAGCGAGAAGAAGTATCGGTCGCTGTTTGAGTCGATGGACCAAGGATACAGCCTGAACGAGGTCGTCCGTGATGCAGAAGGCCATGCGGTAGATATCCGTTACATCGAGCACAACCCGGCGCTAGCCCGATTGACGGGGGTTCCTGCAAGCGAGGCAACAGGCCGCTTGGCGAGCGAGGTCTTTCCTGGTCTCGACCGATATTGGATCGATATCCTCGACCGCGTCGTCACCAGTGGCGTATCCGAGCAGGTAGAACACGAGCTCAGTCCTATTGGACGCTGGTATCAGTCAAAGTTCTATCCCGTGGGTGGTGACCGCTGTGCCTCTCTTTTCGACGATATCACCGAGCGCAAAATGATTGAGGGCGCGCGGTGTGAAAATGAGGAGCGGCAGGCTTTCCTCCTCAAGCTGAGCGACTCTCTACGGGCAGAGCCAGACACCGACGCTGTTGCTTATCGAGCCCTTACGCTCCTCTCGGACCATCTGAACCTCGATCGTTGCTACATTACCTATTACCGCCCTGAAGACGACGAGGCGGTGTTTCCCTACCAGGTCGGCAACGACACCGTGCCGCCGCTTCCGCCGAGTGTGCGCTTGTCGGATTTCCCTGAGGCCTATGCCGAGGTCCATGAGCGGACGTTTGTCATAAACGACGATTTCGAACGGCGGGGCCTTTCCGAGACCGAACGCGCCAATAGTGAAGCGCTCGGTATGAGAGCCATGCTGGCCTCAACCTTACGGAAGGGCGCCCACCTTCCACTCGCCTCGATGGCTGCCGTTTCATCGCGCCCGCGGCAGTGGACGCAAGCTGAGATCGCGCTGGTCGAGGAAACGGCTGAGAGGACGTGGTCCGCGATTGAGCGCGCACGCGCAGATGCGACACTGCGTGAAAACGAGGAACGATTGAGCCTCGCGGTTGAAATCGGCGCTTTGGCTAGCTGGGATTGGGACGTTAAATCGAGCGCGGTAACGTGGAACGACCGTCATTTCCTCATGCAGGGCTACGGCGTGGATGAAGTAATACCAAGCTTCGAGGCATGGTTGGCTCGCGTCCACCCTGATGACCGGGACGAGGCCCTCGCCCTTATTGAAAACGCAAGAGACAGGAAGATTGTCTTCGCTCACGACTTTAGGAGCCAGCACCCCGACGGCCGTATCGTATGGTGCTCAGCGCGAGGACGGTTCTTTTATGGCGCTGACGGACGAGCATATCGGATGATCGGGGTCATGGAGGACATTACCGAGCGGGTTGAGGCTGAATCAGCGCTGCGCAAAAGCGAAGAACGCTTCCAGCAGTTCGCCAGCGCCTCGTCGTCCGGTCTGTGGATCAGAAAGGCCGACACGATGAAAATGGAGTTCGTCAGCCCTGCGGTGGCCAAGATTTATGGTACTGAGCCCGATGCCTTCACGGGAGATATTGAACGCTGGGCGGCCATGATCGTACCAGAGGATCGAGAAACCGCTCTGGCCCACATCGAACAAGCCCTTCACGGCGAGCCAGCCGCGCATGAATTCCGTATCCGGCGGCACGATGGTACGTTCCGCTGGATACGGAACACGGACTTCCCGCTCTATGACGACAAGGGCCACGTCGAGCGGATTGGTGGAATAGTTGAAGACGTCACCACTGCGAAAATGGCCGTCGAGCACCAAGCCGTCCTGCTTGCCGAATTGCAGCATCGCGTTAGAAACATAATGGCAATCATTCGGTCGACCGTGGTGAGGTCCGCTCACGGAGCCGTCGATGTCGAGAACTACAAGACGTCGCTCGCTGGTCGCCTGCTGGCTTTGGCCCGTGTACAGACATTGCTGACACGGCAAGCCAATGCAGGCGGTTCACTCCGAAGCATCCTCGAAAGCGAAATCGGAGCGCAGGCCCATTCCGAAAACCAATACGAGCTGACCGGCCCTGAAATCATGCTGTCACCTAAAGCCGTGGAGGTCTTGACCTTGGCGTTCCACGAGCTTTCGACCAATGCCCTGAAATACGGCGCCTTGTCCGTGAACGACGGCAAAGTTCTGGTCAAATGGACAGCCTTCGAGAAACGAGAAAAGCCGTGGCTGGCGATCGACTGGATCGAGGAAGGCGCTCCACCGCAGCCACCACCGACACGCCGCGGCTTCGGATCGGAATTGATCGAGGCAAAAATTCCCTATGAGCTGCGCGGCACGGGGAAAACGACGATTGAGCCAGGCGGTGCTCACTGTCACATCGAGTTTCCGCTCCGCGATGCTGAAAGCATCCTGGAGACCGACGCACCCGCGCCTACCAGACTATATGGAGGAACTGTCGACATGACTGGAGCGCCTGACCTAACCGGAAAGAACGTACTTGTCGTTGAGGATGATTATTATGTTGCATCCGACACTGCCGCGGCATTGCGAGGAGCAGGCGCCGATGTGCTTGGTCCCTGCCCTACCGAGGAGGATGCGTTACGCCTGCTCGAAGGCGAAAACCCGACTGCAGTTGTCCTCGACCTGAACCTCGGCGGCGGTGGACCTAGGTTCAAAATCGCTCACAAGCTTGTAAAGCGTGGCACGCCGTTCATTTTCCTGACTGGCTATGATCCAGATGTCATTCCGGAAGACCTGAGCCATGTCCTCAGGCTGCAAAAGCCGGTTGCGTTGCGTGATGTCGTAGAAGCGTTGAGCAAGCTATGACGAGCATCCGATGATTACATCTCTGTCAGATTGAGTCGTTACGTCGAGCCGAAGGAACCTGCCGACGTCCTGGCGGACATCTGACTGTTCCGTCATTCAAACCTATAGCGGGGAAGTCAGAACTGCGCGGGAGATGTTGAAATTAGCTGACCCTGAATTAGATATCACGGATAAGTGCGTGGGGGGGGCGATGGCGGAAACGCTGGAGTTAAGAAACAATAGCCGCGTCAGCCGCGTCAACGACCAGCGAAAACGACGAGAGTACCAATCGGCTTTTGCACAACACCTCCAACGGGTCAGAAACGTTAAAAGCCACGCTTCCTTGGCCGAGACGGATGACTTCGATCTTCAAGGCCGGCGCGTCTTGGTCGTTGAGGACAGTTACGAACAGGCTCGTGAGTTGACTGATTTCTTGCGGTCGCACAGGATCGAGGTCGTCGGTTCCTTCCCCCGCGCAAAGGAGGCCATCAAATATCTTGAGCATGACCGTGTCGATGCTGCAGTGCTCGACGTTTTTCTGGCGGAAGGAAATGCTATAGGTTTGGCAAAGACTCTTTCCGAAGCGAACACTCCATTTGCGTTCGTCACGGGCTACCAGCGGGAACTGCTCCCCGCCGAACTCCGTAGCGCTCCCTACTACTGCAAGCCTTGCAGTGGTGAGGAGATAAGTTCCTTCCTCCGTTGTGCGCTTCGGTGAAGGCGCGAACACGACGGAAGCGCGCGAGGCGTCGAGTTTCTAGGTGTCCGAGCATTATGTTGATGGAACGTCACAGATCTCCGACATGTCTGCTTCAACAACACATATCACGCCGTTCGGGCGGTCGCACACCTTCCGCTTTCCGAATTTGGTGAGGAAAGCCGGTTGCTGCCGCGGCCGGCGATTCCTCGACACCGCGAACGTACACACTATTGCGATTGCTCCGCGTTGTACGAGAACGCGCGCAGCTTCCCAATAGAATTTAGGTCGGTCGAACCAGTGCGCCGCAGTTGCGGCGGTACGGCCCGAATGATCTTTTTCCTGACCAAAGCCTCGAAGAACAATTGAAAGCACGGCGGTTCTCGCGGCTACACTTGCTTGCTGTCGAAGGCGCTGCCATTGATTAGATACAGTCCTTCAACTAAGGCATGAAAAAACATGACAGGGACGTTGGCGAGTTTTTGGACGGGAAGCCCGCTCGGAACAATCGAGTATATCAGCGCCCTTTCCTTTCTCGAAACGGGCCACTCGCTCGTCCTGTACGTGATCGGAGATGTTGGCAATATACCACCCGGCATTGAGGTCAGAGATGCCAGGGAAATCTTGGATACCGGAAAGGTAGTGACCTATCGCAAGACAGGTAGTGCTGCGCTTCACGCCAATTTCTTCCGCTATGCACTGTTCACGAAGACAGACTTTACCTGGGTTGACCTGGACATCGTAGCTTTACGTACCATCGATACCAGCGCGCCCTATATTTTCGGATATGAACGCAGCGACACGTTGAATAACGCTGTTCTGAAGCTGCCCAAAGATTCCGCAGCACTGCAGGAACTGCTCAAGTTCAAAAGCGATACACGCGGTTATCCGCCAACGGTGCAGGGCTTTCGCCGTTTCAAATATATGGTGAAATCCTTAGGCTTCGGGGTACATATTCGTGACTGGCCATGGGGCGCAACAGGGCCACGTGCACTGACCCATTTCGCCAAGAAATCAGGGGAAATTAGCCACGCCCAAAATATGGATGTATTTTATCCAATCCCCTTTCGCGATGCCTGGCGTTTCGCAAAGCCGGACGAGTTGAATTTCGAATCGTTTCCCGAGGAAACACGGTTGGTTCATCTTTGGGGGAAAGATCTTCGTACAATCCTTCGCGACAAGTATGATGGCCAAATTCCATCAGGCTCGTTTATCGATATCGCCCGAAAGCGTTACTCGCAACGGTGAGGGAGCCGATCGCTTCACCAGTCTTGACGAAGGGCTCCATTACGACGGCGCCGGTATAGTTGATCTTGTGAAGAGCAGCGCCGATCTGGTGCCAAGGCGGATTGCCTTTGCCGGGAGGCGGCGGTTGGTCTCGCCGGTATAAAAATGACCGAGCAGCGGACCTGCACTACGGATCGCATCGTCAAAACTGGCTTCCTCACTGTCCATATAAATAGTATCGAGCATGACCTTGACGTTTGACTTTACCGACATCGGTGACGAAGGCGACGCCTTCGGCAGCCGTGTTGAGGGCATGGTCCTCGAAGCAGTTCAACACCTCGATGCAGAGATTGATGCCAAGATCGTTGGCGAAGTCGGCAATGCCGTGAATGCCCTAGACGCCCCGAGCCCGGTCCCCTTCCGACACGCGTCTGCGACCGAAAACGATTATCGCGAGGAAGGATTCGGCGATCAACAGAAACAGGTCGTCGTGATCGCCGAGCGAAAGCAGAGACCGGCGAGCCATTCTCGAGCTCGCGAACCCGCAGCTTCGAGCGTCGAGGCAGCAAGTGGTCATGTAGAAAGCTGGCTTGAATTCTCCGGCCGCACGACAACGCTTCTATTGCTGACCGGTTTTATTTCCCCTGGTCATTTCAGGCGGAGGCGGAGGCGCTTTGAGAGCGTTAGTAGCGCCTTCGGTCTCTTCGTTGGCCGGGACAGTCGGCTTCTCGCGCTCATTGTCAAAACGATGAGCCTTTCCGGTCCCATCATCGTTTTCGACTTTGTCTCCGCGCTGGCGAACTTGGGTCTGGTTTAGGTCCTTCATTGTTCTCTCAACTTTGTTGATCCGATAACGGAACGAAGCTGCGGGCGAGACTGTTCCACCGCTGCCGTGAGAGCAAGGACTTGCCAGAATGAATTCAAGCAAAATGCAAAAGCCTGACGTGACCTGCGATGTGGCGATCATCGGAGCCGGTACCGCCGGTCTATCCGCGGAACGAAGCGCGCGGCGTTCCGGCGCGAAAACCATTCTCATCGACGAATATTTTGCCGGCACGACCTGCGCTTCGATCGGTTGCATGCCATCAAAACTGCTCCTCGCTGCCGCTAAGGCAGCTCATAGCGTTTCTCGTGCGCCATTGTTCGGCGTAAATCCGAAAACCCTAACTGTCGATGGCACGGCCGTCATGGAGCGTGTTCGCAACCTGCGCGACGCTTTTGTCACGTCCGCACGAAAATCCATCGAAGACCTGCCTCAGGACGCGAGGATCAAAGGCCGGGCAAAATTCATCAGCGCCGACACGCTGGAGATCGATGGAGGGTTCCTGCGCGCAAAGGCGATCGTCATCGCGACGGGATCTTTTCCGGGCATTCCGAAGACATTCGCAGACCTGCCCAACATTCTCACGAACGAAAACGTGTTCGAGCTTGCAGATCTGCCGGATTCATTGGCCGTGATCGGTGCAGGACCACTTGGTCTGGAGCTTGCCCAAGCGTTTGCACGCCTCGGCGTCGATGTCTGCGTATTCGATGAGGGAGATACGATTGCGGCTTTGAAGGACGACGCTGTCGCCAAATCTCTTCGGACGCTGCTCGAGATGGAGTTTCCGCTTCACCTCGGCACGAAGGTCAATGCTTCCCGATCGGGCGAAAATATCGAGCTAGTTTGGTCCGGTAGGTCCAACGGCAAAAAAATATTCAGCCATGTCCTCGTGGCTGCTGGTCGGCCGCCGAACCTCGTCAATCTGGGACTCGAAAATACCGGGCTGGAGCTAGACGAGCATGGCACGCCGAAATTCGATCGGCAAACGATGCGATGCGGCAGTGCAAATATATTTCTTGCCGGCGACTGCGATGCGGATGTCCCAGTCTTGCACGAGGCATCCGCCGAGGGCGCGATAGCCGGCAACAACGCGGCCAAGCTTCCATACGCGAGTCCCTCTCGACGCTCGACGCCTTTAGCCATCACCTTCACCGATCCGCACAGCGCGTCAATCGGCAAACCTTGCGACGATGCGGCTATTGTCGGTGCAGTCGACTTTTCCGACCAGGGGCGCGCCAAGGTCGAGGGACGTAATGCCGGCTTGCTGCGGATTTATGCCGATAGCAGGGGCAACTTGACCGGAGCGTCGCTGGCAGTGCCTGAAGGCGAGCATCTAGCACATCTCCTTGCCTGGGCAATCGAAATGAAACATACGGCCATGCAACTGCTAGAAATGCCGATCTATCACCCGACCTATGAAGAAGGACTACGCACTGCGTTGCGACAGATCTGCGACCGTATCGAGATATCGTTTGCCGCCGATCGCGATGCGGGTCTGTCGCCCGGCGTGTGACACCGATACCGCCTGGAGGTTGACGATCCGGAAGCCAGAATGCCTCATCCCAATAGGGACAGGCTCAACGGCAACGCCCCAACGCGGGCATCGGTTATCTCCAATCAATCGGCAATGAAATCTTTGCGACGGCCGAAACGCTGATCCGTGCATTGATGACATGGAAACGTGGCGAGCCTCGAGCATGCTCAATGGTGAAACTTCTCTCAGCCGAGGAAGAGGACAACCGACGGATTGGGCGGGAGCGAAAAACTCTGATTGCCGAGCGCGTCTTCCACGTCAATCGCATAAAGGGTCTGCTCTTCATACAAGGCATCCGAGATTACGAGCCAGTAAATAGAGATCGCCGTCAGCGCCTGGACGAGCTTCGAACTGGCGATGGCCGTCCGGTATCAAAAGCACCTGAAGGCCGAAGTCTGCAGAGAACTTGATCGTCTCGAACTGATACTCAAACAAATCAAGGCTGTCGAAGCCGAGCGAGATGCCTTGATCGTTCAGGAGACGCCGGCGACGCCGAAAGAAGCGACCGCTCTTTTAGGCATCCGAGGGATTGGACCGGAATTCGCTACAATGCTTTACACCGAAGGCCTGTTTCGGCACTTCGACAACCGACGCCAAATCGCGTCGTACGCAGGACTTGCCCCCTCCCCTTGGCAAAGCGGTAACGTCAATCGCGATCAGGGTGTATCTAAGGCGGGAAATCCACGTCTGCGAGCCACTATGGTTGAGCTCGCATGGCTATGGTTACGGCACCAACCGAGGTCGGCGCTATCTTGCTGGTTTAAGGAGCGTATCGCTCAAAATAGCGGCCGTCTGAAAAAAGCCGATGGTTGTGGCACTCGGGCGTAAGCTGCTTCGTGGCTCTTTGGAAGTATGTTACCTCCGGCGTCGTGATCGAAGGTGCAATCATGAAAGCCGCCTGACGTGCGAAGCGGCTGCAGTAAGCAAATCTAATCCTCAGGGCGTGATCAGCCCTGACGGATCCATGTGAACGGACCGGGATTCCTTTTGGCTTCAACTGCCGGTCTTGAGATTGGTCCCGTTCTCCTGAGCCCGCGCCCGCGAAAGCGGGAAATTGGTGCCTGCCGCCAGGAGCGGCGACCGGATGTGATGAGGTGGAACGGCCCGCTCCGACAGCATCTAGTGCTAAAACGTGGTCGTTGCTCGAACGCCACAAAGGAGGGACCGTTCCATGAAGCAAGTTAGCACTATCGGGCTTGATTTAGCCAAACACGTCTTCCAAATTCACGGCGCAGACAATGAAGGTTCGGCCCTGTTCAATCGGAAACTGCGGCGCACCGAGGTGCTGCGCTTCTTCGAAAGACTGCCACCGTGCCTGGTAGGCATGGAGGCATGTGGTGGTGCGCACTATTGGGCGCGGGAGATTGCTCAACTTGGTCATGATGTGCGTCTCATTCCGCCGGCTTACGTCAAACCTTTCGTCAAGCGTGGCAAGACGGACGCGGCCGATGCGGAAGCCATCAGTGAAGCGGTGATCCGCAAGACCATGCGTTTCGTCCCCATCAAGACCGCCGAGCAGCAAGCGGATGCGATGGTCCTGAAGACTCGTGCTCTTCTTGTGCAACAGAGAACACAATCGGTTAATGCCCTACGAGCACATCTGGCCGAACTGGGCATCATCGCGGCCGGTGGCCTTCCCAACATAGCGGCACTGATGACCATCGTTCGTGAAGCTGAAGATACCCGACTACCCACAGCGGCAAGATTCGCCCTCACAGCTATTGTCGATCAGATCGACGCTTTGGCCATTCAGATCGGCGTGCTTGAGCGCACAATCGTTACGGCATCGAAGCGCGATGAGAGCATGCGTCGACTGACAACAATCCCCGGGGTTGGTGCCATAACCGCAGCGACGATCAAAGCCGTGGTTCCGGATCCCGGCGGGTTTAAGTCCGGGCGGCACTTCGCCGCTTGGGTGGGACTGACCCCCAGGCCTCATTCCAGCGGAGGCAAAGAGCGATTGGGTAGAATATCGGAAATGGGGAATCCCGAACTCCGAGTTCTCCTGGTCCTCGGAGCGACAGCCGTTCTGCGGATTGCCCGGAACGATGAAAAGGCACGACCTTGGTTAAAAGCGCTGCTTGCCAGACGTCCATTCAAGGTGGCCGCTGTCGCGTTGGCCAACAAAATGGCTCGCATCATCTGGGCCCTCTTGAATAAGGGCGGATTTTACGACCCTCCGGAACCATCCCCAAATGTAGCGGCAATCTGAAGACTATCAGGACTTATGACTGATCTGACCGGCGTCGGCCGACAGATGCAAGGTGCAACAGCAAACGATGAAGCCATGGGACGAAATTCCGGAACGAGCGAAGCCGCCAACCTCAGTGCACTCCGAAGTGCGTGGATGTGATTCAGCTCCTCGTTTCGCGGATCTCATCGAGGCCAGCGGTCATGCACCGCCCTCACAGGCCGTACATATGAACGCACCGTCCTCGTGGGTAAAGTCAATTGCGAAGCCTCTTGCACCGCGGGCCGTTCCACATATGAGGTTGTACAGGCTCAACAACGAGCCGGTAAAGCGGTGGGCTTAGACCGTGGATCCGCAAACGCAGGAGGCTCGCGATGCCACCAAGGTGAACCATTGACAAAAAACCTGATGTGGAGAGGAATCGAACGCCTTTCACCTAAATATTGGCTTTGATGAAGTTCATTAACAGGCATCATTTTATTTCAGCAATGGGAGCGAATAGCGTGTATGCCGACGTTCACCGGTACGCGTGAGCGCACCGATCTCCACGAGTTGCTGGAGGTCGCGTGTCGCTGTCGCCCGGGATGTGTCTGTGATCGAGATGTAGTTTTCTGCACTGAGGCCACCCTTGAAGCCCGCTATGCCTTCCTTGAAGATGCGCGCGACCACTTTTTCTTGTCGCTCGTTCAGTTTGGCTCGAAACCGGTCGTAGAATTTTGCTTTCTGAATGAAGAAATCTATGCGTTCAAGGGTCGCCCGTTGAGCATCCAGGATGGTCTCTGAAAAGAAAATGATCCAATCGGAGATATCAAGCGTGCGCTGGTGGCGCTCAAGCTCGGCATAGTAGGACTTCCGGTTCTTCTCGATTGTAAAAGCGAGTGAAATGAGGCTTGGTTGTCCAATGTTTTGAGCCAAGGACTTCTCGGCGAGCGCGCGCCCAATTCGACCATTACCATCCTCAAATGGATGAATGCTTTCAAAATAAAGATGACCCACTGCTGCGCGCGTCAGAGCTTGAAGCAACGTTTCGCCAGCCGGCCCGGATCGATTGAACCATATGATGAAGGTCTCCATCTCAGTTTTAACCTGGCGAGATGGGGGAGCCTCGAAATGGATTGTGGGCGTGTCCAGGCGACCTGACACGATTTGCGTGGCGTCTTCATGCTTGCGGTAATCACCTATCGTCTCAATGTAACGATTTCCGGCCATCAACATCGAATGCCAATGGAACAATTTTTCACCATCCAGCGGCTCATGCCAGTTTCGATAGACATCTGCCATCATCTCCGCGATCCCGCGTTCTTGGGGGCCGATCTGCCTATCCTCAGTGTTGAGGCCGAACTGCAGGCTGAGCGAGGATTGAACACTTGCGCGATCCAGAAACTCCCCCTCGATCTCTGAGGTCTTGACGGCTTCGTCGCTCAGCAATTCAATGCGAAGTTGGTTGCTGTCTTCCTCCTTGAAATGCCGCACGGCACCAATGACCTCGCCGGCGGACTGCAGGAATCTCTGCTCCAACGGCATCACGCTTGCTGCGTCATACCTGAAATTTGGCCATTCGGCATTCTGCCAGTTCCATTTCATGAGCTATAGCCAGCCTTTCTATAGCTCATATTTATTGCCATAAATGAGTTATTGCAAGACCGTCTATCGCCAAACACCGCATCAGTAGCTTTCGATCCAAGCAGCAGCGATCGAAATGCTGTCCACCTACCTGAACATATTGGCGCCGAGAGAACGGAATGAGCATGACCAAAAAAGACCTTTCATCACGTCATTTTCAAAGAAAGATATCCGAATTCTGCGAGCTACGTATCGCTCCTATCGCGTCCAGGCGGGTAGTTGACAGTATCCGACCTTACATTGTCAGTTTGATTATCTACCGGAAATCGCCACCGCTCCTGAATGGCCATATCGACTGGACGACGATCGGTCAGGCCTGCGGGATTGAAACCGAGTTGACGGCAGAACTGAAAAAGCAGCTCCGACCAAGCCTGGATGCAATCATCCGCTGGCTCAGCGGACCATCGCGACCCGTTCGAGCCAATCGTGTGCGTCCTCGAGGACAAAAGCCCATTGGCGGAATATCGCAAGATGACGGACGAGATTCTTACACGCATGCCGGATGAGCACAGATACCCGCGGCCGGCGGCGGTGGCCGTCAGGGCATTCCTGTTGCTCCGAATTGGCCTGCACTTGGGGCTGCGGCAGAAGAACCTTCGCCAATTGCGCGTCTGCCCGCGCGGACATTATCCGACATCGGAACGCCGGCCGGACGAAGAGAAGGTTCGGATCGAGGAGAGCCTGCAAGGCTTTCGGCAGGGCTCGGTAACGGCGCGGCGTTATGGATTGTCGCGGTCACTGTTGACTCGTTGGCGTCGGGAATACCGAAGCGGGCTTCTGAACGTTTCCGCGTCAACGGGCTTCGTGCCGCTTTCGATTTCGCCACCGCCGGCGGTATCTTTCGAGATGGCCCCATCGCCGACTGAAGACGACAGGACGATCGAGATCGGCCTGCCGAACGGTCGTCGCCTGACGATCCCGGCTTCGCTTGATCCAACTATCCTTGCTCGGCTGTTGCCGGTTCTGGACGCGTCATGATCGCCTTTCCGCCCGGGGTGAAGGTGTGGATTGCGGGCGGTGTGACCGACATGCGTTGTGGCATGAACAGCCTGGCGTTGAAGGTTCAACAGGGGCTTGGCCGCGATCCTCACGGCGGCGAGGTCTTCTGCTTTCGAGGTCGCAAAGCTGACCTGATCAAGGTCCTGTGGCATGACGGCGTCGGCATGTCGCTCTACCTGAAGCGCCTGGAGGCAGGGAAGTTCATCTGGCCGATTAGCCAGAATGGCTCCGCCGTGCCGGTGTCGGCGGCTCAACTCGGCTATCTTCTGGAAGGGATCGACTGGCGTAATCCACGCTGGACGCAGCGACCTGCAACGGCAGGCTGATCGCGAACATTCCTCTGTTTTTGTTGGGCTTTTAACAAGCGGCATGGTAGCTTTCGGCCATGGACGACGCTGCTTCGGAGATAGCCAGGTTACGGGCCGCGCTTGCGGCATCGGAGGCGCGTGACGCCTCCGCCGAGGCTGATCTCGCTCAGGTGCGAGCTGTCGTGACGACGTCCGAGGCGATGATCCGGCACCTCAAGCTCGAGATCGCCAAGTTGCGTCGCGAGCAATACGGTCAGAGTTCGGAACGACGCGCCCGCCTGATCGACCAGATGGAATTGCAGCTCGAAGAACTTGAGGCCGACGCCACCGAGGACGAGATCGCCGCGGAACGCGTGGCGGCGGAGGTTGCACAAGTTCCAGCCTTTGAACGCCGCCGGCCGGTCCGCAAGCCGTTTCCCGAGCACCTGCCGCGCGAACGGCTGATCATTGAAGCTCCTTCGACCTGCACCTGCTGCGGCTCTGCCAAGATCGTTAAGATGGGCGAGGATATCACCGAGACGCTGGAGGTGATCCCGCGCCAGTGGAAGGTGATCCAGACGGTGCGCGAGAAGTTCACCTGCCGGGACTGCGAGAAGATCAGCCAGCCACCCGCACCTTTCCATGCGACACCACGCGGATGGGCGGGACCGAACTTGCTCGCGACGATCCTGTTCGAGAAGTTCGGCCAGCACCAGCCGTTGAACCGCCAGGCTGAGCGCTACGCCAGGGAGGGCGTCGATCTCAGCCTCTCTACGCTGGCCGACCAGGTTGGAGCCTGCGCAACGGCGCTGCAGCCGATTCATGATCTGATCCGCGCCCATGTGCTGGCCGCCGGGCGGCTTCATGGCGACGACACTACCGTGCCGCTGCTGGCCAAGGGCGCAACGAAGCAGGCTCGGTTATGGACCTACGTTCGCGATGATCATCCATTCGCGGGCGGCGCGCCTCCTGCGGCACTCTTCTACTTCTCACCAGATCGGGAGAAGACCCATCCCAACACGCATCTTGCCGGATGGCACGGAATACTGCAGGCGGATGCCTATGGCGGCTACAACGACCTTTATCGTGCCGGCCGCAGCCCCGAACCAATCAAGAGCGTGCTCTGCTGGAGCCATGCGCGACGGAAGTTCTTCGAGTTGGCCGACATCGCCGGCAACGTGCGCAAGGGCAAACCTGCCCATGAGATATCGCCGGTCGCGCTTGAGGCTGTAGCCCGCATCGATGTGCTCTTCGACATCGAGCGGGGCATAAACGGGACGTCCGCAGAGGACCGATTAGCTGCCCGGCAACAGCATACTCGTCCGCTTGTCGAGGACCTGCACGACTGGCTGATAGTCCAGCGCTCCCAGATGTCGAAGCACAATCCCGTCGTTAAGGCGATCAACTACATGTTCGACAAGGACGGGCGCTGGGAAGCCTTCACCCGGTTCCTCGACGATGGCAGGCTCTGCATGTCCAACAATGCGGCAGAGCGTGCCCTGCGCGGGATCGCTCTGGGAAGAAAGGCATGGCTATTCGCTGGCTCCCAGCGCGGCGGCGAGCGTGCTGCCTTCATGTATTCCCTGATCGTCACGGCTAAGATGAACGATATCGATCCGCAGGCCTGGTTGGCGGATATCCTCGCCCGTATGCCCAACATTCCCGTATCACGACTGCCGGAACTGCTGCCTTGGAACTGGTCCGCCGCTGGCAGCGGCCGACAGATGGCCGCCTGATGGGCCGCCCGACGCATGTCTACACGATCGGCTACGTCGCTGTGCTGACCGGCGAAAACCTCGAACTCATCCAGGAAATCGCCAGCAACTCCGACAATATCGACTATGGTGAGATGATCCATGCCCATGACGGCAGTGAAGAGGGCATCACGACATTCACCGACCGGGGCGTCGAGAGTCTGAAAGAATTCCTCGCCGATATCCGCACCTGGGAGGGAGGCGTTCGCCAGTTCCTTGCAGACGAGCAATGCGACCAGGAAAAGATCGAGCGCATCATGGCAGACCAGCCAAAATCATAAACGGTGCGGCCTACGCCGGATGGATACATCCTATGAGCAGGCAAGCTAAGCCATTCAGGATACGCCTGATGTCGTGCAGCAGCACTACGGTCGTTTGCTGCCGCAAGACAAGGCTGCGTTGGCAACCAGAATTCTCAATCAAGTTTGGAAGTTGCGTAAAATAGCATGTGATGCTCGGCTCGGATGCGCAAACCATATTGTGCCTGGGTCGAGCGTCCTCGTTTAGCTCTTGAATAGGTTCGAACCAATGACCCTTATAATGATCCATGGGCTCCAGTAAGAACCCCGCCTATGATATTAAGCAGAAGCTTTGAGCCGACCTTGTCGTTTCACTCTTGAGCGGGCTCGGACCTCCGAGCCGCAGATTCAGATATTTCTTTAGCTCGATTGATCAGTCTTGAAGAGAACTGGGAGATCTACCGCGACGTTCAAGGGTTCGAAGTGCCGCATGTTCTCGGTAATTACTGTCAGATCGTATGCTCGAGCTGTCGCAGCAATGATGATATCGCCAAGGCCCGGGTTCTGGCCTCTTCCTTTGGCTTCATCCTCCATAGATCCAGCGATGCGAGCGACAACAGTATCCATCGGCAAGATACGATCATCAAAGCTGCTAGTAATAAAATCCAGCCAGAACGAAAGCCGTTTTGCTCTTTCAAAACCACCACGGCGATGAAGTGATCGTAGACCCCTCTCAATCTCAGCAATTGTCATTACGGACAAGAACAGCGCGTCCGCCATACCTTGTTGGTGAAACCACTCGCGAACTTCAGCTGAGGGTGAGACCTTATCAGGCGCAAATTTGCTTATGATATTCGTATCGAGCAGATAACCGTTCACAGATCTACATCGCGCATTTTGGAATGATCACGCTCAAAATCTGCTCCACCCGGAAAGGTCAACAAGAAGTCACCAAAGTTTGCACGAGGCCTCTTCAGTGCTTTCTTCGCGACCTCTGCGGCTTCCACACTCACAATGACAGCAGCGGGTTTTCCGTGCCTCGTGATCGTAACGAATTCACCTTTCGCAGCTTCATCCACAAGGCCAGCAAATCCGGCTTTTGCTTCGGCAACACTAATGCTTGACATCCGACCTCCAGAACAATGACCATATATAGTCATATATCGAGATAATGAGATAATCAATATGCGATAAACCTGTACGGCTGAATCAATGTTCGCATTAAGCTCTTGAGCGGATACGAATCCGCGACCCGTCGTTCAGGTGACTGGCTGTCAACCAACTTCAATACGAACAGCGCTTGAGCTCCGACATTGTAGCGATGTCCTGAATACCGCTGAGGCGGTGGCGTCTTGAAGCCCAGATGACACAGCCCCTTGTTGAACCGAGGTTAGATTGTGGTCGCCAGCTGCGCGAGACTCGCCGCCAGTTCATCTATCCGGAAAGGTTTCGTCAGGCGCGGAATGTCTGGATCCACGCCCTCGCTCTCTGCATAGCCAGAAACCAGAAGAACGGGTGTGTCAGGCTTTTCGCTCCTGACTTCCCGAGCCAGATCCGTCCCGCTTATGCCAGGCATAAGGTGGTCGGTCACGAGAAGATCAAAGCGCTCCCCGGACTTGACCAGACGGAGAGCTTCCTCGCCGGATGCGACCTCAATGACCGCGTAGCCCAAGTCGCCCAGCATATCTGCCGTGCTCATCCGCACCAGGTCCTCGTCGTCGACAAGGAGTGCGGTCCCGCAAGTCTTTGCCTCGAGCGGATCGGCGACGGTGTCGACGGTTTCCGATGTCGCAACGCTTAGTGGCAACCACAGTTCAACATTGGTTCCCAGTCCGAGACGACTTTGGATGGTGAGCGCGCCGCCAAGCTGGGATGCAAGTCCATGTACCATCGAGAGACCAAGGCCCGTACCCTTCCCCACGCCTTTCGTCGAGAAGAACGGCTCTATTGCGCGAGCAAGCGTCGCCTCGTCCATGCCTGCTCCGGTATCTGCGACGTACAAGCAGATGTATTCACCGGGCGGCAGGTTTGTTCGATGACCAGACGAGACGCTTTCCATTCTGGTAGAAATTCGCAGCGTACCGCCGCAGTCCGCCATTGCGTCGCGTGCGTTCACAGCAAGATTCAAGAGCGCCATTTCGAGCTGATTCGGATCAGCTTTTGCAGGCGGAAGGCCCTCCGGCACTTCGACCACAATCCTAATCTGCGGACCCGTCGTGCTAGCGATGAGTTCACCCATTCCGGCGACGAGCTGAGCGACATCGACTGGTACCGACTGAAGCGGCTGACGGCGGGCGAAAGCGAGCAGCCGCTGAACCAAAGTCTTTGCGCGTTCGGCGGACTGCACTGCCCCTGCTATCAAACGCTGCTCTCGCTCACTCCCCACACCCCTGCGCTGGAGTAGATCAAGAGCGCCGACGATTGGCGTCAGCAGATTATTGAAGTCGTGCGCGACGCCGCCTGTGAGCAATCCCATCGCCTCCATCTTCTGCGATTGCCGGAGGGCTTCCTGCGCGGCCTCCAGCTCGGTTTGGCGCTCTTTCTCGTCGGTAACGTCGCGCGTTATAGAATAGAGCTTGCCGCTCTCCGGCACAGCGACCCACGATAGCCAGCGCCATCCGCCATCCCGGGTGCGGTAGCGGTTTTCAAAGCGCGTCACCGATACGCCGTTCCGCATAAGTTCAAAGGCCTTCGCACATGGGTCTGCGTCCTCGGTATGAACGAATTGCGCAAACGGCTGGCCCAAGACCTCGTCCGCTGTCCAACCGAGCGCCGCCGTCCAAGCGGGATTGACCGTGTCGAATGTTTCGCTAGCCAGATCAATCACCGAGAGCAAGTCCAGGCTATGGCGCCAGATCTGGTCGCGCTCTGCGCTGGTTTCTGCCACCCGCCGCTCTAACGTGTCGTTCAGTTCGCGAAGGAGGTCCTCAGCGCGAGCGCGTTCGGTTGCCGCTCTGACGCGCTCGGCGACCTCGCGAAAGAGGCCCTCCTCCGACGGCGACCATGCGCGAGGAATGACACTCTGCAAGGCCAACAAGCTGACCCAATGCTCGTCCTCGAACAGGACGACATCAAGGTAGGCGCCGACCTGCCTCGCCTGAAGCCCAGCCCGCGCGTCTTTATTGAACCTCGGATCTGTCTGCACATCATCGACCTTGACGACCGGACACTCATGATATGCGCGCAGCAATTCCGGTCCGAACGCCGCAAGATCGTGTTCGCCGACAATCGAACCGACGCCGCGCGTATAGTCGCGCTCAATCTTCATGATGCTTCCGAAATACTCCGCATAGAACACCCGGCTGAGGTTGAACCGCTCGCCAAGCCGCTCGGCTGCAACTGCGGCGATTTCTTTCGGCGTCTTGAGCAGCCGCATGGCGTCCGAAAGCGACAATAGAAAAGCCTGCCGCGCTTCGCTCTCGCGAAGGGCTTTCTCGGCATGTCCGCGCTCGATCGCAATTGCGAGCTGGGCGGCGATCGCGCTCAGCGCGTCGAGTTCTCCCGCCGAAAAAGCTTTACCGAGACGACCGAACGAGACAGTGCCGAACAGTTCGCTCCCGGTGAGCAGCGGCGCGCTAAAATAGGTATCGAGGCCCAACCGTCTGAGAAATACTGCATGCGCCACACCGGATGTTTGGATGTCGGTGACGTGCATCGCGGCCCGACTGACCGCGACGATCCCACAAACAGTTTGGCCAAACTCAATCCGGGCCGCGGCTTGTTCCTGCTCCGGCGTCAGCCCCACTGCTGTGACCAGCCTGAGTGCACCGTCGCCGCACTGGTAATGAAACGCTACGTCGAGATCAAACTCGTCTGCAACAAGCGAGAACAAGGCTCGCACAGCGACCAGTTGATCATCTGCCCCGAGCAGGATCGTCGACGCCTTGGCGACAAGCGAAAGGCGACGGGCATGTTTCTCGGCCCGCGCTCGCTCGGCCCGCGCGGCGTTTTCCGATCGCTTGAGCTCGAGCCGAGCCATTGTTTGTTTGGCGAGCACCGCAAGCGCACGTGTCTGCTGCTCGCTTATACCCTGAGGCCTGCTCTTCCGATCCAGGACGCAAACCGTGCCGAGCGGGATACCGTCAGGCGTCTCCAGAACGGCGCCTGCGTAGAAGCGCAGGCCGTCGGCGATATGGATCAGCGGATTACCTCTGAAGCGATCATCCTGGGTGAGATCCGGCACCACAAGAACGCCCGGCTGCATGATCGCGTGCCGACAGATGGATACGTCGAGCGGGAGGGTGTCCGTGCCGATGCCAACCTTCGCCTTGAACCATTGGCGATCGGCGGCGATGAAGTTGACCACGGCAATGGGTGCTTCAAGGATGTCCGCAGCCAATTCGGCCACATCATCGAAGGCTTCCTCCCGGCCGCTGTCGAGTATGGCGTAGCGCTCAATCGCGGCCAAACGGTCCGCCTCATCCCAATGCGGTTCGCGAGTTTTTGGTTCAGGGCAGGATGCCAGATCAGGCATAGTGGGGAGTTCTCCGGTTCTGCCATCCTGAAACGCGCGTCCGGACATTGCTGGAGCATGGGGCAGAACGCTATTCAGTATAGTGTGCCAACGGTTTGGTCACAGCATATACCTAGCCGCTGGGCCGATTTATTACCAGAGGAAACTGCGAGACCACGAACACCCCGGCCACTCAACCGTTCTCCCCGGCAGCCTTTGGTCCCAGCGTCCATGATTGGTGTTCAAATGCTCTGTTGGGGAGCACAAACTAGTTCTCGGTTCACGCTACGGCCTTGAAAGGAACCGAACAGCCGGCGCCTAAGTCGACTTTTTCTAATGATAAATGAACTATTTCTTGGTCTCTCTACTCGGATTTCACCTCGAGACACGAACCGCGGCCCCAGTCATCCCGTTATCGCAATATGCAGCGGATCTGCTAGTAGCCGGCTTCAGCAAGCTGCATTTCAGGGTACTTTAATGCGGCGTACCATATCGCTAATCCCGGCTGGGGAGCCTCGTTTGGAAAGCATGTAATCGAGGCATTGGAGGATAGCTTTCAGTTTGTTTGGCGCCGCTGTCGGGACGCTCGCACTTTCTAATCGACTTGGCTGCTTTTGTAAGCTGCGATTAAAAAGCCGGTCATGGTGAGGGCAGACGTTGCTTAGATCCACAAGAGCTTCGACCCAGCTTGTGAAAACCTGATCCGAACCCACTCCGAATTGAGCCGCGATGTTTGTTTTGATTGAACCTTCGAGGCATTGAAAAATCCGCGAAGACGCTCCGAAGGTCAGAGATTCCTTCATCGTCCAGATCGGGGGCAGAACAGGGGGGCTATACGTGTCTCGATGGTGCTTCGCCCTCCGGTCATTGGAAGCCCCATACACCTTGGCGAAGGTCTGAAGCGCGTTGAGATTTGCACTCGAATCCTTGAATGCACCTGCATGGTAGTAGGGATGTCGGCCCAAACGCGCTCAAAGCCTCTGATATGCTGTTGCGTAACAGCAGTTCGAACTGTCCGACGGCAAGAAGCAGGCGTCACGCAACTCGGCATCGCATTCATATAGGCTGATGATGTCGTGATACTTCGTGCCGGCTATAAAGGGCTTACACAGCCTCGGCCGAGAGCCGTCATAGTGCTTACGCTCCAACTGCGGCTCGCGCCAATCGATCGAGATCGATTTTGAGCGCTATGGTCGATAGTCAGTTATTTAGGCAGTGTCCCCATAAACAGGGTTCATCTTATTGACGGTGTGTGATTCAATCTCCTTGAAAGGAGTTTGTCATGCGCCGTCACGAATTGAGCGACGAAGAATGGGCTATCATCTCACCTCTCTTGCCGAACAATAGCCGTGGAATTGAACGCGTCGACGACCGCCGGGTGATCAACGGTATCCTGTGGCGTTTCAGGACTGGTTCGTCCTGGCGAGATGTGCCGGAGCGTTATGGTCCACGCACGACGCTTTACAATCGGTTCTCCCGCTGGCGCAAGGCGGGCGTCTGGGATCGCCTTCTGGACGCCGTTTCAAAGCGTTACGATGGAGACATCGTGATGATCGACAGTTCTTGTGTTCGTGTTCACCAGCATGGTGCCAACGCTAAAAAGGGGGCTTTGCCGATCCTTGCATGGGACGTTCTCGCGGCGGCCTGACGACAAAGATCCATGCTCTTGTCGATGCTGATGGCTTGCCGGTTCGACTGGAACTCACCGCCGGCCAAGCCGCAGATGCACCGATGGCTGAAAAGCTGTTGAGCGACCTGCAGCCCGGCGCGACGATCCTCGCCGACAAGGCATATGACACCGATGCAATTCGCAACTTTGCCAAGCAACGCAAATGCTGGGCGAATATCCCGGCGAAGGCCAATCGAAAGCAGACATTCAGCTTCAGTCGATGGGTCTACCGTCAGCGCAATCTCGTGGAACGGTTCTTCAACCGTATCAAGCAGATGCGAGGCCTCGCGACGCGATACGACCGGCGCGCTGATAATTACATGGCCGCCCTCAAGCTTGCCGCCACGAGGATATGGATCGCCTCAGCTAATGAGTCCGTGGCCTAGGATCCTTTATTCGGGGCAGTCACAATTGGAAAGAACTCAATGAACCTAATAGCCCACATTGACGCGCCATTTGGGTGAAGGCTCGCGCAAAAGCCGCCGATCAGGTTAGCGCCCCGCCAGAAAGTCTTCATTGGTTATCCTGGCCGACCGGCTCGATATCACTCCGGGTCAGTCCTCGGAGCCTTGAGGACTTCAACATGGGCCACGAGTTCGCCGGGATCAAAAGAAGCGCGGAACGACGATATCCGGTTGTCTGCGAATTCAAGGCGCGCCAATCTAAAAATGGCTCTCAGTTTGATCTTTTGCGGAAATCCATGCTTTTCGCGCTTTTATGCGGATACGAGCGTCTTCCGATTGTCTGTCTGTAAATGATCAAAACGACTGCAATCATCGCCAAGGCTATTAGCGAGAACACACCAAGGCTTCTTATCTCGGTGTGCAGAATAAGCGCATAGCAAACCAAAGCAGCGCATAGGATAGCGATCGCTACCGCACCGACAACCTCAAATGCTCGGTATATCCAATACATCGTAACGCCTCGCGGCAGGTGGAGGTCGTTGTAAAGCCGAAAGCACGACCTCCACACGGCACCAGCTTCCGCCAGCACCTCATTCGAATGTGAATAAAATCTTAAAAGGAAGCAAGTGCCCGATTGCCACCGTACGAAAACATACACAGCAAAGTGGCAGTCAGGGATGAAAAACGATGACAGCCACAGTTTTGAAAGCCGAGGGCGTAATAGCTTCCATCGCGCGCTTTGAGCTCAGTATATGGCAAAGTAAAGGCATAAATGGTGGAGGCGAACAACCTACCCCTAAGTCGCTCAAACCTCCACCTGCCGAGCTTCTTCTCGCACTCGACTGGCAGAACATAAGCCATCATCCGACAAATGGAAGTTTCGTTCCCCCACTTCAAAGCAAAAGGCGGTTCGCAGCGAAACCGCAAACCGCCTTCTTGTCTTTACCAATGTTAAGTAGTGCAGACGATCGAACATACGATCCGAAATTACTTCGCTGCAAGCAGAATAGTTTGTACGGCACCGTACAGAAAATGAGGGCGATCAGCTTAATCAGAGATGACCGCCCTCACTTCGGCGATATGTCCAGTATCGCCACGGTCCTCGCGACCGGCAGTTTCATTGCCCGAACACTGCTGGAACAGCAAGTGCTTTATCTTTGCTAAAACCACGATAAACCCGCGCCCGCCGCCGCGCTGCCGGCAACTTCCGATCTATTGCGCACGAAATATTATAACACCGGCCGAATTCCGGCTAATCGCCGACATCTTGGCAATGCTTGAAATCCCGGGCGAACGGTTGGACGCTCTTTAGACATGGGCGGCGGGTCTATAATTTGCAAACTATATGCGCGCGTCCCCCCTGTCCGATGCTTTTGCAACTTCTACATTACCCTAGAGCTCCCCCCAGAGGGGCTATGAGACGGCTGAGGACATGGCCCATCTCGCGACTGCGAAATCGGTCCGAATACCGGGAGTAGGAGGTAGGTGACAGGCCTCATCGGACAGCCCTTACTTGATTGGCGGATAAAGACTAATCGACGGCCCCTGCTCGTAACCCTGTCGAGAGCTATAGCGAAAGATGAGCGCCAAAAATTGAACCGGCAACCCTCAAAATTAAGTGCAATGCGCTGCTGGAACGGGCGCATTCTTACAGCTACTACTGATTGGATCAGAACCGCTAACCCGGTAGATTTCTGTGTAACCTAGCCAAATCGAACAACCAGTCAGGAACATCTCAATCAGTTAGGCGGTCCAGTCTTCGACGCGCAAGCCTGCTACGCGATCAAACTGGCGGCGGTTGTTTGTGACGACGATCAATCCGCGCGAGCGAGCGTGTCCTGCGATCAGTTGATCATATGGACCAATGGGCGTTCCGTTTAGTGCAAGTTCAGCACGCAACTGGCCAGTATGGGTTGCTGCCATCTCGTCATAAGGTAGCACTTCGAGACGAGCGGAAAACCCCTCAACGACGGCCAAGTTGCGTTCTGGGCTGGATGAATTCTCTGCACCATATATTAGTTCCATCAGGCTGACTGAACTCATACAAAGCTGTCCGTGGTGACGATTGAACGCGTCTCGCACGTGCTCTGGTTTGTTCTTGATGGTGAAGATGCAGATGTTGGTGTCCAACATGTACTTCAACATCAGAATGCCTCGCGCTCCTGCAGCGCAGGCTGATCACGTGCGTTCATAAAGTCGGAGGTCGCAGCGACGCCTTCAAACCAGCTATCCCAGACCTCGCCGACGGGGGCAATAATCCGAGTACGCCCAACCGCGACGATGTCCACACGCTTCACGTCATCTGGAAGAGCGACTGCCTTGGGTAGCCGGATAGCCTGGCTACGATTACTCTGGAATACAGCACCCTGCTCCATGACATACTCCTCTGGCATCTACAGATGGGATATGCCGAAAGTTAAGACGTAACCAGGGATATGTCAATGGGATATACATCGACATTTAGAAGGCTCGCGCTCAGCTGTTGATCAGAACCAGCGACCCAGTTATCGGCCTTAGGGGTTCCGTGCCCGCCTTAGAAGACGCAAAGGGAGGGCACTATGAGTTTCGATGGGTAGCCGAATTGAAGCGAGACAGACCTGCCGTGTTCGACCGCAACGCGACTCTCAGAGAGGTGAAGGTTCCATGATATCGGTTGAATGCCGGGCGTGCGGGCGTTCCGACGCGCTCGAGCGAAAGATCCTCGTTCGCAAACATGGTGCTTCAATGACGTTCGCGAGGCTGCGCCGGATGGCGGCGATGGGCTGCGACCGCCCGAACAGCGAAGAGGGTGACCGATGCCAGACGCGGTCTCCCTGTCTTGGAGCATCCACCGATTAGCTCAGCGCCAGATGGCGAGGGACCACTTGACGGTTCATTAGCAAGCTTGTTCACTCGCGGCATGTTCAAAGCTCCGAACGCCGCGCAGATCAAAGTTTCGATCGCCGAGATCAGGCCGGACGTGTGGCGCCGGTTGATCTTGCCGGCCTACTGGAACCTGGAACAGCTGCATCTCGGGATCCAGGCCGCATTCAACTGGTGGAACTATCATCTCTACGAGTTTCGCATCGGTGGCCTCCGTTACGGTGACATTGAGATCCTCACCGAAGACGCGACAGACGAAGATCCCCGGGTTTTCGATCAGACAGAAGTCCGTTTGCGGGATTTCGAGCAAGGAGCAGTATTCGCCTATCACTATGATTTCGGCGACAGCTGGCGGCACACCGTGGTGATCGAGGATTTCCTGACTCTCAATACGCCACCGAAACATAGCAGCTGCGTTGCTGGCGAACGGGCGCGCCCACCTGAGGATGTTGGTGGCGTATCCGGTTACGAGCGGTTCCTGGAGATCATCGCCGACCGGGATGATCCGGAATACGCAGACACCATCCGCTGGTGCGGTGGACACTTCGATCAGGCATGGTTTGATCTTAAGTTAACGGACAAAGATGTCCGCAATGCACTTCGGTCGAATGCGAAACGACGCCTATATCAACCCAAACCGAAAGCTGCCCCAAAGAAATGAGCTGAGATGCTGGTGTGTAGACCGGCGCGCAGGCGCTATCGTGTCCAGGATCCTCGACGGTTCGGTCTACTGAGCCGTGCCTGGCAAAGCGCTGGTGTTCTTGCTGTCAGCGTGCAATTTTCAGCCGCTCGCGCAGCCACAAATTTTCCTTGTGAAGTTTTGCCGCCACCATCGTTCTCAGAAGGCGGTTCTCTTCCTCTAGCTGCTCAAGCTCATCCTGTCCGACATCGTGCTCAATCAGTACGGTATTGCCAGCTTTCGAACGGGCTCGGCTTTGAGATGCTCGCCGTCCGCTAGACGATTTTTTGGGCTCATGCGCCTGTGGAGGTTCGACCACCTCGATGCCAGTCGAGATCGGAGCATGAGGATCGGGGACTTGGGTCGCAGGTGCCGGCTCGTGCGGCGGCCCGGTGGGCTCCACCGCCTCGATCTTACCATCGCCGGATACCTGGGGCGGTAAAACGGTCTCGACATCGCGCGCCACGGACTTCAAATCCAGATTACCCCAAATGGAGCTAGGTGACTTAACGTCGGATTTGCGACGGCCGGTTTTGTATTCGACGACGAAATTACGCTGAGGCTTTTTCATATAAATCGCTGAGGACCTAAGGGTACGACATGACCGCGGGATCGAGATGACGACAAATATCTACATGAACATCTTCGAGTTTCAAAATGGTGTCGATAGCGAGTTAGCGGCTTGCAATAGATCAGAGTGATCGGACAATTTTCAAGCTGCCATTGGACGATAAGAGATCCATGACTGAGACAGATCTGCCCTCTCGCGAACGTTCACAGCTTTCAGGCCGGTATACCGAAAACGGCATAACCGTCCTCGTGGAAACCTTCCGTCCATCGGAAAGTGACAGTTGGCGGACGGAGGTCACCAGCCTAGAAGACCAACTGACCGATTGGAATGAATCCTTCGCCTCTGCTCACGAAGCATCGGACGAGTTCATCTATGTCGTCAACACAGAGGGTATGGCCGTCTTCCTATAGCGGCTCCCGAAACAACCGGGGATTAGACGATTGGCGATCGACAGCGACAGACGGCGGATGATTTTTGATCTGGTCCGAGCGAAGGCCCTTTCGAGGGGCACGCCGATTGATGAAACCCCTGAGTTTCTGGGCTGGGTGGAGCGTTGGATCACTGGCGATTACGAAATCTCGGAGCTCCGGTCCCGATACAACGATCTCGCCGCGCGGCGCGCACAGCAGTCAGGGCCTTGCGCGGGGCGCGAGCAAAACAACACCCTTGGACGATGAAGAAGATCGTAGCCTCGATACAGAAGCCGATCCTTTTCAAAACCCCGCACGGGATGTAGATTGAAACCGAACCGCGTCCTTACCTGCTGCTTTCGCGTTGTACAGGAGCGCATCGGCCTCTTTCAGCAACTCCGGCATATCGCGCCAGACGCGAAGCAGTCGTCTGCAGGACGATGTCTCCCCATCGCGTGGCCATGACCATTTTTGACCTCCTTGAAACCATCAAGGTCGAGTGCGAGGACAGCAAAGCCGTCTGCAGACTTCAGGCAGAGAATTCGACCGACAACCCACGGCGGTTCAACAGCCCTGTCAGTGCATCGGTGCGTGTTGTCTCCTCCAGCATTTCTATCCGACGTCGCTCCTCGGTGAAATCGATTGCCATGCCGACGATCTTACCCGGCTGACCGTCACTGTCTCGTAAAAGCCGACGGTCACGACGCATCCAGCGCTCGCGATGGACGGTATCAAGTCGGTACTCGGCCACATTCTGATCAAGCTCACCGGCAATCAAAGGCGTCAGATCGGCCTGGGCGCCATTGTTGACGTTGACCCTGTCGACGTAGCGCTCAAGGTCAAGGCGCGCGGCGGTTGGACCACCGATAAATTGAGCCAATCGATCTGACGTCTCGAACTTGCCGCTCAGGATGTCCATTTGCCAGAAGCCGCCATGAACGGCCTCAGGCGCCAACTCTAGCTGTGCGGCCCGCTCGGCGAGTTGGCGCTCATGTTCCTTATGGCGGGTGACACCCTCGATCTGCGATATGAAGCGTACGACTTTGCCCTCGGCATTGCGCATGGCGGCCACGTGGATGACAACGTGAACGATCTCACGAAGGGTCGCAGATATCGTTTTACGATCGTATAACCGTCCCGCCTTCCCTGCAGCACCTGCTGAAACAGGATCAGGTCGGCCTCTATATCTTCGGGGTGGGTGAAATCCTTAAAGTGCGTCCCAAGGATTTTGTCAGGAGGAAGCGACAACAGCTTGGCGAACGCAGCATTGCTGTGAATGATGCGTCCCTCAGGGTCCACAAGGGCGATCCCGATCGGGGCGTTTTCGAAAGCGAAGTCGAAAAGCGCCAGGCGGGCTTCGGGATCATCAGCCGTATACGGTTCCGCTGCCATCTTTCCACCAAAGACAAGAGCTTTACCGCGTAGGTGTGTTTTAGCGGGTTATAATCAAGTGCGGACGGCCGCATCATCAGGAAGACAGTTCTTTCCGGTCGCCCAGTAGACCGCTGCGAGATCTATGCTCGCCTATATCGCACCGCTTTTTGCGGCAGAGTCGCGCCGGAGATGGGGTGGAACGTCCTCGAGTTCGGCAAGCTTGCCGTTCTGCTTTAGAAATACCCGGAAGTTCTCTCGGACTGCGTCGATTGGCCAGTGTCCGTTAGCGGCTTCCCGGCAATAACGCAGAAGGGTCTCATAAGCGAGATTTCGCTTTGCCTGCGGCCACTCGTCAAGAAAGTCGAAGACATCATCCAGCCCGGTTATCTCCTGAACAAAATACCGGCGTTGCGCGTAGATCGGTTTGTCGAACAGAGCGAATGACATCACAACCTCCTTCTTTTGCTCTGCAGGAAATTTTGAGACCGGCCCCCGAAGGGGCCAGCGAAGTAACAATACGCAAGGTACTTCCGTCGAGCGTCATCTCGACCTGCAGTGGTTCTATCAGGCGACCTGTCGGTCCGTTTCCAGCCGAAGCGGCTCGCCGGCGGGGGACTCAACGCCGATCTCGATCTTGCGCGGCTTCATAGCTTCCGGCACCTCTCTTCTCAGGGCAATCGTCAGCAGGCCATTCCTCAGGTCGGCGCCTTCCACCCTCACATGATCGGCGAGTTCAAACCGCCGTTCGAAGGGACGACCGGCAATACCGCGATGCAAATACTCGCCTTGCAGCTCGTCTGCTTTGCCGCCCTTGATCACCAGGACGTTGCGTTCCTGGGTAATGTCTAGGTCGCCGTCGCCGAAGCCGGCCACCGCCATCGTGATGCGATAGTCATCTTCGCCGGTCTTGGCGATGTCATAGGCCGGCCAGGTGTCGATCGCATTCAGGCGCTGTGTATTGCGCAGCAAATTGAACACGCGGTCAAAACCGATGCTCGAACGATAGAGCGGGGCGAAGTCAAGTTCAGTTCTCATAACCATATCCTCCGTAAAGCAACATGGAAGGGAGCGGAATGCAGCTCCCTCGGTCAAACCGACCCCCTTCTGGGCCGTCGGCGCCGATCGATTTGGTTTTTGAAATTTCGAAATTCAAGACCTGGCGCGATTTTTTTCAACCAGAAAAATAGCGTCTTGGCACAGCGAATATCGGCTCTTATCTCAATGCCCGTATCCTTGGGAATGCGAGTATGGATGAGCTTACGACCACCTCGGATCGGGATTTTGAACCTGAGATCTTGCCGCCAGAGCATGTCAGCGCCGGCGAAACTGCGACCTGCGCTTGTTGCTGTCGCCCGCGCCCGCGCTCAACTATGGACGAAGATGGGTGTGGCATATGTGACGAATGTCTGGCGCCCTAGACACAGATGCGGTCCGGGCTCGGTTTCCCAAGCCCGGTCCTGAACTCTGGTCCTCTCTGCTATTCAGGCAGCAGTTGTAAACCGTGGAGCAGAGTGGGTCGCTGAGAGTTGCGGACCCAACGCAAGGCGAGCCGCCTCATACGCCTCCCACAGTGCGATATCCTTGAGCGCAGGGATCGTGTTGGTCTCGCCCTGATCGAGCCCGGCAAGAGCGGCATCGACCATGTCTTCCGCCTGCATGACGATTTCAGAGGGGAGGTGTTCGACCGGCAGCCCACCGAGCGCCCAGAAGTCTGTCCGGGTCGCGCCCGGCAAGACAGCCTGAGCGCGGATGCCGCGATCCGCCAATTCATGGTTCAACGATGTGGTGAACGCCTGGACGAAGCCTTGGTCCCGCCATAGTTTTGGATGTCAGGCCGAGGCTGTTATTATTTCGCGTCGTCCATTATCAGCACGCTGATCCGCCCTATCTTCTTTTGATCGGGAGGACCGCATGGGTGCACGAAAACAGATTGCCAAACTTCTGGCAAAAATTCCAAAGATCAGCAGCCGACGCGCCGATCAGGCCGCCGCTTTGTGCTGGAGGGTGTCGGATCGAGGTAGCCTCGAGATACTCTTGGTCACAAGCCGGGATACCGGACGCTGGGTTATTCCAAAAGGCAACATTCGCCGGCGTGAAAGCACCTATCGAGCAGCGCAGCGAGAGGCTTTTGAAGAGGCCGGCGTTTCAGGGAAGATCCGAAAAACGGCTAGCGGCTACTATGAGTATGTGAAGGACGACGATCAGCGGCTGGTCGTCGTGGCGCATCTGTTGAAAGCAATAAACGAGTCAAACGACTTCCCAGAACGTGCCGAGCGCCAGCGATTGTGGGTAGCTCCAACCGCGGCGGCTTCGATGGTAGATGAAGCGGACTTGAAGGAAATGTTAATTCGCCTGGACGAGCGCACCGTGCTCGCGTCCCAGGATCGCCAACCTCCTAACCGTGAGATGGTCAAAACCGGCCGATCAGATCAAGCAATCACCGTAGTCTGACACCAAACCGCCGGCCAAGATGCAGCCAGCCATTTGTCAGGCCTGTATCCCTTTCATAAGTAGGTTTCCGAATGTAGTGCCGCGGCGCAAAGCGAACCAGTCCGCGCACAAAGCATGTACGCTAGCGGACGGCGAGCTTAGACCTATTGTGAGGACCTCTCCGTTTCACCCATCCATGAGGAAACCCTCAAGGATGATTGTCATGGTAAGCCGGCTCAGGAACAAAATGACCGTGCAAGAACGCACGGCCATTTTTGAACATACCAACAAAGTTGCGGCCGATGCGGCCGAAGAGGAACGCCGCTTGCGCGCGGAAAAAACCGAGCGCCTTCGCCGGCTTAGGCTGGAGGGTGGTCGCGACGGTTCGCAGTAGCACGGAACTCGTTCGGCGCTACTGCATTTCTCGCCAAAGTCGAGGAGATCAAAATGGATCAGATTGTGAGATCGTTTAGCAGTTCTGCAGCAAGCCGTCGTGCCGCCCGCCTCGCTAAGGGCCACAATCTCGAAGAGCTCGCAATCGCGACCGGACTGACGGTTGCGGAGATTGCGGCAGCTGAGGAGGATAATTCCGTGGTGCCCACGCATCACGTGGATCGGATCGAGCACGCGCTCGGCTAAGCACATTGGTGATCAGGAGCGCCGTTAGACGCTTGATCAACGGCCGTTTCCCCTATCGGAAGCGGACGTTCCAATCGCTTGCGGCTTACGCTCTTGAGCGGAGCCGAACCAGCGACCTACTCATTAAATGCACTAGGTATATGAAAACACGATCACTTTTGACCGTTGCATTGAGTTCGCGGAAATCAAGTTCCTTTGCTTGGCGCTCCTTCGCCATGCAAGAAACGAATCTTGAAGTTTCGCGCAGTCGTGCAGGAAGATTCAAAATCGTTAATAGGATTTCTTGGTACCGGGACATCATGTGCGGAAAGGGACTTAGCAAAAGCTGCAGCTTCGCCAGATCGAACTGGCTCATGGTGTTCAATCATTCGTCCAAGCAGCAAAGTCCTTGAAACCATGCCCTGTGACAATGCAGACAACCGTGTCTGAAGTGCTGACTTTCCCTTCGGTAAAGAGGCGACGACAAGCGGCGAGCGATGTTGCTCCCGTAGGTTCGCTGAAAAGACCAGCTTTGCGCGCCAGAGCCAACATCGCGTTTTTGATATCATCGTCGGAAACCGCGACGGCTTGACCACCACTTTGCCTGATCAGCGACAATGTATGGCTCCCCTCCTCGGGATATCCTAGCAAAGGATCGGAAATGCCGGATGCGATCGTCTTAGGCGTGTCCCAGGGTTCGACGATGTCCAGCCCCATAGCGAAAGCCCGGGCGATCGGCGCGCACCCGTCGGACTGCGCCGCTACCAGCCGTGGCATCGGCACTGCAGCATCAACGAAACCTTGATGGACACCCTTCACCAATGGCCCGGAACTGGTCGGGATAGCGATCCAGTCGGGTGGAATACCATCGAGCGATGCGATAATTTCCTGGCCGACCAGTCGAAGAGCGTCAACGCCGTAAGGATTGAGATAGGTCGTCGTCAGGTTGACATAACCGCGCTCGTCACTGAGTTCCATCGCACGTTTGAAGGAGTTGCCGTAATGCCCCGGCACGCGCTCCAGCGTTGCGCCGTAAGCCATGATCTGCGCGAGCTTGCCGTGCGGCGTCGCCTCCGGACAGCAGATCATCGCGGGTATTCCGGCATTGGCGGCATAACATGCCGCCGCGGCCCCCGCATTGCCGCTCGATGCACTGACGATACCTCGCGCACCGAATTCTATAGCGCGAGAGAGCGCCGCAGCGACCAGCCGATCCTTAAATGAACCGGATGGATTGCGCGTCTCATCCTTGATCAGGAGCCTGCCGCGAAAATCGGGATGCAACAAGGAAGGTGACACCGGCCTAAGCGGTGTACCGCCCTCCCCCAGTGTCACGTCGCCGCAAACGAAATCGCCTGCGCGCCATCCGGCAACAGGTTCCGTACGCTCCACCTCGAGAATGCCGTCACAGGCCGTGCAGCGGTAAAGAAGCTTCAGTGGATAGAAAGCTCGGCATGCGACACAGCGCAATCCTTTCATATCCCCAGGCTTATCCTTGATCTCCATCTCGGTAAGGTTCATTGCATCATCCCTCGTGCGGCAACAGGAAAGACACAGTCCACTCGCTGGCCGCGCATGCCGACATACCAATCGTAGCGGTCAACGGTCGGATCGCAGTGCCCTGGCACAAGTCGCAGCATCTCGCCGACCTTCAACGACCCGCCGCGCAAGGTGAGCGTACCGTGTTCGTCGGATGCACCGACACAATCGATATCCTCGCGTCCGTGAACGAGCGGCAACCCGCTATCGATCGCGATACCTTTGTGACCGCAATCCACAACGGCGACACCGTCACGTGCAGCACTCATCACCGTGCTCAGCACGAAAAGCGACTGTTCGAACTCAGGCCGAGGTTTGTTACGCGCATAGTCGGCATCCATGAAGATGTAGGAGCCGGCCTGCAATTCGTTATAAACGCCACTGGCGGCCTCGTGGCGAAATGTGCCGGTACCAGCTCCGCCGACGATTTCGCAGGTAAGCCCCTCGGTCCGGATTGCCTCTATTGTCTCCACCGTCTTGCGGACCGCGCCTGCGATCGCCTGCTCGCGTTCGTCTTCGCTGCGCAAATGCTGCGCTCCGCCGTGATAGGCCTGCAAGCCGCCGAAGATAAGATGCCGACTTGCGGCGATCAGCCTTGCCAATGCCGCTGCATCTGCGCCTGGCCGAACACCGCAGCGCGTGCCGGTCAGGTCGATTTCGACAAGCACCATGATGCGCTGCCCTGCTGCCTCCGCCACCTGATCGATAAGGTCGATCGTGCGCGTATCGTCGGCGCAGACAGACACTTTCGCCATCGACTGCAAGGCAGCAAGCCGCTTGAGCTTACGCTCTGCCACCACCTCGTTGGACACGAGGATGTCGCCGATGCAGGACCAGGCCAGAACTTCCGCCTCCGCCGTTTTCTGAACGCACTGACCGACTGCACCACGTGCCGCCTGCCAGCCCGCGATGACCGGAGATTTGTGGGTCTTGGCATGGGCCCGCAATCCCACCCCCGCCTTGCGGCAGAAAACAGCCATGCGGTCCATGTTCGCTTCCATGGCATCGAGGTCGATCAGTAGGGCCGGAGTATCGACCTCAGATTCATGCATTCCCGGTTCGGCCGGTGGACGCTGGATCACGATGTCACCTCAGGCTGCGATCGGGGGAAGTGTCTTGCCAGACAGCGTCTCGAAGTTGTCGCGGATATAGGCACTTGCCCGCAATGCGAGCGCCGAGATGGTCGGTGTCGGATTGACCACGCCGCCTGTAGCCAAAACGCTGCCATCGACGATGAACAGGTTCGGCACTTCCCAGGTCTGGTGCCATTTGTTGACGACCGAGGTTTTCGGATCGCTGCCCATGCGGCAGGTGCCGATCATATGCCAGGCCGGCGTACGGTATACGCCATCCTTGTCGCGATAGTCATGCAACCTGTATTCGAACGCACCACAGGCTTTGGCGAGATCCTCCAGCCGGTCGAGCATATAGTTCATCATCCGCTTGTCGTTTTCGCCCGGTGCATATTGTGTCTTTGCCGCCGGGACTCCGTCCGAATCTTTCAGAATGGGATCGAGCGTGACGCGGTTTTCTGGATTGGGCAGGTCGTCACCGATGGCGAACACCCCGATCGAATGGCCAAAATGCTGCTGAAACCAGTTGTGATGTTCCTTGCCCCAAGGCGCGCGTGCCGAGGTGAACCAGCCCGCCGCCAATTCTCCGGCGGACGCCGTGGAAGTGATGCAGTTGAAATTGAAGCCGTTGACGAAGCCACGTGATACGTCGGTCTCGGCGAACTGGCGCGACAAAAGCGAGGCGACGTAACCGATCTGACCGTCCACCGGTTCATCCACCCACATTTCACAGGCCACCAGCGTGTGGTGAAGCAGATAACGACCGACCTGGTCATTGCCGTTGGCGAGATTGTCCGAGGCCAGCAGAAGACGTGGAGTTCCGATACCGTTCGCCGCGACGATCACGATCTTCGCCTTTTGAAAATGCTTCTGGCCGGTATTGCGGTCGATATAGAGCGCGCCACTTGCCCTACCGTCGGCATCCTTTTCGATCTTCAGAACGCGGGCATTGATCCTCAGTTCGCAGCCTGCTTCCAGCGCCTTAGGCCAAATGGACATGGAATATTTGCTCATCGAACCACGCGGGCAGCCGTTGCAGGTACCGCAATTGTTGCAAGCAGGGCGCCCGTCGTAATCTTCGGTCACTGCGCCGGCCTCAGCCGGCCACCAGTGCCAGTCAAGTTTATCGAAGCCTGAGGCAAGGCGCTTCGCCACCTTCGAAACGGGCATGGGTCGCGTCGGGCATTTATCGCGTTCGGGCATCGCCGGATCTCCCGCGAGCCCGGAGACGCCCACCAGCCTGTCGGCCTCCTCATAATATGGCGCAATATCCTCATAGGAGAGCGGCCAGTCAGGCTGCAGGCCGTGTTCGGTGCCCTTTCGAAAATCGGAGGGACGATAACGCGGCCAGATGGCGCCATAGACATTGGTGGACCCGCCCACGGCGTTCCACATCAGGATCTGTGAGGAATCGGAATTGACCGGGAAGTCGTCCGGGTGGCTGCGCTTGTTGACGTCCGGGCTCCAGTTCGTGCGCCGCTGCCATGTCCAGTCTGCATGCAGATGCGGATGGTCTTTCGCCTCAACCCAAGAGCCCTGCTCGAGACAGACGACATCGAGCCCGGCTTCCGCCAGCACGAGAGCGGCAAGCGACCCGGTCGCGCCGGCACCGACGATCAAGATGTCACAGGTACGGTCATTGTTCATCGATGAACTCCCCAACGCTCGGTCTTGTTCGTGTCGAGATGAAGCCCGGACGTATCGACGGCGCGCATCTCTTCGGTCTTCAGATAATGGCCGCGTCCATGCTTCGGCGTGTCGCGGGCATGGTCGAACGGAGACATTTGATAACCCGAAACATGCGGACGGATTGAATAGGGCCGGCCGGTCATGGCGATCGCCTCGACCACGAAGGGCGTCTCGTAATAGGCGAGCACCACCGCCCCGTAGACCTTGTCGAACAAGTCGGGATCGGCAGCCTCGAAAGCTTTCACTGCTACGGCCCGTGCAGTCGGATCGTCGCTGTCGAGCCTGCCCGTGGGGCAGTCCAGTCCTTCGGCAATCTTGTCGAACATGCCGGGCGCGCCCTCGACAAAAAGGCGCAGGGCGATAATGCCGTGCACGCCTGCCTCAGACGCGGATGGCCAGCCCTCCGCACCTGGGATGAGTTCGTCAACGAGGCGTAGCAGAAGCCGCGTCTTTTCCACCGGTGTCAGACGGATATTGCTGTCCGCCTGCATCGCCACAGAAGCCATGCTCATGCGGTCGCTCCCTTTCGATCGATGGTAATGGTGATCATCTTCAGCTCGGTCATCGCTTCCATGGTATGGACGCCGCCGAGACGGCCGATCCCGCTCTTGGTATTGGAGCCCCCGCCGAAAGGCAGATGGATCTCCCACCAGGTGCTGCCAGCATTGATGTTGACGATGCCGGCCGGAATGGCCCTGGCAATCTCGACGCCCCGCGTGACGTCGGCGGTGAAGACGCCGACCGAAAGGCCGTATTCGCTGTCCAGCGCCAGATCCAGCGCCTCCGCCTCATCCTGAAAAGCGAGAACCGGCACGACGGGGCCGAATGTCTCTTCACGGTTGATTTTCATGTCGCGGGTCACGTCGCGGATCACCGTCGGCTCGAAATAGAGATCGCTGCCGAGATCTGGCCGTGGCCTGCCGCCGGTTAACAGCGTGGCGCCGGAAGCAATGGCGTCATCGACATGTTCCTTCACCTTGGCGGAAACCTTGGCATTGTTGAGCGGTCCCATGGTCGTCCCCTGATGGAGAGGATCGCCGAGAACATGTTTGGCTGCGTGGGCAGTCAGCTTTTCACACAGGCTGTCGACTATCGAGTGATGCGCGAGCACGCGGCCGGTTGCCGCGCAGACCTGACCAGCATTGAAGAACGCGCCGCCGGCAGCCGCTGCCGCCGCAGCATCCAGATCTGCATCCTCGAAGACAACGACCGGACCGTTGCCGCCAAGTTCCAAGAGCAAGGGCTTGCCCGCGCCGCGCTCGGCTATGCGCTTGCCGGTCGCAGCACTGCCGGTAAAGCCGATAGCGGCGACATCCGGATGAACGACGAGTGCATCACCGGCCGTCGCACCTTCGCCGATGACAAGATTGAGTACACCAGCAGGAAGGCCTGCCTTCTCTATTGCCTGCATCAAGGCGCAGGCGACGAGAGAGGTAGAGGGTGCCGGTACCCAGACGATGGCATTGCCTGTAGCGATCCCCGGTGCCAGATATTCGACCGGGATGTTCACCGGGAAATTCCACGGCGTGATCACGCCATAGACGCCACGCGGCTGTCGGATAGTCATGGCAAGCTTGGTCGGATCCTCGGTGGGCAGCGTCTGCCCGCCCATCTGCTTGACGAGTTCGGAGGCGAGACGAAAACCATCTGCCGCCTTGCCGACTTCGCCGAAGGCTTCCGCATAGACCTTGCCCTGTTCGGTGGAAAGTATCCGGGCGATGGATTCCCGCTCTGCGTCGATAGCGGCACCGATCGCCACGCACATTTCCGCACGTTTAAACACTGGTGTCGCGGCCCATGCGGCGGCGGCCGATTTTGCGGCGGCCACCGCGGTGGCCGCCGTCTCGCGGCTCGACTTCGGCAGTTGGGCGATCACGTCACCCGTCGCGGGATTGACCGCCGGCATGGTCTCAGGTTCGGAAACCCAGATACCGCCGATGAAGTTGCCGATCTTTGTGGTGGGAGCATAGGCTGTGTCCATTGTCTTCCTCCTTACTCTGCTGCCGCTGCGATGGGTTGCGCAGCCGTGCCGACGTCACGGCCACGGATGACCAAGCCGGCAGCGAAGAGCCGCTGCGGTGCCATAACGATTTCACCGCGCACGTCTTCGAGCGCAAACGAGCCGTCGCGCAGTTCGAGCACGCTGGCATCTCCCTCGGCACCAATCTTGAATGTGCCGAGTTCAGGCCGCTGCAGGGCGTTCGCTGCATTGATCGTCGAAGCCGCGATCACCTCTCTCATCGGCATGCCAAGCGCGAGGAATTTCGACAGCGTCGTCACCTGATCGTAGGCCGGGCCTTCGATACAAAGTGCGTGCACGTCGGAAGAGATCGTGTCCGGCGGAAAGCCTTGATCCAGCATGGCCCGTGCTGTCTTCCAGGAAAACGAACCCATGCCGTGACCGATGTCGAAGAGGACGCCGCGCTCTCGTGCTTCAAGGATTTCGGGCTTTATATTGCCCTTGCCGTCGACCGGCGAATTGGGGAACGGGCGATAGCAATGGGTCAGCACATCCCCCTTGCGAAGGCGCGAGACGACGGCCTCATAAGATGGCGGCGGTTCGTCGATATGACACATTACCGGCAGGTTCGTCTCATCGCCCACCTGCAGTGCGATGTCGAGCGGCTGGATGCCTGAAGGGCCGGAAGCATGCTTGCCAATACGAACCTTGACGCCGATGATAACGTCGCGGTTGGCATTGATCACCTCGACAGCCTCGCGGGCTGCCATCAGCCGCAGGTCATGGCTTTCGCCCAGCATGATATTCTTGGCAAAACCGTAGATGCCGGCAAAGGAGACATGCAGATATACCAGCACACGCGCCGTGCTCTGGTCGATCACGTGTTTGCGGAAGCCCGGAAAATTGCCCGGTCCGGCACTACCGGTATCGACGCAGGTCGAGACGGCACTCATCCGGGCGAACGCATCGGGATCGACACCGAGCGATGTGCCGCCCCAGTAGACGTGGGTATGCATGTCGATGAGGCCCGGAGTGACGATCAGACCTGAAACGTCGCGCTCTTGCGCGCCGGCGAGGTCGTCGCCGAGTGCCGCCACCTTTCCGGCGGAAAAGGCGACGTCGGTCACGCGGTCGATGCCCTGCGAGGGATCGATAACGCGGCCCTTCTTGAGTACGAGATCATATGCCATGACTGCGACTTTCGGTTATTGACGGTTATCTGGATTGGCTGAGGCGCGCGCCGGTATCCGCGGCGAAGTAGCGGAGAGCCTCTTGGCTGGCGCCGATGGTGATTGTCTCTCCCGGCGCAAGCCCGGCAGTGTCGGTACAGGTGGCGCGTACGATGTGCCCGCCAACTGCGATATCGAGGAATTGGAACGGGCCGGCCGGTTCGATCAGCACCAGTTCACCGCTGAGCGAGAACGGGTTGACGGTACCGTTTTGGGGCTTCAGGTCATGTGGGCGGATGCCGACCACATGATCAGCTGCCCCGCCACAGAGATCACCCGGCAGGAAATTCATCTGCGGGCTACCGATGAAACCGGCAACAAACCGGTTCGCCGGACGGCTATAGACCTCCATCGGCGCAGCGAACTGCTGCAGCACGCCATTGTTCATCACCGCAATCCGGTCGGAAAGCACCATGGCCTCCTCCTGATCGTGGGTGACGAAGATGACGGTGATGCCAAGTTCCTTCTGCAGCCTCCGAATTTCGGTGCGCATGTGGACACGCAGCGATGCATCGAGGTTAGACAACGGCTCGTCCATCAGCAGCACCGAAGGGTTGCGCACGATGGCACGCCCGACAGCGACGCGCTGACGCTGGCCGCCCGAAAGTGCCGCCGGAAGCCGATCCAGCAGCGCTTCGATACCGAGGACGTCGGCCGCCCAGGCAACCTGCTTGGCGATGGTTACCGTATCGATCTTCTGCTGCTTCAACGGAAAGGCGATGTTGTCGCGCACTGTCATATGCGGGTAGAGCGCGTAGTCCTGGAAGACCAGCGCAATGTTGCGTTCGCGCGGCCCGAGATCGGAAATCTCGCGCCCATCAAAGCGGATGGAACCGTCGGAGATCTCTTCCAGACCGGCAATACAGAAGAGAAGGGTCGACTTGCCGCAGCCGGACGGACCGAGGAAGGAGATGAACTCGCCGTCCTTGATAGACAGGTCGAGACCCTTGAGAACATGCACGTTGCCATAACGCTTGTTGAGATCGGCGATATTGATGGATGACATGGATGGCGTTCCTTTCCCCCTTGCGGGATCAGCCCTTGACCGCGCCCGAAAGGGCCCCCTGGACGAGGTAGCGTTGGAAGAAGAAGGCGATGGCGACCGGCGGCAGGATCGCCAGCACGCTTGCGGCAAACATCGGGCCGTATTCATAGAACCGTGCCTGGTTGAGGAAACCGGCGATGATGACCGGGATGGTCTGGGTTTTCATCGTGGTGGTCAGGATCATTGCGAAGAGGAACTCGTTCCAGGAGACGAGGAAGCAGAAGATCACCGCCGCGATGATGCCCGGCCGCACGATCGGCACGAGAACCTTGGTGAACATCGTCCAGCGGCTGCAACCATCGATCTGAGCCGCCCGCTCGAGGCTGACCGGCATGTTTTCGAAACTCGCCTTCATCATCCATGCAGCCAGCGGCATCAGGATCGTCGAATAGGCAATGATGACGCCGAGATAGGTGTCGATCAGCCCCATGGAACGGAACAGGATGAAGAAGGGCAGGACAAGCGTCAGAGCCGGCACCATGCGCGTCAGGAGCAGCCCCCAGAGGCTGATGGCAAAGAAACGCCGGCTTGCGTATCGCGCGAAGCCATAGCCGGCAAAGGTGCCGAGTGCGACATTGATTAGAGAGACGATCGAACCGATGACGAAACTATTGAACAGCGCCACCGGCACACGCTGCGCCTGAACACTGGTCGTCCCTTCGGCCATAAGCACCATGCGGTAATTTTCTAGCGTCAGAGTCGACGGGAAGACCGAAGGCGGTGTGCGGATGAGATCGGTCGCCGGCGACAGACTGATCATGACCAGAATCGCGACCGGCAGAAACGACCACAGGAAGATCGCCAGAACGCCCGCGCCGAACAACACGCGTGTCAGATTGCGCTGCGTCGTCGGGTGCAGAAACGGGCGAATGTTCCATGCCGGGATGATCGCCATCGCGGGACGAACCTTAGCGACCTTTGCCGCCGCCGGTTCCGGGACAACTGACGCCGACTTCGACTTCTTCGGACTGAGGACGAAGAAATAGAGTACGGCAAGAGCCAGACTCAGCATGGTCAGCAGGTAGAGAGTGGCGGCTCCTTCCCCGAAACGCAGGAACTGGAATGACTGGACGTAGCCGAGCCACGACAGGGTTGTGGTCGCCGTGCCCGGCCCACCGCGTGTCATGATCCAGATGATGTCGAATGTCATCAACGCATTGATCGTCGAAACGATGGTCGAGAAGAGTAACGACGACTTTAGCCATGGAAGCGTGATCGAGAAGAAACGCTTGACCGGCCCGGCCCCGTCTAGCATCGCCGCACGATGCAGGTTGCCCGGCATCGACTGAAGCGCCGACAGCATCATCAGCGTTGTCAGCGGCGCCTGGTTCCAGATCTGCGTGATGGCGACAAGGTTGAGTGCGCGAAAACCGTCGCCGAACCAGGCTGTGGCAAGCGAGCCCAGCCCGATATCGTGCAGGAGACCATTCAGCAGGCCGAAATTACCCGCATAGATGAAGGACCAGAGGACACCGATTGAAACCGGCGCCATGGCCCATGGGATGAGCACCACGCTACGCAGCAATCCGCGGCCCGGAAATCTCTGGTTCAGCACCAGAGCGAACAGGATGCCGAGCACCGTGGTTCCGACAACTGCCAACACAGAAAAATAGGCCGTTCGCGCCAGTGCCGCCCAGAAGTCCATGTTCTGGAACACGCGGCCGTAATTGGCAAAGCCGACGAAAATCCATTTTTTGGTAATCGGGTTGGTACTGTTGAACGAAAGATACAGGCTGTAAAGCAGCGGAAGGCCGACGATCAGCACCATCAGTATAAGGACCGGTGCTACGGTGAGATAGGCGAAGGCTGGTACCGAGCCGATACGGCGGCGGCGCGGCGCAGCGACATCGATCTTGGGCGCATCTGCGGTAAGCGTCATGATATCCCTCGCATGTCATCCCAGGCAGACGCCGTAGCGACACATCCTGTGATCATTCTGGGGGCTGAAATCCGGAACGCGGCCGCCATCACCGATGTACGGCGGTCGCATTCTCCAATTCTGCTGATATCAGGCTATTACTGGTATTGAGCTTTGAGCTCGGATGCCTTGTCTGCCAGGCGCGTCACCAACTCGTCCGTTGAGCTGCCGGAGCGAATATATTCCTGAACCTGCTGCATCATGAACATGTCCCATTCAGGGAACCAGATGGCCTTGCCGATGGCGCGCGACGTCGCCATGCCTAGCTGCTGCGACGACACGTCGAGATCACGCCACTTGGAGAAGCTCTCGACGATCTCGGGATCGGCCATGACCTCCTTGTAACCGGAGCCAAGGCCGAATTCGAGCGCCCAGCGCTTAATGACGTGATACTGGCCATCACTGGCCTTGCCACCGAAGAATTTCAGCAGGTTCCAGACGCGTTCCTCATCGACCGGCTGCGCGCCCATCAGATAGGAGGCAGTCCATGCCATGGTGGAGCGTGTCGCACCCGGCATCAGCGAATTGCGCACCTTGCCGGCAATCTTGGAGACCGCCGGATCGTTGGCGACCTTGTGGTTGTAGTCATGGACGACCATGAAGGTGTGTCTGCCCGAAGCGTAGGACGGCACGCCCTCGCCCGGCAGCGTCATGATATCGGCCGTGACGAGGCCTTCCTTATACAAGGTCTGATGCACTTCAAGGATCTTGCGCAAAGCGGGTTCGTCGATGAAATTGCCGTCCGCATCGAAAACCTTGGCACCTTCGGAATACCAGCAGGCAAACACGTGCCACGACATGTTCGGCCAGTTCTGCTGCCACATGCCGTGGAATGGTGCATCAGAAATGCCATCGGCCTTGAGCTTGCGACAGGCTTCGAGCACCGCGTCCCAGGTGGCGGGTGCGTCAATGCCAGCCTTCTGCAGATGTTCCTCGTTGTAGAGGAAGGTGTTGTAGCCGGCGTAATACGGCAGGCCACAGAGTTCGCCCGTCGGCAGCGACAGGGATTCGACACTGACTGGAAACATGCCGGCCTTGATCTCGTCCACGCCCGGCAATCCGTCGATGCTGCGGATCCATTCCGCCGTGTGCCAGCGCGCAATGTAATTTTCTTCGGCATACAGCATGTCGAGATGCTGGCCGCCGGTCAGTTTGGTTTCCGCCAACGGATGATAGTCGCCGGAAATGAGTTCGTAAGCGACGTTCTCGTCATAAAGTTTCATGAAGGTCTTGACGTTTTCCTCGACGATCGAAGGCTGATATTGCCAGCCTGCAAAAGTCAAAGCGGTCGATGGCGCTGCAAAAGCGCGCCCGCCAAGCATGGAAGCGGCGGTCACACCTCCAATACCCTTCAATACATTTCGCCTGGACATGAGTATTCGTTCTAGCGAAGAAGTCATGCTAGTTCCCCTTAGCGATGGCTTGTTGGAGCGGTATTCCGGTTCCCTCGGAATAGACAGAAACTAAATGTGCCCGTGCCGTATCGGCTTACAGGCGTCTCGATGCGCTACAGCCATAACTATGAGTGATTTTTTTGGGCTGTCTACAATAATTTTACTTCCGGATCATTTTATTGCATTTCATCGCGACAATTCAGGTTTTTGCAGATTTTTTGATCAGAAAATGCAAAAAATAGTCGCCGAATTCTTTTAGTCGCAGAGTGGCTGCACATCCGGCTTATCTCTGGACATGGCCAGTTGCTGCTTCAACCGCCGCAGCTTTTCTCGTCCCGCATCGTTGCGGGCGATAGCAACGCTATAGGCAACGATGTCGATCGCGATCAGATAGGCATATCGCATCGAGGATGGGCTGAGGATGTCGTCGTCGGGAGGGCTGTCGACTGCAAGAACGTTATCGACGGAAGCCGCCAAACTGGATTTGCTGGGAGCAAATGCAATTGTTGTTGCTCCGTATTCGCGGGCAACCGAGACAGCGCGTTCAAGGCCGCCGTTTTCTCCGGTAAGAGAGCAGCAGAGAACGAGATCCTGTTTGTCGACCGTCGAAGCAAGCATCAGTTGCATTTCTTGATCGCAGCAGGGGATGACACGTATCCCCAGACGAAAGAAACGGTTCTGGATTTCTTCGATCAGCCAGGACGATACTCCGCCGCCACCAAACGCATACAGCGTCGTACAGTGGCTGATCAGATCGACGACATGGCGGGCCTGAGCAAGATCGATCCCGTGGCTGACTTCATCGATGGTCCTCTGCGCCCGCTTGCTAACCCGCTCAGCAACCTCTTCGATAGAGGCCGGAGGCGTCATTGGTTCGAGATAGTGGATGCCGACCCGCACGGATCCCATGATTTTCAGCTTAAGATCCTTCAAGCCGTCGCAGCCGACCGTGCGCGCAAATCGCGTTATCGTTGGAGCGGACACATTGAGCCAGGTCGTCAACTCTTCGATAGGAAGTTCGACAAAGCGGTGTGGCTCGGAGAGTATCGCATCGGCGATCCGGCGGTTCGATTTTGACAAAGCCTCTCGCGCATCGACCAGTTTTGCAAGAATATCCTGGGCTCTCGTCTTTTCATGAGTACGAGTGGCAGCGTGCGTGACCGGTATGGTGTTCGATCGTTTCAACGTCATCGGATCTCCAATTTCAGGAGAAAATCCAACCAAAGCCTCGACGTGTCAACAAATGCTGCGCATTGGATCGATCACTGATGGTCACCGTACGCTTCGGTTGGCAACACGACGCAGCTCCTTCTTCCGACCAGCGTTTAATCGGGTTGAAATCGGGCGAGCGCTGGCGGGGGCTCGACCATCTATGCCTCGGTCATCTGTACGCCGGCCGATCTCGAACGCTGCTGCCGAAAGAATTTCCGCGACTTTATCGCCTCCAAATGAGATTTTAGCTCGCCCTTTTCAGGAACCTCCGCTCCTACGTCAATGCTGCTCTAATCCGGCCGCGACAGAGGGACGAGCGTCTCTAGATGAGAGGGCCGTCTCGATAACCTGAGCGGCTCGATAGACGCTGAATTCGTCGAAGTGCCGACCAACAACTTGAACAGCAAGCGGCAGACCATCGGGGTTTAAGCCTGTCGGTACGATCATTGCTGGAGACCCCGTGAGATTGAAAGGCGCATTGGCAGACAAGGTCCCGTTCAGGAGTGAACCCGGCTCGATCCCTTCGATGAGCGGAGCAGCACCTACGGCACCGACGACGAGAAGAAGATCAACATCACGCATGGCCTGACTTAGCTCACGGATAAGTTCTCCTCTCCGGCGGCTTGCCTGAACGTAATCGGCCGCAGTCAGGAGAAATCCGGGAAGAAAGCGCTCGATAGCGAAAGGCCCGTAGAGGTGGAGATTGTTTTTGAAATCATCCTCATGGAACGCGGCCGCCTCGCCATACATGATGACCCGCTGTGCGGCAAAGTAATGCCTTAGCGGAGAGAGTTCGACCTCTACAATATTGGCCCCGGCATCCTTCAACACCTTGGCCGCCTGCTCGAAAGCGGAGACGATCTCATCGGAGAACCCGTCGGGCTCTTGCTCATGAAAATTACGGACCAGGCCAATCTTCATGCCCTTGACGCCCATGTCGACCGCCATCGACCATCCCTGCGGAGCGATATCGGCCGAGGCCGGATCAAGTCGGTCATATCCGGCAAGAGCTTCAAGCGCGATGGCATTGTCCTTGACCGTCCATGTCATCGGTCCTGCCGTCTCCAGCGAATAGGCCTGCTGGGTAATCCCGCGACGGCTTATACGGCCATAGGTCGGCTTCATTCCCGCAAGCCCGCAATAGGCCGATGGCGTGCGCACGGAGCCACCTGTATCCGTTCCGATCGCGAGCGGGACAGTTGCGGCAGCAACCGCCGCGCCGGAACCGCTTGATGACCCCCCGGTAAACCGGTCCAGATCCCAAGGGTTTCGTGCCGGACGGTGAGGCAGACTGAAATCCGGCCCGCCTATGGCAAATTCCTGTGTTTCGGCCTTGCCAAGCATGATCGCCCCTGTGGCGTTCAGGCGCTCGACGACTGCCGAATCTTCCCTGGCAATCTCATTGAGTGTCAACCGCGAGCCGTTGGTTGTCGGCAGGCCTGCCACATCGATAATATCCTTCAGCGCGTAGGGAATGCCATGCATTGCTCCTTTATAGCGCCCCGCCATGATGTCGGCCTCAGCAACCTTCGCCCCCGCACGCGCGCTATCGTCCTCGATACGCACATAACAGTTCACCGCGGGATTAAGCGCGTTGGCGCGATCCAGATAGTGATCGACGACCTCAACCGGCGAAATCTCACGGGTTTCGATGAGCCGGGCAGTTTCGACCAGCCCGAGTTTCCAGATTTCAGACATGCACTATTCTTTCGATATGGAGGTGTCAGCCGATGCGGATTGTTTATCCGCTGATGGCATCGGAGCATGAAAGACATGCGCGCCTTCCGTCTTGCGGCTGCGCGGTACGCGCAGGATATCCGTCAAGGCGCGGATATGAACATAAGACCTGCGCATTGCTTCAAATTGTGCTTCGTCGAGCTGAAGTCCTGCTCTGTCGATAAGGACGGCGAATTCTTCGCGGCTGATGGTGTCGGGCGGCATTTTGGAAAATCCGTGTCGGTTCCGTTTATTAGGAAATCACCGGCGGCCGTGCCGCCGGTGTTCAAAATCAAGCGTATTGGAATGCGGTATCCAGGAGGCTTTCCGAATAGGGCTCGGTGCTGACCTTGTTGAGGAAGCCCAGTGCTTTCTGGCCCATTTCACGCGTCACTTTGCTATTTTGCGGCCAGGCCTGAGACATCGAAGACCAGACGCCGTCAAAAAGCGCCTTGTCGGTCTTGTCGTGATATTTGGCGTGAATGGCGTCACGGATCTTGTCAGCCTGTTGCGGATCATGGATGGCAACAAGGGCGTCGTCGATCGACTTCGTGAACTTCGCGGCCGTCTCGGGATTGTTCTTCAGCCAGGTTTCGCGCGTGATGTAGCTGATGTAAGGATAGTCGTTCAACTCGGGGATGGCGCCTTCCGACATGTTGAACAACATCATCCCCTTGTAGTCCTTCACAGCGATATCGCTGTTGGGGCTGGAGGCTACAAATCCGTCGATCCTGCCCTGCTGGAACGAAGCAAGTACACCGCTGATCTGCTGAATACCGAGGATCTCAAGATCCTGGTCCGGCTTCAGGCCACCGCGCTCGAGCAAATACAGGAGGAGCTGGTGAGTGCCGCTACCCAGCCCAATGACAGCGATCCGCGCACCACGCAGAGCTTCGATCTTCTGTTCAACTGTACTGGCTTCGGTGATGCCCTTGTTGTCGGCCAAAGCTTTCGAGAGGACAACATTGGAGGCATAGCGTGTGCAGGAGCAACCGAAGATCTTGGCGTCGGTGCCGCGTTCGCGCGACCGCATTGCACTTGATGACGCTTCCACGGCAATGTCCACATTGCCCGAGAGTGCAGCGGCAAGGGCCTCGGTGCCGCCGAGATTGACGGTGAATTCAGCGTCGAGCCCGTTGGCAGCGAAAATCCCCATCTCCTGCGCGACCATGGCGGGTACGAACAGAAAACCGTAGGTGGACTGGACAATCTTTACCTTGGTCAGGGACTGGGCCAAGGATGGAAGAGGAAGCGCCGTTGCGGCGATAAGGCCGGACGTTCCGGCAAGAAATGTTCTGCGTTTCATGGCTGTTCCGTTTCTGGAGATTTATAGTTGGGTACGCGTGGGCTTTGCCCATCGTTGTTGATCGACTGGCCCTCACTTAGACGGCCACCTCCCGCAAATCGTTGCTCGACTGCCAGGGCATGGCCAGCCGTTCGACGACGTTGACGACATAGTTCAAAATGAACGCAAGGATGACGATGGCGGCGAGTGCGGCGAAAACCCCGCCTGTGTTGAACTGCCCGGCGGAATCAGCCAGCAGATAGCCAAGGCCGCGGTTCGAAGCCATCATCTCGCCGACGATCGCGCCGATCAGGGCATAGGGAACCGAGATGCGCAGGCCAGCGAAAACCCAGTTAATAGCCGAGGGGATGACGACTTTCGTCAGGATATGCTTCTCCCCTGCTCCCATCAGACTGAGGATCGAGATCAGTTCCTTCTCGACCTGACGCACACCGGTGAACGTATTGATGAAGACCAGGAAAAAGACGGTTGTCGCCACCAGGATGAGCTTCATCTCCATGCCGATCCCAAACCAGAGGATGAACAGTGGTGCGAGTGCGACTTTCGGCAACGAGTAGAAGGCCATGATGAAGGGATCGAGGACTTCTGCAAGAAGCGGCGCGCGCGCCAGCGAGATGCCGACGACGATGCCGATGAGAGAGCCGATGAGGAAGCCGGTAAACGCTTCTGTGGCGGTAATGCCGGCATGCATCAGCAAGGCGCCGCTCGATAGCCAGCCCCAGAAATTGCTCCAGACCTCGGAGGGGCTGGAAATGAAGAAGGGGTTGAAGAGCGTGCCGGAGCTTGCCTCCCACAGAACACAGGTGACCAGCACGATGAGCAGGCGAAGTCCGAAAAGTCGAATTTGATGGTTCACCGGATTTCTCCTTCTTCTTCCGGCACGATGATGTCCCACAGCCGGGCGGCGAGCTTCGTGAAGACTTCGTTGTTGCGCAGGCGCAGGATGTTTCGGTCGCCGGGAAGCGGCACATCGACAATCTCGCGGATCGTGCCCGGACGCGGGGTGAAAACGGCGCAACGGTCACCGAGCGCCACGGCCTCATCCAGATCGTGGGTAACGAAGATCACGGTCTTCTTCATCGTGCGGCAAAGACGCACCAACTCAGACTGCATCTTGGCGCGTAGCTGCGGGTCAAGCGCGGCGAATGGCTCGTCGAGCAGCAGTGTCTCGGGATCGTATGCGAGAAGCCGGGCCAGTGCGGTGCGCTTGCGCATCCCGCCGGAAAGCTGTGACGGATAGGACTTCTCGAAACCGGACAGACCGACGAGCTGCGTAAGCTCGGCGATACGATCGGCCCGCTTTTTCCTGTCCCAGCCGCGAATTTCGAGCGGCACAGCAATGTTCTCGGCGACGGTACGCCAAGGCAGGAGATGGTCCTTCTGCGTCATGTAACCGGTCTTGCGGTTAGCACCCTGAACCTTCTCGCCGCCATAACGGACAGTACCCGCCGTTGGAGCGAATAGCCCGGCGGTCATGTTGAGAATGGTGGATTTTCCGCATCCCGACGGGCCGACGACCGTCAGGATTTCACCGCGAAAGATCGAGAGGTTGAGATCTCGGACTGCCGTTACGGAGCCATTGGCCGAATTAAAAGCCTTCTCCACCCCTTCGAAGGAAACAATTGCCTCGCGGGGTAGCGCTGACGCCGATGGCGGCGGCGCTAAATCTATCTGTTGTGAAACCATCATGTCGTTTATCCTTGTTCTGCGCCTTCGCCCGGGGGCAGGGAAATGGCGTTGGAATGCTGTCGGTTCGGCATCTTGTTTGTGAGGCGCCGAGCACCGGGAAAGCTGCGCTGCATCACGTCAGGCAATTTTGCGTTCGCCGACACCGACAAAAGATTGAGCTTCCTGCTGGGAGCGGCCGAGGGCGGCCTCGATCTTGAGCCGTTCTTCGTCGAGAACCTGCAACAATGCTGCACGCCGCGAGGGGGGCAGCCGCTCGGACACGGCAACGAAGCTGACGGCGCCAATGACCTTGTTCCATCGATCTCGCACGTTCAGGGCTAACCCGCCCCATCCGGCGACGATGTCACCTTCGGCGATGGCAAAACCCTGCCCGCGCGTTTCGGCCACCTTGGCAAGAAGATATTCGTCGGTATTGCTGGAAAACGAGGCAGCGCGTTCGGCGGAGGTTTGCGCGAGCACCGATGCGATCTCGTCGTCATCGAGAGCGGCAAGCTGCGCTAGCGAATGCGCTCCGATGCCCAATGGGCGCACTGATCCCTGCCGTACCGACGTCGGCAGGACCGGGTAGTCGCCCTCAATGCGTGCGATGCAGCGTGTGTGCGCGCCAAACCGGACTGAGAAGAGCCCGACATCGTGGGTCTCGTCGGCGATACGCTGCAACGAAGGGCGAACGATATCGACGATATTGAAACGACGTTCCGCCGCCAGCCCGAGCGACCAGCATGTCGGGCCTATCAGGTACCCTGCATCAGTGGCCTCGACCAGCCCTTCCGCTACGAGGGCGTTGAGCAGCCGATATACCGTTGCACGTGGCAGATCGAGACCTTGAGTGACCTCCGCAAGCTTTTTCGGCTCCGGCGCACTGGCTGCAACAATCTGAAGCACACGAAGGGCGCGTCCGAGCGTCCGAGAACTACTATCTAATTTTTCCAAATTTTGTCTCACCTAATGAGATGAAATTCTATGTTTGTATTATTCAATGAAATATTTTATCTCGTCAATCGACTTTTGCACATATGCGAGCCATTTGTTTGGTTGCGTAATTTTTAGGCTATTAAATGACCTTATCGCTCGACAATGCGGCAAAGCAGACTCCGCGACGGTGGATTATTCCCATGATTGTCGCGCTGGCCTTCTTCATCGAGCAATTCGATACGGCAGCCCTCATCATTTCGGTGCCGGTGATCGCAGCAGATCTTGGAGTTGAACCCCTCCGGCTTTCTTTGCTCGTCACCGCTTACGTCACGAGCGTCGTCATGTTCATGCCGGCAAGCGGCTGGTTATCAAATCGCTTCGGCGTGCGGCGCATTTTCCTGACTGCATTGACCATCTATGTCGGCGGATCGATCGGCTGCTCGTTGTCATCCAATTTTGAAATGCTGATTGCATTCAGGATCGTTCAGGGCATGGGTGGCGCGATGATGACGCCGGTCGGCCGGATGATCATGCTGCGCAGCTTCGGGCGTCACGAGTTGATTGCCGCCATGGGATTGATGACCGCGCCGGTTCTCTTCGGCCCGCTGCTTGGCCCTTTGATTGGTGGCCTGATCAGCTCGCATGCCGATTGGCGATGGCTTTTCCTCGTAAACGTACCCGTTGTCCTGTGCGGCCTGCTGGCGACGGTCTTGATCGTGCCGGCCGACACTCCGACATCCGGAACACGCTTCGATCTGCGTGGCTTTCTGCTGCTTTCGCCGGGCATAGTGCTGCTGCAATTTGCAATCGAGATGCTGAAGTCTCCGGGAGTTTGGCGAAGCATGGCAGCGCTCCCGGCTGGGCTAGCACTCACGCTAATCCTCGGTTACTGGTTTCACGCGAACAAAAGACATCGTGCAGCCTTGCTGGACATCGGCCTTCTACGGAGCCAGAGTTTCCGGGCAGGCAGTATCGTCGGCGGGCTGAGCCGCATGGGTTTCAACGCCACGCCCTTTCTGCTGCCTTTATACCTCCATTTCGTATTGGGTTATGGACCGGGCATATCGGGCACCATCGTCGCCATGGCGATTGTCGGCTCGCTGGCAGCCAAACCCTTTAATGGCTGGCTCGTGCGCAGCCTCGGCTTTCGAACAACCCTGGCTGGCAGCGCCGTTTTGGGCTCTCTGCTGATCGGCGCACTTGCGCTTTATGGAAGTGAAGTTCCGCTCTGGCTCTTGGCCATCCATATCATCAGCATTGGTGCGGTACAGACGATACAGTACAATACCCTCAACATCATCAGCTACATTGACGTCACGCCGGGACGGCTCGGTGCAGCTTCCAGTCTTGGGGGCATCATCCAGCAATTATCCATGGGAATGGCAGTCAGCTGGTGCGCAACAGTGCTTGGCGTACTAGGCGGCGGCTCACTCGCGCCATGGCATTTTAAGACGGTGTTTGTCATTGCGGCATTGCTGCCATTGCTGGCATCAATGGGCTTCTTGAGACTTCGCCCTTCTGAGCCCTCCGATAGGCCGCGTTCAGAATTGCCACACACAAACGATTAGGATGCTGGGGACTGCCATAGTTTCTCTAAGTGACTTAAACTCCTTTAATGAATGCACTTAGACTGATGGTCTCCCGTCAGCCCAAATGCGGCTACAGGCTTTGCGGAGTGGGAGTGAAAGTCGCCGGTGTAACGCGAGCTCCCTGTCCTCCTGTGTCGGTCCGGCGCTCTATCAGCCCTTGAGAGCGAGCGAAGATTATTTTGGTAACGATGTCATTGACAAGGTAGCGGTTGATGGTAACGATATCATTTCGAAGGTGATCGCTCCCGTGAATGAATTCTATGGCGGCAGACGCCGACGCAAAAAAGGGGAACCAAAATGAACGTAACCAAGACCTCTCGACCCGCGCATCTGCAAAAGGCCCTCAAGGCAACGGTTGCCGCAGGATGCTTCCTCGCCCTGTCCACGGGTATCGCTTCTGCTGCAGCCAATTGCGTCAAGGGCGATCGCAAGGCGCCCTACACGATCGGCTGGGCAAACATCTACTCCGTTCCGACATGGATGAAGCAGACCGAAGGAACGATCTCGGCAGAAGCTGAGGAGCTTAAGAAAGCGGGCCTGGTCGAGAAGCTGATGATCACCGATGCGCAGGGTAATGCGCAGACACAGATCCAACACATCCAGTCTATGATCGATGCGAATGTCGACGCGATCGTGGTGATTGCGGGTTCCTCGAATGCGCTTGATCGCGTCATTTCCGATGCCTGCGACAAGGGTATCGCCGTCGTCAACTTCGACAGCCTCGTCAATACCGACAAGGTCACCGCCAAGATCAACACCGATTCAGGTGAATGGGGTCGCGTAGCCGCCACTTGGCTTTCCGACAAGCTCGGAGGCAAGGGCAAGATCATCGTCATGAACGGCCCGGCAGGCATCTCGGTCAGCGACGATCGTCGAAAGGGCGCCCAGCCGGTTCTCGACGCCAATCCGGGCCTCGAGATCCTCACAGAGACGAATACCGAATACAATGTGGCGCCCGCCCAGGAAGCGATGACGAGCCTGCTTTTTGCCAATCCGGAGATTGACGGCGTGCTCTCGCTTGGCGGCTCACTTTCCGCAGGTGCCGTCATGGCCTTCGATCGACAGGGACGCGATCAAGTGCCGATCACCGGCGAAAACGCCCGGCAGTTCCTCGAACTCTGGAAAGAAAAGGACCTCAAGGCATGGGCAACGATGCAGCCGAACTGGCTCGGTGCGCTTTCCGTCTACACAGCGGTTCAGGCTCTCGAGGGCAGGAATGTACCTGCCTTCATCAAGGTTCCTCTGCCCGTCATCGATGATACCTCTGTCAAGGGTTATCTCGATCGCGCTGACAAATTCCCGGCTGACGGATACATCTACTCGGATTACGACAAGGCGCTCTTCGACAACCTGATCGCCCAGTAATCCGCAGCAAAGGAAGCCGTCATGACGGATGCAAAACCCCTGCTCGAAGCTAGGCAGGTGTTTCGGGGTTTTTTCGGCAATCCGGTTCTGAAGGGCGTCGATATCGCCCTTTATCCGGGCAGGGTTCACGCCCTGCTCGGAGAGAACGGTGCGGGCAAGTCCACTCTGATCAATCTGCTGTCCGGTGCTCTTCAACCCGATAATGGGGAGATCGTCATCGATGGCCAGCCAGCGGGGCGCTATAGCCCCGCCTCGGCCAGAGCGGCGGGTATCGCCGTTGTGCAGCAAGAGTTGAGCCTGACTGCGAACCTGTCCATAGCTGAGAATATCGGCCTTGGAGCCTTTCCTCGCCGATTTGGCCTGATCGACTACGCCACCCTGCATCGTGGTGTTCGTGATGTCTGCGCGATGGTCGGGCTTACGGAACCTCTCGACATGCCCGTGGCCGACCTTTCACTCGGCCGCAGGCAGACGGTGGAAATCGCCAAAGCGCTGTATCGCAAGCCCCGCGTACTGATCCTCGATGAACCGACCTCCTCGCTCTCTGCACACGAGGCTGGCGTTCTCGCGGACCTCATGGTGACGCTGAGGGACCAGGGCACAGCTCTGCTTTACATCTCCCACCGCCTGAACGAAGTTCAGGCTCTCTGCTCGCATGTCACTGTCCTGAAAGACGGAAAGGTGACGGGAAACCAGTCGCTGTCGGGCATAGATGGCGAAGGATTGGTGCGCCTTATGGTCGGGCGCGAAACCGGCGATCTTTTCCCGCCGCGATCCGCGGCGCAGCCTACGGCAACCCGTATCATGGTCGAAGGCTTTTCCGCCGGCGCGGTCAAGGAGATCTCCTTCTCGGGACGGGCCGGCGAGATCGTCGGCATCGGCGGCCTGGTTGGGCAAGGGCAAGAGGACTTGCTGCTCGGACTCTATGGCGCGATCCCGGCGAAGGCAACCAAGGCGGAGATATCCGACAGGCAGGACCTTCCTCGGCATGTGCAGGCGGCCAATGCTGCCGGTATTGTCTATGTACCCGCAGACAGGAAGCATGAAGGTCTGGTCCTTCCTCATTCGATCGCATCGAACATCATTCTTCCTTCGCTTGGTCGTCTCGCTCGTCATGGTTTGCGTGACCGCAGTGCCGAGAGCGGGCTCATCGCAGATCTCGCGCGCCAACTGACCATCAAGGGTGATGTCGGGCGACCGGTCCAGGCTCTTTCCGGCGGCAATCAGCAGAAGGTGGCTCTTGCGAAATGGCTGCCGATCAATCCTTCCATTCTTCTTCTCAATGACCCGACGCGTGGCGTCGACATCGAGACGAAACGTGAAATCTATCTGATGCTGCGGAATTTCGCGACCGAGGGCCGGCTGGTGATCATCGCCAGCTCTGACACGCCCGAACTGGTACATCTTTGCGACCGCGTCGTGGTGTTGCGCGAGGGCCGGGTCGCTGCCGAACTCGAAGCCGACGCCATCAGCGAAGAAGCCATTGTCGGGGCGGCAATGGGCGTGGAACAGGCAGGAGCGGCCGCATGACTGTCATATCATCCTCGGATCGGCTGTACCGAGCCATTCAAGGCCGTCGTAATCGCGGCCTTGGCGGGCTCTACCTGGTGGTTGCGGCCTTCGTCGTTCTCTATGCCATCCTGTTTCCCGGCATCCTTTCGATGGGCGGATTTGCGAAATTTACGCAAAACTGGTTTCCGCTCGCGCTCGTGGCCATGGCGCAAGCGCTGATGATGCTGACTGGAGGTATCTCGCTCGCAATCGGTCCGTTGGTTAGCCTCGGGGCCGTTATTGCGGCAACCACAATGGGCGGATCGCTCGGGGTCGTCGGCGGCGTGGCAGCCGTCGCGCTGACTGGACTTGCTATTGGCGCGGTAACGGGAGTCATCGTCGCGCATCTGCGACTTCCCGCCATCATCGTCACCCTTGCAGGCTCATTCATCGTCACCGGCGTCGCCCTCATCCTCTTGCCAAGGCCCGGCGGCTTCATTCCGGACTGGCTGTCGGATGCCCTTGCAGGCCATACCCCAACAGCCTTCCTTTTGCTGGGCTTAATTCTGCTGATGTGGAAGGCATTTCTTGCAACGCCGCTAGGACTTGGCATTTACGCGGCAGGCGACAATCCTGTCGGCGCATTCAGAAGCGGCATACCGGTGGAGCGGACCAAGGTCGTCGCCTTTGCGGTTTCTGGTCTTCTGGCATGTCTTGCAGGCCTTTTTGTTGCCGCGCAGACGGGGTCCGGAGACCCGATCATCGGCACGCCGTTCACTTTGAACTCCATTGCAGCGGCGGTGCTCGGCGGCGTCGGATTTCTTGGTGGCAAGGGCACGATGCGTGGCGCGATCTGCGGCAGCCTGCTTCTCTCCGTCATGATCAACGTCATGTTCTTCCTCGGTTTTCCGCCCGTCGCGCAGTATGTGGCGCAAGGCCTGATCATTGTCAGCGCTGTCGCCGTGCCCGAGTTAATCCATGCCTGGAGGGCAAAGCGATGAACATCGTGCGATCCATCTTTCGTAATCCACCGCTGCTCACCCTCACGCTGGTCGTGGCTGTCTGGGTCATCGCCAGTCTCACCCTGCGTGGTTTCGGCAATTACGGACACCTTCGCTACCTTCTGGAACTTGCGTCCGTCATCGGCATCGCAGCCGCGGGCCAGACACTTGTCGTTCTCATGGGCGGGATCGATCTTTCCGTCGGCGCGATCATAACCGTCACTGCGATCCTGCTCCCGCTGATTTCCCCAGCATGGGATCCAACAGGTCTTGTCGGCATCGCTCTCGCGCTTGTCATCGCGACGTGCATAGGCCTTTTCAATGGTGCGGGTGCAGCCTTCCTCCGGGTGCCGCCGATTATCATGACGCTGGCCATGGCAACCTTTCTTCAAGGTCTGCTCGTCATCGTCGCCGGCGGAAGCGCCGTCACGGTCAGCAATCCGGCGGTGATCCTGCTTGGCCAGTCCCGGCCTTTCGGCATTCCTGCCGGCATACTGCTCTGGGCCGTCGTCTCTATCTTCGTGCTCGTTCTCATTCACCGTATGCCGATCGGTGCACGCTTCCTCGCCATTGGTGCAAATCCGCTTGCTGCACGCCTTTCGGGCGTTAGCCTGACCCGTAATACATTGCTGCTCTACTCGCTTTCGGGCCTGTTTGCAGGCATAGCAGGCGTGCTTGTGCTTGGCATGAACAGACAGGGTTATGTGGGCATCGGCGATCCCTACCTGTTGACCTCCATCGCTGCAGTGGTGCTCGGCGGGACGTCTATCCTCGGTGGTCGCGGTACCTATGCAGGGACAATACCCGGCGCGATCCTGCTCGTGACGACGACGGCGCTCATCACGGTCGTCAATGCCTCGCCAGGATGGCGCTCCATCATGTTCGGAGGCCTCATCCTCTCGCTTCTGCTCATTTCCGGCAGAGAAACCCGCAGATGACCAGGCGATATGAGGGACCGGTGGTAGATCCGCATCATCACCTCTGGGATCTATCGCTTGATCGCCATCCATGGCTGAAGGAGACGCGCGACAGCGGTGGCGAGATGGTCTTCGGCAGTCTGGCGACGATCCTTCGGGACTACGGTGTGGAAGAATACCGAAGAGACGTTGCGAACCAGAACATCGTCGCGTCTGTCCATGTCGAAGCCGGCTGGTCGGACGATCACCCCCTCGACGAGACCCGCTGGCTCGATAGCCTCGATCGGAGCACGGGGGTTGCAAGTCGCTATGTCGCACGTGTTCCACTCGATAGTCTGGACGTCTCCCGGCTGATTACGGCAGAGGCAGCAAATCCGAATGTTGTCGGCATCCGTGACATCGTAAGCTGGCATCCTGATCCGGCGAAAAGCTTCGCCCCACGTGCCAACCGGATGAGCGATCCGGTATGGCGGGAGGGCCTCCGTCACCTTGCCAGTCACGGCCTTGTCTTCGACCTGATGCTTTATCCCTGGCAGATGGAAGAGGCTCTTTCACTCGTTCGGGACTTTCCCGAAACGCTTTTCGTCGTAAACCATGGCGGTAGCCCGGCGGACAGAAGCGAGAATGGCATGGCGCTGTGGCGCGATGGCCTTCGAGCGCTCGGCGGCCAGCAGAACGTCAGGCTGAAAATATCAGACCTCGTCGCCTACGATAACGAATGGACATTCGAGAGCCTGTCGGAAGTGATCCACCACTGCATCGACTGTTTCGGCGCGAACAGAGCCATGTTCGCCAGCGATTTCCCGGTTGCAGGGCTGCATGGATCGCTCGACGAGATATACGAGGTCTTCCGCAGGTTTGCGGAGCGCCTTTCATTGGAAGAGCAGCAGGCACTGTTCTTTTCTACAGCCAACGAAACCTATAGGCTTGGGCTAGAAAAGCAGATTTAATCGGGGGCTTAGAGCCCCCTAGGCGATCACCGCACGATCTTAGAGCGAGCCGACGGCCTCACGAACCCAGTCCAGTCGAGGCGCGGGGATCAATCCGTAGTTATAGAAGTTTATACCCTCCGCACCCGCGTCGATCGCGGCCTTCACGCGCGCTTCGAGGATGGCCGGACCGTCCACCTCAGGATAGAAGACCCGCAGGCCAACACCAAGGAACTTGTCCGGACCAAGTGCGACGCGACCAGTCTCGATCACATCCGCCACCGCATCAGGGCTTGCGTCGTAGCAGCACAGTATGGCGCCATCACATAGCTTTGCCACAGCCGGAAGATCAACGCCGCCTAGCCACCCGTCCTTGAGGTCAATTAGAACGATGCGCGTCGAAGGATCGGCCGAAGCCTTAATCTCGCCGATCAGACTGGTCACCGGTTCCATTCGCCACTGCAGGAAAGCATGGAGTTCAGGATGCTCACGAAAAGCATCGATCCCCTCTTGCGGGAAGTTCGGAAACTGGACTACCGGAACAGCACGCTCGCAGAGTTCGGCAATGTATCTTGAGACCGTCAGGCGTGCACCATCGACGGGCACACCGGCGTTTAGTGCACGCGCCGTACAATGCTTGCAGAAGCAGAGTGAAAGAAGGAAATCGTCTTCCGCATTGAGGCCCACTCCATCCTTTTCGTGATGGTATTCATGGGCAAATCCCATGAAATTGGGGCTTTCCAGCTCCAGCATATCGGGCTTGTAGTTGGTGGATATATCCTTGACCAAGGTCAGCACATAGTCGCGCGCAGCGGGGCTTGACGGGCACAGATTGTAGAAGTTCGCGTTGCCGAACGCATTGCGCGTCACATGTTCAGGGTGGAGTATGCCAAGACGACTATTGTGCAGGCAAACGGTCCAGCAGGAAACTTTGAGCCCGGTCTCGCCACGTCCTTCAACCAGCGCCTTCAGCATGTCGCCGCGGTCGGTGAGGTTGCTGGAGACCAGAGGCTGGATCTCCTTGTCGGCCCAGAGCGCCTCGTCGATCTGGAAATAGACTGTTCCATCTTCCGGAAAATAGGCCTTCTGTGTCGGGCTGCGCGGCTGCAGAAAGCGACCGGCATGGTAGGAGGTGGCCAGACTGACCGCGTTCAGCCCAGCTCGCTCCTTGATCTCGTTTACGAATGTCTCAACACCCTGGTCCTGAATATCCCAGGGATAGGTCCATATGGATCGGTGCATTTTATCCTCGTAAAACTACCGGCCTCTTTGAGCGACGCCTGGATTAAGTAAAACGGAAGGGCGGATTTTAAAGGCTTCCTCGTCTGATCACCCTCAGCGGCAAGCGGTGCGTCCTGTCGGCGATTTTTTTGCCATCGGACAGACTGTCCAGGATCATTTCGCCGGCCATCCTTCCGAGACTTTGCGTGTCAATACCAATCATGGTCAGGCCGGGGGGAATCTCCGCAGCGATTTCGCTATCGCCGAAGCCGATCATCGCCAGGCGCTCGGGAACAGCAATGTGCTGCCGTCGAGCCTCGGCAAGGCATCCAAACGCCAGAAGATCGTTAGCGCAGAAGATCGCCTCCACATCCGGGCATTCTGCCAGGAGTTGGGTGAGGCAGGCTGCGCCATCAGATGGCCCGACAATATTTCCGCCGAGAGCAACCCCAACAAGTTCGAGACCGAATTTCTGGCATCCCTCCTTGAAGCCTTGGAGGCGCAATGCGCCCCGGCCGCCACGCCTGCCGATATAGGCCACCTTCCGATGCCCTTTTTCCGCCAATTCGGTTGCCGCAAGCAAGCCGGCCTCGGTGTTGGAAAATCCGACAAGCATATCGATCGGGTCTTGCGGCAAGGCCCATGTCTCCATGATCGGAATTCCGAGATTTTTCAGTGTCTCGCGGTTCTCCTCGAGTTCAATGACACCGGTGAACATTACCGCAGCCGGTTTCAAGGCCTGCAGCGACCGGATAGCCGCGGTCTCGCGATCGTAGGAATATGCCGTCTGCCCCACCAAGAAGAGATATCCAGCCTTCTCCAGAATGTTGCCGCAAGCATGCAATGCGAGTGAATACTGCTCGCTAAACATATTCGACGCAAATGCCATGACCACATTAGAGCGGCCGCTTCTGAGCGCGCTGGCAAAAGGATTGACCCGGTAACCGGTGGCTTCGACGGCCTGCTGTATCCGGTTGCGCTTCTCGGCGCTTACCTTGTGAGGTTTGCTCAACGCTCGAGAAACAGTAATAGGCGCGACACCCGCCATACGCGCGACATCGCCAATGCTGACGGCGTCCGCTGACTGCCCACCATCTGGTCCGGCCGGTGGCTTGGGTATGCGAACGACATCATCATAGATGACGTCAGTTACGGACTTTGATTTACCCCTCGCCATGAATTCTCCGGCTTCGATGTGGCTTCTAGCCTTTGATTAATCGGCCAACTTGCACGAGGCAATCGCCGTTTTCGCAGCGAGTGTGGAGGCGCCGGGAAATGACCACGCCCGACACCTGGAAGCGAAGTTCCTCTTCCGTTTCCGACAGACGTTCAAAGTCGTGATACCAGCCAGCGACATCTCCGGCCTCGACGTTCGCGCCGATATCGACCGCTGGTTCGAACCAGCCGGTACGGTTCGCGTAGATCGCTTGATCGTGGGAATTGAGACTCAGAAGAAGGGTCTCCTGCATTCGCGAATGGCTTGGCAGTACAGGCGCCTTGGTCAAACCGGCGGCCATCAGGAGGTTATTGATCGCAAGCGCCGTGATGGACATGGTCTGCGGCGTCACACTGCCGCCGCCGCCGAACTCGCCGCTGATGCCGATCGCGCCGGCTCGTGCAGCGGCCGCCATCGAGGTCGGTGCATCAATGCCGTTCCTTGCAATGAACGCATAGGGCATGCCGAGCGCATTGAGGAGCTTCACGGCCTTGGCATGCCGGTCCGCGTCGTCGTTTTCCTCGATCAGGCCAGTCGGAAGGTGCGCCATCGAGGTTCCACCGGAATGCATGTCAAAGACGATGTCATAGCCGGGGAAGAGTTCTCGCTCGAGGAAATTTGCTATCCGGCTGGTCGGAGTTCCTTCCATGCTGCCGGGGAAGGCACGGTTGAGATTACCGCCGTCGAGCGGCGAGCAGCGGCGCGCAGACATCACCGCCGGCATGTTCGCAAAGGGAATGATTGTAAGCTTGCCGGTTATGTCGGCCGGCTCGACGCTGCGGATGAGGCGCTTGAGATTTATCTCACCCTCATATTCATCGCCATGGTTTCCCGCCATCAGCAGGATCGACGGACCGTCGCCATTTCGGATCGTGCAGATGGGCGTCCGGACATGAAAATATGGAGAACGATCGACCGAGAATGGCGCCGATAGCCAGCCGAACTGCTTGCCCTCGGCATTAAAATCGATCGAATGGAATAGTCCGGTATGCATGAAACACCTTATGGTGCGCTGGATTTACCCTGCGCGTTTGATCTCAGTTCGCAGTGGGACCCGCCTGTCGGCGAGCCCCGGTTGTAGTCGGATCACATATGCGGAAGGGTCTGCTCTTCCTTGAAGAAGGTCATCTGCAGCTTGGCGAGATCACCGCTCATGTTATGAAAGAATAGAAAGGTATTGATCCAGTTTAGGAAGTTTTGTTCGCCCTGCTTTACGCCAACATGTGCCGGCGAGAGGCGGATGCGGTAGGCGATGGCAACGTTCTTTCCAGGATTATCGTCGGCGACCTTGACGGCAATCGCGCTGTTCTCGGCGAAATAGTCAGCCTGTCCGGCCAGGAATGCGGCGATGGCAGATGGCGTGTCTTCGAAGCGTACGAGCTTTGCCTCGGGTGCATTGTCCGTCAGCCAAGTGTCGAGGGTCGAACCTTTGGCAACGGCGATCTGCTTGCCGGCAAGGCCGGAGACATTATCGATCTTCTCGCCATTGCCACCGAAAACGCCGAGGCTTACAGCAGCGTAAGGCTGCGAGAACATGATCTGCTGGGCGCGCTCCGGCGTTGCACCGGCGGCGGCAATGAGAACATCGACCTTGTCGGCGAGCAGGCTCGGGATGCGGCTTGCGCCAGTCAGCGGTACGATCTCCAGCTCGGCATTGAGATCCTTGGCCATCATCCGTGCAAGTTCGACATCGAGCCCGGTGTCCTTGCCTTCGGCATCCTTATAACCCCAGGGAGCTGCATCCAGCAGAACACCGACGCGAAGCTTGCCGTTCGATGTGACGTCAGCCAGCGTATCGGCGAGAGCCGGAGCAGAAAGAGCCGCGGCAATAGTGGCCGCTGCAATGATATGCTTGAACAGTTTCATGACATTCCCCTTTTGTTGCGCTTGAATTCTCTCGACCGGTCACCGCGCGTGGTGACCGATGAAACTCTTGAGTTCCGGCGTTTGCGGATTGGCGAACAGTGTCTTCGGGTCGCCCTGCTCCCAGACGCGACCCTGGTGCATGAAGACCAGCTTCGTCGCGACATTGCGGGCGAAGTTCATTTCGTGGGTGACGAGAACCATTGTCATGCCTTGCGCCGCCATTCCTTCCATTACCTTCAGCACCTCACCGACCAGTTCCGGATCGAGTGCCGAGGTTACCTCGTCGAAGAGCATCAGGTGAGGTGACATTGCCAGACAGCGGGCAATCGCGACGCGCTGTTGCTGCCCGCCGGAGAGCTGCTCCGGATAGGCATTCAGCTTGTCAGCAAGGCCGACGCGCTCGAGAACCGAGAAGGCCAGTTCCTTTGCACCGCGCTTGTCGGTCTTTCCGGTCAGGATCGGCGCAAGCGTGACGTTTTTCTCGATCGTCATGTGCGGGAAAAGATTGAAGGCCTGGAAAACGATGCCGACCTTCTGCCGCATCTGTCGGAGGCCATCCATGCTCGTGGAGACGGATTGTCCTTCGAGCAGGATCTCACCCGAATTGATCGTTTCGAGTGCATTGATGCACCTTAGGAGCGTGCTTTTTCCCGATCCGCTGCGCCCGATGATGGTGACGATCTCGCCTTTCTCGACATCGAGCGAAACGCCCTTGAGAACTTCCAGCGGTCCGTAGTTTTTACGAACGTTCTTGATTTCAACGAGCGCCATTAAGCCGCGCCTCCAGGGTCCGGGACCAGGTGGTCAGTGGGAAACAGATGGTGAAGTAGATGGCCGCCACCAGCGTGTAGACGAGAAGCGGCTGAAAGGTCCCAGCGCTGATCATTTGCCCAGCTCGGGCCAGTTCGACCAGGCCGACGACGGAGGCAAGCGAGGTGTTCTTGATAAGCTGAACCAGGAACCCGACCGTTGCCGGCAGTGCGATGCGAAATGCCTGCGGGCCGATGATATGGACGAACTGCTGCAACCAGGAGAGGCCGAGGCAGGCTCCCGCCTCCCATTGAGCCTGGCGAACAGCTTGAATGCCGCCGCGCCAGATGTCACCGAGAAAGACGGCCGTGTAGATCGTGTAAGCGGCACCGACGGCAACGACGGTTGGCACATCTTTGCCGGCGAGCACGGGAATGCCGAAATAGAAAAACATCAACAGTCCCAGCAGCGGTATGCCCTGGATGAGCTCGACGAACGCCGAGGCGACGAGGCGCAGAACAGTAGATCCGCTCGTACGTGCAAGAGCGAGTGCAAGCCCCAAAGGTACCCCGAAGGCAAGCGCAATCGCTGCCATGAGAAAGGTCCATTCGAGCGCGGTCGCAAGAAAGATCAGGTCGGAGAATGAAAACTGACGCATGGTCGAAACCTATCGGCGCGTTGGCCAGCGGAAGACGGCCCGCCCGACAAGCGCGAAGACAATCTTGAAGAAAACAACGAGAGTGAAATAGATGCCGCAGGTCAGCGCATAGACTTCAAAGCTGCGATAGGTGCGACTGTCGATGAAGCCCGCCGCGTGGAACAACTCATCGGCCGAAACCTGGGAGGCGATCGAAGTGCCGAGCAAAAGCAGCACGAATTGCGAGGTTATCGACGGATAGATGTTGCGGATTGCCGGCGGCAGCACGATACGCGACAGAACCTGCCATCGGGTTAGACCGAGGCAGAGGCCCGCCTCAATCTGGCTCGGCGGAATAGAACTCAGGCCGGATCGCAGAATCTCGCTGGCATAGGCTCCGAAATAGATCGAAAGGGCCACAATCGAAGCCTGGATCGGCGAGAATTTCAGGCCGATAGTGGGCAACACGAAGAATATAATGAAGATCTGCAGCAGTGCCGGCGTATTGCGGATAATTTCGATATAGGCACGCACACCAATGCGCGCGGACTTCGGTCCGCTCCGCAACACGACAGCGCCGATAATCCCGATGACGAGCCCAATCGCTGTTGCAGAGACCGTAAGCAGCAGCGTGGTCAGCACACCATCAATGAACTGGTCTTCATAGCGCCAGAGCGGGCGAAAATTGAAGTTGGGCATCGCCGTTCCTAGTGAAAAAAGGTTCGGTAAAGGCGCTCGATCCGGCCCGATGCATCAATCCCGTAGAAGGTGCGCCAGCGGTCAAAACAGGTGCAAGGATGCGAGATGCCGAACTCTACGATATCGCCGATGGCCAACCCGGCAGCACTTTCAAAGCACAGGAATGCATGCTGGTCATTGAGCTTGGTGACGTTTGTCAAAGAAACGAGGTTTGCTTCGATCAATTTTCCGTCCCGGTAAAGCCGGAGCGCTACAGGCATATCTTGATCGAATGAGACATCCCGCATGCCCATGCCGGCTATCGCCAGCCCCGGCTCGGGAACGGAAATCACCTCTGCCCAGATACGCATTGCTGGCAGGAATGCCTCGGATGCCTTGAACGCAGCACCATCCGAGACCAGCAGCCTGCGCTCGTCAATCGACTGAAAACCCCGTTTGTAGACACCGTGATCAGAGAAGAATATCGCGCCGCTGCGTAGTAACAGCGTCACATTCCTGTCCTTATCGCAAAGCGGCGAAAGTGCTGCGATCACGCGATCGAAGTGGACCGATCCACCGGCCGAAACGACCAGCGCGCGCTCGGGATGAGCTTGACGAATGAGCGCGAAAGTCCCGACAACAAGATCAAACAGCGCAGCCATGTTCGCATCGAGTATTTCAGGCGTCGTTCCACTAACGGAGCCTTCATAGGTCGAAACACCAGCCAGCACGATTTCCGAGCAGGCCGAAAGGATGTCGATGATCTTGCTTGCGGCCTCTTTCGTGCGCGCGCCGGTCCGGCCGGCGCCAACCTCGACGAAGACCTTGAGGGGATTGCCTACGCGACCTTCGAAAGACTGCACCAGGTTGATCGCTGCCTGTGTGGAATCGGCACAGCACGCAATCTCGGCCTGGGGGAACGCGTCAACGAGCACACGCAAGCGCCCTGCCGCCGCAAGGCCACCGATCTGGTTGGCGATCATGACATTCAGCACACCGGATCGAAGCAGCATTTCCGCCTGAAATAGATCTGCAGCTGTCGCGCCTGATGCGCCGGCATCAATAAGATCGATTGCAATTTCGGGACACATCGGCGTCTTGGCATGCGGCGCGACGTTTGCTCCATAGGCCGAGATAAGCGCGAGAAAGCGATCCCGATTACTGCGGTAGGTATCAAGGTCAATAGTCAGGAGAGGCAGGGCAAGGGAACCGTCCGTCGGCTTCGAACCAATGATATTCGATTGCGCATTGAGTTCCGGCTGATTGCCGGATGGTTCCCGAAAGTGTGGAGAAGAATGCATCTGTTCCCGATGGTATCGTTGTCATTGACAATGCTCGTAGCATCTGATGGTAACGTTGTCATTAGCATTTTGAACAGCTGGTCGAGAAAAATCTCCGGCGCACCGCATGTCGGCGACAGTCAGACCTCTACGCGACATGGCAACAGTGAAAGGAAAATCACGTGACCGATAAGAAGCCGATCCGCTATGCCGTGGCCGATGCCCAAGCAGGCGGCCAGCGCCGTCCCTTTGCCAAGGCCGTCCGCGCCGGCGACTTTATCTACGTCTCCGGTCAGGTGCCGACAATCGATGGCGAAGTCATTGTGGGCAATATCGTCGAGCAGACCGAGCAGGTCATTGCAAATATCATCGAAGTGCTGGCACTGGCCGATTGCACATTGGCTGATGTCGTCAAGGTCAATGTCTGGTTAGACGATGCGCGAGATTTCTCGAGTTTCAATGCCGTCTTCCAGAAGTATTTCCTAGATCAGCCGCCGGCGCGCTCCACAGTGCAGTCTCCGATGATGGTCGACGTCAAGGTCGAAATGGATGTGATTGCCTACAAGCCAATCGCTTAGCTGGCGAATTTCAAAACCGGGATGGCGGTTTCATCAACTGCCTTTCTCGACCAGTTTCAGTCTCCGCTCGCAAAGCGATACAAAACACATCAGGTCTTGAATGGAATCGAACCGCTGTTCCGATCTTCGCAATTCAACTCGTTGATAAGGATTGATTTCTTTCCTTCTCATGATGTCTGATAGAAAAATTATTGGAACACGGCAGTGTATTCTACGATGCGCTGGTGGTTATATGTGCCCAGCACGTTTGCCCAATGGTTTAATTCCGTGTGGCGTATTTCGGCCCGAGAAAATTATTTGGCCCGATAAATCAAGTGACCTGTTCAGCGAGTTTTGCTCGGTGATCGGAGGAGTGAGGTTGATCGCTCCTTTGAGATGACAGCTGTAGTTGAGTTCGTTGCTGCAAACCTGATAGTCTGAATTTCACGCACTCATCGCGTTGCCTTCCGACTATTTTGCCTCCGAAAGGATCAGGTCAGCTCCCTTCTCAGCGATCATGAAAACGGCCGCCTGAGTGTTACCGGAGACCATGGTGGGCATGATCGAGGCGTCGACGATACGCAGCCCTTTCACACCGTTCACCTTCAGCGTTGGATCGGTGACTGCACCCAGATCCCTGCCCATGCGGCAGGTGCCGCAAATGTGGTATATCGTCTGACCGTTGGCGCGCGCGAAGGCGAGCCAGTCCTCGTCGCTGCGGCAATCTTTGCCGGGACTTGTTTCGCTTTCGCGGAAACCGTCCATCGCCGGCTGCTCGACGATATTTCGGGCAAGCTTCATACCCTCCACCATCGCTATGCGATCTTCCTCCACCGCGAGAAAATTCGGGCGGATGACCGGACCGATATCGGGGTCGGATGAGGCAGCATGAATCGAGCCGCGCGACTGCGGTCGGAGCTGGGTGACGCCGATCGTCATCCCGGGATGTTTATCGAGGATACGCTCGGCGGCATTGGCGTAGCTTGCATGCATGAAGAAATACTGGACATCCGGCCCAGCCAGTCCCTCCCGGGTGCGCACGAAGCCATGCACCAGCCCGGTGCCGAGCGACAGAATGCCTTTCCGGGTCGCGGCATATTGCGCAACCGCGCGCGCCAGCTGCAGGCCCCGCGTCTGCTCGTTGAGCGTGAAAGGCTGCTTTACGCGCCAGTTCATGCGGGTGCAAAAATGGTCGATATAGTTTTCGCCGACGCCGGCAAGCGAATGTTTCACTCGAATGCCAAGGTTTTGGAGAATGTCAGGATTGCCAATGCCGGAAAGCTCCAGCAGTTGGGGTGTCTGGGCCGCGCCAGCCGCCAGGATCACCTCGCCCTTTGCAACGAAGCAACGCTCTGTTCCACCGACTCGGGCGGTGACACCTGTGGCGCGATTGCCGTCGAGATCTACACGCAGCACATGGGCATCGGTCAGCACACTGAGATTGGAGCGCTTCATCGCTGGTTTCAGATAGGCGTCCGCCGCACTCACCCGGCGGCCGTTCTTCTGGTTGACCTGATAATAGCCGAACCCGTCCTGGCTCTCGGCGTTGTAATCTGGATTGCGCGAGTAACCGGCCTCTCCGGCCGCAGTGATGAAAGCTTCGGCGATCGTCGGCCTCACCGCTACCGTCGTTAGCGGCAGCGGCCCGCCGCGGGCGCGCAATGGACTTTTTAACCCGTCGAAATCCTCCAGCTTGCGGAAGAAGGGCAGCACGTCGTCGAAACTCCAGCCACGGCAACCCGCCTGCGCCCAACCATCATAATCCTGCTGCTGCCCGCGCACATAGATCATTCCGTTGATCAGCGTCGAACCGCCGAGCCCCCTGCCTCGCGGGACTGAGATAACCCTGTTGTTGGTCGCCTCTTCCGGCTCCGACTTGAAACGCCAGTTATAGACAGGATCGACGAGCAGCTTGGAAAAGCCAGCCGGTATGCCGATCCAGATGCTGCGCGCGGCACCTCCGGCCTCGAGCAGCAGGACCTTGTGGCGACCGGACTGCGTCAGCCGGTCGGCCAGCACGCAGCCGGCATTTCCACCGCCGACGATGATGTAGTCCCAGGCTTCCGGTTCTGGGGTCATTCTGCGCCTCCCGCGATCGACGTTTTCGGCAACAGCTTACCGGGATTGAACAGGCCGCCTGGATCGATCGCCTGCTTGATCGCCCGCGACAGGCGTTGTTCGGGCTCTGCCTTGGTGCGCAGCCATTCGGAGAGCCGGTAGCGACCGATCCCATGTTCGGCCGAGATGGAGCCGCGATGGCGGCCGACCGTGTCATGGACGGCGCGATTGACGGCCTCGTGATCCGCCGCACCGTTCAGCAAGATATTGTAATGAAGGTTGCCGTCACCCAGATGGCCGAAGACATTGAAGCCGGCACCGGGGCAGACAGCAGCGACAGCGTTTCCGGCCTCGATGAGAAAGTCCGCCATCGCGCCGAACGGTACGGAAATATCGTGTTTCAGCCCGCCCCCCTCGCGGGCTTCGGCCTCGGTGATGTGTTCGCGCAACGCCCAGAGTGCTTGCGCCTGCTGGTGGCTGGCGGCAACGACGCCATCCAGCGCCAGATCTCTTTCGAAGGCCTCCGTCAGCAATGTTTCCATCGCCGTCTCAAGCCCGGAAAGGCTGGAGGATGCCTCAACCAGTAGGTACCATTCGCCGGCGGCGATCGGGCTCTTCAGCCCGGCATGTTTTTCGACGAGACTGATCGACGTTGCGGAAATCAGCTCGAAGGCCGAAAGGGCATCGCCAACCGTGTTCTGAGCCAGTGTGAAAATGCCGAGCGCCGTCTCGACATCGGCGACGGACAGCAGCGCGGTGACGCTGTCGCGCGGCAAAGGCACAAGCCGCAGAACCGCCGCCGTGACGACGCCGAGCGTTCCTTCGGCACCGATGAAAAGCTGTTTCCAGTCGTAGCCGGCATTGTCCTTGCGCAGATGACGAAGCCCGTCGACGACAGTTCCATCGGCCAGCACGACTTCGAGCCCCAGAACCAGCGCACGGGTCATGCCGTAACGCAGCACGTTGATGCCGCCGGCATTGGTCGACACGATCCCGCCGATCATTGCCGACCCCTCGGCGGCGAGACTGACGGGTAGCAAACGGTCATGTTTTTCCGCCTCGTGCCTGACCGTCTGCAGGATGGCGCCGGCCTCCACCTCGACGGTCATGCCGACCGGGTCGAGATCACGGATCGCCTTCATCCGGCCGAGAGACAGCACAATCTCATCGCCATGGTTTCCCGGCGTGGCGCCGGCTGCCAGACCGGTATTGCCGCCATGCGGCACGACCGCCGCACCGTGGCTGCCGGCCGCTTTGATTATCGCGGCGACCTCTGCCGTGTTCGCCGGCCGCACGACGCATAGCGGCGTGCCTTTGGCGCTGCGCTTCCAGTCCGTGGCGTAAGCTTCGACATCCGAAGCAGTCGTCAGAACTTGGTTTTCACCACATATCCTGCGCAATTCGTCGAGAAGCGGACGGAAGTCCGTCATGCGATTGCCCCCATATGCCGGGCCATCAATTCGATCTGGCACTGAAGCATCGGTAGACCACGCTGGATGCGGCAGCCCCTGGCGTCGGCGGCGCTAAGAAGCGGCGTCATCAACGGGTCCATGATCGCATCGGCAACGACCTGATCCGGGGAGAGACGCGAGAAATCCAGCGGATGGGTATCCTCCGGCTTCATCCCAAGCGACGTGCCGTTGACGACGAGGTTGTGTTCGCCAACCGATCGGGCATCGGTCGAAAGCTCCAGCGACGGATGGATTTTTTTCAGCCGGGCGACCAGTGCTTCGGCCTTGTCGAGGCTTCTGTTGGCGATCGTCAGGCGGCTGACACCGGCGTCAGCCAGCGCAAAGGCGATGGCGCAGGCCGCGCCGCCGGCACCGGCTATATAGGCGGCCTTGCCGGCCGGGTCATAGCCGGTAACGTCCTTGAGTGCGACGACAAAACCGATACCATCCAGCATCGTGCCGATCATTCGCCCATCCGCCTCGCGGCGAACGCAATTGACTGCTCCGATATGCCGCGCCTCGCCGGTAATCTCGTCGCAGATCTCAAGCATGGCCGGCTTGTGCGGCACGGTGGCGATGAAGCCGCCGAAATTTTCCATCGCCGACAGGCCCTGGACCAGCGTCGCCAAACCTTCCGGCTTGACCTGGAAGGGGATCAGCACCGCATCAAGTCCGTGATGGCGGAACACCCCGGCCATCACCTGCGGCGTCTTCACATGATAGATCGGGTCCGCGAGGATGCCGTATATCCGGGTACGGCCGGTGATCTCATGGTCGGCTTCTTCGCGCATATCGGTCCGCTCGATCTGGATTTTTGTCATGTTCATTTCGCCGGCGTGGATCAGGTCATGTAAAGCCCGCCGGCGACGTCGATCGTCTGGCCGGTGATGAAGCTCGATTCCGGCGAAGTCAGATAGATAGCGAGATCCGCCACCTCCTCCGGCTGGCCAAGGCGCGCCAGCGGCGTCATCTTCACCTGCTCGTCATTGATCTGCTTCGCCACGCCGCGCACCATCGGTGTCTCGATCCGGCCGGGCGCCAGCGCATTGACGCGAATACCGAACGGCCCGAGTTCCGCCGCCAGATGTTTGGTGAAACCGATCAGCGCCGATTTTGTCGCCGCGTAATGGCAGGCGACGATCGGCGAATAGGTCTTGCCGGCAACCGAGGACAGATTGACGATCCAGCCGCGCTCGGCTTGCCGCATCGATGGGGCCAACGCCCGGATCGTGTTGAACGCCCCCGTCAGGTTGACCGCGACGACGCGGTTCCACTCGGCCGGCTCCATTTCCCACACCTTGTGGGCGACGCCGTCATGCTTGGGAGAGATACCGGCATTGTTGACGACCGTATCGAAGGCACCGTCCGTCGTCTTGGCGGCTCTGTCCAGCGTCGACGATACGGCGTCATAATCGGCCACATCGAGCATCAGCGGCACGCCGCTGCCGTAACCTTCCGTTTCGATCAGCCTGACCGTCTCGGCAATATCCGCCTCGTTCATGTCGGCCACACCGACCGTCGCGCCCCGTGCGGCGAAGCCAAGGGCTATCGCCCGACCGATCCCTCGGCCGGCACCGGTGACAAGGACACGCCGGCCGGCATGGCTCGGGCGATTGGCGATGGATTGCGGATTTTCTTCTCTCTGCGGCATGATCAGATTCCCAGATATGCTTGGCGGACATGGTCGTTGGTGAGCAGTGCTTCCGACGTGTCGGAGATTACTATCTCGCCGTTTTCGAGCACGTAACCGCGGTCAGAGGCCTTTAGCGTATTGAACACGTTCTGTTCGACAATCAGCACGGTCGTGCCGGTCGAGGTGACCGCCTTGATCACCTCGAAGACCTGCTGGACGATGATCGGCGCAAGGCCCAGCGACGGCTCATCGAACATCAGGATGCTCGGGCGAGCCATCATTCCTCGGGCAATCGCGACCATCTGCTGCTCACCGCCGGAAAGCGATCCGGCGCTTTGGGAAAGCCTCTCACGTACCCGTGGAAACAGGGACAGCACATGTTCCAGCGTTTCGGCCTGTCGGCTGCGTGCCTCCTTGCGGTAGGCACCCATCAGCAGGTTTTCCTCCACCGTCATGTCGGCAAAAAGCTGACGTCCCTCGGGGATGAGGGTAATGCCGAGATCGACAACCTCATGGGCCGGCGTGCTGGTAATGTCGCGATCCTCGAAGAAGATCCGGCCTTCGGTCGGCTGGATCAAACCCGCGATGGTACGCAGCGTCGTCGTCTTGCCGGCCCCGTTTGCACCGACGATCGTCACCACCTCGCCGCGTTTCACCTCCAGCGATACGTCATGGAGGATGGTCGTCGGCCCGTAACCGGCGTGAATGCCTTCAAGCCTCAGCATGGACGAAATCCTTTCCGAGATAAGCTTCGATCACCTGTTTGTCGCGCACCACATCCTGCGTCTTGCCCTCGGCAATGATCTGGCCGGAGCTCAGGACGATGACCCGGTCGGACAGCGACATCACGGCCTGCATCACATGCTCGATCGCGATGATCGACACGCCGGTGTCGCGGATCGACAACATGAGATCGATGGCGCGGCGGACATCCGCCTGGTTGATGCCGGCCATCACTTCGTCGAGCAGCAGGATGCGCGGTTTCATGGCCATGACGCGGGCGACTTCGAGGCGCTTAAGCCCCCCGATCGTCAGCCCTCTCGCCTCGGCATCGAGATAATGCCCAAGCCCCATGCGATGCGCCGTCTCGCGCGCAACCTCGCGTGCTTCTCTCACATCCGAATGACGATGGAAGGCGCCGACCATGATGTTTTCCTCCACCGTCATGGCCGCAAACGGCTGGACGATCTGAAAAGTGCGACCGACGCCGATGGCGGCGAAATCACCCGGCGTCACCGGCATCATCATCGATCCGTCTGCCGCGCGCACCTTTACCGTGCCGCTGGACGGCTTCAGGAAACCGGAGATCATGTTGAAAACGGTCGTCTTGCCAGCGCCGTTCGGGCCGATCAGTCCTAGGATCTCGCCTTCCTTCAAGGTCAGGCTCACATCGCGGGTGACATGCAGCCCGCCGAAATGTTTGTCGAGATGATCGACGACCAGAATATCGTTTCCGATCGGCGGCCGGCTGGCGCGTGCAGCGGCTGCGATTGGCGCAGCCTGCGCCTTCTTCTCATCATTCTTGCCGTTGAAGAACCTCCCCGTCAGGCCGACGATGCCGTTCGGCATGAACAGCACGACCAGCACCAGCACGATGCCATAGACGAAACCGTGCAGGCCAAGCGCCTGTGCGCCGAGCCAACCGCGAGCAAGCTCTGACAGCGGGACGAGGAAGAGGGCTCCGACCAGCGGGCCGAAGATCGTGCCGATGCCACCAATCAGTGCGAACATCGCGATCTGGATCGACGTCGTCAGCGAAAACACCGAGCTAGGATCGATGAAGGTGAGATACATGGCGTGGAACGTGCCGATCATCGCCGTCAGGGCCGCCGAGGCGGCAACCGCGATCAGCCGCACCTTGACCGTACTGACGCCAGCGGCCTGGGCCGCACTTTCACGCTCGCGGGTGGCGACGAGATAGAAGCCGAGCCGGTGCGAGCGAATCCACCAGGCGACGCCGAGTGCCACCATCAGCATGCCGAAGGCGATCAGGAGCCCCGGCGTGCGATCGCGGAAGACCATCCATTCCCAGCCGAATTTCAGCGGGATCATCAGACCGGTTGCGCCGCCGGTCAGTTCGCGGAAATGCAGCGCAAGGACGCGGAAAACTTCGAGGAATGCGATTGTCGCAAGCGAAAAGAACGGCCCGCGCAGCCGGAAACAGGGATAGCTGATCGCAACAGCCACGACCATCGAGACGGCAGCGCCGACGAACATGCCGAGCCAGGGGGATATGCCGAGGTTCATAAGGATGATCCCAGCATAGGCGCCGATGCCGTAGAAGATCGCATGGCCGAGTGACAGCTGGCCGGCATAACCGCCGACGATGTTCCAGGCGGTAGAAAGGCCCGCGAAGATGAAGATGGTGACGAAGATATGCGAAACGAACTGATTGCCGATCAGTATCGGGATGATCAGAAGCGCGAGCATGCCAGCGGCGAAAAGGCCGATCCGTTTCCAGGGCAGCGTTTTCGATCGGGCTTGTGTCATGGCGGTGTCGAGCGTGGTGTCTGTCACGGTCTTCCTCATGGCGCCCTCAGGGCGAAACGTGTGAAAGGGAGAGGCGATTGCTGAACAGCCCCGAGGGTTTCAGGATCAGGATGAGCAGGAACATGCCGAAGACGACGACTTCCCTGACGTCCGATCCGATGTAGAAGCCGGCGAATGAATCGATCAGGCCGATGATCATCGCGCCTGCAAATGCACCCGTCAGCGAGCCGAGCCCGCCAAGAACCACGACCACGAAGGCCGTCAGCACGAAATAGGTGCCGATATTCGGCGAGGTCGGGTAAAGCGGAGCCACCATCGAGGCGGCAAGCCCGACGCAGGCTGCGCCGATGCCGAATGTCAGCATGTAGATGCGGTTGACATTGATCCCCATCAGCTGTGCAGCGGCCCTGTTCTGCGCCACCGCGCGGATCGCGCGCCCGGTCTGGGTGCGTTTCAGGAAAGCCTGCAATCCGATCACCAGCATGATCGACACGGCGAGGATGACAAGCTGGCCCAACAGCACGCGCACCGGGCCAATCGTGATCGGCGTCCGCAGTCCGGATGCTGGGGTGTTGGCGATGTCGGCACCGAACAGGAGAAGTGCCAGATTGATCAGCGCGGTTGAAAGGCCGACAGTCGCAAAGATCTGGATATGGTCATCGCGCGCCGACATCAACGGCTGGATGATGAACCTTTGCGTCGCCACACCGGCGACGAACAACAGGGGTGCCACAATCACCGAGGTGAGCAGCGGATGGATGCCGAGTTTGGTGGTGAACAGATAGACCAGATACATGCCGAGCATCAGGAATTCGCCATGGGCGAAGTTGACCACCTTGACGATGCCGAAGATCAGGGTCAGTCCGACGCTGACGATGGCAAACAGCGCGCCGAGCATCAGTCCGCTGACGAGCACTTGCAGAAACGTTTCCATGATGCCTCCTCCGGCAAAACGCGGGCCGAACGGCTGCCGGATCGAAGCCCGGCAGCCCGTCGTCCGAAGTGCGGCGCAAGCCGCTCCCCGAGACGCCCAGCTTATTTGGCGACGTTGAGCTTGCTGACGGCAGCTGCATCGGGGTAAACGGCGACGAGCTTGCCGCCCTGCCATTGCATCCCCATCATCGCGGCGCGCTCATTCTGGCCGTTTTCACCGAACTTGATTCCATAGCCCGCAGCCGTCTGTCCGTCCGCGATGTCGATCGCCTTTACCGCTTCGACGATCGCGTCGGGCTCGAAGCCCTCAGCCTTGCCGATCGATTCCATAAGCGCCTTGGCACCGACATAGTTGTTGAGCGAATGGCCCGAGCGCGGCGCGATGCCGTATTTCTTCTTGTAGGCTTCGACGAAGGCCTCGAGACCCGGTGTCGCTTTGGTATTGACCAGGAACTGGGTGAAATCGACGTCCAATACGTTTTCGATCACGTCGTGGCCCACGGCGTCGGCCGTCGGCTGCATCGAATAACCGCCACCGCCGCCGATGACGGCAGCAGGCTTGTAGCCGGCCTCGTTCGCTTGCTGGAGAAAGAGAACGGAATCGTTCTGGTAGGAGGTCTGCAGCACCACATCGGCTCCAGCCTGTTTCAGCTGCAGCACCAGCGATGACATATCGACAGTTGCCGCCGGATAACCGGAAGAGAGCACGATGTTAAGGCCCTTTTCCTTAGCAAAGTCCGCCTGGTGTTTGGATACCGAGGTGCCGTAGCTCGAATCCTCGTAGATGATGCCGATCTTGAGATCGCTTGGTTGCTTGCCGAGACCGGGCGCAACTTTTTCGACCACCATGTCGACCACCATCTCGCCCATGTCCTTGGCGTAGGGATTGGTGCGGAACATGTATTTGAGGCCGCGGCTTGTTACTTCGTCGGCAACGGCACCGAGTTCGAAATAGGGAATGCCGGAAAGCTCTGCAACCTGGCTCGCCGCGATCGAGCGTGCCGATGAATAGGTGCCGAAGATGGCGGAAACCTTTTCAAGCGAAATCAGCCGGCGAGCCTCGCCGATCGCCTGGTTGTTATCCACGGCGTCGCCCTTGACGAGAACGACCTTCTCGCCCTGGATGCCGCCAGCGGCGTTGATTTCATCGACGGCGATCTCAAGACCTCTCGCACTCTCCTCCCCGAGAAGCGCGAGCTGACCGCTGAACGGATACAGCGCGCCGAACTTGACGTCGGCGTGGGCTGCGGATGCCGACAGCACGATCGCTGCGGCGGTCATTTTCAACAAGTTCGGCAATTTCATCTTTTCCTCCCGTGAAAAGCCGTGATTTGCTGCAATGCGACTGTGTCAGTAGTTCAACGCCTCCTTGCCCTGGAAACTTGTGATCGGCGGATGCGCCCGCTCGTCGGTCACGACGTCGATTACGGTCAGGATATCGGCCGCCAGCGCCTCCTTCAGGGCCGGCAGAAAATCCTCCGGCTTCTCGACCCGCACACCGCGGCACCCGACCGCTTTGGCAATCGCTGCGTGGTCGACTGCCTCGAAATCACAGACATCCGTGAAATTACGGAACAGGCTGAGTTCGGCATGCTTCTGGTAACCGAGGATCTGATTGTTGAGCACGACCAGCACGACCGGCAGCTTCATGCGCCGCGCGGTCTCCATTTCCGACCAGACATGGCCGAACCCGCCATCGCCGGTGAGGCAGACTACCGGTGCGTCGGGACGGGCCGTCTTGGCGCCGAGCGCATAGGGAAGGCCCCAACCGAGACCGGCAATGCCGCGCGGTGTGATGAAGCGCTGACCGGCCTTGCGCGCAGTCAGGAAGTTGGTGATCCAGATCGAGGAGTAACTCGCATCGGCAACGACGATGCTCTCCGGTGTCAGCACCGTATCGAGATCGGCCATCAGCCTTTCCGGACGGACGGGCACCGCATCCATGTTCACCAGAGCCTTCATGTCGTCCTGATGAGCGGCACGACCGGCGGCGATCTTATCCTCCAACTCCTTGCGACGGGCGGAAATGGCGGAGAGATCATGGCCCTTCAGTGCTTCGGTCAGTGCTGCCACGGTCAGCTTGGCATCGCCGGCCAAGCGCAGCGCCTCGTAATTGCGGCCGATCTCGCCACCATCGATATCGAGATGGATGAATTTTGCGGTCTTCGGATAGAGAGACCAGCTATCGGTGCCGTTCTGGTTGGTCCGGTTGCCGACGAGCAGCACGACATCCGCGTCCGTGACGAGATCACGCAAATGCGATGAGCAACCGCGCGGCGCCATGAAATAGCCGACCACGCCGACGGAGAGCGGATTGGTCTCATCGACCGATCCCTTGCCCATCACCGTCGTCGCCACCGGTATACCCAGCGCCTGCAGGGCCGCGATTTCAGCCGCCGCCTGCGAAGCATGCACGCCGCCGCCTGCAATTACGATCGGCCGTGCCGCCTCGGCAATCAGCTTGGCCGCCTCGGCAATGCGGGCCGGATCGGCGACCGTGCGATCGAGCGGGAATGTGCCAAGCGCTGCATCGCGGCGCGGTGCGGCAGGATCGATCTCCGGCCGTTCATCCAGCACGTCGAGCGGAACGAGCAGGACGACAGGTCCGGGTCTGCCGGTCGCGGCAGCGGCGAAGGCCATGTCGACATAGTCATCGATGCGGGCGGGATCGGCGATCCGGCGCACCCACTTTGCCACACCGCCGAACAGAGCGAAATGATCCAGCTCCTGGAAGGCATTCTTGTCGGTAAACCGACGGGCAACGTCCTGCACGATGGCAACGATCGGGATCGACGCCTTCAGCGCTTCCGCAAGGCCGGGAACCAGTAGGGTCGCCGCCGGTCCGTTCTGCGCGGTCACCACGGAGACCTTGCCGGAGACGCGGGCGAATGCGTCTGCCATAGCGGCACCTGCATTTTCGGTACGGTAACCGATCTGCCGGATGCCGTAGTCGGGTGCGGCGAGAAACAGGGCGGACGGAATGCTCTGCCCGAAAACTTCTTTCACGCCGTGACGGCTGAGGGCGGCCGCCAGAACATGCGCTCCGGTCATGTTGTTGGCGGCTGTCTGCGCCTCTGGTTTACTCATTACGTTCATACTCATTTCCTCTCCCTAAACAGGACATTTGTTCAGCCCTGTTTCTCCATGACGAGAACGATCTTTCCTGTGTGGCTGCCGCGATCCATGCGCGCATGGGCTTCGGCAACCTTGTCGAATGCGAAAGTGGAATCGATCAGCGGCCGCGCCTCCGCGCTGGAGAGCAGCGGCAGGACATTTGCCTGGAGCGCCGCAGCAAGCCGCGCCTTCATCTCGATCGGCCGAGCCCTAAGCGTCGATCCGGTCAGGGTTACGCGCTTCATCAGAAGCGGCAGAAAGTCGAGTTCGGCTTTCGAACCCTGTTGAAACGCGATCTGGGCGATACGGCCATCGGCCGCGATCGCTTCGAGATTGCGCTGGATATAGCTGCCGCCTACCATGTCGAGAATGACGTCCGGCCCCTTGCCGCCCGTCAGCTCTTTCGAAACTGCAACGAAATCGTCTCGGCGATAATCGATGGCGGCATCGGCGCCGAGGTCGAGGCAGGCCTGGCATTTTTCAGCGGAACCGGCCGTGACGATTACCTTTGCGCCGAAAGCCTTTGCAAGTTTCAGCGCCGTAGTGCCGATCCCCGATGTGCCGCCATGAATGAGTAGCGTTTCGCCGCGCTTGAGGCCGGCACGTTCAAAGACATTGCTCCAGACGGTGAAATAGGTCTCTGGAAACGCGCCCGCCTCGACGAAGGACATGCCTTCGGGAATGGGCAAAGCTGCACCTTCCTGGATGATCGCCCGCTCTGCATAAGCGCCGCTATGGACCAGCGCCATAACCCTGTCACCCGTCTTGAAACGCGTGACACCCGGCCCAACTGTTTCCACCACTCCGGCAAGTTCGAGGCCCAGAACGTCGGAAGCACCCGCCGGCGGCGGATAATTGCCCTGCCGCTGCATGACGTCCGGGCGATTGATACCGGCTGCATGCACACGCACGATCATTTCCCCAATGCCGGGAGCATTCAACTCGCGTTCTACTATTGCAAGCACATCCGGCCCGCCCTCACCCTTGGCGATCACGGCTCGCGTCATTCCGCTCATGCGTCTTCCCCTTCGAATGTCACATCCCGTCCTTGCGGAAACAGCAGTACCTTCACCGCCTGTCGGCTGCGCGCCAGTTCGAATGCCTCGATGCTGCTCGATAGGGGACGCCGGTGAGTGATGAGCTTCGACAGGGCATCGGAGTTTTCGGCCAGAAGTTGGATCGCTTCGCGCAAGGCCCGGTCCGTCGTGTCATGGGCACCACGCAACTGCTTCTTCTCGCGCACAAATCGCGTCAGATCGAGTTCCAGCGGTTTGGAATGGATGCCGGCGACGACAAAGACGCCCCCCGGTCGCAGGACAGCAAGGCCGTCGGATACGGAGCGAGCTACGCCGGTCGCCTCGATGACGCGATCGGCAGACTGGCCGAAGGCGTCCGCCACCGCCTGTTCCAGGTTCTTGTCAGCGAGATCGAAGGCATGGTCGATGCCCATCTGCAAAGCCAGCGACAGGCGCAGCGGATCGCGCAATCCGGCAACCAGCACCTCAGCGCCGCGGTGTTTTGCGACCCAAGCGATGCCGAGCCCGATCGGCCCCGGTCCGAGCACGACGACACGCGCTCCTGGTTGGACATCAGCGATATCGACAGCGTTGACGGCCACTGCCAGCGGTTCGCTTAAGGCGGCGATGGAAAGATCGAGCTCGTCTGGGACATGTCGGCAATTGGCGACCGGCACCGTGACCATATCTGCAAAACCGCCATCGCAATGCAGGCCGATAATGCTGCGGCGGCTGCAATTCTGCGGATCATCGGCAAGACAGGAACTGCATTTGCCGCAAGTCTTGGTCGGCCAGCAGACGACACGATCGCCTTGCGCGAAATCCGAAACATCCTTGCCAACGGACCGGATGACGCCGGAAAACTCATGACCGACCGTAACCGGAAGGTTCGCGGCCATGAATTCGTAACCCGGCGTCCATTCGTACGCATGGAGATCGCTACCGCAAATACCCGCAGCAGCAACCTCTATCAAAACATCACCAGCTGCTGGCGACCGCAGGCCATCGAGCGGCACTAGCTCAAGCCCGAAGGCAGCCGCAGTCTTGCGGAGCGCAATCATGAACTTCCTCCAAGTTCATCCCCAGCCATGACTGGCCTCCTCGCCCGTCGTTGGTGTACGATTCCTCTTCGCACAAGCCGGAGTTTGCTATATGTTATTTGTTATAACACTATCTGCATGATGGGTGATAAGTGTCAAGAACGGCAATTGAAAATAAACTGATGTCCGCATCCGAAGCCGACTGGGCTCAACCGATCGTGAAGGAAAACCTGAGCGACCGGGCCTATTTCCGCCTGCGGCAAGCGCTGATGCGCGGCCAGTTGAAGCCGGGCGAGATGCTGCGTCTGCGTCCGATGTCGGCACGGTTCGGCATCAGCGCCACGCCGATGCGAGAGGCGCTATTGCGGCTCGTCAGCGAAAAGGCTCTGACGCTTGATGCTCGTGGAACGGTCATGGTGCCGACCCTTACGCTCGACCAGCTGCTCGAAATTCGGGCTATCCGCATGGATCTTGAGGGCCGAGCAGCGGGCGCGGCGGCGACGGCGGCCAACGTAGAAGAGATCGATGCCCTAGAGAGAATCCATGCTCGCATCTCCGAATGCCATGCATCTCAGGCATTCGTGGAGGCAATAGACCTCAATACTGAATTCCACCTGACGCTATGCCGTATGGGTCGGTTGCCGATCGTTTATGACATCGTCGAAACGTTATGGATCCGCTGCGGTCCAATCCTGTCGCATCTCTATGATGCCGGATTGCCGGACTGGGAGCCACACCCTCACAGACGCGTCGTTAAGGCTCTTCGAGACAAGGACGCGGATGCGGCTCAGGCAGCCATGCGCGACGATATCGAACATGGCGGCAAGGGCTTGTTGATGCACGCCACGGGCGGCACTTGAGACGCGACCAGTTTGAGTAAGAAAATACCTTCACATCAGTGATAGGTTTTGATGTGATCTGAACCCACGCTGAGCTAGCTGTATCCACAAAGGCTTGAAACCGCTGCCTATTTTAGATCGTGCTCAAAGGGACGCCCTCCGGCGAGTTTAAACCGATCTCGGTGTTACCTTGTCTTCTGATTCGGTTCAGCGCATCTTGGCCTTGCGCAGACAGCATGCTGTTTGCAGATTTCTGAAGCGCCTCTTGCCACGCAGGCCCACGTTGCCACGCTTCCTCGAACGCAATCGCGAAATCTGACGCCCTGCGGGTCTCATAAAGAGCTTCAAAAAGGATTTCGGCCTGGCGAATATCTTTGTCGCGTTTGATCGCACTCAGCCCGTCGGTTCTGCGTCTTGTGGCCACGATCATTTTGTGCACCGCATATCGGGCAGGGTCTGGAACAGTCACTGGGACGCCGCTCTTGTGCAGCAGGATCGTTCTTAAAGGATCTCTGATCAGGAAATCGAGAAACCGGAGTGGATCCGCACTTGCGCCACCAAGAGCGGGCATGCTTGCAGGCTGGTCGATGTAGTCATCAGATCCGCGGTTCGAAGTTAAAAATTCTACACGATATCCAGTTGCATTCTGAAAGGCGGACGAGGCAATCGAACCTGGTCGGTGGGGGACCGGCCGAAAACTTGGATCAACGTTTTGCAGGAGATCAACAATGGGAGGAAGAGTGTCTTCAACCTCGCGAGAGATCGCATAATCCTGAGCGATATCGGCATCCCCGGTCAGAATTGCAGCCGCTGGCAATCGAACGCCTAGTAAGCCCGCATAGGTTTGGAACGCGACCGTGCCGATGAGCACACCGCGGAGCCGAAAGAGGCCGCCGGATGCAAGTGCTTCTACGATCGCTCCTGACATAGTATCCGGCGCAATCATTCCGCCTTCACGAGTGAGACTACTTACCATCCGCCGTCGTGCAAGAAGATCATCTTTCTGACGCTGATGTGTTTCGACGCGGCGGGTGATCTCACCGTCTTCTGTAGGACCGACATAGCGCCGAGATTTTCCGCCAGAACCATCCGGGATGTCGAAGTACCAGTAACTTTTTTCTTTGACCATAATGCGCTGAAAACGGCCTTCTGGGGGGAAGTCGGCGGTCCAAGCGGCATCCATCGACCGTTGTCCCAGCTCCGCCAGCATTGTCTGATAGACGAGATCGATCTTTTTCATAGTGATCCAACAAGAGTTATACCTTTTCCGATGGACGGTATATCAGGATTAATCCCTCTGTGAAAGGGAAGAGACATCATCCTGTGCATCGACGAACACCAACTGAGAAGCAGGAACGAGATCGTCAGGTCAGCCGCCTCCGTACGGTCAGGAAGCCGATACATCCTTTCTTAGAGCTCGCCTCATATTCCCACTCGCCCTCGGCATAGGTGCCGAGAGAAACGGAATGAGCATGACCAAAAACGAAATTTCATCACGGCATTTTCAGCGAAAGATATCCGAATTCTGCGAGCTGCGTATCGCGCCGATCGCATCCAAACGAGTGTTGGAGAACGTCCGCCCCTATCTCCTAAGCTTGATATTCTACCGAAAATTGCCGCCGTTCCTAAATGGCCATATCGATTGGAAGACAATCGGTCAGTCCTGTGGGATCGAAGCGGAGTTGACGGCGGAACTGAAAAAGCAGCTCCGGCCAGGCTTGGAAGCAATCATTCGATGGCTCGGGGCAACGCCAGCGGCCGAAAAACGGCGGCCGCGAAAGCCGATGGCACATCAGGTAAAAAAGGCGGCCGCCGGAAAGGCCGCTTGCCCGCCTTCCACCAGAAAGCCCCAACGCGTAGCGGTCGACGGTTCCTTTGTCCGGTCTACGTCGACACAGCCTGGACCTGCACCGAAGCCGATCAGTCCGTTCCCAGAACCGCTATTCGACGCCACAGAATATCCGGCAAGCTTTCAGGATGCGTTGGCCTATCATATGCGCCGGTTCGGCGACACATATTGGCAGCTCTACCGCGCTGTGGTCCATCTAAACGAGACATTCGATAACAAGACGTTACTATCCTGGATACAGGGCGAACGTGTACCCCGATCCGTTGCGAGTTTCGACATCCTCCGCAGGATCGAGCGGCGCTATCGGTTAACCGAGGGATATTTCAAAGAGAAACTGCCGCATCAGGCACGCTCCCTTTGCGGTCACGATCTCGGTGAGATCAGCCCGGCTGAGCGGCGCAGGATTTCGTTGCATCTTCCGGATGACTTCAGCAGTCTGCCCTTTATCAAGCGCGAGGAGAACCTTGACTGGGTGCGCCGAGTGATAATCTCCGGATCGACAGAGTATCGTCGATACCAGGCGGCGGCCAGCAAGCAACGTTACGCCATCCGCTTTCCCGGCGTCACTTATGGCGGAAGCGCTTTGTCGGCCAGATCCTTGGCATCCGTGGCCGGCGCCAATCAAAATCAAGCAGCCGAGTTCGATGATCCTGATCTTCTCTCCAGAGTCGTCGATGCGCCGCCGCGGCTTGCCATGGAAATGGCAGATCTTATCCGCTTCAAACCTCGACGTTGACGGCAATTGGATTTCAGCGGAATGGCGTTTGGGGTGAGGAAACGGCTTGGTTTGCGCCCGCATGGCCCGCAAAATCTGCGAGACATTCGTGCTACGCATATTCTGAAAAAAACCGGATCATACGAACAGGCAAGCTACCCCATTCAGGATATTGCAGATGTCGTGCAGCAGCACTTAGGTCGCTTCCTACTACAAGACAAGGCGGCTCTCGCCGCCAAATCCTCAAGCAGGTTTGGGAAGCTGCGTAACCTCGAATGAGGAGCCGCCTCGGGCGCGCAAACCCCGTTGCGTCTGAGCAGTGCGTCCTCGTTTCGCTCTTGAAGAGGTTAGAAGCGACAACCCCTCCGCCAAATTCGGGATGTTACTGATATTAGGGATCTACCCCGAGTCTGGAAGACGCGACATGGATTTTTTGGCTGGCGGATCAAGGACGCCAGCCGCTCCCGTTGTGCGTCTGGAGCAATCAAGTAAGCTTCCCCACCAGGTGGGCATAATCGGAGAACGTAAAACTCTCCTTCCGCTGGGCAGCCTGATTGGCCAGATGCAGCACCCTGATCGGAAACAGCTTGGCCGCTTGGTTCGCGTCAGAGAGGTTCGACAGCTCAGCTATTTGGACGCCATCTTCGGCACGGGCTAGAGCGGCAGTGACCTCTTGATGCGTGAACAGCCCCTTGTCGACAGCCATGTTGGTAAGCTCGGCGATGGCCATGATCAAGCCCTCGAGGTGCAGGTTTGCTGTGTTCATTGTGGCCTCCATACAAAACGAGGCTCAACGCGCCGCGATCATCATTTTGACATGGGCCATGTGCGTTTCGAGGCTGGGCAAGGTCTCCTTCGCGAAGCCGACGACCGACTGGTCATCGCCAGATCCAGCATAGGTCCGGAAAATGCCGATCGCCTCCATGTGGGCCTGGGCCTGCATGTCAAGGTAGAGAGTGTCAAAGTCTTTGCCGCTGGCTGTCTGAAGCTGATCCAACATCTTTTGATGCTTCGGCGCCAAGACCACCGGCTCGGCGAGGTCAACTCCTTTTCCCTTGAGGACTGCCTTGAGCTTGTCACCCGCCTTTTTGTGGTCCGCGATGATCATTTTCGCTGCATCCTTCAGATCAGATGCCTCGGCTTTTTCTAAGGCCAGTTCGCTTGACTTGATCTCAAACTCGTTTGCGCTGGGTACGACGCGGACGAAAGTCGCACGGTCCATCACCATCATCGGGGCCGCATCACCAGCAGGTTTCGGTTTCACGGCTTCAGCGAGTACCGGCTGGCATGCGAGCACGAATGACAGGGCTGCAAGTGTAGATAGGGTCGTTCTCATGGGGATCTCCTCAGCCTGGTTACTTTGCGGCTTCAAATGCGGTGACGAGATCGGCGTTTGCTGCATCGACGGTGACTTTCGCCTTGTCGAGAACCTTGGCCATCCCGAAGAATTCGTGTGTCACGCCTTCGACCTCGATGAGATTGACGGCCACACCTGCGGCCTTCATTTTCTCCGCGTAGGCTTGTCCCTCGGAGTGAAGCGGGTCGATCTGCGCGGTGACCACAGTGGCAGGGGGAAGGCCTTGCAGATCCGATCGGCCGACAAGATTGATACGAGGGTCCGCTATCTCGTCCTTGGATTTGAAGACATGCGAGACAAACCACTCCATATCGGCCTTGCCCAGCGGCGCTGCATTCGCATTTTCCTGGTAGGAGGCGGTGTTCATGTCATTGCCGGCGATTGGATAGACGAGTAGCTGGTGGACCGGCATCATCGTTTTTTTCTCTTTCGCCATCAGCGCAACGTTCGCCGCAAGATTGGCGCCCGCGCTTTCACCGGCGACGGCAATCCGCTTGGAATCGCCGTTGAGAGTGTGGATATTCTCGACAGTCCAGGTGTAAGCTGACCACGCATCATCGTGCTGTGCAGGGAACTTGCTTTCCGGAGCGTGATGATAGTCGGCGGAGACAACGATTGCCTTTGAACCGAGCGCAAGGGCACGGGGCGTGGCATCGTATACGTTGATGTCGCCCACCACCCAGCCGCCGCCGTGGAAGTAGAGAATAACCGGGAAAGGCCCCTCGCCCTCGGGAATGTAAACGCGAGCGGGCAATGCGCCGGCCGGGCTCGGGATGGCGATATCTTTCGTTGCAACCTTCGCCTCGGGGAATGGTGAGATCTTCTTGTCCCGTTGCACGGTCCGCGCCGCGTCGGCAGCACTTGCCTGAGTGCGCGCTTCCGGAACATTCAGTGTTGCGAAGGGCTTGGCTTGAAGTGCTTTCAAGGCATCAAGGACTGACTGCATCTGCGCGTCGGGTTTGGCCGGCTGTTGCTCCCCGGGTTGCGGTGCAGATGTCGCGGGTTGCGATGTAGCGGGCTGTTGCGCCGAAGCGATACCAGCGGACGACGACAGAAGGAGAAGAGTAAGGCTGCCGGCGCGCAGGGGTAAGTTCGATATACGCATTCTGTATTCCTCAGATTGAACGGGGATGTTTTCGGCGTCACTGCTTCGGCGGTTCGGCTTTCTGCTGGTACAGACCCATCAGCTCCCCCTTGCCAATCACGTGGCCGGAAATGGCTGCAAGCAACGCATCCCGATCCGAGGTTGGCGGGATATCAATCACCGAATCGAGGGCGATCACCTGGAAATGGTAATGGTGTGCCTTATCACCGACGGGAGGCTTTGGTCCGAAATAGCCATGAGTGCCTGAGCTGTTGCGACCCTGAAGGACGCCTTCTGGCTCGACCAGTCGGAGTTGCTCCTGCAGACCCTCCGGCAGGCTGGTCACCGTGCCGGGAATATTCCAGGCAAGCCAATGAACGAATGGCTTGATCGGTGAGGAATCCGGATCCTCCATGATGATTACGTAGGATGCGGCGTCAGGGACTGCGTTCCAACGAATGGAAGGAGACACACCGTCGGCATATTCGCTGTGTTTCAGCGGAATGGAAGTGCCGGTGTCGAAGGCTTCCGACTGCACCGTGATTTTGCCCTGGCCATCGGTCTCAGGTCGATCAAGCGCCAGCGGGACACCGACACCCTTCTTTGCCTGGGCCTCCATGACGCTGGCAGGCGCATTCTTTGCGGACGCGGCTTTTTGCGCATCCCCGGAATAGGCAATCCGGTAGATCACGCCGTTTGCGTCGTCGGCCATGAGGAGCGAGCCGTCCTTGGCGATCGCCAGGCCAACCGGACGCGCGAAATGGTTTTTGCCGCCGTCGGTCAGGAAGCCGGTGAGGAACGGTTCAATCGTCTTGGGTTGACCATCTTCAAAGTGAACCCGAACGATCTCGTAGCCCGAGGCTGGGTTTCGATTCCATGAGCCGCGCATTGTGGCGAACGCATCGTCGGCATACTCGGCCGGGAACGATGATCCGGTATAGAATTTGAGCTGCATCGGTGCGGCGTGAGCCGTATAACCGATCACCATCGGCTCGCTCAGATCGCGCCATTGCTCTTTTGTCAGTCCGCCAACCGGGGTGGACTGAGGGTAGATGTCCCCGGAACCGAAGACGTGCGGCCATCCGTATTGCTTACCCTGCTCAAGCCGATTGAGCTCCTCAGCCTGTACTTCATCGCCTAGCAGATCGATCCCGTGATCGAGACCCCAGAGTTCACCGCTCTGCGGTTGCCAGTCAAAGCCTATCGTGTTGCGTAAGCCAGACGCGAAGATGGTTCGGCTTTTCCCATCCGGCGTCGCTCGCAACACCGCGGCATTCTCGGCATTGCTTTCGTTGCATGCATTACAAGTCGATCCGACACTGATGTACAGCATCCCATCAGGACCGAAGGCCATGACCCGGTTTGGATGCTGGCCAGAGTCTGGAAGGTCCCCGATGATCATCTCGAGCGGACCAAGCGTACCATCACCCTTGATGTCGGCGACGAATACCTCTTTGACCGTTACAAGATACAGCTTGTTATCCTTGATCGCTAGGCCGTGAGCCTGAGCTCGCGCCGCCACCTGAACAGGGGCCGCGTCGGCTTTTCCGTCACCATCCTCATCCTTCAAAAGGAGAACGTCGCCCTCTTCGCGCCGGCTGACATAGACGTAGCCTTTGTCGGAGACGGCGAGGATGCGACTATTTCCAAGTCCTTGGGCAAACGGCTCAACAGAAAAACCTTCAGGAAGCTTGAGCTGATCGATCCTATCGCTTGTTGGTGCAACTTTGTTCGGCTTGAATATGTTCGTCGTGATCTGGACTTCGGTGCCGTCACCCTGCTGGGCGAACGCGACGCCGCACGACAGTACCGCTGCCGCGACAGATGCCGCGCGAACTAAAATCTGGACCATGTACGAAAACCCTCCACTTGGTTGGTCCCGCAACCATCAGGGAGTCGAATAGTTCCTTGACGACATGGATTAATCAGCTCACGGGAGCGACACCAGTTCTACAGCGCCTCGGCTCAAGCGAGTGGAACTCAAGCTACCTGCTACCAAAGGTTGCCGCGCCCTCCCGACCGCAGCTCGAGCCCGAACAGTTACGAGAGGATTACGCATTAGCGTTTTCTAACGTCGCTTCGGCCTGTTCTGTGACAAATGTCGTCCTGTAGGTGATCAAAGTGGCGAAGTATTTCTGCTATTTCAGCACGTATGTACACGGCGACCCGTGGTCGACATTCGGCATCCTGCGGCAATAATGGCCGATCATTTCATCAACTCTGCGTGCTTCTTCTTGCAGGCTGTACTGTTTAGGAAAATGCGGTCGCGCGAAAGGTGAGGTCTCGGACCGCTGGAGTGATCGAAAAGCGACGATTAGGCTCCAGAGGCCATTCGAGCCACCGACCTGCTAGCAAAAACTTTCCAGTTGGCGGGAAACGCTCTCATCCCTTGATCCAGCGATCTCTCTTGCCCCTCGACCGTCCTGTAGCGCCGCCATTGCATCCGAATGACGCAAGGGATACGTGTTCTCCGTCAAATCATTCCTTCCTCATTAGAGATATCCATGACGACGCCCCCTCAACAGACGCCGACACGGCGAAGCCTAGGCCTAGACGCGCGGGTCGTTTTCGCTTTAGCCGGAGCGCTGGCATTTTTCGTCATCAGCGCTGCGGTGGCTTGGTACAATGTCCAGACCCTGCGTTCCAACAACGAACGGGTCGTTCACAGCCATGAGGTGATCGTCGCTCTCGCCGACCTTCTGTCCAACATCCAGGACGCTGAGACAGGGCAGCGCGGTTTTCTGCTGACAAACAGCGATCGCTATCTCGAGCCATACAACGTGGCAATCACCATTATTCCGAGACGGCTTGAGATGATCGCTGGCATGATCAGCGACAATGCGTCTCAGCAGCAACGTTTGTCCAACCTCAAATCGCGCGTCGAAGGAAAACTGTCCGAGCTTCGCGAGACAATCGATCTGCGAAGGTCTCAAAATGCCGAAGCGGCGCTCGCGGTGGTGAATTCCGATCGCGGCAAGGTCGAGATGGACGCTATTCGCTCGCAGTTGACGGCGATGCGGCAGGAGGAGACCCGCCTGCGCACGCAACGCCTTGCGGAGATGGACAACGCCTATACGACCGCGTTCGCCAGCAGTATCCTTGCTGGTCTGCTCGGTATACTGCTGACCGTCGCTATCGGTGTGCTGATCCGTCAGGCGACACTGACGCGGAGGCGTCAGGATTGGCTGCAAACCGGAGAAGTGGGTTTGAATGCCGCGGTCGCCGGCGATCGGCGCACCGAGGAGCTGGGCGATAGCATTCTGCAATTCCTGGCGCGCTACACCGGCGCCGTCGCTGGCGCGATTTTCGTCAAGGGTGAGGACGATTTTCTGCGCGCCGCGACCTATGGCGTTCCGGAAGGCGCCAACGTGCCGGAACGCTTCAGGTCGAAAGAAGGTCTACTTGGTCAGGCCGTGACGGAAGCAAAACCTATCCTTGTTGAAGGCGTGCCGGACGGGTATCTGACCTTCGGCTCGGCACTCGGACGTGACAAGCCGCGGCATTTGATGATCTCGCCGGGAAGTGTCGATGGCGCGGTCAATTGCGTCATCGAACTCGGCTTCCTGCGTCCCGTCGACGGCTCGGCTCTGGCCCTTCTCGGACAGGCGTCGGCCTCGATCGCCACTGCCGTTCGCTCAGCGAAATATCGCAGCGACCTCCAAAATTTCCTCCGCGAAACTCAGCGACAGGCCGAGGAGCTTCAGGTTCAGGGCGAAGAACTCCGCGTTTCCAACGAGGAGCTTGAAGAGCAAGGCCGGGCTCTCAAGGAATCGCAGGCACGTCTCGAGCAGCAGCAGGTCGAGCTCGAACAAACGAACTCGCAGCTGGAAGAACAGGCGCAGCAGCTCGAAGGCCAGCGCGACGACCTCGAGAAGGTCAACGCGTCGGTGCAACTCAAGGCCCGCGAACTTGAACAGGCAAGCCAGTACAAGTCGGATTTCTTGGCCAACATGTCGCACGAGCTGCGCACACCGCTCAACTCTTCGCTCATCCTGGCCAAGCTACTTGCAGACAACCCGGACGAAAATCTCACAGCCGAACAGGTGAAGTACGCACAGACAATCCAATCTTCCGGCAACGACCTTCTCAATCTGATCAACGATATTCTCGATCTGTCAAAGATCGAGGCAGGCCATGTCGAGATCCGGCCGGAGCCGGTCTCTCTCGACAGATTGGTCAGCGGTCTCAGGCAGCTCTTCGAGCCCTTAGCGAGCTCGAAAGGCCTCGGCTTTAAGATCGACATCGCGCCTGAGACGCCAGCCGTCATCGAGACAGATCCGCAACGTCTCGAACAGGTGCTCAAGAACCTTCTTTCGAACGCCTTCAAGTTCACCGAAAAGGGCAAGGTGACACTGACCTTGCGCAGCGCAGGCGATGGTCAACTCGCTTTAGCGGTGACCGATACCGGCATCGGCATCGCCGAGGATCAGCAGCGCAGCATTTTCGAGGCCTTCCATCAGGCCGACAGTACGATCAGCCGCCGCTTCGGCGGAACCGGCCTCGGTCTTTCAATCTCCAGAGAGCTCATGCGCCTCCTCGGTGGAGCAATCCATCTGAACAGCCGGCACAACCACGGCAGTACGTTCACCATCGTCGTTCCGGTCTCCTATGATCCGTCCAGGGTGGCCTCCCGTGACATTCACCCGTCGAACACGGTGACAGCCCCGCAATCCGTCGTCGAAGAGGTGCGGCCAATACAGCCGGTGCACCATCGGATCGTCGAGGACGATCGGGCAATGCCGAATGAGGGCAAACGCACTTTGCTGGTGATTGAGGACGATGAGACGTTTTCGGCGATCCTGCGTGACCTTGCACGCGAGATGGGCTTCCGGGCGCTCGTCGCGGGAACAGCCCATGACGCGCTGGACCTTGCCAAGCAGCACATGCCGAGCGCCATCGTTCTCGATATCGGGCTACCGGATCAATCAGGGCTTTCCGTCCTCGACAGGCTGAAGACCGACGTCCGGACCCGCCATATCCCGATTCATATCGTGTCTGCAGACGACTATTCCGAGACCGCGCTTTCACTGGGCGCCGTCGGTTACATGATGAAGCCGGTGCGGCGCGAACAGCTCGTCGAAGTCCTTAAGAGATTGGAAGCTAAGCTTTCGCAGGGCGTCCGCCGCGTTCTGATCGTCGAGGACAACGAGGTCCAGCGCGAGGCCGTCATGAAATTGCTGACCTCGCATGACGTCGAAACCGTCAGCGCCGGTACGGCCGCCGAATGTCTGGCGCTTTTGAAAGAACAGACCTTCGACTGCATGGTGCTTGACCTGACCCTGCCCGACGCGTCAGGCTACTCGCTTCTCGAAACAATCAGCGGTGACAACAGCCATTCGTTCCCGCCGGTAATTATATATACGGGCAGAGTTCTGTCGGCGGACGAAGAGCAGCGTCTGCGTCGCTATTCGAAATCCATCATCATCAAGGGCGCCAAGTCGCCGGAACGCCTGCTCGACGAGGTGTCTCTCTTCCTGCACCAGGTGGTTTCCGACCTGCCGGATGAACAGCAGAAGATGATCCGCAAGGCCCGCAACCGCGACGCGTTGCTGGAGGATCGCAGGATCCTGATCGTCGAAGACGATGTCCGCAACGTCTACGCGCTGACCAATATTCTGGAACCTCGCGGAGCCGTCATCGAGATTGCCCGCAACGGCCAGGAAGCGCTCGACAAGCTCAGCCAAGCCCAAAACGATGCGACCAAGGCGATCGACCTCGTCCTGATGGACGTGATGATGCCCGTGATGGACGGGCTGACCGCGACACGCACTATCCGGAGAAACCCCGACTGGAAGAAGCTGCCCATCATCACGTTGACGGCCAAGGCCATGCCCGACGACCAGCAGCGCTGCATCGAGGCCGGCGCCAACGACTATATGGCCAAGCCTCTCGACGTCGAAAAACTGTTGTCGCTCGTGCGCGTATGGATGCCCCGGTGATCGAAACATTCGAGAAGGTCGAGGACATTGAGATCCGGCTTCTGCTGGAGGCGCTTTATGTGCGTTATCACTACGATTTCCGCAACTACGCGATGGGGTCGGTCAAACGCAGGTTGCGGCAGGCCTGCGAGCAGATGGGTTTTGCCACGATCTCCGCGCTCCAGGAAAAAATTTTGCATGACGAGACCATGCTGCCGCGGCTGCTCGGGTATCTCACGGTCCAGGTGAGCGAGATGTTCAGAGATCCGAGCTATTTCCGCGCGATCCGCGAAAAGGTCGTCCCGCATTTGAAGACTTACTCTTCCCTCAAGATCTGGATCGCGGGCTGCAGCTGCGGCGAGGAAGTCTATTCCCTGGCAATCCTGTTTCGCGAAGAAGGTTTGGAGGATCGAACGATCTTCTATGCCACCGATATCAATCAGGATGCATTGCAGGCAGCAGAAGCCGGCGTCTATAACCTCGACCGAGTCCAGCTGTTTACCGAAAATCATCGCAAGTCAGGTGGCAGATCCTCCCTTTCCGATTATTACAAGGCCGGGTACGGCCGGGTTTCTTTCGACCGGTCATTGCGCGAGCGTGTCGTGTTTTCGGACCACAGCCTCGTGACTGATGCGGTCTTCGGCGAGATGCAACTGATTTCATGCCGCAACGTGATGATCTATTTCGACCGGACCCTGCAGGATCGCGCCGTCGGCCTTTTCAAGGACTCGCTGGCGCGGAAGGGATTTCTAGGTATCGGAGCAAAGGAGAACCTACGCTTTTCCGCGCATGCAGACGGCTTCAAGGAATTCGTCCGCGAGGAAAAAATCTATCAAAGGGTCGGGCTATGACGGCGTACCGACCCAGGGCGATCGTAATCGGAGCTTCCGCCGGCGCATTGGAGGCGCTTACCGTTATCCTGCCATCGCTGCCAAGTGATTTTCGCGCCCCGATCATCATCGTCGTGCATATCCCGTCCGACAAGCGGAGCGTGCTCGCGGAACTGTTCCGAGCGAAATGCAGGATCCAGGTCATCGACGTGGAAGACAAGGAGCCGCTCAAGCCGGCCACCGCTTATTTTGCGCCGCCGGATTATCATCTGCTCGTTGAAGACACGGAAACCCTGGGTCTGACCTATGAAGAACCTGTTCTGTTTTCCAGGCCTTCAATCGACGTCCTGTTCGAGAGTGCCGCCGACGTTTACGGTTCTGATGTCACTGCCATATTGCTGACTGGTGCCAATCAGGATGGCGCGAAAGGCCTTGTCGCCGTAGCCGAAGCGGGCGGACAGGTGATCGTACAGGACCCCGAGACGGCCTTCGCTGCCGCGATGCCGGAAGCTGGTCTGAGACTTTGCCCGAACGCTGAGGTTCTTTCGCTGGACGGCATATGCGCATATTTGAGGAGGATTGGCTGAATGGGCCAAGTATCGTTTCTTTTGGTCGACGATCTCGAAGAAAATCTCATTTCTCTCGAAGCACTGTTGCGACGCGAGGGTCTGACGATTTTGAAGGCGCGGTCGGGAGATCACGCTCTCGAACTTCTTCTGGAGCATGACGTCGCGCTCGCTCTGATCGACGTACAGATGCCCGGACTGAACGGTTTCGAGCTTGCCGAACTAATGCGCGGCAATGAACGAACAAGGCGCGTGCCGATCATCTTCGTGACGGCCGGGAACACCACCGATAGTCGTTGGCGGTTCCGCGGTTATGAGGCCGGGGCTGTCGATTTCATTCAGAAGCCGATCGAGCCGGACGTCTTGCGTAGCAAGGCGGACGTATTCTTCGAGCTTTATTGCCAGCGCCAACAGATTGCAGCGCAACGAGACGAATTGCAGAACCATGCCGAAGCGCTAAAGGATGCAGATCGCCGCAAAGACGAGTTCCTAGCTACCCTCGCCCATGAACTGCGCACGCCATTGGCACCCCTTCGCAATGGTCTCGATCTTCTTCAGCGCAATCCGAACGGGGAGAAAGCGGGCGATATACGCAGCATGATGGATCGGCAACTGGTCCACCTTGTCCGGCTGATCGATGACCTCCTAGATGTCTCGCGCGTCAGCCAGGGGAAAATCGAGCTGAAGAAGACGCCCGTCCGCATTGACGAAATCGTCAGATCGGCGACGGAGGCAAGCCGCCCGCTGATGGACGGCGCAGGCCACCGGCTAGAGATCGAGATGTTGGAAAATCCGCTCTGGGTCGACGGTGACGAGGTCCGCTTGTCGCAAGCGGTGTCAAACCTCCTCAACAACGCCGCAAAATATACGCCCGCGGGCGGGCGTATCACACTTGGCGTGCGTGCTGAAGCCCAGCGCGTTGTCATATCGGTAACCGATACGGGCATTGGCATACCCGACAACATGCAGGCAAACGTTTTTCAGCTGTTCACCCAGATCGACGACCACCTGCAACGTTCGCAAGGCGGTCTGGGCATCGGGCTTGCCCTTGTTCGCCAGCTTGTTGAATTGCATGGCGGAGCGGTGAGTGCTTACAGCGCGGGGCCCGGGACCGGAAGTCGATTCACGATAAAGCTTCCGCTGGTGTCCGCCCCGGCGCCGACGCGCGCGCCGGACCAATCTAAAAGACCCGTCCCTACCTTTCGGCCGCTCAAGGTTCTAGTCGTCGATGACAACCCGATCATCGCCGACACGCTTGGAATGATGCTGGAGGATATCGGCCACAAATTCGAGGCTGTCCATGATGGGCGCGAGGCGCTGGACGTCGCTAAGCATTACCATCCGGATGTTATTCTTCTCGACATTGGCCTTCCGGGGATGAATGGATATGAGGTGTGCAAGGCCTTTCGCAGCGATGCAGAATTCCAGGAGACCCCAATTATTGCGCAGACCGGCTGGGGGCAGGATCGCGACAAGGAGCTGGCGACGGAGGCAGGTTTCGATTTTCATCTGACGAAGCCTGTTCCACTCGAACAGCTACAGAAGGTATTCGCGACGCTTTCATCTTAACGGGCGGCACATCTACGCGCGCTAACGGACGACGTCGTCAAGTCGTCGGCGGTTGACGGTGAACAGCTGGATGAGCAGCAGGTTCGATCCTCGCTCGCCCGACCATTCGGCGTCGATATTGTAACACCAAACCGCCCGCTTGAAGGAATTGTCCATATCACGCCCGATGCCATGATCAGTTGGGCAGAGCCACTGACCGCCGAGCGACTGTTCCGATGGCATGCTGTCATTTTTCCGACTGGCCGCAACGAATGGCCATAAACTTCGCGTCGGCGGCGATGAGTGACGATTCTGGCCCATATGGAAATTGTCTCCGGTGCATTCGGGCACGAGAAAGCCGACTATGGAGGATCGCGTCGCCGGCGACCATACGTCCACGTGCTGCCGTTGAGCCGGTGAAGAACAGGTCGGACGTCCTCCACCGATGCGTGATCTTCCGCGAGCGATGTCAGGAATTCCTCCAGCAGGATGATCTGGCCTTCTGTCTTACGGACATGCGCTTCGTGTTCGCTGCGTATACGGATAATTCTCGCTCCGCTTGACTTGCGGCGTCACGATGGAACGTGCCTTGTTTTTCCATCCCATGGGTGGTTTCAGGCCTGCTACCAACAATTTATCGCGTTGTGCTGTTAGACATCTTGATCTCCTCAATGGTGGCAGCAAATTTGATCAATTGTTGACAGTTCCCAAGAAGGCTGAGGTCCTTGAAGTCATATCGAGCCACGATCTCCACCCAGACCTGTTTTGGCGCGACCATGGGAACTATGGGTCCCTTGACTGGTTACTTGACCTTGAACCGACAGGAGGATGTCATGGGTAAAGTTGAAGACGATGCCAAAGGTCAGTACGCTCCATCGCAGGCCGATCGGAAGGCGACAGGGGTGGCTAGCGCCAAGCCGACTGTCATAACCGGTTCTGAGGATGCCACGGTCCATCGCGACCCGCCGGGGAAGAAGCATGGAAAGGATTTCGACCCAAACTATGATCCTGCCGACAGCAACGAAGGCGAGTTTCGCGGCTGATTGGGACGGTGATCGGTAACAGCTTAGTCCGATTGATCGCATGCGGAGAAAGGTTGCCGGTTCACGCCGGCTCCCTTAGGCAACACTAGCACCGGGTAAGCCCCAAGAACAAAACCCGATGCGAGCGAGCCTAGTCGAGGTCCAGGCAACTCTAGAGTTTCAAGTGCATGGCGTATGGTGAGGTGGTGAATGACTGACCTGCACTGGCGACTTCTAATCAGGTTGCTTGAACCTAACCACACCTGACAAACCGCGCCAATGAGAATTAGCTCCCACTAAATCATGAGATCGAAAAACCGAAAGGAAAACCTGCCCACGAGGACCGGGTTACTCACCAACAGGGCGAAGCCAGTGGGGACACAGCGCGACCGTCCAACTACATGTGGATGTTCGAAAGCAGGTGCAATCATTGCCCAGCGTGAACGGCGTTCTACCCATCATTATGGCGAGAAGACGGGCCTATAGAAGACGCTTGATCTTTCAAGCGTGCATTGAGTTTATAACGACGAAAGCTTGCGTCATGTGGTCCATGCTGTTGCCATCGATATCGAAGAGCATTCGTTGTGGCTACTGCATTCCACCTGTAAAAGGAATTACAGCGACGGCGTGTGACTGCGCAATCTCCTCGGCACTAGTCGAGAAGGACACCGCATTGATAACACAAGCCAGCGCTCTCTCATAAATGTCTACTTTTCCTTGCAGGTAGAGCCTATCGATATCAGCATCTGAAATACGGAGGATGGTACAGTCTGCTGCGCGATCCGACAGCGTATCCATTCGCTCAACGATCATGAAACACAAACCTTGATCTAGCTTCTTTTGGATGATCCCCGCCATCTGCACATCGCTACTAGCATCCCACGTAATGGTCAGATTGCCCATTTCATCTAGAAGGCCCAGAGCCCGGCGATTTGGGTCCGTAGTCGTCATAATCACCACCTGCGTTTTACATTCCGGATCTCAGAGCGATACGATTTGGTTCATACCCTTTTCTTAGCAGCGGCTCATCATCTCCCGGCACTGACTCGCATTATCTTTGTTGGCACTGGCGTTAGCGCGAACCTCAGAGATCCGGACTGGAATCCCTTTGATGGCCCGGTGACGCTACGGCGCTAACAATCAGAAAAAACTGAGTAGAACTCGTAACAAATGGGGAGCCCGCGCGTTTTCGATCCAGACGGAGGCCAAGTTATGACTGAGACAGTGCGGGCGGGTGGAAGTGTCGATCAGCGCTTTTTATTAGAAAAGGGGGGCACGGTCCCTAATGCGCCAAGAACTCTGATTTCACCCGCGGTTCCCATCACGGCGCTTTGGACTGTGGAACGCGGCCTGTCGCCTGTCATCGCAACGGCAATTCATGATGGCCATTCCGCCCGCCCAGACTTGGAAGCGCTTTATGCTTTAGGTCATGAAGAACGTCTGCGCGAAGAGGATCCCTATACCGAGTTCACCATTCGCGATGTGCCCAACCGTATCGTCTTTCACCGATCGCGGTTCGAGGTGGACATCAACCGCAACCGCAATGGCGCGATCTATTTGACGCCGCAGCAGGCTTGGGGACTGAATGTGTGGCAAGGAGCTCCCTCCCAGCAGCAAATCGACGCCTCTCTCCGGATCCACGACAGCTACTATCAGATGCTGCTGGCTTTCCTCCAAGGCATCGAACGACAGTATGGCCGGTTCGTCGTGCTCGACATCCACAGCTACAATCATCGTCGCGGCGGTCCGACTGCCATCCCTACATCACAAGAGCGGGCACCTGATATCAACATTGGGACCTCCTCCATGGATCGGGTCCGCTGGGCGCCAATCGTTGATGCCCTAACGGCCCATTTCCAGTCATATAAGATCAAGGGGCGCCCATTAGATGTCCGGGAAAACGTCGCCTTTCAAGGCAGAGGCGAGCAGACGCGTTTCATCCATGAGCATTTTCCGAAAGCAGGATGCGCGGTTGCCGTCGAATTCAAGAAGATTTTTATGGACGAGTGGACAGGGGAGCCGGACATGGAGGCTCTAGATGAACTCCGGCGAATGATCGCGGCCGCGGTCCCATTGATTGAGAAGACACTCGCAGGCCAGACATGACGACCGGTTCTCCGCGCAACCGCAACAGTGAGGATAATTGGCTCGAGGAAATCGTGTCCTGCCTTGCCGACGGCAGATCGATCCGCCGCGACCTGCCTGGCGGCGGACGACTGCATATTGACCGCCCTCTTCCCTTCCTCTGCGTCCACATAGCCGAAGACGGCGCAGAGCCGGTTGCGCGTGACGTCGCGCAGGCAAACGCGTCCTATCTCGTAGCTCCCCATTCAGATACCGCGCTGATAGTTGTCGAGGCGATTGAGGTTGCCCTCCGCAAGCAATTCGGTGTGTTCACCCTATTCGATATTGGCGAGCTGAAGCAGGATCGTTTCCTGACGGACGACGCGCCTTACCTGCCACCGTTCGAGATTGCCATTTGGGCAAGCTCCGACATGACGGAGGCAGCAGAAACCTTTTCAGCTGCTATCAGCGACAGCGAGGCCAGGTTCCGCACGCCGCGCGTAGAGCGTGTTTCAACTCCGCCCACACGCGACACTAAGGCGTCCCGCGCTCTGGAAGCATCGACGCTTGCTGTCCGTTTTGCCCCAGTCTACCGGCAGCCAGGTAGCGAGCAAATCTATCCAGAACTACGTGATCAACTGGTGTCGATGCTATTCGATGCAGGTCTGCGGGCTCTCACACATTTTGTCGAGACGGCGAAAATCCTTAAACTCAATACACATAGAGCGCTCGGTCGCAGAGCGTTCGTGGATGCGGTGTCGCGGCTCGATCGCAGCATTGATGACGTGGCATCGACTTTCGATTTCCTTCTCGCGGTCACCCCGATCAATGCGGAAGCGGCATTCGAGGCGTTTAAGGGCGGGGAGCCGACGCCTGTCTTTCTGTATCGTCCCCTTGCGTTGCAGGTCGAGGCGGCTAAACAGAAGCTTTTTTCGATTTCGTTCGATCACCTTGAAGATCCAGTCCTGCATCAGCTTTACCGTGAAAAGCAGCAGGAGCTCGATCTTCAGCTTTCGCTTATTTCGTTTCGTCAGAAATCACAGTTCATAGAATTCGGACGCGCACTTTACGGCCCGGTCGAACCGCATCTGTTGAGTGAGGCCAAAGCAATCCTTACACATCTCAACGGCGGTGAACCGAGCGGAGATGATGACGCAGGGTCGCAAGTCGCCGATTGCTACCAGGTAGAACATCGTGCCCGGTCGATGATTGCCGCCTATCATCGACAATTCACCGATTTCGCGGTTTCGGTGGAGATCCGCGACGACCTGCCGTCCGGCCTGATGGTTTCCGGTCATCGGCTGCTAATTGCACGCAGCACAGTGATGGATGCGCGCCGGGTCGAACCTTTATTGTCGCATGAGATTGGTGTTCATTTGCTCACCTATTTCAATGGATCGGCGCAAGGCCTGCGGCTGTTCCGCTCCGGTTTGGCCGGATATGAGGGTATGCAGGAAGGCTTGGCGGTGTTTTCCGAATACCTGTCGGGCGGCATGACGCCGGCGCGCCTGCGGTTGATCGCTGGACGGGTGCTTGGCTGTGCGTCTATGCTTGATGGTGCGACTTTCCGGGAGACATATTCGCTCCTAGTTGAGGAACATAACTTCTCGACCTCTGCTGCATTCAATCTCGTTCTGCGCCTTTATCGCGGCGGCGGTTTGGCAAAAGACGCAATCTATCTGCGCGGACTTTTAGCCCTGCTCGATCATTTGCGTGGCGGCGGCACGCTCGAACCCTTCTGGATGGGCAAGATTGCTGCCTCGCATTTTGGGGTGATGCAGGAACTGGCGGAGCGAGGTCTGCTGCGCCTTCCTGCCGTACGTCCGCTTTTTCTTGAGACCGACGAAGGTCGCACCCGATTGGCCCGCGCCAGAGACGGCATGCGACCGCTCGATATGATCCAACGACAGGAGACGTAATGCGAATTGCATTTTTCGTGAATTCGATCGCCGAAGAAACGGCTATTTACACAACCACGGCCTTGGCACTAGCCGCGATCGCGCGCGGCCATGATGTCTGTTATCTTACACCCGGCGATTTCGTTCTTCGCCCTGACGACAGCTTATTAGTGCGCGCTACGACTGTCAAAAGTGGAAAGATGAGGAAGCCTGAACCGTTTGTTGCTGCTCTGCAAGGACAGCAGGCCGAGATCCAGACGATCCCAATCGAGGACATCGATGTTCTTTTTCTCCGCAACGATCCCTCGCAGGACGCAGATGAGCGCCCCTGGGCAGCCCATGCCGGAATTATCTTCGGTCGTCTGGCGGCCGAGCGCGGCGTGCTCACCGTCAATGATCCAGACGGCTTGGCACGGGCCCAGAACAAGCTATATTTCCAAGACTTTCCTGAGGCAGTTCGCCCGACCACTCTCATCTCCAAAAGTATTGAAGAAATCCGAACCTTCATCGACCAGCAGAAGCAGGGTGTTATTCTAAAGCCACTGCAGGGCTCCGGCGGGAAGAATGTGTTCAAGATTGGCTCGAGCAAGGAGTCAAACCTCAACCAGATTTTTGAGGCGGTCAGTGGCGAAGGCTACCTAATTGCACAGGGTTATCTTCCAGACGCGACAGCTGGTGACATCCGCCTGTTCCTGATGAATGGGCGGCCTTTGCAGCGAGACGGCGCTTACGCTGCCCTCCGTCGTGTCCCTGCCGACGGCGAGGTGCGTTCTAACATGCATGCAGCGGGCACCGCAGCGACCGCTGAGATAACACCAGAAATCCTTGCGGTTGCTGAAATGGTTCGGCCTAAACTTGTCGAGGACGGAATGTTCTTGGTGGGCCTCGACATAGTTGGAGACAAGATCCTCGAGATCAACGTCTTTACCCCTGGCGGCCTCCCCGACATCGCAGCGCTTCATGGTGTCGATCTTTCCGTGGACGTCATTATGTCCCTGGAGCAGAAGATCAACATGCGCCAGAACTATGGCGGCAAGCTGAGTAACCGGGCCCTCGCGACTCTTTGACGATCTGTTGCCCTTGAAGGGATGTGAACGTGAGACCCTGGCATTCCGGTTTTGCTTGGTGCCAGATTGTTTGATAACTGCACGATCTTGATCCCCTCTCATGGTAGGATCAGCGCCCCAAAGCGTGAAGGTGCGCTAGAAGCACTGGGGGCGGAGTCTCTTCATCGCTCCGCCAAACTGGCCTCAATCTGCACATGTACCGAGATCGGCGCCATCGGCCGAACATGAGCATCAGTACGCTCGATAACCTTCGCCGGAACGACTTTCCGTTCCGGCAGCGACCACCAAAACTCGTCCACGCGTTGGACCGTGTCGACCACCGCCCTGAGAACGGCCGCTTGCGGCGATCGGCCTTCAACGGAATGGGGTGTGAAGCGAAGAACCGCCTCTTAGAAAGATCGAACATCTGGGATTGATGTCCGGCGCGCCGACCGCTTCCCCGTCCAGCGTGGTCAAAGGGGCGTGCCACTCAGTCAACTAAGCTATGGTCTAATTGTCTTCACCGGCGTTTGGGATTGGTCGTTGCAATGGCGCGAGCAGCGGCGCGGATTCTATTCAAAGCGGGAAGAAGCCATGCTGACGGTGGCTCAGGCACTCACGCGCGGAGGTAGGATGGATCCGACAGCACCCGGAGCTTTTCAAAAATGGCCGACCGATCGAAGGCTGATAGCACCTAAGGAAATCGAGTTCGCTGTTCCCGACCGGAGCGGCGCACGCGATACTTTTTTCGGCATGCTTCAGTGACGGATATTCGTTCGTTGGATGAACGGCAAACAATCAGGTGCAACCTTTTCCCCTGAACCCATAGCGTCAGCGGCACAGTTGCAGATCAGCACGCAAGGGCGCGTATGATCCGCTTGATGGAAACGACTGATACTCACAGCACCGAGAACTCAATGCCAGGAGTGGGGGTGCTATAAGTGAGGCCCTCATGCTCGAGCTCGATCCAAAGCCATTTTCTGTTCCGATATGATCGGTCGCAGAAAGCTCCAGTGATAATCTTCCATTTATGTTTACTCACAAGCGTTACGCGCTAGCATTTCTTGTCATTGGCGACCGCAGCCGCGGTCTTGCCGCCTCTTTGCTGGGCCTGCGCGTCTTGAGAAGAGGTCGCTACGTCCGGATTTTCTGCCAGGGGCACCTGACCGCCGGTTTTTGCTGGAGAATGTCCTGCTGCGTCAGCACTTGTCGTGGTCGTACCCACGGCTGGTCCGGTTTGGGCTTGTGTCGCCACTCCTCCACTCTCCAACGGCGCATGCGTGCCATCTTTGGAAATACCTTTTTGGGCTTCTTGTCCGGCGGTTCCGGTCGCATCTAGGCAGTCTGCCCAGCTCTGGTTGGGGGAAAGCGCTGCAACGTAAAGCGCGGCGATCATGATCAATGAGGTTTTCATCACGGCTCCTCCTTCGAATTACCGATCAAACTGATCGATGGTCGGGTTGTTCCTGCGCCTCAACCTGAAAATGGCGGCGAGAACGAAGCTGCTGAATAATTCCCATTCCTAGTGACGCGTGTTCTCCGAGGGGCTGATCCTTGAGGAATCATAACCAAAATATGCAAGCTTGCTTAAGCGAAGCATTTGAAGTGCTTAGGGGTAATGCAAAAGACCGACACCGTTGTTGCGTCTCATCCATGGCATTGCGGATCCGTGCGAAGCAATTCGCAACCGAGCAGCGATAGTCTCTAAGGATCCAGCGGTCCCCTCCGATATTCGTGAGGCAACGGCGGATCTCGGGATAGCGATCAAGCAAGTGTTCGAGGCGGTGAGCTGCATCATGGAACGGGAGAACAACGTTTGTTAGTAGCGATAGAGCAACGTCTTCAGTTGTTTGTTCTGAATGATGAGCTTTTCGGATAGCAGCCGCCTAAGCTCAGAAATCTCATGGTCGAGTTCGACCATCTTGTCGTAAGCGGTTTTCTTGACACTCGGTTGGTCCGGCTCCTGATCACAATGCAGAGCAATCGGAGACTATGCGAGAGCCGCTTTCGTTTCCGGTTCCCATATGTGCATCAACGATTTCGGTGGCGTAGTCATCGTCCGTCAATCGGGCTAAGCCGTGAATTGGGATGACTCGATACCGCCTGCTGCTGCCACGGATGGTCTCGGATCAGACCTCGCCAGACCGTTGATCACCAGGAATGGCGCACCGCCTTGCCGGGACCTTGTGGTAGGTCAGAAGCTCGCCCTGCATATCGGCATCGGCATTTGAGACCCGTCCGTGTTGACGCAGGTGTTTGGCTCAGATTCGAACATGAACCATTCGACTATCTTTTGCGGATCGGCGCTGTCCTCGGTCACGCCCTATCCATAGGCACGATCGCGTCGTCTTTGGTGCGAAAGCCGATCGACCGCATTCAGAAAGCCACGCGATTGTGCTTTTCGACATTTTATTCGATGAGCTCGCTCTCGGTCACCAGATCAGTGCGGGATGACCGCGAGATAGGTTGCGATATCCGCACCACAGGTTACGCCCGCTCCAAACGCGGCGAGCAGCAAACCGCCCGCTGCGGGACCGATTGACCGGGCGATGCTGATACCGCGGAAATTGAGGGCGACAGCGCTTTTGGCCTCCTCGCGCTTCTCCAGTTCAGGTACGATTGCCTGCCAGGTCGGTCCCATCAGCGTGGCGGCGACGCCGCCGCGAAAAGGGAGTCCTATAAGGGCGCCGACCAAGATCCCGGTCTGCGCCAGGACCATCAGCGTGATGCTGACAGACGCCAGGAGGAGCTGGATGGCGCTCAGGAACTTGCGGCGATCGAGAATGTCGGTCAGGACGCCGGCGGGGATGGCGAGCAGGAAGATTGGCAGCGTGCCGGCTGTCTTGACCACCGCCACTGCGGCTGGTGATGCGGAAAGATCCGTCATTAGCCAGGAAGCAAAAGATCTTCTCCTCCGCCTGCGTCTTTCGCTATTGGTTTACCAACAGGTTCCTCTTGTCCAGATTGGAGAGATCACGCCTCGACTCGCCGTAACATCTCCTTAAGAAGCACGTTTTCAGTTCGAAGCTTGTTCATCAGAAGCTCTTTGAGCCGCCTGTTTTCTATTTCGAGGACGGAGAGGACATCGTCGTCGGAGAGGGTTGCCCTAAAAGTCAGGTGCTGGAGCCGGTCACTCGCTTGCGGACTCGATGGCTTCTTCGTTCCCTTGGGTTTCCGCGTACCAGTTTGACGTTTGCGTTTCGATCCTGAGGCCAGACCGTCAACAATTGGCGTTGCGCACGCGTCAGCCGGATCTTCATGAGTGTTAACGATGTGACTAGCAGCATTACCCTCGTCCAACGCAACGAGCAGAGGAGGATGATGCTCCGCCGCGGGTAAATTTAGCGCTCTATGTGCGTCCTTCAGGCCGGTGGTCGGGTTGCAGTCCACTTGCACATCATCGCGCATGTCGGCAGTCACTGCCCGCGCAAGAGCCTTCAGGTCCGTGTCACCCCATATCGACTTGTTGCCAGCCTTTAGCTGTCGGCGGTTTGATTTGTATTCAACAACGAAGCTGCGCTGTGCTCGAGTGGGAGTATTCTTCAAAGGATTTTCCTGCTGCAAGTTTCTGGCATCAATGATCAATGACCGGTACTATGTGGGGCTTCGCATTCGAGGAAGGCCGGCGTCGTCCACCACGATAGCCGGAAATAATTCGAAATACACCTTCCATAAATCTGCGCAGTCCTGACTGGAAATAGCCGAGCCAGCATCGCAGGTGGCACGCGAAGTTTCTGCGGCGACGCCAACTCGCAGAGGCCGAAGCCTCTCACTGACGACCTGCTGCATTGCGCCGTCAACGTACCGGCTTGCTTGAGTCTCTGTCCGCTGCCACGCAGTGTGAGCAACGCCCATCTCACTGCAAAGAAGATCCTCGGCTTACCAGCATAAGATGTCGGCTATTTCAACACCCTTGCCGGTATGCCCGTAGCTTACGCAGCGGCGATGGTTCGTACTTGACGTCATCGAAGACGAAGTAACAACACTCGTCGTCGCATTGCTCACTGGTTTGGCAAGGAAGACTGGAGCGTCGGGGCCTGCCTCAGCAGGGTGTCTAGCGTGCGATGGCCCGCTATCCTGCATCGGCCTGTCGCAATCGAGAGGAAGACCACGGTTTCCGCACCAGCGGATCAGTCCTTTCCTTGTCAAATCTGCGGTGGCTATGTCGTTCAACGGGTCTCAAACCTTGCGAGCATCTTACGCAATTGCGCGTTCTGTTCGACGAGCTTTTTCGACAATTGGCGACGCAAAACCTCGACTTCCGCATCGAGCGCTGCAATTTCCTCGACGTTAGTCTTCGGCTTCTCGGCCGGCACTGGCGAAGCCGCGTCCGCCATACTTTCCGTGGTTTCATTCAAAACCGCTGGTCGAGGCTTCTTCGGAGTCGTTGGTTTCTGCAGCGCTTCGACGTCAAAAGTTTCGTGCTTTTCGTCAGCCGGCGCAGTATTGCGATGCTCAACCGGTTCAGGTGCTGAAACTGTATCTTCGACAACCACGGAGACGGAGTGCTCCGCCGACGTATTTTCCGCCTGCTCCGACTGCGCGACCAGCTCCGGGATTAGATCTGGCGCCGAAATTTGAGCTTCAGTTTCTTCCTGTTGCCCAACATCAACGACCAGTTCAGGAGACGCGGCTTCGCCCTGTTCAACCTTCTCTTCAATGGCTGGTCGATATTCAAGAGCCGTTGTCTTTGTCGTGAGCGGGCGATGATCGCCGGATACATCCGCTTTTGGCTTGCGCCACACCAGGTCAGCTACAAGTCTCCATGGTGTTTTCATCGCATCGTTACCTTGGCATGGCTGCAGCAGTTCTTAGCAGCTGATTGGATTGGCCAGGCCTGATTTACAGGCCCGGCGAGCTTGCATCGGCAAAGAGGGCTATCGCAACAAACGGCGAGAAGGCCTCATGTCCGTACTCAGGACTGACCGAGACGCTTGCGCAGGTCAGCGTTTTCCGCGCGCAGCTGTTCGGAAAGCTGTTTGCGCAGCTGCTTATTTTCTTCCTCAAGCTTGATCAAATCACCGATGTCGTCGACGACGGTAACCGGCGCAGATGCAGCCTGCGTGACGCGCGCAACGCGGGTAGCCGCTTTCTTCGGTTCCGCAACAGTCTTGTCTGCCTTGGCGGCAACCTGTTTGGAGCCACGCTTGGCGCGGGTCTTCTTGGTCGGCGTTTCTGGCGTTGCGGCGGACACGTCAGCAGTAGCTGCTTCTGCGACTGCCTTCGGGCGGCGCGGTGCACGGGTCTTCTTTGCAACGGGGGCTGCTGCAGGTGTATCGGTCGTAACGCTGTTCGGGTTTGCGGTAGTCGTTTCGTCGGCCATCAGTGATCTCCTGTGTCAGGCGCAAAAGCATTTGTTTGGCCATTAAAAGATGTCAATGCGTAAGAAAAGCCTCTTCGCCGATTTTTGCCTGCTAAAAGGCAAGATGTGCGGATACCTATCGCGAGCGATATCTCCTCGGGATTGTGGCCTTCGTTGAAGATATGAAATGCGTTGCTCGCGCTTTAAGTGCCGATCAATTACGCAATGTCGCGACCTTCTTCAGATCAGCGAATTTTCACCTCGAAGCGCTGCAACATCTCGCTATAAAGCCAAATGTCGGTCGCGGTTTTTCCTTGTTGAGCCGTCTGTATTCCATATCGAGGATCACAGGGTAGCATCACTGGAAACGGCTGTGCGTGGGGCCGAGAGCTGAACGGGAGTGTTCGATGCAAATTTCGATGGCTTATTCTCCAATCGGGCTGTTGCTAACAAACTTCTAATGTTTGCGTTCGGGGTGGAAAGTCCGTTAGGGTTGGCGTATCGAAATCGGCTTGGAGCTTTTCATGCGTGCTAGCGCCCATGCGTGTGCATGTGATTCGGCAGCTTCGGTAGCTACGTGTATGAGATATTCCTGCTTCTGACGTCGACGCCGTTCGGCAAATCATCTGCCTACTTGATGTTTTATTTCACACGATGTTCGCGCACTCATTTTTACGAATGCACTTGTTTCGTCCAAGCGACGGCTACCGGGAAGCGCACGATACTGGTAGCAACTGACCGCGTCGAATTGCCTCGATGACGGTTGCTGTCCGGTTCGAGGTGCCGAGGCGCTCTTTGCATTGCCGGACATGTTGATCCACTGTGGCCTCGGCAATACCAAGGATCTCACCTATCTCTGCGGATGTTTTTCCGAGCGCTAACCAGCTGCAGATTGTTCGTTGCTGGCGCGTGAGAAGACTACTTTTCGGGAAATCGTAAAGAGTGCGGCATCGTTTGTAAGCGGCGATCGCTCCGGCCTCCAACAATGTCGTGAATGTATCGGCGGGGTCCTGTCTTCGGCCAATATAGGTAACCATGCCCAACCGACCGTCCGACTGTGGCACGGGTACAAACATCAGATCCTCAAACGTTACTGCCTCTGATTTGAACCGACCGGGTGGCGAGATCTGCTCCGACCTTCTGGATGCCGATGTGTGAAAAGAGAGCGAGCCTGACAAGAAATCTACCCAGCGATAATTTTGATAAGGCGCAAGCAAGCGTCTAGCTAAGTCGATGGGCCAGTCATCCGGCCAATATTCCGCAAGATAATCATGCGGCGGGTAGTCGCGGCTTAGCGGAAGAGACTCTGTTATAGCGATGGCTTCGAACCCAAAGCGCCGAACTAACGTGAAAAGAGCCTTGGCAATTTGCACAGGATCATTTGCCTGAGAAATGGCCACAGCAAACGTCTCGAAAGATGCGGGAGCGCACTGATCCATAAAGGTCTCCGTACTGAAACTGCTTCAAGCTAGTGCGCATTCGGCGCAGATAAAATGACTGGTTGTCATATTGCCTACTATAGTAGGTAGAGCGGTATACGTTCGTTTGGAACAAAAGGAGGTGATGAGATTAAGAAGCGTGTTTGCCCGTAATCTGCGACTAGCGCGACATCGTTCGGGGCTTTCGCAATTTGAACTGGCCCAAATTGCTGGCTTGGACCGTAACTACGTCGGCAAGCTGGAACGAGAAGAAAGTTCGCCTACGGTCGATACGATCGAGGCTTTAGCAATTGCGCTCGATTACGATCCTGAGCGGTTTCTCAGCTTCGCGGACTAGTCGTATAATGGATCTCAGTCATTTTGGGGGAGTGATCAGATCGCATAGCGTCACACTGAGCTCCTCGGCTAGGCGCTCAAGCGAAGAAATCGTCGGGTTTGACCGGCCGTTCTCCAATTCGCTCAGATACGCTCGCGTAAAACCGCTGCGGAAGGAAAGCTCTTCCTGCGTGATGTCGCGGGCTTTCCTGAATCGTCTAACGTTTTTGCCGATGGTTATGCTGGTCTCCATTCGGCGATGCTGCAAAAATGCATACTATAGCACGACACGTTATACCCGACATTTTCACTTGACACCGGTCGGTTTCAGCTGCCTTAATTTCATTATCGGCACACTGTGCGCATATACGGAACACAAAAAATGCAGGGAAACTTGTCTCTTGAGCGCGGTCTCGCGGTTCTTAAGGTCATAACGACAGCGGAAGAGGCGCTTGGGGTTCGCGAGATCGCCCGGAGAAGCGATCAAAGCCCGTCTAGTGTGCAGCGCATACTCAATACGCTAAACGACCAAGGCTTCGTTGATCAGGTAGCGGAGACACGGCGGTACCGCTCGGGTCGCGAAATACTCAACCTTGCCCGCAAGCAACTGGATCAGGACGAGCTCATTGCGCTCGCAAGAATTCAACTCAAGCGCTTAGCAGACGACTGTGACCTTAACGCGTTTCTAGGCGCCCGGCGCGGCACGAGGGCGATCTACCTCGATGCCTTGCAGAGTAGCGGTTCGCTTGTCATCCGCGCGACGCCAGGAGAGAGAATGCTTTTGCATTCGACCGCTCTGGGAAAGGCGCTGTTAATGGATGCCTCGGATGAGGAGGTCCGCCAACTCGCCAAGGATGAGCCATTTATCCAAAAGACCCCACGTACCGTTACCGACCCCGATAAGTTGATCGATCAGTTGAGGCGTGCCCGTCAGGTTGGCTATGCAACTGCCCTCAATGAAAACATCGCAGGTGTTTTTTCAATTGGTGCCCCGATCCGCGACCATGCGGGCACCATAGTTGCGGCGCTCAGCTTCGCATTTCCTCGTGCCCTCCAACCTCGTCTTTCCGTTGCGGAATTGGGTGTGCAGGTGGCGCAGGCCGCAAACAGGGTGTTGGGTCCCCACGCCCACGTGAGCAAAAATAAGGACGATAGAGATGTTGCTTAATCAAGATCGACTTTACAAAGAAATGGATAGATGCGGCTTCGACGTCGTCATCGGTACAGCAGCGGAAAATGTGACATACCTCTCGGGTTTCTGGGCACTCCCACAATGGATCCGGCCAGGGCCGCAAGCCTACGCTATCCGATGCCGAAACGATAAAAACAATGCAAATTCGAGCATCATTACCAGCAGCGGAACGCTCGATCTCTTAGCGGATCAGGAGGTTTCAGCGACGCGAGTGCGTCGCTACGGTCAATTTTCCGTTCAGGCTGGAACGATGGATCTGATTGATGAAACCAGCCGCAAACTACTATCGATGCAGCAAGGACAACCCCACTCTCATCCAATCGATGCTCTCGCATCGGAACTTAAGGAGCTTTCGCTCGACCGGTCCCGCATCGGCATTGATGTCGAAGGCCTTCAGCCGGGTTATTTGGAAAAGCTAACAAACGCCGTCCCGGATGCGCAGTTTGTGGATGCCGGGAGCGCTCTCCGTAAAGTCCGCAGCGTCAAGACATGGGAGGAAATCAGGCGATTGCGTCGTGTTGGCGAAATCGCCGAGGAGGCGATCAGCGCAGCGCTCGACCAAGCGCGAGCCGGCATAACAGAGCTTGAAATGGCGCGGATCTTTCATACCATCACCGTTCAGGCCGACGCGGTTCCTGTTCTCGGTTGTATCGGCTTCGGCGAGCGCAGCGCCCTCATGAACGTCCAACCTTCGGATCGCCCACTCCGTCGAGGCGATGTGATCCGTTTCGATGCCGGAGGGCGATATAAGCATTACCGCGCGGATATTGCGCGAATTGCCTTCTTCGGAGATGATCCCGGGCCAATCGAAGGCCTCTACGAGGCACTTCGGGCTGGAGTCGAGCGCGGCGCGGAGTTGGCTCGTCCGGGTGTTTCAGCCAGCGAGTTATTCTCCGCTGTTTGTGATGAGGTTCGCCGATGCGGAATTCCGGATTATGAGCGCAACCATGTTGGGCATGGCATAGGTCTCGACGGCTATGATGGACCGTTGCTTTCTCCGTCCAGCACTGACGTTCTGGAGGAGGGAATGGTCGTTTGTATAGAGACGCCCTACTATCGGATTGGTGAATTCGGGCTACAGGTCGAGGACATGTTCGTCATAAAGGCCGACGGCGTGGACCGGTTCACGACTGCCGGGCCGCTCAGGGTGATTGAGGCATGACTCATTCTGAACTCTCGCTGATTTGCCTCAGATGTCATGGTGTTGTTCCTGGTACCTTCTCGATCACGTCCGAGGGATGTCTGCACTGCTCGGCGACGGCACCTTCGAATTACCGTGCGAGCTATCCATTAGCTTGGGAAACGGACACGTGGCGTCCGGCTCAGGCCCCCTCGATCTGGCGATACGCTGCCATGCTACCAATCGCGACCCTATTTCAGGAGACACTTGGAGAAGGGCTGACTCCTCTCACGAATCTCTCAAAGTTGGGCACTGTGCTGAAGGTGCCGGAACTCTTCCTGAAAGATGAAAGCCGCAACCCCACCAGTTCTCATAAAGACCGGTTTTCTGCAGTCTTCGTGTCCTACGCGCGTCAGCGTGGATATAGCACAGTGGCAACAGCAAGCTCCGGAAATGCTGGGGCGTCTCTCGCGGCCTATGCCAGCAAAGCGGGTATGAGGTGCGTCGTCGCGACCACGGCTGGCGGTCCACGCGCGATGGCGGGCCAGATCGAGGCGTTTGGTGCCACGATCGTACCTTTCGAGGACAAGCACGATCGATGGCGGTTCCTGGCGGAAGCCTCAAGAGAGAAAGGGTGGCTGATTGCGTCGCCGTTCCGCGCGCCGGTCGTCGGCAGCCACCCTATCGGGATCGAAGGTTATAAGACGCTGGCCTTCGAAATCATCGAGCAGTTGGGTGGAAGGGTACCTAGGTGGTGTGTGCTACCCGTATGCTACGGCGACGCACTTGCAGGGATGAGAGCGGCGGTGCAAAAA
>UBXM01000043.1 GCA_900469445.1 Hyphomicrobiales bacterium
GGGGAGAGGGGACGTGCCTCGCTCGATGGTAGAGAGGGACGCAAACGCCGCGGCATATATCCTTCTCCGGGCACGCGGGGAGAAGGTGCCGGCAGGCGGATGAGGGGCTTTTTGCAAGGTGACATAAAATGAATGTTGTCGCGCCTATGACCGATCCCAGCCTCTCAGGCCAAATGATGTTAGCCACCAAATCTCCCATCCTGGAAATGCGTGGCATTTCGCAGATTTTTCCGGGCGTGAAGGCTCTGGATGGTGTCAATATTTCGCTTTATCCGGGCGAAGTGACCGCCTTGATCGGCGAGAACGGCGCCGGGAAATCGACGCTCGTCAAGATCCTCACCGGTATCTACATGCCCAGCGAGGGCGAGATTTTTATCGACGGCGAGCCGGTCAGCTTTTCGAGTGCGCAGGATGCCGTCGATGCGGGCGTGACCGCCATCCATCAGGAAACGGTACTGTTCGACGAGCTGTCGGTGGCGGAAAACATCTTCCTCGGCCATGCGCCGCGCACCCGTTTCGGTCTGATCGACTGGAAGGTGATGAATGCGCGCGCAAGCCGATTGCTGCATGTGCTGGAAAGCGAGATCGATCCGACCATTCGGCTCAAGGATCTTTCGATTGCGCAGCGGCATCTTGTGGCGATTGCCCGGGCGCTTTCGGTCGAGGCGCGCATCGTCATCATGGACGAGCCGACGGCCGCCCTTTCCCGCAAGGAGATCGACGATCTTTTCCGTATCGTCGCGGAGCTGAAGAGGCAGGGCAAGGCGATCCTGTTCATCAGCCACAAGTTCGATGAGGTTTACGAGATCGCCGAGAATTTCGCGGTGTTTCGCGATGGCCGCGCCGTGGGCCATGGCCGGCTTGCCGAGACGCCGCAGGATGCGATCGTGCGGATGATGGTGGGCCGCGATGTGTCCAACATCTTTCCCAAGGTCGAGGTGGCGATCGGTGAGACAGTGTTTTCGGTCGAAAACTATTGCCACCCGACCGAATATCGCGACATTTCCTTCGAATTGAAGCGCGGCGAGATTTTAGGGGTTTATGGTCTGGTTGGTGCCGGGCGGTCGGAAATCTGCCAGTCGCTGTTCGGCGTGACGCGACCGTCTTCGGGCCGGCTTGTGCTGGAGGGTGAGGCGCTTTCCATCCGTTCGCCGCGTGACGCGATTGCCGCCGGTATCGTTTATGTGCCGGAGGAACGTGGCCGCCATGGTCTGGCTTTGCCCATGCCGATCTTTCAGAACATGTCGCTGCCATCGCTGGCGCGCACCTCGCGCTCCGGTTTCCTCAAGGCCGCGAACGAACTGGCGCTGGCGCGCAAATATGCCGAGCGGCTGGATCTGCGTGCGGCCGCCCTTTCCGTACCTGTCGGTACGCTATCGGGCGGCAACCAGCAGAAGGTGGTGATCGGCAAATGGCTGGCGACGCTGCCGAAGGTGATCATTCTCGACGAACCGACCAAGGGCATCGATATCGGCTCGAAGGCTGCGGTGCACGGTTTCATCAGCGAGCTTGCCGCCGAAGGCCTTTCGATCATCATGGTCTCTTCCGAACTGCCGGAAATTCTCGGTGTATCGGACCGGGTGCTGGTGATGCGCGAAGGCCTGTCGGCGGGCGTATTCGATCGATCGCAGCTCAGCGCCGAGGTGCTGGTGCGTGCCGCAACCGGCAATGCGTGAGGAAGCGCCAATGAAAAAACTCTTGAAACATCGCGAACTGCTTCTGGTCGGCATTATCGCCCTCATGGTGGCGGGGTTTGCGACCCGTGCGCCCGGTTTTGCCACGCCCGGAAATCTCGCGAATATCTTCAACGACACCTCGATCCTGATCATTCTGGCACTTGGCCAGATGACGGTGATCCTGACCAAGTCGATCGATCTTTCGGTCGCCGCCAATCTGGCCTTTACCGGCATGGCGGTGGCGATGATGGACGCGGCCTATCCGGGCATGCCGCTGGCGCTGCTGGTTGTGCTGGCGGTCGGCATCGGTGCGGTGCTCGGGGCGATCAACGGAATGCTTGTCTGGTGGCTGAGGATCCCGCCGATTGTCGTGACGCTCGGTACGCTGACAATCTATCGCGGCATGGCATTCGTGCTGTCCGGCGGTGCCTGGGTGAACTCGCATCAGATGACGCCCGGCTTCCTGAACCTCCCTCGCCTGCCGGTTTTGGGGCTTCCGCTCTTGTCGTGGATGGCGATCGGCATCGTGCTGATGATGTGGTTGGTGTTGACGCGGACGCCGTTCGGGCGCGCGACCTATGCTTCCGGGGGCAACCCGACGGCGGCGGTCTATGCGGGCATCGATATCGGCCGGACCCGGTTCTTCGCCTTCACCCTTTCCGGCGCGCTGGCTGGGCTTGCCGGTTATCTCTGGGTGTCGCGTTACGCGGTTGCCTATGTCGATGTCGCGGCCGGTTTCGAGCTCGATACGGTGGCGGCCTGTGTCATCGGCGGTATCTCGATTGCCGGCGGGATCGGCTCGGTCGCCGGTGCCTTGCTCGGTGCGCTGTTCCTTGGCGTCATCAAGAATGCGCTACCTGTGATCGGGATTTCGCCTTTCGCGCAGATGGCGATTTCCGGCATCGTCATTGTTGCCGCCGTCGTCTTTAATGCCCGCGCCGAACGCAAGGCGGGGCGCATCATCCTGCGCGATCGTGGCGCCAAGGAGGTTTCCGCATGAGTGATATCGTGACCGAAACCAAGGCCCGTCAAGCCATTCCCGATCGGCTCGGCACGCCGGTCAGCCGCCTGCTGGGCAGCTGGGAAGTGCTGCTGTTCGGCGTGGCGGTGGTGATCTTCATCGCCAATTCCTTTGCCTCGCCCTACTTCCTCAACGCCTGGAACCTTTCGGACGCGACCTTCAATTTCACCGAAAAGGCGATGATCGCCTTTGCCATGGCGATGCTGATCATTGTCGGTGAGATCGACCTGTCGGTGGCGGCCATCATCGCGCTCGCCTCCACCGCCATGGGGGCGGCGGCCCAGATGGGGATCAGCACGCCGGGGCTGGTGGCAATCGGCCTCAGTGTCGGGCTTGCCTGTGGTGCGATCAACGGCACTCTGGTCTCGATACTGAAACTGCCGTCGATCGTCGTCACGATCGGCACGATGAGCCTGTTTCGCGGCATTTCCTACATCACGCTCGGCGACCAGGCTTATGGCAAATATCCGGCTGATTTCGCTTTTTTCGGACAGGGCTATGTCGTCTGGGTCTTCTCGTTCGAATTCGTGCTGTTCATCGTGCTTGCCGTCATCTTCGGCATCGTGCTGCACGCCACCAATTTCGGCCGACAGGTCTTCGTCATCGGCAATAACGAGTTTGCGGCACGGTTCTCCGGCATTCCGGTCGAGCGGATCAAGTTTAAGCTGTTTCTGCTGACAGGGCTGATGTCCGGTATCGCCGCGGTCTGCCTGACCTCGCGGCTCGGCTCCACCCGCCCCTCGATCGCGCAGGGCTGGGAGCTGGAAATCGTCACCATGGTGGTTCTCGGTGGCGTTTCCATTCTTGGCGGTGCGGGCACGATTGCCGGTGTTGTCATCGCGGCGTTCGTCATGGGGCTGGTTACTTTCGGGCTTGGCCTCCTCAATGTGCCGGGCATCGTCATGTCGATCTTTGTCGGCCTTCTTCTGATTACCACGATCGCGCTGCCCATCGTGGTTCGTCGCATCAAGTTCATGAGCAAGAAATGACTTTGGAAAAATACGCATTCAAGATGAAACTGAACCCCGGCATGGAGGCGGAATATCGCAAACGCCATGACGAGATCTGGCCGGAGCTGAGTGCGCTTCTGCGCGAGGCTGGCGTGTCCGACTATTCCATCCATCTCGACCGTGAGACCAATGTGCTGTTTGGCGTGCTTTCGCGCCCGGCCAACCATTCCATGGCAAACCTGCCAGGACATCCGGTGATGAAACGCTGGTGGGCGCATATGGCGGATATCATGGAGAGCAATCCGGATAACTCGCCGGTGCAGAGCGATCTCGTCACGGTGTTTCACTTGCCATGAGCAGTTTCGAGCGGATTGCAGTTCTCGATATCGGCAAGACCAATGCCAAGGTGATGATTTTCGATGCCGCAAGCGGCGCGGAGATCGAGATGCGGCGCATGCCCAATCGGGTTCTGGCCGGTCCGCCCTACCCGCATTACGACGTCGTGGCGCTGTGGGCGTTTCTGCTTGAAACGCTTGCTGTCTTCGCGAAAGAGCCGGGTTTCGATGCCATCTCGATCACCACGCATGGAGCCTCGGCCGCGCTGATCGATGCGGATGGACGGCTGGCCTTGCCGGTTCTCGATTACGAGCACGAATATCCCGAGGAGATCAGGCGCGCTTATGACGAGATGCGCCCCGATTTTGCCGAGACCTTTTCGCCTCGCCTGTCCGGCGGGCTTAATCTCGGTGCGCAGATCCATTATCAGAAGACGGCCTTTCCGGAAGAATTTGCGCGGGTGCGGACGATCCTGACCTATCCGCAATATTGGGCCTATCGGCTCAGCGGTGTGGCCGCCAATGAGGCGACGTCGCTCGGTTGCCATACGGATCTTTGGAAGCCGCATGAGGGCGGGTACTCGTCGCTGGTTGATGCGCTGGGTGTTCGCGATCTGATGGCGCCGGTGTTTTCGGCATTCGACCGCATCGGCATGACGCTTCCCGAGATCGCCTCCGCGGCATGCCTGCCCCGAGCTGTTCCGGTATTCTGCGGCATTCACGATTCCAACGCGTCGCTGCTGCCCTATCTGACGGATCGGGAGGCGCCGTTCGCGGTCGTCTCGACGGGAACATGGGTGATCAATTTTGCCGTTGGCGGCGATATCGACCGGCTGGATTCGACGCGCGATACGTTGGCGAATGTCGACGCCTATGGTCGCGTCGTGCCCTCGGCCCGTTTCATGGGCGGTCGGGAATTCGAGCTGCTGACCGGGGAATTGGGCGATCTGGATCAGGATCTGGTGGTGGCTGCCCTGCCCGGCGTTATCGAAAAGCGGGTGATGTTATTGCCCAATATCGTTGCCGGATCGGGACCGTTTCCCGGGCGACAGCGGGAATGGGTCAATGACGACGGCATGTCGACACATGAGCGATGGGCGGCCGCGTGTCTCTATTTCGCGCTGATGACGCAGACTTGCCTCGATCTTGCTGGCGCAAGGGGGCCGATCCTGGTCGAGGGGCCGTTTGCGCTTAACGGGGTTTATCTCAGTCTGTTGGCCGGTTTGACGGGGCGTGATGTGCTGGCCGTTCCGGGTTCGACCGGGACAAGCCAGGGCGCGGCTCTTCTGGCGGGCGTGGAACCCGCCGCGCGCAAGGGCGTCTCGGCGGTTGCCATTAATCACGACGGTCTTGCGGGCTATCGGTCGGATTGGCTCCAGAAGATCTAAGATTGGCGGCGTGTTTTCAGTTGTCCGTCGTGATTGCTCTATCGACCAGCGCTGAGCGGGCGGTGGAACTCTATCTGAGAAGAGGTGGCGGGTCGTTTGCCGTTGACAGCTGTCAACCGTAGCCACGCCGGTGTGTCCGATGCTTAGACCGGATGATATTGCGGTCATCGAATGGCGTTCGGCTGCTGTTCTGTCTGGCGAAGAGGGGAGGGGGCAGCGTCATTCTGATCTCCGACGCAAGGGCGTTGACAGCTGTCAACCGCTCCCTTCGTGCGTGAAGGATAAGCCCTGTGATAAACGGATTTCGCGTATTTTCAGGGCTGTTCGGGGCTAGTATAATACGAATCAGGAAATCTGCCCTGTCCCCATCCCTTCAGCGATTATGGTTAACTACCCGGTAGTGAAACGAAACGATCGTTTAGGTTTCGTTTGTCACGCTGCGCGCAGTTTTTTCAATATGTTAAAGCAGAGGGCTTTTTCGTCGGAAGGCGATGTTTCCGAATCCTGTAAAGGTACAAACAGATTATACCGGACGGGCTTCAGTATCCGTTAACAGGATAGCCGGGTTCACCGCTTTTTCGGTCCGGTGAAAGCGTTCCGGGATTTATCCCGCGACCTTCGCATGCAAGACATGGCGAACTCAGGGGGGCGGAATTTTGAATCTGCTACAGGCTATCCTTACCGTCCTAATTTCCAAGCGTGAGCTTCAGGCGGCGGCGTGTCTCGCTGGGGCTCTCGGTATAGCTGGCCCGGTAGCTGCGGGAGAAGGCCGAGGCCGAGTTGAAGCCGGTCTCGGCGGCGATATCCGCGAAGCTGGCTTTCGTCTCGATCACCTTGCGGCGGGCGGCGTTGAGCCGGAGTGCCAGATAATGGGTGTGCGGCGCGACACCCATCGTCTGATGAAACAGGTCCTGCAGGTGGCGGATGCTGACGCCCGCGCGTCGGGCAAGCCGCGAGAGGGAGATCGGCGCTTCGACCGTATCCTCCATCAGCTTGACCGCTGCCTGCAGGCGCGGGTCTGTCTTTCCCCGGTTGCCGATTGCGGGGCTTTCACGCGGATCGTTTCGGGCGCGGTCCTGCTCGTAGATGAACAGCCTTGAGACTTCGAGCGCCAGCGAATAGCCGTGGGCGCGGCGGATCAGTTCCAGCATCAGGTCGAGTGTCGGAAGCGGGCCACCGGTGGTGATGCGCTTGGCGTTGATGACGAAGCGTTCGCGCACCATGGTGACCTGCGGATAGGCGCTGGCGAAATCGTCGAAGTCTTCCCAATGGGTGGTGGCCGAAAATCCATCGAGCAGGCTGGCTTCGGCGAGAATGAAGGAACCGCTCTCTATGCCGGCGATCGTTGTCCGGTGCCGGGCGGTTTGGGAGAGGAGGAATTTCAGCTCGCGGGTGGCGGCGTTTCTCCAGTTGTAGCTCGCCAGGACAAAAAGCGGATCGGTCTGCCGGGCAGGGCGGAATGCACCGGAAACGGGAATGGGGATGCCGGATGTCGTCTCGACCGACAGACCGTCGGCGGAATGGAGTGTCCAGCGATAGAGAGGTTTTCCGGCGATGCGGTTTGCCGCACGCAGCGGTTCGATGACCGAGGCAAGCAGGATGAGGTTGGTCTCCGGCAAAACGAGGATGTCGATATGCTGGTTCTCACCCATGCGCTTCCCTTCGCCCATGTTCCGATAATGTATAGAGCGGTGCCGACCGTGCAAAGCATTTTCCTTTTTCCTCGCCCGTAATGGCGGCAGCGAAAAGGAGGCAAGAATGCCGCTCGAGATGAACCGCGAAGTCTTCATTACCTGTGCCGTGACCGGTGCCGGCGATACGACCGGAAGATCCAGCCATGTTCCGATTACTCCGAAAGAGATCGCGGCGTCGGCGATCGATGCCGCAAAGGCGGGAGCGGCGGTGGTTCATTGTCATGTCAGGAACCCTCAGACGGGAGCGGCGGCGCGCGACCTCGAACTCTACAGAGAAGTGACGGACCGCATTCGGTCTGCGGATGTCGATGTGGTCCTGAACCTGACGGCGGGCATGGGCGGTGATCTCGTATTCGGCAATGTTGAGGCACCTTTTCCCTATAATGCCGATGGCACCGATATGGCGGGGGCGACCGAACGGGTGGCGCATGTGGCGCAATGCCTGCCGGAAATCTGCACACTCGATTGCGGCACGATGAACTTTTCGCTCGGCGACTATGTGATGACCAACACGCCATCGATGTTGCGCGAAATGGCGCGGCAGATGACGGCGCTCGGCGTGCGCCCGGAGATCGAGGCTTTCGATACCGGGCATCTGTGGTTCGCCAAGCAGCTGGTGGAGGAGGGGCTGATTGAGGACCCGGTGCTGATCCAGCTCTGCATGGGCATTCCCTGGGGTGCGCCGGACGATCTCAACACATTCATGGCGATGGTCAATAACGTGCCGAAGAGCTGGACGTTTTCGGCCTTTTCCATCGGCCGCAATGCGCTTGCCTATCCGGCGGCCGCGGTGCTTGCCGGCGGCAATGTCCGCGTCGGGCTGGAGGACAATCTTTATGCCGGCAAGGGACAGCTCGCGACCAATGCGCAACTGGTGGAGAAGGCGGTCGGGGTGATCGAGGGCATGGGGGCGAGGGTCATCGGGCCGGAAGCTGTGCGCGAGAAATTGAAGCTGGTGAAGCGGTAGGCCCCTCGGGGGGAGGCTGCCCCTCATCCGCCTGCCGGCACCTTCTCCCCGCGTGCGGGGAGAAGGACGCAAGCCGCAGCGTTTGCTGTTCCTTGAGCGCCGAGCAGGGCACGTTCCTTCTCCGCGCAAGTGGGGAGAGGGTTAGGGGGAGGGGCAACGACGCAACAGCGGCAACAACGAAATGGGGACGAGAGATCATGACTAGTATCAGACAAGCAGCCTGTATCGGTGGTGGGGTGATCGGCGGGGCGTGGGCCGCGCGGTTTCTGCTCGGCGGGATCGATGTGTCGATATACGACCCGCATCCTGAGGCGAAACGGATTGTCGGCGAGGTGCTGGCAAATGCGGAGCGTGCCTATGCCATGCTGACCATGGCGCCGCTGCCGCCGAAGGGGAGGCTGACTTTCTGCGCAAGCGTGGAAGAGGCGGTCGGGGGCGCGGACTGGATACAGGAGAGTGTTCCGGAACGTGCCGATCTCAAGCGCAATGTGCTGACCGAGATCGACCGATATGCCGATCCGACGGCGCTGATCGGCTCGTCGACGTCCGGCATCATGCCGACCGAGTTGCAGCGGGACATGAAATATCCCGAGCGGATGTTCGTCGCGCATCCCTATAATCCGGTCTATCTGCTGCCGCTTGCCGAACTGGTCGGCGGAGAACGGACATCGCCCGAGACGCTGGAGCTGGCGAAAGCCCGGCTGGCGCCGATCGGGATGAAGGGCGTCATCCTGAAAAAGGAGATCGAGGCCTTTGTCGGCGACCGGCTGCTGGAAGCGATCTGGCGCGAGGGGCTGTGGCTCATCCATGACGACATCTGCGATACCGAGACGCTGGACGATGTGATCCGCTATTCCTTCGGCATGCGCTGGGCGCAGATGGGCCTGTTCGAGACCTATCGCATTGCAGGCGGAGAGGCGGGCATGCGCCACTTCCTGGCGCAGTTCGGCCCCTGCCTATCATGGCCATGGACGAAGCTGACGGATGTGGTCGATCTCGATGACGCTTTGGTCGACAAGATCGCGGCGCAATCGGACGCGCAGTCCGGTGCCCGCGGCATACGTGAGCTGGAGCGCATCCGCGACGAAAACCTCGTCGGCATCATGCAGGCGCTGAAGGCGGGTGATGGAGGAAAGGGCTGGGGTTCGGGAAAGGTGCTGGCGGACTTCGAAAAGCATCTTTGGTCCAATGGGGGTGCCAGAGCGGGGGGCAGAGGGGGAGAAAGCGGCGGCGAGGCCGGGGACGCGCCGGATTTTTCCCGGCCGCTGCGGCTGGTCGATACCAGGGTGAGCGCCGCCTGGGTGGACTATAACGGCCACATGACCGAGCATCGTTACCTGCAGGTCTTTGGCGATACCTCGGATGCGCTCTTGCGGCTGATCGGGGTCGATTTCGCTTATGTCGAAAAAGGGCAGAGCTATTATACGGTCGAAACCCATATCCGGCATCTGGGCGAGGCAAAACTTGGCCAGGCGCTTTATGCGACGCTGCAGGTGCTCAGCATCGATGAAAAACGCATCCAGTATTTCACCACCATCCATGATGCGGAGACCGGTAATGTGCTTGCGACTGCCGAACAGTTGATGCTGCATGTGGATTCAAAGGCCGGCAAGTCTTCGGCCGCACCGGCGGATATATTGGCCAGGCTCACGCCGATCGCACAGGCGCACGCGATGTTGCCGGTGCCGGAAGGGGTGGGGCGCTCCGTGGGGCAGAAGAGGTGAGGTTGTCACGGCTCATGCCGCGGGGAATGCAAAAAAAGTGATTTCCGCGGCAGTCATTTCTTCGGATGGCATGCGTGCTCATCAGGGCCGGTTCAAGCAAAAAGGGAAGTCTCACGAGCATAAGGGGAAACCCGTCAGGCACTGCTCGCAATAGATCCTGTAAACGTGACAGATGCGCATATTTTACAGTCGGTTGTTGCAGGTGAAAACTTGTAGTTATTGATATTTCTCAGGGTTTTTGTTTTTCAACTGACAATGCTTCGAAGCATAAAGGATACCCGGGAACATGAACCTGTATTACCATCGGCCCAGCGAGATGATTCGCAGTAACGCTGATGATTAGCGAGGTTACATTGAACGCACAAAGTCATGGAATTGATCATGGCAGTTCAATCGAACACTGGGCCATGAATCGCGCGCACCAGATTGTGGTGCGCCAGGGCATGCGGCTGGTCGAGGCCGCCCAGAGCCTAGACCGGAAACAGACAAGCGCCAACACCTATGCCCTTCGAGCGGCGATCATGGAATGCCTGATCGAAGCGATGAAGGACGGTCCTAATCCAGCGGCTGCTGAATAAGGCATCACTGAAATTTGAGCTGTGAGTGGTGCCTGCTTGGGGGGAGGGGCTCGCTCCGGCAATATCCTGTGTTACAGTCTGGCAATAGACACTGCAGTGAGTGAATGGATTGCCATGCTTACAACAGTTGCATTGTTAATGAGCCTTTCCGCGACAAATACCGTGATGGCGCAAGGTGGACAGGAAGTGGATGTCGAACTCGTGCTCGCGGTCGACACGTCACGATCCATGGACACGGAAGAAGCCCGCATCCAGCGCGAAGGTTATGTTTCCGCGCTCAAGCACAAAGAGTTCATAGATGCGGTGAAGACCGGTCTGACGGGGCGCATCGCCGTCAGCTATTTCGAATGGGCGGGCGATGTCGTGCAGGGCTCGGTGATCGACTGGCAGATCATCGAAAACGAGCAGGATGCGATTGCCTTCGCCAACAAGGTCGAGGCGCGGCCTATCGAAATGCAGCGCAGGACATCGATCTCGGCGGCCATCGTGCAGGGCGCGACCATGCTCGTCTCCAATTCCTATCATGGTCTTCGCCAGGTGATCGACATTTCCGGCGACGGGCCGAATAATTCCGGCAATCCGGTTACGCCGGCGCGCGACAAGGCTTTGGAAGTCGGCATCATCATCAATGGCCTCGCCATCATGCTTAGACCGTCGGGAACGCCCGGCGGGCTCGATCAATATTACAGCGATTGTGTTGCGGGCGGGCCGGGCTCGTTCGTCCTGCCGGTTCACGACATAGATGATTTCGGCGTTGCCGTCCGTCGCAAGCTGGTGATGGAAGTCAGCGGCATCGAACCTCAGCCGCTCCTCCGCCGTATCGCCGACAAGCCGGCCAAAAGCGATTGCATGGTTGGCGAAAAGCAATGGCAGGACATGTTCGATCGTTGAGCGGAAACCTGCCACTCGGCGTTTGACGGCAAGGATGCGGTCGTGCGGATCTGGTTTGGAACCTGATTTGCGATTTTTCTCCAAGACGGCCGCGAACTGGTTGCAGCCGGTATCGGCTATACGCTGACCTATCCCGAAAACCTGCAGACGCCGATCCTCGAAGATACGGGTGAGGACCCCGCATTTGATTTCGGAACCGGGGGCCTGAGCCTTTGATCAGCAGATCCGCGGCAATTGTTCGCCATTGAACCATTCAACCACGCGCTCGCTGCCGAATGATGTTCTGAGCCGGACGAGCCGGCGCGGGTCCGGCTGGGCATGGCCGATGATCGCAGCATTTTCGCCGAATGGCTGATCGCGCATGACGGCGACCAGTGCCTCGGCCTTATCCGACGGGCAGAAGGCGATAAGCTTTCCCTCGTTGGCGACCCCCAGCGGATCGATGCCGAGCAATTCGCAGGCGCCACGTACCGCCTGCCTGATTGGCACGGCGTCCTCATCGATGATCATTCCGAGGTCCGATTGCTGGGCGAGCTCGTTGAGCGTGGCGGCAAGCCCGCCGCGGGTCGGGTCACGCAGACAATGAATGTCGGGTTCCGCTTCTATCATCGTCCCGATCAGTCCATGAAGGGGCGCACTGTCGCTTTCGATCGTCGTTTCGAATTCGAGATTTTCGCGTTTCGACAAAAGCGCCACGCCATGATCCCCGATCGTGCCGGAAACGATGATCGCGTCACCCGGCCTGATCCTCTCGCCGGTAATGTTGAGATCGGATTGCAGCGAGCCTATGCCGGTCGTGACGATGAAGATGCCGTCCGCCTTGCCGCGTTCCACCACCTTGGTGTCGCCGGTGACGATCAGCACGCCGGCCTTTTTCGCCGCATCTGCCATGCTTTCGACGACGCGCTTCAACTCGGCCAGAAGCAGGCCCTCTTCAAGAATGAAGCTCGCCGACAGATAGAGCGGTCGCGCGCCGCTCATGGCGACATCGTTGATCGTGCCGTGCACCGCAAGCGAACCGATATCGCCGCCGGGAAAGAAGATCGGCGAAACAACATAACCGTCCGTCGACATGACAAGCCGTCCGGTGACTGGCGGCATCACGGCCATGTCATTGCCCTGCGCGAGATAGGGATTGGCGAAAGCCGCGGCAAAAAGCTCGGATATGAGCTGCGCCATGGCCCGCCCGCCACCGCCATGGGTGAGGTCTACGCGCCCACCCGCCAGATCCATCGGGCGTGGGAAAAGGTCCCGGTTCCGGTGAGGATGCGCGGTCATGCGGTTTCCTTTCGGGGTTCTTCGGGCAGCTGATGGCGACCGTAAAGCCAGTGGGCGGCACATCCGCCCTCACTCGACACCATGCAGGAGCCGATCGGATTGTCCGGCGTACAGGTGCGACCGAACAGCGGGCATTGCTGCGGCTGCCTGATGCCACGCACGACCTCTGCGCAGGCGCAGGATTTCGGGTCGGGAACTGTCCGGTAGGGCAAATCAAATCGCAGCTCGGCATCAAATTCGGCGTAGTCGTCGGCAAGCCTGAGCGCACTGTCAGGCAAGGTGCCGAGCCCCCGCCATTCGAAGCTTTTGCGCAGCGTCATCGTCTCCGCGATTGCCGCTTGCGCCTTTTCGTTGCCGATGGCGGGCAAAGCCCGCACATAGGCGTTTTCGACGCGGGGTGTCTCTTCGTTGACCTGCCGCACCAGCATCAGGATCGCCTGCAGAAGATCGAGCGGTTCAAAGCCTGCGACGACGACCGGCATGCCCCGTTCGGAAAATTCCTCATAGGGCTCTATGCCGATCACCGCCGACACATGGCCGGGGCCGATGACGCCTTCAAGCGGCAGGCTGCCACCCTGAAGCACCGCCCGCATGGCCGACGGCGTCCTCACATGGTTGCAGAATACGCTGAAGTTGGTCAGTCCCTGCGCCTTCGCCATCTTCAACGCCATGGCGGTCGGCGGGGTCGTCGTCTCGAACCCGATGGCGAAGAACACCACCTCGCGGTCGGGATTGTCCTGTGCGATCTTCAGGGCATCGAGCGTCGACCAGACCATGCGGATATCGCCGCCGGCAGCCTTGGCCTTGAGCAGGCTGAGGCGCTGAGAGCCGGGAACCCGCATCATGTCGCCATAGGTGCATAAAATCACGCCGTGGTCGCGGGCAAGTTCGATGCCGCTGTCGATGCGACCGACCGGCAGGACACAGACGGGGCAACCCGGTCCATGCACCAGGCGGATCGAAGCCGGTAGCATCGCCTCCAGGCTGTAGCGCGCAATCGTGTGGGTGTGGCCGCCACAGAATTCCATGAAACTGTAGCTGCGGTCGGGGCGGCATTCGGCCGTGATGGCTGCTGCGATCCTGCGTGCCAGACTGCCGTCGCGGAACTCGGAGGAAAATCTCATGCGGCCCCCCCATCCGGCTCGAGCTCCGCCAGTTCGCCCATTTCCCGCAGAGGCGCCAGCGTTTCCGCCGCCTCGTCCGGGTCGATGCGGCTCAGGGCAAAGCCGACATGCAGCAGGACGTAATCGCCGACACCGACGCCATCCACAAGCGCGAGGCTGACCACTTTGGCGATGCCGTCTATCTGCACCCGTCCCATCGAGCCGGGCAGCAGTTCGATCACTTCCGCGGGGATTGCGAGACACATGGTTCCAAGCCCTCCGTCGTCAGGACAATGGTTGCGGGATGACGGCCTGCTGCCTGGCGGTGATCCATTGCAGCCATGCGTCGATGCCCTCGCCGGTCGTGGCGGAAAGCGTCAGGGCGGCAAGATCCGGATTGATGCGGCGCGCCATTTCCAGACAGCGTTCGACATTGAAGTTGACGTAGGGTGCCAAGTCGATCTTGTTGATGATCAGCAGATCGGCGACGGCGAACATGTCCGGATATTTGAGCGGCTTGTCCTCTCCTTCTGTAACGGACAGGACGACCACCTTGGCTGCCTCTCCCAGGTCGAACGCCGCCGGGCAGACGAGATTTCCGACATTTTCGATGAACAGGACGGAGCCGGATGCCGGAGAAAGCCGCCGATAGGCATCCGCGACCATTGCCGCATCGAGATGACAGCCCTTGCCGGTATTGACCTGGATCGCCGGGGCGCCGGTGGCGCGGATACGGTCGGCGTCGAAACTCGTCTGCTGGTCGCCTTCGATCACGCTTGCCGGCAAACCACCCGCCATCGCCCTGATCGTTTCGCAGAGCAGCGTCGTCTTGCCGGACCCCGGGCTGGACAGGAGGTTCAGCGCGAGGATGCCATCATGCGAAAAGGCGGCGCGGTTTTCCTGTGCCAGAGCATCATTATGCGAAAGTACGGCCTTCTCCAGCCGGATGACCTGGCGTTGATCCAGCCCGGATACCGACACACCTGCAATGCCGGTGCCGTAGTGGATGTCATCATGGGAGTGGTGGTGATGATCATGATGTCCATGTTCGCAGCCGCTTGCATGATGGTGCATTATGCCAGCCGCATGCAGGGCCGCATGTTCGGCGTCATCCAGATGGGAATGGGCATGTGGATGATGCCCTTCGACGCTGGCCTCGCCACAGCCGCAAATGGAACACATCGTCGCAAATCCTCTTCAAATGGCTGCGGCGCCCGTTTTATCGGGCACCAATCTGGCATTCGGTAAAAAATCACCGTGCCGAAAGTCTGCCCGTCGCTGCCGCGGCTTTCAGCCGGTCCTTGTCGGGTATGGTGTAGTCCGTCCGGCCATGGCGCTCGAGATGGCCGTCCTTGATCAGGCTGTTCATTGCCGTGGAGGTTGCCTGTCTCGATGATCCGATCAGGTTGGCGATCTCTTCGACGGTGAAGTCGATGGAAAGTTTGACGCCATAATTGGCCTCTTCGTTTTCCGCGGTCGCATGATCCAGGAAGAACCAGGCGACGCGCTGCTTGATATCGAGAAACATCAGTTCCTCGATGTTTCTCATGCAGGAGATGATCGCGCGGCCGAGAATGGAGATGAGACCGTGTGACAGGGCAGGGGTCTTCTCCATCTTGGCGGCGAAGGTTTTCATGTCCGTGACCCGCAATTCGCTCGGCTCGACCGCTTCGATCATGCAGCCCGAATGGCGACAGAAGATGTCCCCGGCGGCGAGATAGAACAGGGTGATTTCCCTGTCTTCGCCGACCATGTAGACACGCAGCCTGCCGGTCATCACCACGAAGATGCCGTTCTCGTCGTTCTCGCCGAAACAGATCATGCTCCCCTTGCTGTGAGACCGAGCATGAAAGCCGTTGAAGAAACCTTCGCCGGCGGGACTGGTCAGAACATGGGCAATGCTAAATCGTGCTGTCATCTCGCCTCCCAAAGCCGGCTTCAGTGGCCGACAAGAAACCTTGCGACAGAAGCGTAACCCTTGATGCGTCCCGCGCCTTGATGGAAGTCAGTGGGCATGATGTCCGTGGTCCGTCGCCTGACAAGGCCCCAGCGCATCGAGAACCGCCTGCAGCGACCGCTTTGCAGTCTGCATGTCATCGATGGCATGTTCGAGCAGATGGCTCAGGCGGGCATCGTCCGTGAATGCCGGTTTCAGCGCGCGGATCTCGGCCAGATGATCTTCGGCATGCTCGGCGAAATGCGATATATAGGCCTGAAGCCTGATTTTCGACTTGTCGTCAGGTGTCATAAGGAATGGTCCTCCTCGAACTGAATGGTCACGCCCTTGCGCGTGTCGATCTGGCGAATGGAAACGCCGGTGAGCCGGTGTTCTTCTCCGAACAGGGTGGAAACGAGCACGTATCCGTCAGCCAGGCTGACGGTGGTGACATCGTCGATTGCGATCGGTGGCGACGGCGTGCGGGTGACGGTGACGGTAGCTAGGCACATTGGAAATCTCCTTTCGCCGGCAGGTGCTCGAGCAGTGCCCGCGTCAGGTCGCTTGCCCGCTCACGGCCGGTCGGACCGGCGTCGTAGAAGGACAGGCCGGCCTGATCCGCGGCCTGAACTGCCGGATCGGAGGGCATTACCGCCAGGAGCCTGCTTGGTTCCACGCGGGCTGTGACGAAGGCCCGGTCCTGATCGGATGAGATCTTGTTGGCCACGTAGCAGACATTGCTGATCCCCAGTTCGCCGGCAAAATGTTCGATCTGTGCCGCGGTCTGGAAGCTGCGGGCACCAGGTTCGACGACGATGATCAGGAGGTCGACTGCTTCGACGGTGCCCCGGCCGAAATGCTCGATGCCGGCCTCCATGTCGATCAGCACGCATTCCTTCCTGCGGGTCAGGATATGGCGCAGCAGGGTTCTGACCAGCGCATGTTCTGGACAGACGCAGCCGGTTCCCGCGTGGTTGACGGTTCCCATCAACAGCATCTTCACGCCCTGATGCTCGACGCTGAAACCATCAGGAATGTCGTCGACCTTTGGATTGAGGATGAAATGCGTCCCCGGGCCATCCGTGGCGCCGGTGCGCTCGCGCGCCAGATCGACCATTTTGGAGATCGGCTTGATATCCGCGAGCCTGCCGGCCGGCACGCCGATCGACGACGCCAGATTGGCGTCTGGATCGGCGTCGATGGCGAGAACTTTCCAGCCATCGTCCGCCAGTGCGCGTGCGAGAAGCCCGACGATCGTGGACTTGCCGACACCGCCTTTCCCGGTCACCGCGATTTTCATGATACGCGCTCCGGCAGCGTCGGCATGCGCAACGATCCGAGGGCCGGGCGCGGTGCGGGAGCGATATAGGTTTTCAGGCCAAGGCCGGCGCGTCGTTGCTGAATGGCGTCGAAAAGCTTGTCGGCGGCAAGCGCATGATCGGTCTCGACGATGAAATAACCACCCAGCAGATCGCGAGCCGTATCGGTGACGAGGCCGCTCACCACATCCGAACCGACGATCGGCGGGATGGTGCCGAGATGGGTTGGAAGGCCGATAGTCACTGCCCAGCTGCCGATCACCACGGCCTTTTCGGTCATCGCTTCCGGTGCGCTGGCGACAAGCGGAAGGTCGGACAGATCGACGCCGAGACGGTTGGCGAGCGCCGTGCCAAGGGCGACGGCCCGACTGTTGTCGACGCAGGATCCCATATGCAGGACAAGTGGCAGAGGTCCGTTCATTCCGGCGGCTTCGCCAATCGCCGTCAGCGCGCCTTTCAGCCCTTCGCCGGCATATCGCCGCGTGGCTTCCTGCGTCATCAGGCCGGCCTTCGCATAGGCACCGGCGGCACAGCCGGTGGCGAGTACGAGGACATTGCGGGCCGCGAGCGACAGCGCGATATCCAGATAGGCGCTGTCCTGCTGCGTCTTGGTGTTGTTGCAGCCGGCGAATAGGACGACACCCTGGATATTGCCGTTGACGATATTGTCCACGAGCGGCTGAAGCGGATCGTCGGCGTTGATTTGGGAAAGTGCGGCCGTAATGGCTTCGACGCTGAAGCCGACAATCGCTTCTTGTTGGAAGTTCGGGATGTGGACCCGTCGCGGATCACGCTGCTTGAAGGCATCGATTGCCACGCGCAGGATCGACGCGGCATTCTCCGAAGCCCTGGTTTCGTCGAACTGCATATGAGTGGCGCCGGCGATCTTGTTCTGCTTGTCGGTGGTGATGATCCTGGTGTGGAAACATTCGGCGACACGCGGAAGCGACGGCATGATGCACTGCACGTCGAGGACCATGGCGTCCAGCGCGCCGGTCAGGATCGGTAGTTCCTGCGACAGGTAGTTCGTGGCGAGCGGGATGCCATGGCGGACCATGATCTCGTTGCCGGTGCAGCAGATGCCGATGACGTTGAAACCATCCTTGGCGCCGGCGGCTATCGCTTCGGCCTGAAGATCGGCGGCGACGTCGCAGATGATGTCCGACAGAAGCGGGTTATGACCGTTGACGGCGATGTTGATGGCATCCTTTTTCAGGACGCCCATATTGGATGTCGTCTTGATCGGCTTCGGCGTGCCGAACAGGGTGTCGGAAAGTTCGGTAGCCAGCATTTGCAGACCGCCAAGGATGAGGTTGGTCGGATCGGCATCGCAGCCGAGATGGGTGCGCGACATCGACTGCGCGACCGAGGCATCGATATTATGCGGCAGAAGCTCCAGCTCCTTCAGCTTTTTCAGCCGCGGAGCCGGCAATGAAGCCTGCAACCAGTTGCAGGGCTGGTCGTAGTCCTGGTTCTGGAAGTCGTTGAGCGTGATATCGGCGAGCTCGCGGACGATCGACATCAGGTCACGCCCATCGGTCTCGACGCCCAGCCGTTTGGCGACGACCATCAGCTTTTCCTGGTCGCGGATCGAATAGTCCTTCAGGTGGCCCTTGCTCAGATGCAGCATGGCAAGTGCGATATGACGGCCGTGTTCGGAATGTGCCGCGGCACCGGCTGCCATCATGCGCACCATGTGACGGGCAACGATTGTGTCACGATCCGCGCCGCAGACACCGAGTTGCGGACCCTTGCCGAACGGGTCGATCCGGCAGGGCCCCTTCAGACAGATGCGGCAGCAAAGGCCGGTTGTGCCGAAACCGCATTGCGGCTGCTGGGCGACGTGGCGGCTCCAGGCGGTATCGATGCTTTGCGCTTCGGCAATCGCCAGCATTTCTGTGGCGGCGGGATCACACGAGCAGCTGGAGCAGTCTAGACAGGCCATGAGTGAGCCTCCTCAATTAGAGCGAAATACGAATGGAACGGTGGGACTGGGCGATCTCGCGAGCACGGGCGAGCCTGAGCGCATCCCGATAGGCGTTGACGTCGACCATCTTGATTGCCTTGGTGGGGCAGGATTCGACACAGGCCGGATCGGCCTTGCCGGTGCTTGCCCGCCACTCGACGCAGAGGTCGCATTTCTTGGCGACGCCGCGATTGGTGAGTGATGTCGCCTTCTGTCTCTCTTCGGAACGCACCGTGATGGCACCGAAGGGACAGACCATGACGCAGAGCTTGCAGCCGATGCACTGCTGTTCGACGATCTGGATCTGACCCTTGGCCTGGTGGCAGGCACCGGTCGGACAGACCAGCGTGCAGGGCGCATCCTCGCACTGGCGGCACTGCATCGGCATTGTCGCGCCATCGACAGAGACAACCTGATTGCGGGCATGCAGCGGAAGATGCGCGGCAACGGCGCCGACGATATCTAGCCCTTCACCGCCATGCGCTACCGCGCAGGCCAGTTCGCAAGAGTGGCAGCCCAGACAGCGATCCGGCTCCGCGTAGATGATGACGTTTTCCTTGACTTGCGTTTGCTGCATCTTCCGTTCTCCAGGTCCGCCTCGTCCGTGTTCCTATGCGTCACAGGCGCAGACGACGATTTCATCGACAGTCATCCCTTCCGACGGCTGGATCCTCACGTCGCTGCCGTGGCAGGATCCGCATCGAAAACGCGCGTCTGCGACCAGAATGTCGTCGCATTGCCGGCAGTAGACGCGCACCGGCCGTTGGTTGATCCTGAGTTGGGCGCCGGCCATGATCGTGTTTTCGGCCAACAGGCCGAATGATGACTGCAGCACGCTCGGCTCTATGCCTTGCAGCCCGCCGATGGTCATTGCGATCTCGGTGACCCTGCCGCCACCACGGCGAAGGGCCTCCTCGCTGACGACCTTCATCAGGGCGCAGGTGATCGTGATCTCGTGCATGTCTGCGACGCTCCAACCTCTCTCCTTGAAAACCGGATTACGCTCGTCCGGACGAAGGTTCTGTCAGCCAGACGACAAACCCGGCGGCTAAAGGGTTTCTGCGTCAAAACGCGCATGGCGTGCGCATTTTTGGTGCACACGCCATGTCAAACGGATCAATCAGGTGGAGGCTGCCTATCGCTCGGTACAGGAAATGCAGGGGTCGATGCTGTTGACGATCAGCGGAATGTCGGAAATGCGATCGCCGACCATCATCACTTCAAGCGCGTCCCAGTTCATGTAGGTGGGAACACGCCACTTGACGCGTGCCGGAATGTCGGTGCCATCAGTCTTCAGGTAATAGATCAGCTCGCCGCGCGGGGCCTCGACCTTGGTGATCGCCTCGCCGGCAGGGATGAAGGGCAGTGGCCCGGCAGTCAGCGGCCCCTCCGGCAATTCGCGCAGGCACAGCCGCATCAGACGGATCGCCTCGACGACCTCTCTCAGCCGCACCATCGCCCGCGACCACACATCGCCGTCCGGATAGGTTATCACCTCGACGTCGAGCCGATCGTAAACGGCATAGGGTGCGGCCGTACGGACGTCGTAGGCATAGCCGGATCCGCGCGCGACCGGTCCCATCAGCCCATAATCGATACATTGCTCACGGTTGATCACGCCAACGCCGCGGGTGCGGGACAGGATCGACGCATTGGTCTCGTAGAGGGGAATGATCTCCTTGACGAGGATCGGCTCCAGTCGGTTGAGCTGGCCGATGACGTAGGCGGCGCCTGCCTCGTCGATATCGAACTTGACGCCGCCGATGACGTTGGCGGCGAGGTCCATTCGGTTGCCGAACACGGTTTCCTTGGTGTCCTGCATGATCTCGCGGGCTTCCATGACATGCATGAACAGCGACTCGAAGCCGACGATATGGGCGAGGATCGCCACATTGAACATGTTGGATGCGGCGCGTTTGATCTCGTCGGCTATCACCCGCAGATACTGGGCCCGTTCCGGCACCTCGATGCCGGCGATCTTTTCCAGCCCCATGCAATAGGCCTGCGGGTGACTGTTGGAGCAGAGCGAGCATACCCGCTCGATCAGCGCCAGGTTCTGGTAGATGTTGCGTTTTGCCGTCAGATATTCGATGCCGCGATGGACGTGGCCGGCGGTGATCTCGATACCCGCCACCTGCTCACCCTCCACGTGGATGCGGAAATACATCGGCTCCTCGAGAGAGACGTGAAGCGGGCCGACAGGCATATCAAAGGATTTCATCTGGATTTCTCCCGATCGACGATCAGTTTCTCGAACAGCATCGTCGTGCTTGCGGCATTGGACAGGACGGAAAGCGGGATAAGCCGCTGCATCACCCGGCGATCGACGGTCTCGTCGAGGAACAGGCGCTGATTATTGCTGCGTCCGCTGACATGAAGATCGTAGAGTTCCATGAATTCGCGCTCATGCCAGTCGGCATTGCGGAACAGGGGCACGATGGTTTCGACGCTGCCGCCGCGCTCGACCTCGACCTTGAGGGTCAGTGTGCTTCCCTCGATGTCGAAATGATAGGCGATGGTGTTGATGTCACCGGGTTGATCCGCCAGCGCGGTAATCATGCTCAGCCGCGCACCGATCGCCTTCAGCGAGCGGGCGGATGCAGCAAGGTCCTTGCCATGCGCGAGCGTGATCCAGCCCGTCACACGACCGGCCTTCTCCTCTACAAACGAAAAGTCTCCCGGGATCGTCCGGGCGACCGATATTATAAGTTCGAAAATGCTTGCGTCTTCGCTCATACCGCTTCTCCGATGTAGCTCACCTTGCGCCGGCAATCCGGGCACATGTTCATCAATCGCTCGGACCGTGGATTGGCGCCCTTGAAGGCCAGCTGATGCAGCATCGGTCCGCCCGGCTGCAGGCGTTTGCCGCAGGATGTGCATTCTCGGTAGGGAACGACCGCGTGGTCGACCTGCTCGTATTTTTCTTCCTGCAGATGCGACAGATGCCAGTTGTTGCTGAGCTTGATCGCCTTGGTCGGGCAATAATGGGCGCACAGACCGCAGGAAATGCAGGTGTTGTGCCAGATGAGGAAATGCAATCCATCTTCCTTTTCGGAAAAACGGATGGCTCCACCGGCGCAGACATGTTCGCACATGTTGCAGCCCACGCAACTGGTTTCGTCGAACGTCACCTTGCCGCGATAGGCGTCGGGCGTCGTCGCCTCGCCGAAGGGAAAAGCCTCGGTTGCCGGTCCCTTGCGCAGATTGTCGAGGAGGATCTTCAAGAATGCCATGACCGTCTCCTATGCCCGCTTCGCCCAGATCTCGATCGCCTTGGCGATACCTTCGATGATGGCCTGCGGGCGGGGTGGACAACCCGGCACGTTGACATCCACCGGCAGGTAGCGGTCGATCGGTCCTTCGATCGCATAGCTCTCGCGAAAAACGCCGCCGGAGATCGGACAGACGCCGATTGCGACCGTAACCTTCGGATCGGGGATTTCGTCATAGACGCGCAGCACCTTGTCCTTGACGCGGGCCGTCAGCGGCCCGGTGATCAGCACGATGTCGGCGTGTTTGGGACTGCCGCAATACTGGCAGCCGAGGCGCTCCACGTCGTAGCGCGGGATGCACGCGGTCGTCGCAAGCTCGACGTCACAGCCGTTGCAGGAGCCTGCATTGATCCGATAGAGCCAGGGCGATTTGCGGGCGGCCTTGGAAAGGAAGTCCATGGTCGATCTCCTAGAAACGTGCAATGGCGAGGGCGAGCCCGGCAAAACCGAGCAGTTCCGGCCATTTGAGATAAAAAAGCACGGCCTGGTCGATCCGCATGCGGCCGACGGCTGCCTTCAGCAGCGACACGGCGAGCACCAGCACCAGGCACTTGATGATGAAGACGAGCAGGCCCGCGAGGCCGGCGGGCCCGTTCGGGAAGAACAGTGCGATACCGAGCCCCAGAACGACGACCGCCTTGGTCACCGACATCATCTTCATCAATCCCAGCGGCGGGCCGGAATATTCCACCAGCGGCCCTTCCAGAATTTCCGATTCCGCCTCGGGAATATCGAAAGGCGCGATGCCGAGATTGGCGGGAATGAAGCAGAGATAGGTGAGAAGCGCCGGCCACATCCAGGGATCGAACAGGAACGCACCATGTTGCTGCTGGTAGCGGACGATCTCCGTGAGGTTGAGGAGGACCGGTTGCCCCGTAAGGGCACCGGCATAAAGCGCCACCGAAACCAGCGACAGCAGGATCGGCCCTTCATAAGCCAGGACGATCGCCATTTCGCGGGAGAAGCCGATTGCCCCATAGGGCGAGCCGGATGCGGATCCGGCGAGCATCAGCGACACGGCGGGGATCGATATCAGGTAGAACAAAACGACGAGATTGCCGAGAAGCGGGCTCGGTTCGAAGAAGCCGGCGATGGGGATCATTCCTGCCGCGACCGCCATGCTGGCCAATCCTGCGACGGGCACGGCCAGAAACACGAAGGCATTGGCCGTGTCGGGAATGAGCGTGCGCTTACGCATCAGCTTCAGCAGGTCGTAAAAGGGTTGCACGAGTGGAGGGCCGATGCGGCGCTGCAGGCGTGCAATCGCGCGCCGTTCGACGCCTTTCAGCGCCAAGCCCAGCACCAGGGCGAACAGGCCGCCGGGAAAGACCAGGACGGTGGCTAGGGTCCAGAGCGTTTCAGTGGTCATGAACGTGGCTTTCGGTTGTCGGTCCCTCGGCTTCCGGCCTGTCGCGCAAGGCCAGCCGGATCAGGCGTTCGGGGGTTTCGTAGAGTGCCGAAGCGGGGAGATGCATGCGCGCATTCGGGATCATCATGCCGCCGCCGGTATGGACGTAACTCGTCACCCGCCTGCTGCCGGACAGGCGATAGTAGAGCCAGCCGACAAGCCCGGTCGCGACAAGCGCGATCGTCATGACGAGCGGGTTATACGAGGAGGCACCCGGCAGTCCTCCGAACCAGCTTGCCTGAACTGCTTCCAGCCCGAGCGTTTGCTGCACATTTGCGATCGGTACCAGAAGGAGGCCCGGCAATGCTCCGACGGCTATGCTGAGCGCGACCAGCAGCAGCATCGGAACCAGCATCACAGCCGGCGCTTCCTTCATTGTGGCCGCCGTTTCTGAGAGCTGTCCCATGAAGGCGGTGTGGGCGAATTTCAGGATGGCGGCGAGCGTGAACAGGCTGGACATGAGGGCGGACAAAGCCAGCATGTAGTGCCCGCCCGCAAATGCCGCCTCGTAGATCAGAAGCTTGGAAGTGAAGCCGTTGAGCGGCGGAATGCCGGAAAGCGAAAGACCTGCGAAAACGAAGACGCCGAAGGTGACCGGCATTTTGCGGCCAAGCCCGCCGAGCCCGTCGAGGCTTGTCACATGCGCCTGGGCGAGAATGCACCCGGCGACGAGGAAGAGCGCGTTCTTCAGCAGCATGTGGTTGACGGCATGCATCAGGCCGCTGGCGATGCCGAGCGACGACCCGAGCGACAGCGCAAGCAGGATGTAGCCGAGCTGGCTGACCGTACTATAGATCAGAAGCCGCTTGATGCCGCTCTGCACGACGGCCATGGCGCCGGCATAAAGCACCGTGATGGCGGCGATGACCTGCGTCACCTGCATCAGGGTCGGCATCCAGACGTACGTCTGCGCCATGCGGGCAAAGGCTGCGCCCGCGCCGAGTGCGACGAAGAACTTCAAGACACCATAGGGGCCGACCTTCAACAATACCGCCGAGATGTAACCGCTGACCGGTGTCGGCGCAGGCACGGTGTGCATCTGGTAGTCGATGCGGAACGGCAGCTGGGCCGCCTTCATCAGGAAGCCGGCTATGATCAGCGCCGCCGGGATCATCAGGTCGATCGGCGGCACCGCCGAGACGGCAGCAGCCAGATCCGCAATCTGGAACGTGCCGGCGACGGAGGCCAGCATGGTGACGCCGAGGAACAGGATGCTGGCGCCGACGAAGTTGAAGATGAAATATTTCGTACCTTCGCGCAGCGCGTCTTCGGTTTCGTCATGGCTGATCACCAGGAACAGCGTCCAGCTGCTCATCAGTTCCCAGAAGGCGAAGAAGGAGAAAAGATTGCCGCTTGCCGTGACGCCGAGCAGGCCGGCGATCATGGCGATGAAATAGAAGAAAAAGCGGTTCTGGGCGCGGCCATGCGCCATATAGCCGATCGAATAGCAGAGGTTCACCGCCCCCATCGCGACGATCGCGATCGCATACCAGAAAGACAAGGCGTCATAGCGGCTTGCCTGCCAGAGGACGGCGGCAAGGGCTGCGATCATGACGATGACCGACAGGGTGCCGGCGCGGACGGCATGGCCTCGGCCGGCGAGATAGACCAGCACCGCGCCGATGGCGGCAACGGCGGCGGCGAGCGACCATTGCATGGTAACCGGCGGCAGGACGGCCGGGGCAAGGTGGCTTGATACTGCAAGCCGGTCGACCACCCGGACGACCAGATGCAGGAGTGCATCGGGATAGAGGCCGTTGAACACGGTGAGTGCGGCGAGCACCCCGACCACCCAGCGCATGGCAAGCGGTGCTTCCGGGATTTCCGGACCGGTATAGGGTTCGAAGAAGATCACGCGCAGGATGCGGGCATAATAGATGGCGCCGATCACGCCGCCGACCAGCATGACGATCGCGACAGGATAGAGCCCGGCCTCGACGCTGGCATGGATCATCATGAACTTGCTGACGAAGCCGCTGAATGGCGGCACGCTCATGATCGACAGCAGGCCGATGCCCATGCAGAAGGCGGTGAACGGCATCTTGCGGCCGATGCCCTTCAGAGCGGCAAGGCTCTGGGCATGCCCGGCGGCCCGCATGATCATGGCCCCGGCGCAGAAGAACAGCATGGTCTTCATGATCGCGTGGTTGGCGATATGGGTCAGCGCGCCGGCAAGCGCCAGATAGGTGCCGACGCCGATCACCATGGTGATCTCGCCGATCTGGGCGAGTGTCGAATAGGCAAGCATGCGCTTCAGGTCGGTCTGCCGATAGGCCTGGATCTCGCCGATCAGGAAGGTGATGCCACCGACCGCCATCAGGGCGAGGCCCGGCCCCGTCACGCCGCCAAACAGATCCTGATGCAGAACAGCCGCACCGCCGAAGGCGACGAACAGGATCTTGATGATGCCGAGAATGCCGGCCTTGGTGAGGATGCCCGACATCGGCCCGGAGATCGAGGACGGTGCTACCGGGTGGGCTTCGGGTAGCCAGCTATGCAATGGAAAGAGGCCGGCCTTGGCTCCGAGACCGATCAGGAACAGGACGGCGATCAAGCCGCCCATGACGGGCGTCAGCTGTGGCATGCGCTCTGCGATCTCGGCCATTTCGAACGTGCCGAGCTCTGCATGAAGGAGCAGGATGCCCAGATGCATGACATAGGCACCGGAGGCGCAGATGAGAAAATAGGTCTTGCCGGCCTTGAGCGCCTTGTTGGTCTGCTCATGGATGACGAGCAGGTAGGAACTCCAGGTCATCAGCTCCCAGAACATGTAGAAGTTGCCGAGATGATCGGAGGTCGCCACGCCGATCAGCGAACCGATCATGACGAACAGGAAGAAGTAATAGCGGTTCACCGCATGCGAATGCGCCATGTAGCGGATCGAATAGACGGTGACCGCAAGACCGATGGCGGCGAAGATCAGGGCGAAGTAATCACCGATATCTCCCAGTCTCAGCGTGCTGGAGACCAGGACCAGCGTCGCCAGCGCGATGGCGACGGCTCCGATGCTGCGCAGTCGCGGTGAAAAACGCCCCAGCACGAAAAGCAGGAAGCCGCCGAGATAGGGCACCAGAACCTCGATGCTCCATTCGGTCTCGAACTCCGGCAGGACGGAAAGGTCGGTCATGCCGGCGATATGGGCTGCGGCATGCAGGAACGGTTCCGGAAACAGGCTGAGGCCGATCGTCACCAGAGCCAGCAGCGCCAAGGGAAGATCGCTGCGGGTCAGTGCGAAAAAGGAGATCGGCCTGTCCTGGAGAATGCCGTGGTTCTGGCGCTGAAGACAGATCGCCTGGACGGTGCGGATGAAATAGACCGCGCTCAGCATGCTGGCCAAGGTGCCGCCTGCCGCCAGGATCCAGGCCCCGGTTTCGATATCGGCATAAAGGATGACGAACTTCGAGAAGGCACCCTTGAAAGGCGACAGGCCCATGACCGAAAACATCCCGAAGCCGAACATCAGCGAGGCGAAGGGATGACGTTCGAAACTGCCGACGAGATCATCGAGTTTCGACGAGCCGGTGCGCCGGATAAGGTAAGCTGCAGCCGTGATCACCAGAAGACGCATGACGACCTGGTAGCCGAGATGCATCGCCGCGCCGGTATCGCCGATCAGCGAGCCGGCGCCGATCCCCATCAGCACGTAGCCGATTTCGGCCAAGCAGGATGCCGCAAGCATTCGCCTGATATCGCGGATCAACAGCAATGCGGCGACTTCGCTCGCGAGCGTGAGGAAAAGGCCGATCCAGCCTATGCTTGAAATATCTGTCATGAACCGCAACCGTCCTTCGTACCCGCCCCGTGCAGGTGCTCGGACTTCGGATAGAACGGTCGCGGCCGGAATTCCGTCAGCCAGCGGACAATTCAGCAGTGCATATGGTCACTGCGACAATGCCGCAGCGCGATTGGCAATCCTTGCATTGGCGACGGCCACCTGGCCGAGCGAAATGCCGCCGTCATTGGGCGGAACCGCAGTCTGGTGATGGACTGAATACCCCATGGACTGCAGGCGGGCGAAGGTATTGACGAGCAGGAACTCGTTGAGGAAAACGCCACCGCTCAAGACCACCTGCCTTGTGCCACATTGGTGCGACAGCCGCTCGCAGATATCGGCGGCGATAACAACGATCGTCGAGTGGAAACGGCGGCTGAGCTGGCCTATCGGCGCATCCTTCGCCAATCCCTCAACGATGCCACGGACAATGGGCCGAAAGTCGATCTCCAGTCGTCCGTCGTCATTCAGCTCTATTGCATATTCGAACGGTTCGGCCATCCGGTGATCCCGGTCGAGACATGCTTCGAGATCGATCGGGCCATGTCCTTCGTATTCGGCGGCATGGCAGAGCCCCAACAGCGAAGCGATGCCATCGAACAGGCGGCCCATGCTGGTATGCGCAGTGGTGTTGACGCGCCTTGCAAACATCGCCGCGAAGATGCGCCTCCTTTGCGCGTCGAGGAACTGCAGCGGCGGCAGGCTCGGCGGGAGAGCATCAAGCGTGCCGAAGGTTTCCAACAGCAATGCGACCGCAGTCCTGACCGGCTCGCGAATGGCTTGATCGCCGCCCAACAACAGGGATGATCGAAGCTGGGCCGCACGTTCGAAGCTCTCGTAATCGCCAACGAGGAATTCGCCGCCCCAGATCGTTCCATCCGTGCCGTAGCCGGTGCCGTCGAAGATGACCCCGATCGTTTGGCCGGTGAGACCGTTTTCCGCCATGCATGAGGCCATGTGCGCATGATGGTGCTGGACGAGTTCGACCGGAAGGGCGCTCTGCGCCAATGCTTCCCGCGTCGCGCGGAATTGCGGATGCAGATCACAGGCGATCACCTGAGGCCTGACGCCGTTGAGGCTTGCAAGCTCACCGGCGATTGCCTGATGGGCGGCGAATGTGTCTTCGTTGTTGATGTCTCCAATATGCTGGCTAAGGAACACCTCATTGCCGCGCGAGACGGCAACCGTTGTCTTCAGTTCGGCACCGCAGGCGAGCACGGATGCGCCGGGAGGCCCCGGTAGATGGATCGGGTTCGGCGCAAAGCCGCGGGAACGCCGCAGAAAGGTGAAAGCCGGCCGCTCCGTGTCGCTCATTCTCGATACCCGCATGACGGTATCGTCGACGCGGGTGTGGATCTCGCGATCGTGCAGCAGGACATAGTCGGCGATGCGTGTGAGGTCGCGTAGCGCTTCTTCATTGCTGCAGCAGATCGGGTGGCCGGAGATATTGCCGCTGGTCATCACTATAGCCGGCAGGTCGTGTCCTTCGAAGAGCAGATAATGCAGCGGCGCCGATGGCAGCATGAAGCCGAGCAGCGGGCTCCTTGGCGCCACCGCCGTCGCGATGGCGCAATCGGCCGCGCGGGAGAGAAGCACGATCGGACGGGCAGGCGATGCCATTATATCCGCCTCGTCGGATGAAACATGGGCGTAGCGCCTGACGATGTCGATAGCCGGCGCCATAAGGGCAAAGGGCTTGGCGTCCCGCCTTTTTCTTCTTCGCAATTCGCTGACGGCCCGATCATCGAAGGGCGTGACGGCAAGATGGAAGCCGCCGACGCTCTTGATCGCAACGATCTTGCCTTCGCAGAGAGCGGTTCTGACGAAGCCCGGAATGTCGTCGGTTGCGACATCAACTCCGGCATTGTCGACAAGCTGGAGGCGCGGGCCGCAGATCGGGCAGGCATTGGGTTGCGCATGAAAGCGGCGGTCGCCGGGATCTTCGTATTCATGGCGGCATGCCGGACACATGGTGAAGTTGCGCATCGTCGTCGTTGCCCGATCATAAGGCATTCGTTTGATGATCGAATAACGAGGGCCGCAATTGGTGCAGTTTATGAATGGGTAGAGATATCGGCGGTCTGCCGGATCGCGCATCTCATTGAGGCAATCGTCACAGACGAATGTGTCGGCAGGTATCCAGGCGCTGGCCTCCGCCGCGACCGCTTCGCTGGCAACGATCTCGAATTTTTCGAAGATCAGAGAGCGCTGTCCGGGGGAGACCTGTAATGAGGCGATCTTTGCAAGGGGTGGATGTTCGCGACGAAGCGCATCGACAAAGGCTTCCAGCTGTCGCGAAAATGCCTGTGCAACGATCACGACGCCTCTGCCATCGTTCAGAACCGTCCCGCGAATGCCAAACCGGTTCGCAATCCGGTAGACGAACGGTCGGAAACCGACGCCTTGCACAACGCCCGATATGACGATTTCGACGGTGGCCATTTCGGCTGAACGAATTTCCGGCATTCCTTTGTCCACTCGGCCCTCCAGAGCACCTGGGTAACGAAGGGTCGGGCGGTCAGGTCGCGTATGGCGAACACCAGTCATTCTTCACTCAGGCCCGGTCCGCCATAGCCAATACCCGGCTTCGCAGCGCTGATTATTGAGCTGGCGCAAACCTTGTCTTCGCGGATGTCAAAGGGTGATTATGAGAATTATCGAACCGGCTCCGCTGCAGGACCAATCCGCTGCCGCTGAAGCTCGTGACCGCCTTTGCGGCCATGTGGTCCGGTGCCGCTATTTTCAAGCGGCGTGGCACCTCGTCAATGCCGACGACCGGGCGTCGCGACTTTCTCGGTGGAAGTCCCACGCATGCTGGCTTCCAGAGAAAGGATCTCATTGGTCGAAAGGATATTTTCCTGGCCGCGCGGCGCCAGCAGGCCCCTTAGCTGAAGATCGATATAGCGCAGGCAGCATACGCGCAGAAACGATGTGAAGTTTCCAAGATCGTGCCCTTCGTCGATCGACTCGTTGTAGAGCTGGTGCAGGAGCTGAGGAACGTTCATGTCGTCCTTGGCGGCAATCTCCTCAAGAACCGTCCAGAACATGGTTTCCAGGCGAACGCTGGTCACCATGCCGTCCATGCGGATCGAGCGCGTCTGGCTCTCCCAAAGATGAGAGTTGGCGCCGATGAACAATCTGCACATGAAAAATCCTCCTGCCTGCTCCTGGCGATAACGATAACACAGAGCGCCGATCGGGAAAGAGGCCGCTATACGCGGCCCCTGTTGGTTTGCATGTAGGGCTTAGAGATTGCCCTTCTTCAGTTCGCCGGCGATGTGTTCGGCCTGGCGTATGGCAAGTGCGACGATCGTTAGCGTCGGGTTGGCGGCCGCGCCGGTCGTCATCACCGAGCCGTCCGAGATGAACAGGTTCGGCACGTCATGGGCCTTGCCCCACCGATCCACGACGCCGTCCTCCGCCTTTTCGCTCATGCGGCATGTGCCCAGATTATGGGTGGACGGGTAGGGAGGCGTGCGATGGGAATCGATCGCGCCGACGGCCTCATAGAGCTTCTGGGCGTGCTCATAGGCGTAATTCCGCATGGCCACATCGTTCTTGTGGTCGTCGAAATGCACGTTTGGAGCCGCCAGTCCCCACTGGTCCTTGACCGTATCGGACAGCGTGATGCGGTTGCTCGCCTGGGGCATGTCCTCTCCGACGATCCACATGCCGGCCGTCCTGTCATAGGCATCCATGATCTCGGCGAAATCAGGCCCCCATGCACCCGGCTCGGCGAATGCTGCGAGGAAGGACGGCCCGAGCGACAGCGTTTCCATGTAATAGCCGCCGACAAAGCCGCGATCCGGCTTGTGGACCGCCTCGTCGGCGATGATGCCGGCCATGGTCTCGCCGCGGAACATGTGGACCGGCTTGTCGAAGCGCGCATAGACCGAGCCGGTCAGGTGACGCATATAGTTGCGGCCCACCTGATCGGAGCTGTTGGCAAGGCCCTTGGGGAAGCGGTTGCTTTCGCTGAGCAGAAGAAGCCGCGCCGTCTCGATGGAGTTGCCCGCCACGCAGACGATCTGGGCCGCCTGCTCGTGCAATGCGCCGTTCTTGTCGGCATAGACCACGGTATCGACCCTGCCGGATGCATCGTGGGTGATGCGCACGACATGGCTTTCTGGGCGCAGGTCTAGCAGACCGGTTTCCAGGGCGCGTGGAATTTCGCGCACGAGAATGCTCCACTTTGCCTTGCTCTTGTCGCCCTGGAAGTTGAACCCGTCCTGGATCGAGGCGGGACGGCCATCGTAAGGCTCAGCATTCGTCGCATAGGGACCGGTTGCATAGAGCTTGTAGCCGACCCGTTCGGCGCCGTTGGCAAAGACCTTGTAGTTGTTGTTGGCCGGCAAAGCCGGGCGTCCATGACGGTGGGTCGATCCCATGGCGATTTCCGCCTTGTCATAATACGGCGCCATGTCCTCGAGCGTGATCGGCCAGTCCAGAAGCGTTGCGCCCTCGATATCGCCATAGGTGGTGCGTGCCTTGAACTCATAGTCCTTGAAACGCGGTGTGGCACCGGACCAATGGGTCGTCGTGCCGCCAACGGCCTTGACGATCCATGCCGGCAGGCTCGGAAAATCCGTGGCAATGCGCCAAGAACCGCTGGTGGTGCGCGGATCGAGCCAGGCCATCTGCTTGAAGGCCTCCCACTCGTTGTTGTGGTAATCCTCGTTTTTCAGATGGGCGCCCGCCTCAAGCAGGACGCAAGGGATGCCTGCCTTGGTCAGTTCGTAAGCCAGCGTTCCGCCGCCGGCACCGGAGCCGATGATGATGACGGCCTTTTCGTCCTTTGCGATCTGTTTCATTGACCTGCCCCCGTATATTCCTCGATGCGTGGTTCCGGCAGCCAGGTGAGATCATTGAACCCACGGTTGACATAACCGCCCTTGTCGAAGCTCGGCCCTTCGTAGCCGAGCAGGCCCCAGACCTCGGGATCGTCGTAAAGGGTGGTGACAGTCGTGCCCTTGATCAGCTTGAAAAAATCGGTGTCCTCGATGGCTTTCAGCCTGTCGAGCGCGGCCTTGTCATCGAGATCGGTGAAGCCGCTCATCTGGATTTCCTGCAGTGCTGCCGCGAAAGCTACCTTTTCTGCAGGCGTCTTGCCGGCGGCGGCCAGAACGGCATCGGCCGTTCGCTGGTAGGGACCATCCCCGAAACGCTTGTGCGGAAACATGACGCGGATCATGCGCACCAGCGTCTTGTAGCTCGCCTGATCCTTTTCAGGTTCGAGCGGCAGCTTGGCAAAAGCGATCTTTGCGATCGACGATCCCATCACAGCCGCCGTCGCGCTGCCGATCAGCAGCCGTCTTTTTGTGGTTTTCATGGTTCTCCTCCCCTGATGAAAACGATATTTCAGTTCGCCGTCAGCGATATCTTCCCTGTTTCTGGATGACCTCTATCTGGTATCCGTCCGGGTCCTGGACGAAGAAAAAGCGCGCCAGCTTGCGGCCTTCATGTTGAAAGTCGACCAGTTTGCGCGGGGAAAAACCGGCCTCCTCAAACCGGGCATGCTCGGAATCGACATCGTCCACGACGAAGGCGGAATGGCCGTAGCCATCGCCCATGTCGTACGGTTGCGTGCGGTCCTTGTTGACTGTCAGTTCCAGTTCGAACGTGTTTTCCGCATTGGACAGGTAGACAAGGGTAAAACCCTCGAAATCGAGCCGCTCCGCGACCTTCAATCCAAACGCGCGGTCATAGAAGTCAATCGACCGGGCTTCATCGAATACCCGGATCATGCTGTGGACGAATTTCGCCATGCTCCTCCCTCTCATCTCTCCTCGATGGACTATAGAGATGGAAAACAAGGGCGGGTATTATTCTGCTACTACCTTCGCATTTTTGCCAGAGGTTATAGTTGCGTTAGAAAAAGCAATCTTGACTCGCCGTATTTTTCACCTTGGGAGGGGACATGAAACACGATGCCTTGATACGCACGGTAACCGATATCGTCGGTTCACGGCATTGCCTGACCGGAGAGCGGCGGACAGAGCGTTTTCGCAAAGGGTTTCGCTCGGGAGAGGGCGACGCTATCCTCGTCGCTATCCCCAGCAGTCTCGTCGAAATGTGGAGGGTCCTGCAGGCGGTGGTCGCTGCCGATTGCATCGTCATCCTTCAGGCGGCGAATACAGGTTTGACGGAAGGTTCGACCCCCAAGGGCAGCTATGATCGTGGTGTGGTCATCATCTCCACGCTTCGTCTCGACACGATACATGTGCTGGATGAAGGACGCCAGATCGTCAGCCATGCGGGCGGTACATTGTTCCGGCTGGAAAAGCTTCTCGAAGCCTATGGCCGTCAGCCGCATTCGGTGATCGGTTCATCCTGCATCGGTGCATCGATCGTCGGTGGTGTCTGCAACAATTCCGGAGGATCGCTGGTTCGGCGTGGCCCGGTTTACACCGAACTTTCCCTCTACGCGGAAAAGACGGAAACAGGCGAATTGCGGCTGGTCAATCATCTCGGCATCGACCTTGGTGATGCACCCGAAGAAATGCTCGCACGGCTGGATCGCGGTGATTTCGACCAGACCGCTACAATTGCAGACCTCGGCCGTGCCTCCGATGATGGTTATGCGTCACGGGTGCGCGATGTGGATGCTTCGACGCCGGCACGGTTCAACGCGGATGCCCGCACTCTGTTCGAAGCCTCCGGATCAGCCGGAAAGGTTGCCGTCTTTGCCGTGCGGCTGGATACGTTCTCGGTCGATGCCGATACGCGCGTCTATTATATCGGCACCAATGACACTGCCGCCTTGACGGCGCTTCGGCGCAGTCTGCTGAGCGAACTTTCGCAATTGCCGATCAGCGGCGAATACCTGCATCGGGATTGCTTCGATGTGACCCGGCGATACGGCAAGGACACTTTGCTGATGATCGACCGGTGGGGGACAGACCGCCTGCCGACCTTCTTCGCGCTCAAGGGAGCGGTGGATGCGTGGCTGGCCAACACGTCCTTCCTGCCGGGAAACCTCGCGGACCGGTTGCTTCAACGGCTCGCCGATCTTCTGCCCGAAGCGCTGCCCAAGCGGATTGTCGCCTATCGCGAGGCTTTCGAGCATCACCTCATCCTGAAGATCCCGGGACATATGGCAGAAGACGTGGAAAGGGCGCTGGGCCGGACTGTTGGCCCGGATGGCTGGTTCCTCTGCGATGCGCAGGAAAGCAAGAAGGCGATGCTTCATCGGTTTGCCGCCGCCGGTGCCGCCATCCGTTACGCTGCGGTTCAAGGACGGCCGCGCGAGGATGTTCTGGCGCTCGACATCGCACTGCGCCGCAACGACGCCGAATGGTTCGAGCAGCTACCGGACGAAATCGACCGGCATATCGAAAAGAAGCTCTATTACGGGCATTTTCTCTGCCATGTCCTGCACCAGGATTACATCGTTAAGGCCGGAACGGATGTGAAGCGGCTGAAGGAAATGATGCTGGAACGCCTCGATGCGCGTGGTGCGGAATATCCGGCCGAACATAATGTCGGGCATGTCTATCGCGCCAAGCCGGCACTGGCGGAGCATTACAGGTCGCTGGATCCGACCAACAGTTTCAATCCCGGTATCGGGCGAACGTCCCGGAACCGGTTCCATCGAGAGACCTGCCTATGCGGCGATGACACGCAGCCCGCGGTCGACGGGAATATGGTCTGCAATTGACGGTTTCGTCATGGAAAACGGCCTGCCGGTGGATTTGCCGTCACACCGGTAGAACGGCAAGTGTGCCATGCGTCACGTGACGTTCCGCCTTCACATGATCGGCGAAATGCCGAACTTCGTCGACTTTCCCCTTGAGAATGCTCACTTCAAGGCAACGATCATGGTCCAGATGCACATGCATGCTGGCGACCGAGATGTCGTGATGGTCGTGGTGGTTGGTGGTAATCTTGCGGGCAAGATCTCGGGCGGCATGATCGTAGGTATAGCTCAAGACGCCGACACACTGATCCAGCTGCCCGGCTTCGACGGCCGCTTCTCGCAGTCCCGCCCGAGCAAGATCACGCAACGCCTCGGATCGATTCTGGTATCCCCTGGCCTCGATCATCCGGTCGAGCTCGGACATGAGGTCATCGTCGATCGTAATGGTGATCCGCTGCATGGGCATTCCTTCGCGCACTTGAGCTAAAACCCAAATCTCGTCTCGGTGTGTCGCTTTGTCCAGCACTTGCGGCAAAACGCGTATGTCACGCTGACATGCGATGAAGTATGTATCTTTGTAAATTTCATCATACTCTTGTTCGTTGATCGAAGGCTTTGCATGATGACGATCAGACCTTCCAGGATGGCACTCGCTATCGCCCTTGCCTTTGGTGCTTTCTCCTCAAATGCGTGTGCAGACCCGCAGCTGAACTTTTCCTGGCCGATGAATGTCGGGCCGCTCAACCCGCATCTTTATTCTCCGAACCAGATGTTCGCGCAGAACATGGTGTATGAGCCGCTTGTCCGCTACAGCGCCGGCGGAACCGTCGATCCATGGCTGGCGCAATCGTGGGAAGCTTCCGCAGATGGGAAGACCTATACGTTCGATCTTCGCGAGGATGTTAAATTCTCAAACGGCGAGGTCTTCGACGCTGCGGCGGTCAAGGAGAACATCGATGCCGTCCTGAAGAACCGTTCGCGGCACGGTTGGCTTGAGCTCGCCAACCAGATCTTATCGGTCGACGTCATTGCTCCCTACAGGGTAGGGATCACGCTTCAAGATGCATATTACCCGCTGCTGCAGGAGCTTGCCCTGCCGCGTCCGTTTCGCTTCATCGCGCCTTCGCAGTTCAAGAATGGTGGAACGGTGGGTGGCATTGCCGCACCGATTGGAACCGGCCCCTGGAAGCTGACTGACACCAGGCTCGGCGAATTCGATGTCTTTACCCGCAATGATATCTACTGGGGACAGAAGCCTGCCTATGAGCAGGTGAGAGTAAACGTCATTCCCGATCCCAATACGCGCGCGATCGCGTTCGAGACGGGGGAGATCGACCTGATCTACGGCACGGATGGCCCGATCTCTCCCGACACATTCGAGCGTTTCAGGCAGATGGGCATCTATACGGCCGAGCTTTCCCAGCCGGTCGAAACACGGGTTCTGGCGATCAATACAAACCTTGGCGCGACCAAGGAGCTTGCGGTGCGCAAGGCCATCAATCATGCGGTCGACAAGGATACGATGATCGCAACTGTCCTTTACGGCACGCAGAAGCGCGCCGACACGCTTTTTGCACGGAATGTGCCTTACGCCGACATCGGCCTGGAGCCCTACACCTTCGATCGGGTGCTGGCGGCGCGCATTCTGGAGGATGCCGGATGGATTGCCGGAACCGAAGGCGGCGTTCGGGAGAAGGGCGGGCAACCGTTGACTGTGGAACTCTGCTTCGTCGGTACGGATGCCGTCGCCAAATCGATGGCGGAGATCGTCCAGGCTGATCTTCGCAAGGTCGGCATCGACGTGAAGCTGACCGGAGAGGAAGAAAGCAGCGTATTGGCGCGCCAGCATGATGGACGGTTCGGCATGATCTTCAACCGCACCTGGGGCGCACCCTACGATCCACACGCCTTTGTCAGTTCCATGCGGGCTCCGTCTCATGCCGATTACCAGGCGCAGCTCGGCCTTGCCGACAAGGCGCAGATCGATGCGAAGATCGGGGAGGCATTGGTTTCCACCGACGAGGGGGCACGACAGTCTCTCTACAAGGAAATCCTGACCCGGCTTCACGAGGAGGCCGTCTATTTGCCGCTGACCTATGTGACGGCGATCGCCGTCGCCAAACCCGAAGTTGGGCCCATCATTTTCGGCGCAATGTCGAGCGAGATCCCGTTCGAAAAACTCACTCCGAAGGCGAACTGAGATGCTTGCATTCATTGTTCGACGTCTGATCCTGCTTTTCCCCATGCTGCTCGGGGCATCGATCGTCATCTTCCTGATGTTGCGGCTGGGTCCCAGCAATCCTGCCATGGACTATCTGCGCCTTTCGAAAGTGCCGCCCACGCCGCAGGCGCTCGAAGATGCGCGCCAGATGCTGGGTTTGGACAGGCCGCTCGTCACGCAATATCTCGACTGGCTCGGCAAGGCGCTCGGTGGTGATTTCGGTACCTCATTCGCAACGCAACGGCCGGTCCTGCCGGATCTCTTGTATTTCCTGCCCGCGACGCTTCAACTTGCCGGTGTTGCGCTCATCCTGACGATGGCACTCTCCATCCCGCTGGGCATGTGGGCCGCGCGCCACAGGGAGGGCTGGCAGGATCAGGTGGTCCGGCTTGTCGCCTTTCTCGGCGTATCCATGCCGAACTTTTGGCTCGGCTTTCTCCTGGTTCTGGTTTTTTCCATCGAGCTCGGCTGGTTGCCGGCGATGGGACGGGGAGGCGTGACGCATCTGATCATGCCGGCCGTTGCGATTGCTTTCATGTCGCTTTCCATCAACGCGCGCCTTCTGCGCGCCAGCATGCTGGAAGTGGCAAAGCAAAGACATGTCCGTTATGCCCGGCTACGGGGATTGCCGGAGCGCGCGATCGAACGGTCGCATGTCCTGCGCAACGCCTGGCTGCCGATCATCACCGCGACAGGCATGCATATCGGCGAACTGATCGGCGGCACGCTGGTGATCGAAAGCATTTTCGGTTGGCCAGGCGTCGGCCGCTACGCCGTTTCGGCGATCATGAACCGCGACTATCCGGTCATCCAAGCCTTTACGCTGCTCATGGTGACCATCTTCGTCCTGTGCAATCTGGTTGTCGATATCGTCTATGCCTGGGCCGACCCGCGCATTCGTCTGGCAGCGGAGGGAGCGGAATGACGGATTTGAGTTCTCCGTTTGATGCGACAAGGGGTGGGGTATGGCGGCTCCCGCGCCGATGGCCGGTGCGTCTATCCTGCGTCATTCTCGCTCTCTTGCTGATCGCTGCGATCGCCGGTCCCTGGATCGCTCCCTACCATCCCGACGAGGTCGAACTGGTGCGGCGGCTTCAATCTCCCAGTCTCACACACTGGCTTGGAACCGATCACCTCGGGCGCGACATCCTCTCCCGGCTTATTGCCGGTGTGCAGGTCTCTCTCGGTTCCGTCGCGGTCACGCTCGCCCTGATCCTCGCCTTGGGGATCGTCATTGGCGGGGCTGCAGGTTTCATCGGTGGGCGAACAGACCAGGTGATCATGCGTCTCGCCGACGTCTTCCTGACCTTCCCTACACTCGTGCTGGCGCTGTTCATGGTCGGCATGCTGGGAACCGGCCTCGTCAACGTCATCCTTGCGATCGCGCTTTCGCATTGGGCCTGGTATGCCCGTATCGTCCGCGGCATAGTCATGTCGTTGAGGCACCGGGAATTCCTGCTGGCGGCCCGGATGAGCGGTGCGGGCCCAATCCGGACATTTGTCGAGCACCTTCTGCCCGCAACCTTCTCCCAGCTTGTCGTGCTTGCGACGCTCGATGTGGGACACATCATGCTGCATGTCTCCGGCCTGTCCTTCCTGGGGCTGGGCGTTACGCCACCAACCGCTGAATGGGGCGTGATGATCAGCGACGCCCGGCAGTTCGTATGGACAGCCCCGATGCTGATCCTTTGGCCAGGGCTGGCCCTGTTCCTCAGCGTCATGGCCTTCAATATCCTGGGAGATGCATTGCGTGACCGTCTCGACCCGCATCTCAAGGCGGAGCATAGCCATTGACCCGAAAAACACTCGCAATTGACGGCCTGACCGCGTCTGCGGTCTCAAGCGGCGAGCGCCGCATTCTCGTCGACGACCTGTCCTTGACTGTCCACCAGGGGCGCATCCTGGCGCTGGTCGGGGCAAGCGGTTCCGGCAAGTCGATGACCTGTTCAGCGGCGCTCGATGTCCTGCCGCCGGGGGTGACAGCTCTGGCTCGCAGCATCACGATCGACGGGGTGAAACAGCAGCCGTCTGACCTGCGGGGGCGTCAGGTTGCGACGATCATGCAAAATCCCCGCAGCGCCTTCAATCCCATCCGGACCATGCGCGATCACGCGATGGAAACGTTGAAGGCGGTGGGAAAAAAAGGTGCCGGTGCAGAGGGAAGGATCGCGCCTTGCATGGCGGCGGCCGGTCTTGACGATGCCGAAGACATCCTGGGGCTTTACCCTTTTGAAATGAGCGGCGGCATGCTGCAGCGAATGATGATCGCGCTGGCATTGCTCAGCGAGGCACCGTTCCTGTTTGCGGATGAGCCGACCACCGATCTCGACCTCGTTGTGCAATTGCGTGTCCTGGAACTCCTTGAAACCCTGGTGAAGGAGCGTGACCTCGGCGTATTGCTTGTCACACATGACATGGGCGTCGTTGCAAGACTTGCCGACGATGTCGCCGTCATCGATCGAGGTCGCATCGTTGAGCAGGCGCCCGTGATGGAGATCTTTCATCGACCGAAGCATGAGGTCACCCGGCTCCTGGTCGGTGCCCATCTTTCGCTCTACGGCATGGAGATTGGCGCATGAGCCTGATCAGCACCAAGGGCGTCTCGAAAACCTACCGCAGCCATTCCCTGGTCGGAGCAAGCTCCACCAAGGTGGTTCTCGACGATATCTCGCTGGCAATCGAGGAAGGCGAGACGGTCGCCCTGGTTGGGCGAAGTGGTTGCGGCAAAAGCACGCTTGCCCGGCTTCTTGTCGGGCTGGAGAGCCCGAGTGCTGGAACCGTCATGTTTCGGGGACATGCTGTCGACACGCTCACACGCGGCAGGTTGAAGGATTTCCGACGTGAGGTTCAGCTCGTCTTTCAGGATTCACCGAGTGCCGTGAACGGGCGCTTCTCCATTCGCGCCATCATCGCGGAGCCCCTGCGGCATTTGACGGCTCTGGACGACAGGCAACGAGATGCCCGCGTCAGCGAGCTACTTAAGATGGTGCAGTTGCCGGCCGATTTGGCGGATCATCTCCCGTCGCAGGTCAGCGGCGGGCAATTGCAGCGGGTATGCATAGCCCGTGCGCTTGCAGTCAATCCCAAGCTGATCATTCTCGACGAGGCGGTCTCGAACCTTGATATCCACCTGCAGGCGTCAGCCCTGGAATTGCTTGGCCGGCTGCAGAAGGAAACTGGTATCGCTTACCTGTTCGTCACCCATGACCTGCGCCTGGTGAAGCGGTTTGCGTCGCGCTGCCTGGTCATGGACGAGGGGGGGATCGTGGAAGAAATCCGGTCCGCCGACATTGCCTTGCTCAAGCATCCTGCCGCCAGGTCGCTCCTGGCTGCGATACTACCTCCCTTGCCCGACAGGAGGAGAGAGGAGCACTGCTGAAAGTTGCACCGAACACGGCAAAAGGCCATGTCCGAGCACTGGAGCAGTCTTGCGCGCAGGCATCAACGATGCTGCCTCGCATGTTCGCCAGAGATTTTATGGGAGCGCGATCAGGAGGACGGGTAGGTAGGTCACAGCCGGAATGCGCGAATTGGATGTCAGATTGCCTGATACCCCGTGACCGTGACCCATCCTGGCAAGAGCATAACGGGCGCCCAAACGACTGCGGATGCGCAGTTCGCCAATTGGAAGCGTCCCTGTTTCATCTGCGTCATTCCGGCGACGAACGGGACGGTGGAGCGCAGCGGACCAAAGAACCGTCCTATGAAGACGGAAAGCACCCCATATTTGCGAAAGAAGACACGCGACTTGGCTATGTTGCGGCGATGCGATTTTGCAAAGGGCCTATGGATGATCTGGCGTCCGTATTTTCTGCCAATGGCATAAGATACCATGTCGCCAAGAATTGCTCCTCCAACCGCCGAAGCGACGAGTGGTACCGGATCCAGGGCGTCGGTTGCCAGCAATCCACCGATCGCCAGGAAGATCGGGGTCGCGGGAAACACAAGACCCAGGATAAACAGCGATTCCATGAACGCGCTCAAACCGATGATGACGACCGCCCAATCGCGGTGATCGCGCACGAGGTTGGTCAGGTAGGTCGTTACGTCTTCCATCTAGGCCTTCTTGAATAAAGGGACGCATAGCCGATCGGTTGGCCGCGTCAGAATGAATGGTCGCGCGGGTGTGTCGGGAGCCCGGATGGCTGTTTCGCCGCAGCCGGGCCGGCTCGCAACGGCTCGATCAAACCGGCACCAAACCAGGTCGCCAGGGATCATTGCCAGGCGGGGATCAGCGTGTCGGCGGGAGGGGTAAGACGTGTCATTCGGTCTTTCTACGGAATTGCATTGGGCCGCCGAGGCTTGGGAGGAGAGGATACGCCCGGCGGCCCAATTCAAACGAGACGAGATCAGATGTCCTCGTCGCCGCCGAAGTCCATGTCATCTGCTGGTGCTTCCGCATCGGGAGCAGCCGTATCGGACTGGGCAGCCTGTGCTTCGTCGCCACCCATCATGCCCATGATTGCATTGCCCAGCAGTACGCCACCCGCGACGCCCATCGCGGTCTGAGCGGCACCGGCGAGAAAGCCTCCGCCGCGCTGTTGCTGCATCGGCATGCCTTGTTGACCCTGGCCCTGATTGCCCCACGGGGAGGCCGCTGGAGCGGTATGTCCGTAAGCTGTTCGCTGGGAGGTAGGGCGCTGCTGCTGTGGCTGCGCATTGCTGCCGAACATCGACGAGAAGAAACCGCCGCCGCCACGCTGCTGGGCGCCCTGCATGTTCTGGTATTCGAGCTCTTCGATGCGGCGTTGGGCAGCCTCAAGCGCCTGCTCCTGCACGACGATGGTCTGCGCCATGTAATAGGGCGCGCCCGGCTGCTGGCTGATCCGCTCCTGGATGAAGCGGTCGGATTCCGCGTCGCGATGGCCGGATTGCTGTTCCACATGGGCGAGCTTGGAGAACAGGCCGTTGATGGCCTGCTGGTCGTTGCGATCCATAGAGATGTCTCCTTGGGTGCTGGGGATTATTCTTCGCGCTGGCCGGTGAAGTTCAGCAGCAGCTGGAAGATGTTGACGAAGTTCAGATAGAGCGACAGTGCGCCGAATACCGCGAGCTTTTGCTGGCTCTCCTGGTCATGGTTTTCGGCATATTGCTCCTTGATGTTCTGGGTATCGTAGGCGGTCAGGCCGACGAAGACGACGATGCCGATCACCGAGACGGCGAACTGAAGTGCGCTCGAACCGAGGAAAATGTTCACGATCGAGGCGATCATCACGCCGATCAGGCCCATGATCAGGAACGAACCCATCTTGGAAAGGTCGCGTTTCGTCGTGTAGCCGAACAGGCTCATGGCGCCGAACATCGTTGCTGCGATGAAGAAGGTGCGCGCGATGCTTGCTCCGGTAAAGACGAGGAAGACCGATGCGAGAGACAGGCCCATCACGGCGCTGAAGGCCCAGAAAGTCATTTGTGCCGAGGAGGCGGACATGGCGTGCATGCGGAACGAGAAGAAGAAGACGAAAGCCAGCGGCGCCAGCATCACCACCCATTTGAGCGGCGAGGAGAAGATCGGCACGTAGAGCGCCGGGGTGGTGCCGACGATGAAGGCAACGAGGCCGGTCATCACAAGGCCGAGACCCATATAGTTGTAGACCCTCAGCATATGCTGACGCAGACCTTCGTCAAAGGCAGCCGCCGACGTGTTGCTGATGCCGCCAAAGCGGTTCTGGTTGGGATACATGATTGTCTCCTTGACGATCAGTAGAGTGAGTTCTTGAGAGTTTGAGCCTCGTCCGTGAGGTCGGCGTCGGGAGTGCTCGAGATGACCGCGTAGGCCACCTCGCCGATTTGCCACCAGGCTGCTTCCGCATCGCTCAGATTGAGGTTCGTGATCGGCTCGACGGCAAAGCTTCCCGGTCTGCCTGCAAACAGGGAAACCAGAGCCCCTTCGCCCGTGCGTACCGCCGCCTCTATGCTCGGGCCGAATTCCGACGGAAAGACCTGCACATCCACGACCTTCCAGTTCTCGGGAAGTTCCGGCATGGTAATCGCTGTCGCAGCGCGGATGTCGTCTCGATCATAGGATCTCACCTCGGGCTGGGAATGCATGCCGGCCCGGACCAGCGACGTGCGATGTGCCCGAACGGCCTGTTCGACAAAAGCGGGCGGATGCACCGTGGCGTTCACCTCACGTGTGCCGACGGATGTGTTGGCGAACCAGCCAAGAGACACCAGAATGCCGACAGCCGCGATCTTGCGCAGGGTGTTCCACATCTGGCGATCCGACAGGCTTGCAGAAAGGCGGCGGGCCGCTTCCCGAGTGTCCGGCCGGAAATGCGGGGCGTCGCCGATCAGCGAGAGCTTCAAGGCGCTGCGTATGCTGAGGTCGGCCATCACCTGGGCCGCTGCCTGCGGGTTCCTGGCCAGATGCTTTTCGACTTTCAGACGCTCGGCGGGGTCGAGCTGATTGTCGACATAGGCATGAAGGTCTGCATCCATAATGGAAGGGACATCAGTCATTGTTGCCTCCTACCAGCCTCAGATGGGCCGTCTTGGTCGGATTATTCTCAAAGGCGCGCAGTGTCGTTCTGGCCCGAGAGACACGCGACATCAGCGTGCCGAGCGGGATGCCGAGCGTGTCTGCCGCCTGCTGATAGGAAAGGTCCTCGACCGCAACGAGATGCAGCGCCTCGCGCTGCTCGACGGGAAGCTGCATGAAGGCTGCGTGCACCTGTTGCAGATGGACGGCATCCTCCTGCGCTGCGGGATAGATCTGATCGCTGTCCATCGCCGCCGCGTCGTCGCGGATCGTTCGGGACTTGCGAGATCTCTGTGTATCCACGTGGGTATTGTGCAGGATGGCGAAAAGCCAGCTGCGAAGGTTGGCGCCTGTCCTGAATGTGGAGCGCCGCTCGTAGGCCTTCAGCAAAGCATCATGAACGAGGTCTTCGGCATCCGCATTGTTGGCAACAAGCGAGCGCGCATAGCGCTTCAGCGAAGCGAGATGACCAATGACGTCGAAGGGGCCGTGTTTGCGATCCATACCTGCATATACGGAGCCACCGTCAATTCTCATCCCGACAAACCGAATATTTTTTGCGACCCGGGCCGGATCCGGCCTGCCGTTACAAGCGGATGGATGCCGGCTGCCACAAGGATGGAGCCGGATTACGGAGAAACCGAAGGATTTGACGTCGAAAAACTGTGCCGGTCGCCTTCGCTGCCGGGGGGATCGGAAATGCCGTTGCGCTTAAATCTATGGCTTCCGCTGCGCCGATCCGCTAAGAACGCGCTCGGTCATCGTCAGCCGTTGAACGCTGGAGCCGAAGGACTGCATTTACCGAAATGCGGTATCTTGTCACACGGGCTCGGTTGACGTACTCCAAACCCGAAGGCCCTGGGCCGTATAACTCGTTCGGTGGTGCTGCGTTTCAGCGCCAAAAAGCTAATGACGTTGGGACTGTGATGAACCTGTACTCGGAATACCTGGCAGAAATTGAAAGCAGAAAAACTCAAGGGCTTGCTCCCAAGCCGATCGATGATGGCGCGCTGACCGCTGAAATCATCACGCTGATCGAAGATGCCGGTAACCAGCATCGCGCCGATGCGCTGAAATTCTTTATCTACAACACGCTGCCGGGCACGACGAGTGCCGCCGGCGTCAAGGCCGCCTTCCTGAAGAAGATCATTCTCGGCGAAACGGTCGTTGCGGAAATCTCGCCGACATTTGCGCTCGAACTCCTGTCGCACATGAAGGGTGGTCCTTCGGTCGAAGTGCTGCTCGACATCGCGCTCGGCGATGACGCGGCAATCGCGAAGGAAGCCGGCGACGTCCTGAAGACCCAGGTCTTCCTTTATGACGCCGACATGTTCCGTCTGCGCGACGCCTACAAGGCCGGCAATGCCGTCGCCAAGGATGTGCTCGAAAGCTACGCTAAGGCCGAATTCTTCACCAAGCTCCCGGATGTCGACGACGAGATCAAGGTCGTCACCTTCATCGCTGCCGAAGGTGATATCTCGACCGACCTTCTGTCGCCAGGCAACCAGGCGCATTCGCGTTCCGACCGCCAGCTGCATGGTCAGTGTATGATCACGCCTGAAGCGCAGGCGGAAATCGTTGCTCTGCAGCAGCAGCATCCCGACAAGCGGGTGATGATGATCGCCGAAAAGGGCACGATGGGCGTCGGCTCGTCGCGCATGTCCGGCGTCAACAACGTCGCTTTGTGGACCGGCAAGCAGTCCAGCCCCTATGTGCCCTTCGTCAACTTCGCTCCGGTCGTCGCCGGCACCAACGGCATTTCGCCGATCTTCGCGACCACCGTCGACGTGACCGGCGGTATCGGCATCAACCTGAAGAACTGGGTCAAGAAGCTCGACGAGAACGGCAAGCCGATCCTCAACAATGACGGCAACCCGATCCTGGAGCAGAAGTTCTCGGTCGAAACCGGCACTGTTCTGAAGATCGATGCGAAGAACAAGAAGCTGCGCGACGAAAACGGCGAAGAACTGGTCGATGTCGCTTCCTCCTTCACGCCCCAGAAGATGGAGTTCATGAAGGCCGGTTCGTCCTACGCCATCGTCTTCGGCAAGAAGCTCCAGACTTTTGCGGCCCAGACGCTGGGCGTCGAGGCGACGCCGGTTTTTGCTCCGAACAAGGAACTCTCGGTCGAAGGCCAGGGCCTGACGGCTGTCGAGAAGATCTTCAACCGCAATGCTGTCGGCGTGACGCCGGGCAAGGTATTGCATGCTGGTTCCGACGTCCGCGTGACGGTCAACATCGTCGGTTCGCAGGATACGACCGGTCTGATGACCGCGCAGGAACTGGAAGCGATGGCGGCAACCGTCATTTCGCCGCTGGTCGATGGCGCCTATCAGTCGGGCTGCCACACGGCTTCGGTCTGGGACAGGAAGGCTCAGGTCAATATCCCGAAGCTGATGTCCTTCATGAACAATTTCGGCGTCATCACCGCGCGTGACCCGAAGGGCGTCTACCATTCGATGACCGACGTCATCCACAAGGTGCTGAACGACATCACCGTGGACGACTGGGCGATCATCATCGGCGGCGACAGCCATACCCGTATGTCCAAGGGCGTTGCCTTCGGCGCGGACTCCGGCACCGTTGCATTGGCGCTTGCCACCGGCGAAGCGACCATGCCGATCCCGCAGTCGGTCAAGGTGACCTTCAAGGGCACGATGCAGCCTTACATGGACTTCCGTGACGTGGTGCATGCCACCCAGGCGCAGATGCTCAAGCAGCATGGCGACAACGTCTTCCAGGGCCGTATCATCGAAGTGCATATCGGCACGCTGCTGGCCGACCAGGCCTTCACCTTCACCGACTGGACGGCCGAAATGAAGGCCAAGGCGTCGATCTGTATCTCCGAGGACGCGACGCTGATCGAAAGCCTGGAAATCGCCAAGTCGCGCATCCAGATCATGATCGACAAGGGCATGGACAACACGGCCCAGACGCTGCAGGGCCTGATCGACAAGGCGGATGCCCGCATCGCGGAAATCCGTTCGGGTGAAAAGCCGGCTCTGAAGCCCGACGACAACGCCAAGTATTTCGCCGAAGTCGTCGTCGATCTCGACCTCATCGACGAGCCGATGATCGCCGACCCTGACGTCAACAATGCCGACGTTTCGCGCCGTTACACCCATGACACGATCCGCCCGGTTTCCTACTACGGCGGCACCAAGAAGGTGGACCTCGGCTTCGTCGGTTCCTGCATGGTTCACAAGGGCGACATCAAGATCGTTGCCCAGATGCTGAAGAACCTCGAAAAGGCCGAGGGCAAGGTCGAGTTCAAGGCGCCGCTCGTCGTTGCGGCACCGACCTACAACATCATCGACGAGCTGAAGGCCGAAGGTGACTGGGAAATCCTGCAGAAATATTCGGGCTTCGAATTCGACGATCTGAAGCCGAAGACGGCCAACCGCACCGAATACGAGAACATTCTCTATCTGGAGCGTCCGGGCTGCAACCTTTGCATGGGCAACCAGGAAAAGGCTGAGAAGGGCGATACCGTTCTGGCCACCTCGACCCGCCTGTTCCAGGGCCGCGTCGTTGAAGACACGGCGGAAAAGAAGGGTGAATCGCTGCTCGCTTCCACGCCGCTGGTGGTGCTGTCGGCGATCCTTGGCCGCACGCCGAGCATCGAGGAATATCGCGTCGCGGTTGAAGGCATCAACCTGACCAAGTTCGCGCCGCCGAAGACGACGCCGATCGACAGCCGGTCGGTTCATTATTAAGATTTGAAATCTGTCAAGCTAAGGCCCGGGAAGGAAAACCTTCCCGGGCCTTTTTCGTTCAAGGGCATGGTGTCCGGTGAGGTCGCAAAGTTAGCCGGCTTCCGATCGCGCTGACGTCAGCGTTTACCTGCGGCAGCGACAGCCTTTTCGATGCCGCCATCCTGTTCAAGCTCTTTCACGAGCATGGCGAGTAGACCGGGAAACCGTGCCTCGATATCGTCGCGACGCAGCGAGGAGGCGCGGCGATTTCCGTAATCGATCTGGCTGATCAGGCCGGCTTCGCGAAGGATCTTGAAATGGTGGGTAAGGGAAGCCTTCGCCACCGGAAAACCGAAGGACGCGCAGTTGCGCTCCATGCCGTCGGGAAGCGTTGCCAGGATGGCGATTGCCGTGCGGCGAAGCGGGTCTGACAGCGTCGAGAAGACAATGCTGATATCGATCTCGTCGCGCGCTGGCTGGGGAAGCAGTTCTGGCATAGAGTAAATCTAAGGAAATCGGCATGCGGATGCAAGTGACAGGTATGTCTTGACGCATACCTATCGGATGCATAGGTATGTCTTCAACCATACCAGCACTTCTATCGGACCTGCGGATATCGGTCGAGTTTACGCGAAGTCGCTGACGTTATGTCGTCGATGAGCGATTTCAAACCTGTCATGTCGAAAGTGAGTCAAATGCCTCAGCCACAGCTTTTCACGCCGTTCAAGATCCGCAATCTCGAACTCGAGAACCGTATCACCATCGCTCCCATGTGCACCTATTCGGCGGTCGATGGCTGCATGACCGACTGGCATCTCATTCATCTGGGGCAGTTGGCGCTCTCCGGAGCCGGACTCTTGACCATCGAGGCAACGGCAGTCGTTCCCGAAGGCCGGATCAGCTATGCCGATGTCGGATTGTATGACGATGCGACGGAGAAGGCGATGCGCCGGACGCTAGAGAGCATCCGCAAGTGGTCGAACATGCCGATCGCCGTGCAGCTCGCCCATGCCGGGCGCAAGGCATCCTCCGATCTGCCGTGGCTTGGTGGCGGGCAGCTTCCCGCCGACCACGACAACGGATGGCAGACGGAAGCACCCTCGGCGGTTCCGTTCAAGTCGACCGATACGGTGCCGACTGAGATGACCCGCGAACGCATGGATGAGATCCGTGACGCGTTTGTGGCGGCTGCAGTGCGTGCAGCACGCATCGGTATCGATGCCGTGCAGATCCATGCGGCTCACGGCTATCTGCTGCATTCCTTCCTGTCGCCGCTCGCTAACCAGCGGACCGACGAATATGGTGGAAGCCTGGAAAACCGGATGCGGTTCCCGCTGGAAGTGTTCGACGCGGTGCGGGCTGCATTCCCGGCCGACAAGGTCGTTTCGGTTCGCGTCTCCGCCACCGACTGGTACGATGGCGGCTGGAACCTGGAAGAGACGATCGAATTCGCCAAGGCACTCGATCTGCGCGGTTGCGATGCGATCAACGTCTCGACAGGCGGGCTGCATATCGACCAGAAAATCCCCGTTTCACCGAGCTATCAGGTGCCGTTCGCGCGTGCGGTCAAGGCAGCCGTGAAGATGCCGGTAGTTGCCGTCGGACTGATCACCGAACCGTCCCAGGCGGAAGCGATCGTTGCGACGGGCGATGCGGATGTCATCGGTCTGGCCCGCACGATCCTCTACGATCCGCGCTGGCCCTGGCATGCCGCGGCGGTTCTGGGCGGCGAAGTATCCGCCGCGCCGCAATATCACCGCAGCCAGCCATCGACGTTGAAGTCGCTGTTCAAGGCGTAAGGAAAAAATGAGGCGAGGGGCCTGATGCCAGGTCCCTCGCCTTCAAGTATTGCTACCAAAGCGCGCCCCGATGAAAGGGCGCACACTGTGCAGGACGTCCGCTCAGCAGCAGACGAAGCCACCCTTTCCGCCACCGCCGAACTTTGCGTTCTGGCGATCACGGAAGAATTCCTCGTATGTCATGACCGGCTTGTCCGGGTGGGTGGTGCGAACATGCGCCACGTAGGTATCGTAGTTCGGCATTCCGACCATCAATCTTGCGCCATCGCAAAGGCAGCGCCCGATATCGGAGAGACGACCTTTCAATACGGTCCCGGACTTTCCTGTTAGAATACTCAAGATCTATTCTCCCGGAGCTGGTGTGGCGAGGGTGCTGTCGGGCGCTTCGCGCGCGGTCCAATCCGGATTGCGCAGCGCCTTGATGCAGGAATTGATGCCGAAGCCGACGATCGAGACCACGACGACGACGAAGATGATCGTCAACCCGGTATTGATGTAGTTGTTCTGCACGATCTGCTGCATCTGGGCTTCCGTCAGCGGACCGGATGTGTCTCCGCTCGCGATGCGATCGGAAAACTGCCGGGCAGCGGCGACGAAGCCGACCTTCACATCGGTCGAGAAGATCTTCTGCAGGCCTGCCGTCAGCGTGCAAAGCACCAGCCAGCTTGCCGGCAGGATGGTGATCCAGGCATAACGCTGCCGCTTCATCTTGAAGAGCACAACGGTTGCCAGCGTCAGTGCCACGGCGGCGAGCATCTGGTTGGAGATGCCGAAAAGCGGCCACAGCGTGTTGATGCCGCCGAGCGGATCGGTGACCCCCTGATGCAGAAGTGTTCCCCATGCGGTAACGCAAAGCGCCGTGGCAATGATGCTCGGCACCCATGACGACGTGGTGCGGAAGCTCGGGGCAACCAGCCCGATCAGATCCTGAAGCATGAAGCGGCCGGCGCGCGTTCCCGCGTCGATGGCAGTCAGGATGAACAGGGCTTCGAACAGGATGGCGAAGTGATACCAGAAGGCCATCATCGACCGGTCGCCGAAGACGCTCGAAATTATCTGCGCCATGCCGACGGCGAGTGTCGGTGCGCCCCCGGCGCGCGAGATGATCGAGGCTTCCCCGACATCCGATGCCACCTGGGATATCGTCTCGGGCGTGATGGCAAAGCCCATTGCCGTCACCGCGGCTGCCGCACTTTCCGGCGTGGTGCCGATCACGGCGGCGGGGCTGTTCATGACGAAATAGACGCCCGGATCGAGCACGGCAGCGGAAACCAGCGCCATGATGGCGACGAAGGATTCCATCAGCATGCCGCCGTAACCGATGAAGCGTGCATTGGTCTCATTGTCGATCATCTTCGGCGTCGTGCCCGACGAGATGAGCGCGTGGAAACCGGACACGGCACCGCAGGCGATGGTGATGAACAGGAACGGGAAAAGCCCGCCCGACCATACCGGCCCGCTGCCGTCGACGAACTTGGTGACGGCGGGCAGGTGCAGTTGCGGCGCAAGGATGAAGATCGACAGCGCCAGGGCCGCGATCGTGCCGATCTTCAGGAAGGTCGACAGATAGTCGCGCGGTGCAAGCAGCAGCCAGACGGGCAGCACCGAGGCGACGAAACCATAACCGACGAGAGCCCAGACGAGCTGGGTGCCGGTATAGTCGAAGAACGGTGCCCATGTCGGGCTGGCTGCAACATCCTGGCCGTAGATGATGGCCAGCAGCAGCAGGATGAAGCCGATCACGGAAACCTCGCCGATACGGCCCGGCCGGATATAACGGCTATAAACGCCCATCAGCATGGCGATCGGAATGGTGGCGGCGACCGTGAACGTGCCCCAGGGGCTGTGTGTCAGAGCCTTCACGACGATCATTGCCATGACGGCGAGGATGATGATCATGATCATGAATGTGCCGAAGAGGGCGATGACGCCGGGGATGGCGCCAAGCTCGGACCGGATAAGCTCACCGATCGAACGGCCGTCGCGGCGCATCGAGACGAACAGGATCATGAAATCCTGTACCGCACCGGCCAAAACGACGCCGAAGATGATCCACAACGTGCCGGGCAGGTAGCCCATCTGCGCCGCAAGCACGGGGCCGACCAGCGGGCCAGCGCCGGCGATCGCCGCAAAATGGTGACCGAAAAGCACGTATCGGTCCGTCGGCACGAAATCGAGGCCGTTGTTCAGGCGAACGGCCGGTGTCGAGCGTCTCGGATCGAGGCGCATCGCATGTTCGGCGATATAGAGACTGTAATAACGGTAAGCGACCAGATAGATGCTGATGGCGGCCACAACGATCCAGAGCGCATTGACCGGCTCGCCCCGTTGCGTGGCCAGGACGGCGAGGCATAACGCGCCGACGACACCCAGCACGGCCCATGGACCGTGCATTCTCAAAACAGACATTCCTGTGACCTCCTTCACTGGAACCGACTGATCGCTGTTAACCGCCGATTGTACACGGTCTCGCGCGATATCGGTGCACGAGCACAGTTCCACAGGCCTGCATGGCCTCCAACGCTGCATATTGTCACAGAACCGAAACGAGCGAGAATGGTGAATGGGTGGTGAATTTGTCAGGTCCAAATCTCGGTCAAACCTGACGAAAGACGTGGTCCTGGCGCAGGGAATTGGCGATTGTCAGCAATTCGGGGCCGTGCGAAGACGAGCCCATGCAATGCGGGACATCGGGACAAAGTGTCCTTCCGCGGAAGCTGTGCCAGGCGATGGATCCGTCAAGCATCGTCCGGCGGCGGCATGTGTGCGGCCGGTAACGTCACGTTGCTTGCCGGCGCGTGATCATCCGCAATCTATATAGGATCTTTATTTCTTGGTTCGCGGCTCTGTCTCGAATTCCTATGCTCATCGTCGGCATATCGACTGGAAGGATGCAGGCCCTGCATTTTAGAGCCAGGACGTATGAGCACGCCGCTTTTAAAGAGGCGCGCTCGGTCCTGTCCTCTCCTTGATCAATAGGAGTCCGGATCAATGATGGATATCATTTTGCTTGGCACGGCGGTGGCGTTCTTCGCGCTCTGCTTTGCCTATACACGCGCCTGCGACAGGCTTTGAGAGGCCGAGATGGTTTTCGATTACGCATTGAGCGGTGTCGTCACCGTCGTTCTGACGGCCTACCTCATCTACGCCCTTATTCGCCCGGAGCGCTTCTAGAGCGGCGCAATTTCGCCTGTAAAGCGGTTCCCACTTTCAACGGACTTGCTCCAATCAACGTTTCTGATCGCGCTGGCGCCTCGTGGCTGCCCGCAACTGAAAGTTCTTCCCCATGACCCTCAACGGATGGTTACAGATCCTCGCGTTTTGCGGGATCCTTGTTCTGCTCGTCAAACCGCTCGGCGCCTATATGACGCGCGTCTTTTCCGGCGAGCGCACGCTCCTTTCGCCCGTCCTCGTTCCGATCGAACGCGGACTTTACGCACTTGCCGGCACGCATGAACGCGAAGAGCAGCACTGGACGTCCTTCGCGTTCTCGATGCTGATGTTCAACCTCGCAGGTTTTCTGCTGCTTTACGGCATCCTGCGCCTCCAGGACGTGCTGCCGCTCAACCCCGCCGGCATGCCTGCCGTCGGCCCCGATCTTTCCTTCAACACCGCGATCAGCTTCGTCGCCAATACCAACTGGCAGAGTTATGGCGGTGAAAGCACGATGTCCTACCTCAGCCAGATGGTCGGACTTGCCGTTCAAAACTTCGTTTCGGCCGCGACCGGCATGGCGATTGCCATCGGTCTCATCCGTGCGTTTTCGCGGGCATCGGGCAAGGCCATCGGCAATTTCTGGGTCGATATGACCCGCGCAACGCTCTACATACTCCTGCCGATCTGTATCGTGCTGGCAATCATCTATGTTGCGCTCGGCGTGCCGCAGACTTTTGGCGCTTATGTCACCGCAACGACGCTTGAGGGCGCGCAGCAGACGATCGCGCTCGGCCCGGTCGCCTCCCAGCTCGCCATCAAGATGCTCGGCACCAATGGTGGCGGCTTCTTCAATGCGAATTCGGCGCATCCGTTCGAGAACCCCGACAATCTCACGAACATGCTGCAGATGGTGTCGATCTTTGCGATCGGCGCCGCCTTCACCAATGTCTTCGGGCGCATGGTCGGCAACCAGCGCCAGGGCTGGGCTATTCTGGCCGCCATGGGCGTGTTGTTCCTCGTCGGTGTCGGCATCGTCTATTGGGCGGAAGCATCCGGAAATCCGATCATGCATTCCCTCGGTCTTGCCGGCGGCAATATGGAAGGCAAGGAAGTCCGCTTCGGCGTCGTCATGTCCTCGCTGTTTGCGGTCATCACCACGGCTGCGTCCTGCGGCGCGGTCAATGCGATGCATGGTTCGTTCACGGCGCTTGGCGGCCTGATCCCGCTCATCAACATGCAGCTCGGCGAAATCATCGTCGGCGGTGTCGGTGCCGGTTTCTACGGCATCATCCTCTTCATCATCATCTCCATCTTCGTCGCGGGCCTGATGGTCGGTCGCACACCGGAATATCTCGGCAAGAAGATCGAGGCGAAGGAAATGAAGATGGCCGTGCTTGCCATTCTCTGCCTGCCGCTCTCGATGCTGGTGTTTACCGCAATCGCCAGCGTCCTGCCGTCGGCCGTATCGTCGATCGGGACCGCCGGCCCTCACGGCTTTTCCGAAATCCTTTATGCCTACACATCGGCGGCGGCCAATAACGGGTCGGCTTTCGGCGGGCTTTCGGCCAATACGCCGTGGTTCAACACGACGCTCGGTCTCGGCATGCTGATGGGACGGTTCCTGATGATCATTCCGGCGCTTGCGATTGCAGGTTCGCTGGTTGCCAAGAAGACGGTTCCTGCCTCTGCCGGCACGTTCCCGACCGATGGCGGTCTGTTCGTCGGCCTTCTGGTCGGCACGATCCTGATCGTCGGCGGCCTGACCTTCCTGCCTTCACTGGCGCTCGGCCCGGTCATCGAACACCTGATGATGATCTCGGGTCAGACCTTCTGAGAAACGGGGGAAATGTCATGAGCATTCGTCAGGCACTGCGCAGACAGTCGGATCTCTCCTCGGGAAAACGAGGCCGGGAAACCAGGCGCTTGCGCGGTTCCAATGTCATTCTCGCGATGATGGCGGGTCTTCTCGCCGTCATCTGCGCCGTCGAAATCCTGCAGGGCTGACCGATCTCCCTGATTGTCAGGGCAGGCCGGTCGCCTCATCCAAGCTGGAGCCTCTTTTATGAGCCAGTCCAAATCCGCGAGTATCCTCGATAGTCGCATCCTTGTTCCCGCGCTTGCCGGAGCTTTCACCAAGCTCGACCCGCGCACTCTTTCAAAGAACCCGGTCATGTTCGTCGTGGCGACGGTCTCTGTTCTGACCACCATCCTTTTCCTTCGCGATCTCGTGACGGGACGCGAGGGGCTGGGCTTCACCTTCCAGATCAATCTCTGGCTCTGGTTCACCGTGCTGTTTGCCAATTTCGCCGAGGCCGTTGCCGAAGGCCGCGGCAAGGCGCAGGCCGACAGCCTGCGCAAGACGCGAACCGAAACCCAGGCCAAACTGCTATCCGGCGACGACCGCACGCAATACAGAATGGTTCCCGGCACCAGCCTCAAGGTGAACGACATCGTCATCGTGGAGGCCGGCGACATCATCCCTTCCGATGGCGAAGTCATCGAAGGCGTCGCCTCGGTCAATGAAGCTGCGATTACCGGTGAATCCGCGCCGGTGATCCGTGAATCGGGCGGCGACCGTTCGGCCGTTACCGGTGGCACCCAGGTGCTCTCGGACTGGATCCGGGTTCGCATCACCGCGGCCGCCGGTTCGACCTTCATCGACCGGATGATCTCCCTTGTCGAGGGCGCCGAACGCCAGAAGACCCCGAACGAGATCGCGCTCAATATTCTTCTGGCCGGCATGACGCTGATCTTCGTGCTCGCCGTTGCAACCATTCCGGCTTTCGCCACCTATGCCGGTGGCGCGATCCCGATCATCATCCTCGTCGCACTGTTCGTGACGCTCATTCCGACGACGATCGGCGCTCTTTTGTCGGCGATCGGCATTGCCGGCATGGATCGTCTTGTCCGCTTCAACGTGCTTGCCATGTCCGGCCGCGCGGTCGAGGCCGCCGGCGACGTCGATACGCTGCTCCTCGACAAGACCGGCACGATCACGCTCGGCAATCGCCAGGCAACGGAATTTCGCCCGATCCGCGGCGTCTCCGAACAGGAACTCGCCGACGCGGCCCAGCTCGCATCGCTTGCCGACGAGACGCCGGAGGGCCGCTCCATCGTCGTGCTTGCCAAGGAGAAATATGCGATCCGGGCGCGCGACATGCAAAACCTCCAGGCAAGCTTCGTCCCGTTCACGGCCCAGACCCGCATGAGCGGCGTGGACCTCGACGGATCATCGATCCGCAAGGGTGCCGTCGAAGCCGTATTGAACCATGTCCGCTCGGCGCAGCCTGCAGGCAGAGATGCCGCATCGCAGGAGATCAGGGACATCGAAGCGATCGCCGGCGAGATTTCGAAGGTCGGCGGTACGCCGCTCGCCGTCGCCCGCGACGGAAGACTGCTCGGCGTCATCTACCTGAAGGACATCGTCAAGGGCGGCATTCGCGAACGTTTTGCCGAGCTTCGCAAGATGGGCATCCGCACTGTCATGATCACCGGCGACAATCCGATGACGGCGGCCGCGATCGCTGCCGAAGCAGGTGTGGATGACTTCCTTGCCCAGGCAACGCCGGAAAACAAGCTGTCGCTGATCCGCGAGGAGCAGGCCAAGGGCAAGCTGGTCGCCATGTGCGGCGACGGCACGAATGATGCTCCGGCTCTTGCGCAGGCCGATGTCGGCGTCGCCATGAATACCGGAACGGTCGCAGCCCGCGAGGCCGGCAACATGGTCGACCTCGATTCGGATCCGACGAAGCTCATCGAGATCGTCGAGATCGGCAAGCAGCTGCTGATGACGCGTGGCGCGCTGACGACGTTCTCGATCGCCAACGACATCGCCAAATATTTCGCCATCATCCCGGCGATGTTCCTGGCCTTCTATCCGCAGCTCGGCGTGCTCAATGTCATGGGCCTTGCGACCCCGCAAAGCGCGATCCTGTCGGCGATCATCTTCAATGCGCTCATCATCATCGCGCTGATCCCGCTGTCTCTCAAGGGTGTCAAATATCGCGCCGTCGGTGCCGGTGCGCTTCTTTCCCGCAATCTCTTGATCTACGGCCTCGGCGGCATCGTCGTTCCGTTCATCGGCATCAAGGCGATCGACGTGGTCATCACCTCGCTCGGCCTTGCTTAAGGAACTGCAACCATGCTGAAACAACTTCGTCCGGCCATCGTCATGATCGTCGCCACAACCGCCATTACCGGCCTGATCTATCCCCTTGCCATGACCGGTATCGCTCAGGCGATCTTCCCCTCCCAGGCAAACGGCAGTCTGATCGAGCGAAATGGCCAGGTCATCGGCTCCGCGCTGATCGGCCAGGGGTTTACGGGTGAGCAGTATTTTCACGGCCGCCCCTCGGCTGCAGGCGATGGATATAATGCGGCCTCCTCCTCCGGTTCCAACCTCGGTCCGACCAGCGCCAAGCTGATCGACCGCGTCAGAACCGACCTGGAAGCGGCAAGGGCCGAAAATCCGGATGCCGCAGTGCCGGTCGATCTCGTGACTGCTTCGGGCAGTGGTCTCGACCCGCATATCTCGCCGGAAGCTGCCCTTTTCCAGGTGCCGCGCGTGGCACGGGCCAGGAACATGGAAGAAGCCGCGGTTCGTGCGCTTGTCGAGCAGCATATCGAGGGGCGCCAACTCGGCTTCCTCGGAGAACCCAAAGTCAACGTTCTGGCGTTGAACATGGCGCTCGACGCCCTGCGGAGCTAAAGGCAGAGATCGGGGCCTTCAAGGCCCCGGTCATGGCTCCCCACCCATGGCCCCACTCATGCCGTGAATGGGGTCCGCTATTCACCGCGATCCGATCGACAGCCACGTTTCTTTCGACGGGACCCGACGGTTCTTCGGCTCGCGAACGGAAAATCTCAAAATGACGGCAAAGCAGGGCGCAAGACCGGTCCATGCCCGCATGCTTGCGAAATGCCGGCCCTCAAATCCGCGGGCTCTATCCGATCTTTTACGGGGCAGAAAATCCCGGCTTGATTGTCAGGCGCCGCTTGTGTAGACAGCGCTTCCCAACGCCGTCGTGTCTGCAATTTGCGCCGCGCCGGCCCATTGGCCAACCTTATTGGCCAACTATTGGAATGTAGCTCAGTTGGTAGAGCAGGCGACTGTTAATCGCCCGGTCGCAGGTTCGAGCCCTGCCATTCCAGCCACCCCGCCTCCATTGATTGACTTTGTCTTGGTTCGATTATCGACGATGCCGGCCTCGGCCTTACGTCCGTGTGCCTTGGAGAGGTTGAAACAGGGGAGGAATCCGAAGAATCTTGATATTGCTTTTAAAATCAACGTCTTGTTCGATTTTTGCATTTT